>NZ_BAAGUR010000002.1:0-924038 GCF_054781295.1 Kribbella endophytica
TACGCGCCACGCGTCAAGGGCGCCTTCGGCGTCGCTCTGCGATCGAGCAAGCTCGCCCCTGGACCCGCATCGCTCCGGACCTCGGGCGGCAGCTATCGGGACGATCCGGCGGACTGGCCGCGCTTGACACGTAACCGTCAACCAGCGTCAAAGGCTTCCGACAGTCTTTGCATCTGAGCTGCGATGCTATCGCGCATCTCGGACTTCCGCTTGAGAAGGTCAGGCCAGTTCGGATCGGCCGGGCTCGATTTCGTGATGGAAACTTCGAGCTGAGTTTGCAGCTCATATAGCTCCGCCAGAGTGTTCAAATGGAATTTCCGATTGCTTTTCGACTGCTCCGAATTACGAGCATCTTCCTGCTCTTGCTGGGTGGTGCGCGTCTGACGCTCATGCAATGCCCGCGCACGCGCAATGACCGAATGCTCAATGACACCCGACAAAACTGCGCGCATCAGAACGTTAACCGCCAATTGATGCTTTCGGAATGATTGCAAAGTTAAAAGTAGAGCTATCAACATCGGCACAGGAATCAATAGAGTACCTAGGAGGCTATCCCCAGCTAGCGGCGCAATTGCGATGCCTAAAACAAGAAGGGGAGGTGCGACATTTATGCGAAATGTTGCCTCGGATTCAAGCCTATCGTATTCTCCATACATTTCTTGGTTGGCAACTAGGAGCCTCGCACGCAGATCATCCGCCGGTAGCATCTCGTTCCATTCGAGTGCCTTGGATCGTCGGGACGCATCCACACCCTCCAATGCGGTCGATATGAAGTCTTCAAGTTGACCTTCAGTATCCAATCGGCGCGCGCGCACGCCCATAAATGAAAGCCTGCTGAGAAGCTTAGATTCAAAATCGATGGTCAGTATTGCGCCAACTAGAAAAGCAGTGAACGAAACTGCCGCGATTGCGGCGCCCTGCCCCAGGAATTCGTAAGCAGCGATCACCGCTTCCCAGGTGCGTGAATCTGCATTGCTTCCGCGTAGAGCGTAATGGCCAAAGAACAACCAAAGATTGAGCAGCCACAGATATCCCACGGCGAGCGGCGTACGCACGTCTCGCAATCCAGGCAAAAGACTGGCCAGCATGTTTCCCCTTGCAAGAATCTACCCCGAACACCCTGGAAGATTGAGCATACTCGCGAGTCGAGGCCTGCCTCCGAGAACTCGCGGGGCATTACTCATCCAGTCTGACGGCGATGTGTGTCAGATCGTAGAAGGCGGCCAAGTTTCGGCCGGCCGAAGATGCACGGCTGCGAACCAGTCCTCGATCGACCGCCCCGACCGGTAATCAGGGACGTAGACCACTCGTGCTACCCAGACTCCCGAATTGGCTCGCCGCCACTCCAGAATCAATCCGGGCCAGGGACCGCTGTCGGATGCTGTCCGGAGCACCCAGCAGTGTCGAGTGGCCAGCTTCGGCGGCGGTTCCCGAGGGTATCGACGGTTGCTGCCCATGCTGAGAACTATAGAACATGTGTTCGATCCGAGGTTGACTCATACGTGTCAATACGGCCCTGTGGATAACCGCCCCGGATGGGGGCAGCGCTGCGGCATACTCATCGACAGGTCCGGCGCGGCCACCGACCCAGACCCTGGCCTGAGCGCTAGTGAGCATCAGGAGGCGAGGCGTCGGCAGGCCACCGGACCGTCTACGCGGATGGGAGAGATTCGGGAGACGGCGATGCGTAAAAACGCCCCTCAACATGCCGCAACGCGCAGGAACCGGGGGAGGGGCAATCCCTTGTAGGGCAGGGGCTACGCGGACCAGAGCGTAGAGCACGAGGCAGACCCCCGCCCATGGCATGGAAGAGGTCAGGGGTTCGAATCCCCTAAGCTCCACCGCAGGTTAGAGGCCGGTTTCCCTGAAGGGGAACCGGCCTTTTGTATGCCTGAGTGACTAGCTGAGTGACTGACGGTTTGGGCGGCCGCGGGGTCAGTCGTCTGCTTGGGGGAGGTGGGCGGTTGCGTTGAGGGACTCGACGGTTCGGTAGTGGTAGCGGTCGTCTTCATGGAGGGTGGTTATGCCTCCGCTGGTGGAGCGGAAGGAGGCGTAGTTGGCGGACTCCAGGGGGACTCGGAGCCAGGCGGTGATGAGGAAGGTTAGGGCTGTGCCGTGGGTGACGATGATTTGGTGGGGCGTGTTGCGGGCGAGGATTTGGGTTAGGGCTCGGTAGGTGCGGTGGGCTAGGGCGGCGCGGGTTTCGGCGCCTGGGATGCCTTCGTGGTGGTGGAGGCGTTCGCCCTCGGGTGGTGGGTAGATGAAGCGGTCGGTCAGCCATTGCTGGGGTTTGCCGCCGGCTTCGCCGTAGGACTTTTCTCGGAGGTCGGTCATGAGGACTGGGGTTAGGGCGAGCTTCGAGGCGATGGCTTCTGCGGTTTGTAGGGTGCGTTTTAGGTCTGAGGTGTAGAGGTCGGCGGTGGGTGGGACTCGGTCGGCCAGGTGGTTGGCGATGGCGGCGGCTTGGCGGTGGCCTCTTGGGGTGAGGGCTGAGTTGAACTGGCCGCCGACGACTCGGTCCACGTGGTGGGTGGCTTCGGGGTGGGTTACTACGTAGAGGGTTCTCATCGGATGGCCTCGAGGATGGCGTCTACGACCTCGGGCAAGGGGCGGTTGGTGTTGATGATCGTGCCGTGAGGGACGCCTGCTCTGGTGGGGTGGAGGCTGAGGATGAAGGCTTTTTGGGCGTCGTTGCCGCCCCAGTCGTCGGCCTCGCGGAGAGCCAGGCGGTGTTTGAGGGTTTCCAGGTCTACGTCGAGGACGAAGATCTGGTCGAAGAGGTCAAGGAACTGAGAGTGGTTGCGGGAGCCGCCGCAGAAGAAGGCGATCTCCTCGGTATCACTAGCGGCGATCTCGCGGACTTGGGGGACGTTCCAGATGTGGTGTTCGTAGCTGCCGGGGCCTTCGAGGGGTTCGCCCGTTGAAGGATCGCCTTGGTAGGCGAGTTCGTTGTCGCCGTCGATGGCTTGGTAGCCGCGGCGTCGGAGCTCTCGGAGGACCGAGCTCTTACCGGTGCCGGAACCGCCTTCGACCAGGTAGTTTCTCTCCGCCATGCGCCGCATCGTAGCCAGGCAGGGAGTAGGCGTACGACGTAATTAGGCTGAGGACGACCAGCTCAACGCCGTCCTCGATCAGCAGCGCGTCGACGCCGAGCAGTACGCACTGCACCGTCGCCGGTGGCCGCAGCCCGCGCACCGCCGTACTCCGCACGCCACACCCCCCGCTCCCAAGCACAGCATGTCTCGTATAGGGAGGAATGCTGATGTCCTGCGCTACCTCAGCCGGGGAGATTCGGTCGCACGCGACGACCGAGGAGCTACGGATGGTCACCGACGAACAGGCGCCTACACGTTTTCGCGACGCCCTGCGTGGGTTGCCGCCGCGGGTGTGGATCATCAGCCTGGGCATTCTGGTCAACCGCGTGGGCAACTTCCTGCCGGTGTTCATCGTGCTCTACCTGACCGAGCGCGGGCACTCCGCCGGCGCCGCGGGGTTCGTGCTCGGCGTGTCCGGCGTCGGCAACGTGCTGGGCAACGCCGTCGGCGGGTATCTCGCCGACAAGATCGGCCGGCGCTGGACGATCGTCGTGAGCGCCGTGCCGACCGCCGTACTGACAGCCACGGTCCCGTACGTCGGGCCGTTCGCTCTCCTCGTCGCGGTCGTCGGGCTGATCGGGGTGACCTCGCAGATCTATCGGCCTGCGGCGGCAGCGGTGCTGGTCGACGCGGTGACGACGAAGCAGGAACGGCTCGCCGCGTTCTCCGTGTTTCGGTTCGCGATGAATCTCGGCGCGGCCCTGGGCGGTGTCATCGGCGGCGTGCTCGCCACTACGTCGTACGTCGAACTGTTCCTCGGCAATGCCGTCACGTGCCTGCTGTTCGGCGTGGTCGTGGCGGTGCTTCTGAAAGGCGCGCCCCGGGCAGAGCAGCAAGACGAAGAGCATCAACAAGTCGGCTACCGGCAGGCCCTTGCCGATCGCACGCTCGTGCGCTTCCTCGTGATGACGGTCGTCGCCGAGTTCGTGTACATCCAGTGCACCGTTGGGCTTCCGCTGCACGTCACGGACGTCGGCCTGACCGCGCGGGACTTCGGCTTCCTGATCGGACTCAACGGTCTGGTCGTGCTGGCGCTCGAGTTGCCGACCACCGCCGCCGTGTCCCGCTATCGCCCCGAGTACGTACTGGCCATCGGCAACCTTCTCGTCGGCGTCGGGCTCGCGCTGACTGGATTCATGACCGGCATGATCTTGCTGGCGGCAACGGTTCTGGTCTGGACGATCGGCGAGATGATGTACAGCTCCGTCGCGATGGCTCACCTCGGCAGCCTGACGCCGCCGGGCATGGCCGGTCGCTATCAGGGTCTGTACGGCGTCGCGTACACCACCGGCACTGGCGCCGGCCCGTTGATTGGCGGCGCCGTGTACGCGATCGGCCCCTGGGCACTCTGGGCCTTGATCGGGGCAGCGGGTCTGCTCTCGGCACAGCTGGCAATGCCTCGCCGCAAAGTGTCGATCTGAGGAGCAGCCGTTCGACCTGTAGGTGCAGGCGGTCACCGGACCGCCGTACGCCGAAAGGAACGACCGATGTCCACTGCAACGATCGCCACACCTACAACCAAGCTCGGAGCCCTCGCGCTGACCGGCCCGCTCTGGGCCGTCGTCGCGCTCACGCAGGCCGCGACGCGGGATGGCTTCGACCTCACTCGTCACCCGCTCAGCATGCTGTCGACCGGCTCGCTCGGCTGGATCCAGATCACCAACTTCGTCGTCGCCGGGATCCTCGCGATCGTCGGCGCCCGCGGGATCGGTCGCGCGACCGGCAGCAAGTGGGCGCCACGGCTGGTGGCGGCGTACGGCGTGGGCTACGTCCTGGCGGGCGTGTTCGTCCTGGATGGCGGGGACGGTTTCCCGGCGGGTACGGAAACTCCCGCGACGATCAGTTGGCACGCGATCGCGCACCTGCTGGCCGGCACGATCGCGTTCGCCGCGCTGACCGCGGTGCTGTTCGTCCTCGGTCGGTACTTCGCCCACCGCGGCGAAGGGGCCTGGGCCTGGACGGCCCGCGCCGGCGCGGCCGCGGTGATCGTCGCGGACGGCGCTTCGATGGCCGGCGTACCCGCGGCGTCCGCCGTACTGGCGACCGGCGTCATCGCCGCCATGCTGATCCTGTCCCTGATCGCCGCCAAGCTGGGGCGTTCGGCGCCAGGCGTCCAGTACGACGCTTAAGCCCCGAGCCCCGAGCCCCGAGCCCCGAGCCGCGAGCCCCGAGCCGTGTGCCGCGAGCTGCGTGCCGGCGACCCGCGAGCCGCGAGTTCCCTGCCGCGACGCGCGACGCGCGACGCGCGCCCCGCGCCCCGCGACCGGCGCCCCGCGACCGGCGACCGGCGACCCGCGTGCCCGCGAGCTCCGTGCCGGCGACGCGCGAGCCGCGAGTTCCCTGCCGCGACGCGCGACCCGTGACCCATGACCCGCGTGCCGGCGACCCGCGACCTGCGACCGGCGGCCCGCGGCCCGCGTGCTGCGAGCCGCGACCGGCGACCGGCGACCCGCGACCCGCGTTCCGCGAGGCCCAAGCCGCGAGGCATGGGGCAACACCCGCCCGTGGCAAGATCAGTGGGTGCAGATCGTGATGCTCGGGCCGTTCGAGGTGCGGATCGGTGACGGGGTTGTCGCCGACGTACCGGGTGCTCGGCTGCGTGGGCTGCTCATCGCACTGGCGCTGAGGCCGGGGCAGGTGGTTCCAAAGGCGACGCTGGTCGACTGGATCTGGGGTGAGAGTCCGCCGGCGGATGCTGCGAACGCCTTGCAGCGTTTGGTTTCGCGGCTGCGTAAGGCGCTCCCGGACGGCGCGGTCGAGGGGCATCCGGAGGGCTACCGGCTGGTTGTCGAGCCGGATGCGGTCGACGCGGTCAGGTTCGAGCGGTTGGTCAGCCAGGCGCGGCAGGATCCGCGGCTGCTGGGTGAGGCGCTTGGGCTGTGGCGCGGCGAGGCCATGCAGGACATCGGGCTGCAGGACAGTACGGCGTACGACGCGGCGATCAGCCGGCTCGACGGGCTGCGGTTGTCGGCCATGGAGGACCGGTACGACGCGCAGAGCGGCGCCGAACTGGTACCGGAACTGACCGACCTCGTCGCCGCCAACCCTGTGCGCGAGCGCCTCGTCGCTGCGCTGATGCGGTCGCTCGCCGCGGCCGGGCGGAACGCCGAGGCGCTCCAGGTGTTCGAGCGGACGCGGCAGGCCCTCGGCGATGAACTGGGGGTTGATCCGTCGCCGGAGTTGTCCGCGGTGCACGTCGCGCTGCTGCGCGGTGAGATGGGGCGGAAGCCGGATGAGCGCAAGACCAACCTGCGGGCGGAGCTGACAAGCTTCGTCGGGAAGGAGTCGGACCTCGCCAAGGTCCGCGAGTTGGTCGCCGGGCATCGGCTGACCACGCTGGTTGGGCCGGGTGGTGCGGGGAAGACCCGGCTGGCCTCAGAGACCGCGAGAACGCTGCTCGCCGCGGGCGGCGACGTCATCGGGGGCGACGTCACCGGTCGCGGCGGCAGCACCGGCGTTCCGTCGTACGGCGGAAGCAGCGACGACACAGGTCGCGGCGGCACCGGCGGCGACGGCACCGGTCGCGGCGGCAGCACCGGCGTTCCGCCGTACGGCGGAAGCAGCGCTGGCACCGGCGTTCCGTCGTACGGCGGAAGCGGCGATCTCCCCGACGGCGTCTGGATGGTCGAGCTCGCCCCGATCAGCCCCGACAGCGACGTCGCCCAGGCCACGCTCGCCGCCGTCGGTCTGCGCGACGGCTTGCTCGGCGACCCGGCCGACCTCGACCCGACCGACCGGTTCGTCAACGCCTTCCGCGACCGTGAAGCGCTCCTCATCCTCGACAACTGCGAGCACGTGATCGAGTCGGCCGCAGCCTTCGCCCACCGGGTCCTCGGCGAGTGCCCCCGGCTGCGCATCATCGCGACCAGCAGGGAGTCGCTCGGCATCACCGGCGAAGCCTTGTGGCGAGTCTTACCGCTGACCCTGCCGCCGAACACAGCGGACGCAGACGAGATCGAGGCCTCCGCCGCAGTAAGACTGCTGCGCGACCGGGCAGGTGCCGTCGGCAAGGACCTCGACGACGCACAGACCATGGCCCGCGTCTGCCGAGCCCTCGACGGCATGCCCCTGGCGATCGAGCTCGCCGCGGCCCGGTTGCGCACGATGTCGCTCGACCAGCTCGCCGACCGCCTCGACGACATCTTCCGCCTACTGACGGGCGGCAGCCGTACGGCGCTGCCGCGGCAGAGAACGCTCAGAGCAGTGATCGACTGGAGCTGGGAGCTGCTCAGCGACGCCGAACGGACCGTCCTGCGCAGGCTCTCGATCTTCTCCGGCGGCGCGAGCCTGGAGGCCGCCGAGCGAGTCTGCAGCACCGAAGCCGAAGGCACCGAAGCCGAAGGCAACGAAGGCAGCGAAGGCGCCGAAAGCAACGAACGCACCGAAAGCGCCGAAGGCAACCAACCAGTCGAGTCGTGGCAGGTCCTGGAGTTGCTGACGGCACTCACCGAGAAGTCACTGATCGTTGCCGACGGCGACAAGTACCGGCTGCTCGGCACGATCCGGGAGTACGGCGTCCAGCGGCTCGCCGAGGCCGGCGAATCGACCACCGCACGGCTCGCGCATCTCGCCTACTTCACCGATCTCGCGGAGACCGCCGAGCCGTACCTTCGCCGTACCGAGCAGGTGGAGTGGCTCGCGACGCTCGCGGCGGACCACGACAACATCAGCGCCGCGATGCGCGGGGCGATCGCCGCCGGCGAGGCGCAGAGCGCGATGCGGCTCGCGGCCGCGGCCGGTCTGTACTGGTGGCTCAGCGGGAACAAGGCCGAGGGCAACGAGTTGGTCATGGCCGCCACCCGGACGCCCGGCGAGGTCACCGACGACATCAAAGCGATGGTGTACGTCATCGTCGTGACGTTCCTCAACAGCGGTCCCGGCGACGAGCACCACGCCGAGGAGTGGATCCACGAGGCGTACCGGATCAGTCAGCGCACGCAGCTCGCCAACCCGGTCCTGGCACTGATCGCGCCGCTCGAACACATGCTGACGGCGCCCGGCGACATCCTGTCCGCGTGGGAGCCGATGCTCGGCAGCGAGGATCCGTGGGTGCGCGCGATGGGCCGGCTGCAGCTGGGCAAGATGCGCGGCGTGCTCGGCCACGGTGGGTTCGAGGCCGACGCGCAGCTCGAACTGGCGGTCACCGAGTTCCGCGCCATCGGCGAGCGGTTCGGGATCTCGTTCGCGATCACCGAGCTGGCCGAGCGGATCTCGACCAGGGGCGAGTTCGAGCGCGCTTGCGGGTACTACGACGAAGCCGTTGCCGTCATCACCGAACTCGGGTCGTTCGACGACGCGATCCGGATGCGCTCGCGCCAGGCCCAGCTGTACTGGTTGCTCGGCGACACCGAGGCGAGCACCAAAACGTTGGCCGAAGCCCAGCAGTACGCGGACCGGGTCAACTGGCCCGGATCGCTGGCCCTGCTGGCGTTGTCGAAGGCGGAGCTCGCGCGGTGGGCCGGGGATGCCGACGAGGCGCAGAAGCAGATCCGACTTCTGACCTCCCTGCTCGGTGACGAAGCGAAGCAGCCGCACGTCAGCGCGACGACCGAGACGCTGCTCGCCTACCTCGCCGAAGACCTCGGCGAGGCTCGCGACCATCTGACAGCCGCCTGTCAGGCAGCGACCGCGACCGGCCATGCGCCTGTCATCGCCGGAGTTCTCGTCGGGCTGGCGAACTTCGCGTTGCGCCGCGACCAGGACGAGCTCGCCGTACAGTTGCTCGCGGCAAGTACCGCCGTACGGGGGCTGCCGGACCGGTCGTTGCCGGACGAGGCGCGGATCGAGCAGACGCTGCGAAGCCGCCTCAGCGACGTACGGTACGCCGAGGCGGCTCAGGCAGGCCGGGAAGCCAGCTGGGATCAGCTGTTCGCGATCATGCTCGCTTCTTGAACGTCGCCGACGCCCACAGGTAACCGACCAGCGCGATCCCGAGGCACCAGGCCAGCGCGGTCAGCGCGTCGCCCATCTGCGGGTTGCCGTTCAGGAATCCGCGCAGCGTCTCGATGATCGGCGTGAACGGCTGGTACTGCGCGAACTGCTTGATGCCCGGGCCCATCTTGTCGGCCGGCACGATCGCGCTGCTGAAGAACGGCAGCATGATCAGCGGTACGGCGGCGAACGCGGCCGTCTCCGGCGACTTCGCGGCCAGCCCGAGGGCGACGGTCAGCCACGCGGTCGCGAAACCGAGCAGCAGGACCAGGCCGATCACGCCGAGCCAGTCGAGGAAACCCGCCGACGGGCTGAAGCCGAGCAGGAAGGCGACCCCGACCAGCGCCGCGATCGCGATCACGTTCGTCAGCACGCTGGCCACTACCTTGCCGGTCAGGACGGCGTGCCGGGGAACGTCCATCACCTTGAACCGGTTGATGATGCCCTTGGTCATGTCGGCGTTCACCGCGACCGCCGTACCGCCGAGTCCGTAGCAGATGGCCAGCAGCATCATGCCGGGCGTCGCGTAGTCGATGTAGTCGACCCCGACGCTGAACGCGTCGCCGAGCACGTACACGAACATGAACAGCATGATCACCGGCATCAGCACGGCGTTGAAGACCGAGGTCGGGTTCCGGGCGACGTGTCGGAAGTCGCGCTGCAGCATGACGAGTGAGTGGGACTTGGCGCTCATGATGCGACTACCTCCGTGGTGTGGCCGGTGAGGGCGAGGAACACGTCGTCGAGATCGGGGGTGTGGACCGAGAACTCCTCGGCGCTCAGCTCGTACTCGTCGAGCCGGTCGAGCACGCCGCGCAGCGACTTGGTGCCGCCGTCGCTCGGGACCTTGAGGGCGAGTGCCTCGTCGTCGCGGGTGGAGTCGGGGAACAGCAGCGCCGCCGCGTCGAGCTCGGCCGGGCTGGTGAACCGCAGCCGGACGTGCGTGCCGGGGAGCTGACGCTTGAGCTCGTCCGGGGTGCCCTCGGCAACGAGTCGGCCCTGGTCCAGTACGGCGATGCGGTCGGCGAGCTGGTCGGCCTCGTCGAGGTACTGGGTGGTGAGGAAGACGGTCACGCCGTCGGCGACGAGCTCGCGGATGATCGTCCACATCGTGCGCCGGCTCCGCGGGTCGAGGCCGGTCGTCGGCTCGTCCAGGAAGATGATCTGCGGGTTCCCGACCAGCGTCATCGCCAGGTCGAGCTTGCGGCTCATGCCGCCGGAGTACGTCGAGACCGGCTTGTCCGCGGACCCGGTCAGGTCGAACCGATCGAGCAGCTCGTCGACGACCTTGCCGCCGACCGGGCGGGTGCTCAGGTCGACCATCAGTTGCAGGTTCTCGCGGCCGGTCAGCAGTTCGTCGACCGCCGCGAACTGACCGGTCACGCCGATCGCGGCGCGGACCGCCTTGGCGTCGCTCTGTACGTCGTACCCGGCAACCCGCGCCGTACCGCCGTCGGCCTGGATCAACGTCGTCAGCACGTTCACCGTCGTCGTCTTGCCCGCGCCGTTCGGCCCGAGTAGCGAGAAGATCGACCCGGCCGGCACCTCCAGATCGATGCCGTCCAGCACGACCTTGTCCTTGAACGCTTTCCGCAGGCCCGAGACCGCGATCGCTGTGCTTGTCATGCGACCAGCTTCGGCGCGGGCGCTGACACGGCCCCGCCACGGTCCTGACACGATCTAGGATCCGGTGTCATGGCGACCCGGCTGGTGCAGATCTCGGTGAAGGCTCAGGACAAGTCCGCGCTCGGGCGGTTCTGGGCGGAGGCGCTCGGCTGGAAGGTCACCGACGAGCCGGACGAGACGAACGTCGAACCGAAGGGCCTCGAGTACCCGGACGCGAGCGCCGTCTACATCGACGTGCTCGCGGTGCCGGCGCCCAAGACGGTGAAGAACCGGGTTCACCTCGATCTCGCCTCCACCTCCGTGGAGCACCAGGCCGAACTGGTCGCGCGGCTTCAGGGGCTCGGGGCGACGCCCGCGGACATCGGTCAGGGTGACGTCCCGTGGACCGTGCTGGCCGACCCGGAGGGCAACGAGTTCTGCGTGCTGGAGCCCCGGGAGATCTACCGCGACACCGGGCCGATGGCCGCGGTGGTGGTCGACTGCGTGGATCCCCGGGCGATGGCCCAGTTCTGGGGCGAGGCGATGGACTGGGTGGTGCACGAGGTGACGGACGACGTCGCGTCGCTGCGCTCGGCCCGGGGCGTCGGGCCGTACTTGGAGTTCCTGCGGGTGGACGACGCGAAGAGCGGACTGAACCGCATCCACGTGGACCTTCGCCCGTACGCCGGAGACGACCACGCCGCCGAGGCAGACCGGCTGCGGGGGCTTGGTGCCACCGACCTGGACATCGGCCAGGGCGACGTCGGCTGGACGGTCTTCGCCGACCCGGAGGGGAACGAGTTCTGCCTGCTCACGCCGTTGGGCAACCGCTGAACTCCCGCTGGCCCGGCGCGGAACCGGGACTGCTGCTCGGGCCGGGCGCTGCTGTCAGGAGGCAGCTTCCTGGCGGCGGACGATTTCGTTGATCCAGGCGGGGGCGTACGGCGACGTGCAGCCGGGCGGTGTCGGGTAGTCCTTGAGGACCTCGAGGCGTTCGCCGATCTTCAGCGCTCGAGGCCGGAGCGTCGGGTGGTCGATGCCGATCTGGGCGAGGCAGTGGTTCATCGCCCACTGGAGCCGGGTGGGCGCGTTCTTCATGTCCGACTCGATGGTGTCGAGCAGGGCCGGGAGGTCGAGGACGTCGGGGTTCTTGGTGACGCGCTCGGTGGTGAGCGCCCAGCCGGCGCTCGCGACGATCGGGTCCGGGTCGGCGAACCAGGTCCGGCGCAGCTCCTCGGCGTACGGGTTCTTCTTGACGACGTAGTTGACCAGCCAGTCGTGCGTCTTGGGGCTGATCGGCTCGCGGATCATCGCGTCGAGCTCGTCCCGCTCGAACGCCTTCGGCCGGCAGATCAGCAGCGCGAGCAATCTGGCGGAGGGCTCGCCGGTCTTCCAGAGGTCGCGGGCGAGCTCCTGCTGCGTCTTCAGCCGCTTGGCGACCGCGCGCAGCTTGGTGAGATTCACCCCGTGATCGTCCCCGTGCCTCTCGTTGACCTCGCGAATCTTCGGGTCTTCGAGCGCAGCCAGCTCGGCCAGGATCTCGGCGGTTTCAGTCACCTCGGCAACGCTACTGTTCGGCGGCTTTGGACTCCAGTACGGCGTACAGGAGGTGGGAGGGGCCGCCGCGGCCCCTCTCCACTCACAGGTCGAACGGCGCGCGCACCGATCGACAGCATGCCAAAAGTTTCTCAGCTGGTCAGTACGACGAGTTGCTGCGTCGCGCGGGTCATCGCGACGTACCGGTCGACCGCGCCCTCGATGCCCTCGCCGAACGACTCCGGATCGACCAGTACGACGAGGTCGAACTCGAGGCCCTTGGCAAGGATCGGCGTCAGCGACCGGACCCGTGAAGTCCCCTCGAAGGTCGGATCCCCGATGACGCAGGCCACGGAATCGGGGTGCTCCGCCACCCACTCCTCGATGATCCGGTCCCGCGACGCGACGTTGCCGTGGACAACGGGCAGGCCGCTGTCGCGGATCGAGGTCGGCACGTTCGCGTCGGGCAGGACGGCGCGGATCACCGGCTCGGCCTCGGTCATGATCTCCGACGGTGTGCGGTAGTTGACGGTCAGCCCGGCCAGCTCGACGCGGTCCAGGCCGACACGGTGCAGCCGCTCCTCCCAGGTCTCGGTGAAACCGTGGCGGGCCTGGGCGCGGTCGCCGACGATGGTGAAGCTGCGGGACGGGTTGCGCAGCAGGAGCATCTGCCACTCGGCGTCGGTCAGTTCCTGCGCCTCGTCCACGACGATGTGCGCGAACGGCCCGGCCAGCTCGTCGGGGTCGGGCGTGGGCAGTGCGCCCTCGTCGATCAGCGCGTCCTGGAGGTCGCCGTGGACCAGGCTCTGCACGAGCCCTTCACCGTCGTCGGCCGCGCGGAGGCGGTCGATCACCTCGGACATCCGCTCGCGTTCCGCGGCGGCGACGGCGCGCTGGCGCCGCTTCCGCCGGGACGACTCCGGGTCGCCGAGCCGTTGCCGGGCGGCGTCGAGCAGCGGCAGGTCGGAGACGGTCCACGCGTACGGATCGTCGCGCTGGAGCAGCCGGACCTCGTCGGGCTCCAGCCAAGGAGCGCAGCGGCGCAGGTACGCCGGTACGGACCACAGATCCGCGACCAGGTCGGTCGGCTCGAGCAGCGGCCAGGCCCGGTCGAAGGTGTCGCGCAGCGTCTCGTTCCGCTGCAGCGACCGGCGGACCTGGTCGAGCGAGATCTCCTCGTCGTCCTCGTCGAGCTTGTCCAGGAGGATCGTGAGCAGCTCCTCCCAGGCCAGGTCGCGGCCCTCGTTGTGCGGCGTACCGGCGTCGACCGATCCGAAGGCCTCGGCCCAGTCGCTGACGCTGAGGCGAAGATCGGCCCAGTCGGTCTCGACGACCAGCGGCTTGGTCGGCGGCTCCTCGTACAGCGCGGCCGCCGGCTCGATCGCCTCGACCATCTGGGCCGTGGACTTCAGGCGCAGGACTGCGGGATCGATTTCCGGACCTGCCGTCGTCCCTTCGGGCAGCAAGTCCCGCAGGGTGCAGGTCTGGACGCCTTCCTCACCGAGGCTGGGCAGTACGTCGGAGACGTAGGCCAGGTACGGCTGGTGAGGGCCGATGAACAGTACGCCGCCCCGCCGTTGCTCGAGCCGCGGATCCGAGTAGAGCAAGTACGCCGACCGGTGCAGCGCGACGACGGTCTTGCCGGTACCGGGACCGCCGTCGACGACGAGCGCCCCGCGCGAGCTCGCGCGGATGATCGCGTCCTGGTCGGACTGGATCGTGCCCAGGACGTCGCGCATCCGGTCGGAGCGGTTGCTGCCGAGGCTCGCGATGAACGCCGACTGGTCGTCGAGCGCGGCCGCGTGCCCCTCGAAGCCTTCGGAGGTGAACACCTCGTCCCAGTAGTCGCTGATCTTGCCGCGGGTCCAGCGGTACCGGCGGCGGAACACGAGATCCATCGGCTTCGCGTGCGTCGCGCCGAAGAACGGCTCGGCGGCGGGGGAGCGCCAGTCGATCAGCAGCCGGCGTCCGTCGGTGTCGGTCAGGCCGAGCCGGCCGACGTACACGGGTTCGCCGTCGGTGCCGACCATCTGACCGAGGCACAGGTCGAGGCCGAACCGGCGTAGGGTCCGCAGGCGCGAGGTCAGCCGATGGATCTCCAGGTCGCGATCCAGAGCCTCCTGGCCCGTGCCGCCCGGGGACTTGCGGATCTCTTCCAGGCGCTCGGACAGGTCGGAGATCGACTTGTCGAGGCTGGCCGCGATCGCCGCGAAGTGCTGCTCGTCGCGCCCGATCAGCGCCGGGTCGTTCTTGGCGGGGTGGCCGGCGAGGTCGAAGGCGCTGGTCGTTCCCACAGACATGGGGCTCCGTTTCGTCCGAAAACTGGTTCGGTCGATGATTGTGAGCTATGAAGTGGGCCTTGCGGCAAGTCCCCCTGTGCGCTATAAGTTAGTTGTGGCAAGGAAAACATTTCCTTGCCGCTTTTTTGTGCCCGGTGTGTGATGGGCAGCGTGAGCGACCACGGATACCTGCTCGACAACCAGCAGACCGAGGCCGGACGGCGGTTCGAGGCTCTCTCGGAGCTGCTCGACCCGGTGACGTTCCGGCACCTTGCGGCGACCGGCCTGACGACCGGCTGGAGCTGCTGGGAGGTCGGGTCCGGCGGGCCCGGCGTACCGGACTGGCTCGCGGCGCAGGTCGGGCCGTCGGGGCGGGTCGTTGCCACGGACATCGATACGGCGTGGATGCCGAGCGATGCGCCGTACGACGTACTGCGGCACGACGTCGGGGCTGACGCGCCGCCGGGGGAGTTCGATCTGATTCACGCGCGGCTGGTGCTGACGCATGTGCCGCAGCGGGCCGAGGCGCTGGCCGCGATGGTCGGGGCGTTGAAGCCCGGTGGGTGGCTTGTGCTGGAGGACGCGGATCCGGCGTTGCAGCCGTTGATCTGCCCGGACGAGTTCGGGCCGGCGCAGGAGTTGGCCAATCGGTTGCGGCGCGGGTTTCGGAGCTTGATGGCGGAGCGTGGGGCGGAGCTCGCTTTCGGGCGGACACTGCCGAGGTTGTTGCGCGAGGCCGGGCTGGTCGACGTACAGGCTGATGCGTTCTTCCCGATCACCTCGCCGGCGTGTACGACGCTGGAGATCGCTACCGTGCAACAGATTCGGGACCGGTTGGTTGCCGCAGGCCTCGCGACTGAGGAGGAGATCGCGGAGCATCTGGGAAATGTTGCCTCGGGCAAGCTTGATCTCGCGACGGCGCCGCTGATCTCGGCGTGGGGACGGCGGGGATAGAGTCGCGAGCATGGCGACCGACGTACGTGACGACCTGGCTCCCACCGGCGTGCTCCGCGCGTCGATCAACCTCGGCAACCCGGTGCTCGCGCAGGGCACGCCCGAGCAGCCGGGCGGCGTGACCGTCGACATCGCCCGGGAGCTCGCGCGCCGGCTGGAGGTGCCGGTCGAGTTCGTCTGCTTCCACGCCGCGAAACAGTCCTTCGAGGCGCTGACCGACGGGCGTGCGGACCTGGGTTTCCTCGCGATCGAACCGGCGCGTGCCGACCAGGTCGCCTTCACGCCGCCGTACGTGATCATCGAGGGGGTGTACGTCGTTCCTGCCGACTCCGCGATCACCGGTCCCGCCGAGGTCGATCGGCCGGGCGTCAGGGTCGGTGTGAAGGAGGGCTCGGCGTACGACCTCTTCCTGACCCGCACCCTCCAGCACGCGACGATCGTCCGCGGAGCCGAAGGCGTCGATCTCTTCCACGCCGAGTCCCTCGACGCCGGCGCAGGCATTCGGAAGCCGGTCGAGGAGTTCGTCGCCCGCACTCCTGGCACGCGCGTGGTCCAGGAACGGTTCATGGAGATCCGCCAGGCGGTCTGCACGCCCAAGCGCCACGCGGACACGACCATCTGGCTCGGCGACCAGGTCGAGCAGCTGAAGGCGAGCGGCTTCGTCGCCGAGTCCCTGAAGCGCTCCGGCCGTCTCGATGCCGCGGTGGCCCCGCCTGCGCGCTGACCTCACCCGAAGTTCTTGGCGCTCTACCGCCGGGCAGTAGCCAGTGCGATGTGCTTGCGCACCGGGAAGTAGCCGTCGGCCGCGATCTTGTCGTCCACCAGGCGCCGTACGGCGTCCTCCTCGGCGGCAGCGAGCGCGATCTCGCTCAAGCTGTTCAGATAGGCAACCACCGGGTCGGCCGACGGCAGCCGCAGCTCGTCCGGATACCGCTCGAGCGCCACCTCCCCGAAATGTTCGGCCACCAGACCTTCGACGGTTTCGGCCACGACGTCGTTCATCACCAGCCCGCGCAGCAACTCGGGCCGCCCGATCGCCGGCCCGAGCTCCCGCAGCTCAGCCAGGTGGTCGGACCCGTTGACCGCAGCCACCAACCGCCCACCACCCCGCAGCACCCGCGCGAACTCCGCCAACGCCGCCGACGGATCGTCCAGGTGGTAGAGCATGTGGTTCGCGATCACCAGATCGAAGCTCGCATCTGCGAACGGCAGGTGCGCAGCATCGGCCCGCCGTACGACGGCGCCAGGCACTCGCCGCAGCTCCTCGCACATGGCGGCCGATGCGTCCGTCAACGTCAACCGAGCATCACCAGCAGGAACCTCACCCCACAACTTCCCGGTCCCCGCGCCTACCTCCAGCACGTCCCCGCGCGGCTCCAGCCGCTCACCCAACCAACCGAACCAGCCCTGCGGATTGGTGCTGAACTCATGCACAGCCATCCGGGCCTTCAAGCGATCAGCAGAACCGGCGTACTGAACAGCAGCGTGAGCGGAAGGCGTCGTCATCCCGCCATCCAAACACCCGGCAGGTGTCAGGTGGTCGCGATCTCGAGCAGGGCGGCGTAGTCGCCGCGGTCCGCCTCGCGGAGAGCCGACAGGTATCGCAAGCGGGCTTCGGCGACAGGCAGGCCGCTGCGTGCGCCCCACGAGAGCTGCGTGCCGAGGGCGGCTGCCAGCGCGCCGGCAGCGAGGCGGGCGTGGCGGCCGTTGCCGTTGACGAATGGGTGGATGAAGACCAGCAGGTGGTGGAAGCGCGTGCCGATCTCCGACGCCGGGTAGGTCTGGTGCTCCACCCAGTACGACGTGTCGCCGAGCAGGATCTGCAGGCGTTCCGGGATCTGGGCCGGCGCGACGCCGATCGTCGTCTCGCGTCGCCGGGGTTGGCCGGCCCAGCTCCACACCTCGCCGAACATTCGCCGATGCAGCTCTCGCAGGAACGACTGGCTCAGCAGCTCGGCCGTGGTGATCGTCTGGTCGCCCAGCCACAGCAGTGCGTCGGTGATGTTGTCGGCTTCGGCGTCGTTCAGCTCGGCGCGGGTGGTGATCCCGGCGTACGCCGGTGTCAGGTACTGCGCGTCGTCGGCGTCGACCGGTGTCTGGCCGTCCTCGTCACCGCCGAGTGGATGCGGGCTCACGCCGCCTGGTTGCGCACGCGATGGCCGACGATCTTGCGCAGGATGCGCTGGAAGCCTTCGTCGGTCACCGGCTGGGCTTCGAGCGACATCGTCCAGGCGATCTGCTGGGCCTTCGCGACGTCCTGCTGGGTGACCTGCTCGTCGGCGGTGACCAGTGAGATGCCGATCACCGACAGCACGTGGAGGACCTTGTCGGCCTCGAGTCGCGGCGCACCGTTCTCGAGGCGGCTGAGCCATTCGCGGGAGACGCCTGCCTCGGCGGCCAGCGCGGCCTGCGACTGGTGCCGTCCCTTGCGCTCGGCCCGTACGGCGGCGCCAAGTTGCTGCATTCCGCCGATCGCCATCCGATCCTCCTCGCGCAGTCATGGTGTGGCAGTACTGTCACAGCTTACGTGTGTGACGGTACCGCCACAAGTCAGCCCGTACGGCGGAGGAGGTGGCGGCCGGGGGTGCGGGTGTAGAAAGCCAGGGGCCCTTCCGAGGGCAGTTCGGAAGGGCCCCTGGAGCTCGGGATCAGCCCGGGAACTTCAGCCGGACGATGTAGTTGTCGATCGTGGTCGGCGACCCGCCGTTCATGTCGTTGTTCGTCGAGGTCAGCCACAGGGCGCCGTCGGGCGTCTTGGTGATGCTGCGCAGCCGTCCCCAGCGACCCGAGAACAGCGCCTGCGGGGTCCCCACACCGTTGCCTGCGGCATTGATCTGGGTGACCCACAGCTGTCGCCCGGTGACGCCGGCGACGTAGATCCAGTCGTTGACGATCTCCACGCCGCTCGGTCCTGCCTGCGACGTCGACCAGGTGCGCTTCGGCGCGATGTACCCGCCGCAGTCGCCGATCGTCCCCTCGCAGGCGGGCCAGCCGTAGTTGCCGCCCTTCTGCACGAGGTTCAGCTCGTCCTGGCTGTTCTCACCGAACTCCGCCGCCCACAGTTGCCCGCGCGAGTCCCACGCGAGCCCTTGCGGGTTGCGGAACCCGAGGCCCCAGACGTAGCGCGCGTTGCCGCCGTCGCTGACGAACGGGTTGTCGCTCGGCGCCGTACCGTCGGGGTTGATCCGCAGGATCTTGCCGTTCAGCGACCCGCGGTTCTGCGAGTTGCCGGAGTTCTTCGCGTCACCGACCGCGGCGTACAGCTTGCCGTCCGGACCGAACCGGATCCGGCCGCCGTTGTGGTACCGGTTCTTCGCCAGCCCGGTGAGCACCGGCTCGGACGTCGTTCCCAGTACGCCGTTCTCGTACTTCATCCGCACGATCCGGTTGTCGTTCGCGGCCGTGTGGTAGAGGTACACCCAGTGGTCGGTGCTGAAGTTCGGCGACAGCGCGAGGCCGAGCAGGCCGCCCTCGCCGGTCGTCGTGACCGCACCAGGGACCTTGCCCAGCGTGGTCTTCTGCCCGGTCGACGAGACCAGCAGTAGCTCGAACCGGTCCCGCTCGGTGACCAGCGCCGAACCCGATCCGTCCGGCAGGAACGCGACGCTCCAGCCGAGGTCGACCCGCGCGATGTCCCGCTCGTACTCCGGAATGCCACCGGTTCCACCACCGCTGGTCCGCACGGTCACCGCGTTGCTCGGCCCGGACGCGTTGCCGTCGGGATCGCGCGCCTTCACGGTGAACATGTACGCCGTGTTGGCGCTCAGGTTCGTCACCGTCGCGGTCAGCGATCCCGTGCTGGAGACCAGCGTGCTGCCCTGGTACACGTCGTACCCGGCAACGCTTCCGCTGTTGTCGGTCGACGCGTTCCACGCCAGCGAGACGCTGTTCGCCGTGGCGCCCGTCGAGCGCAGATTGCCCGGAACAGTTGGCGGCTGGGTGTCGCCACTGACCGGCGTGGTGAACGTGACCACGTTGCTCTGCTGCGACGCGTTGCCCGCGGCATCGAAAGCACCGACCGAGATGTCGTACGCCGTGTTGGAGGTCAGCGTGTCGACGGTCGCGGTCAGCGTGTTCGCGTCGACCACCTTGAGCACGTTGCCGCCGCGGTTGATCTCGTACCGGACCACGCCGACGTTGTCGCTCGCGGCCGACCAGCTGAAGGTCGCGGCGTTCGACTTGATGTTGCTGACGGCAAGGTTGCTCGGCGCGGACGGCGGCTGGGTATCGTCGCTGGTGGGGTTGACCGTCAGCTTGTCGGCGTTCGGGCCGCCGTCGGCGGTCGTCGCGCGAGCGCGGATCTTGTTGCTTCCGGCCACCAACGACAGTCGGACCGTCTTGGTCTGCCAGGTGGTCCACGCGCCGGTGCCGGGGAAGGTGATCCCGACCGCGCCGGCGACGCCGTTGACGGTGAAGTCGAGCGGGCGGGCGGCCGCCGTACCGTTGGCGTACCGCAGGGTGACGTCGGCCGGGCCGGTGGTGGGGGACTGGACGGTCCACTCGACGTAGCTGCCGACCAGGTTGTCGAAGTTGACGAACCCGCGACCGGTGAAGCCGGCGTGGTTCGACTCGACCAGGCCTTGCGAGATCAGTGCGTCCTCGGCCTGGTAGTCGGTGGGCGCCGCCGCGGCGGGTGGAGCGGCTAGGGCCAGCGTCACGGCGAGGGCGGTCAGACCCGCCAGCGCCGTACGCCGGGCAGAACGAAGTCTCATCGGGCGGTCTCCTGACTTCCTGGGGCGGGAGGAGCAGCAGCAGCCAACGCTGATAGGCAGGAATGTTTCCTAACTATCAGCGTTGATCACACCACCGTCGGCAAACCGCTGTCAAGACGTCGGGAATGCGCCTGCCGGGCTCAGTCCGAGCGCACCACCGCGCCGATCACGTCGTTGAACGCCTCGGTCGAGGACGGGTGGGTGAAGATCGAGCTCTGCAGCGCGCTCGCCGTCACGCCCTGGCGCATCGCCAGCGCGACCACGTTGATCAGCTCCTGCGCATCGACGCTGAGCAGCGCCGCGCCGAGGATCTGGTCGGTGTCCAGGTCGATCACGAACTTCATCGCGCCCCGGGTCTCCTCGACGATGTACGCGCGCGGCATCGCGACGATGTCGGCGACAGGCTGGTACCCGACCTTGATCCGGTGCCCGGCCGCACGGGCCGCCTTCTCGGTCAGCCCGACGGTCGCCAGCGGCGGCGACATGAACAGCGTCTGCGGTACGGCGACCCGGTCGGTCGTGGTCCGCTTGCCCTCGCCGATCAGCTGGTCGAGCACGATCCGGCTGTCGTCGAGCGAGATGTAGGTGAACTGCGGCCCGCCGTTGACGTCACCGAGCGCGAAGATGTGCGGCTGCGCCGTCCGCAGGTGCTCGTCGACCTCGACCGCGCCGCTCGCCGTCGTACGGACGCCGGCGTTGTCCAGCTGCAGCGCCGCTGTCGCCGGCTGCCGCCCGGTCGCGGAGAGGATCGCGTCCGCGGTCACAGTGTGTTCACGGCCGTCCTTGAAGTAGACGACGGTGTCCGAGTCGCGGATCTCCAGCACCCGTGCACCGGGAACGATCCGCACGCCCTCGTCGGTCAGGATCTGCTCGGCGACCGCCGCGATGTCGTCGTCCTCCCGGCCGAGGATCCGCGGCGACGCCTCGAGCACGGTCACCTGCGACCCGAACCGCCGGTAGATCGAGGCGAACTCGATGCCCAGGTAGCCGCCGCCGATCACCACCAGGCGGTCAGGCAGGTGCGTGGTGTGGACCAGGTCGACGTTCGTCATCGTCAACGGGCTGTCCCGCAGGCCCGGGATGTCCGGGATCACCGGCTCGGAGCCGGTGTTGATCAGGATCGTCTCGCCGCGCACCTCGATCCGGCCGGCGCCGGTCTCGACCGCGACCGTGTGCGGATCGACGAACGACGCCTCGCCGGTGATCAGGGTGGTCGTCTCCGCGCCGTCCAGGGCCTCGAAGTTGCCGGCCCGGAACGCCGACGTGATCGCCTGGACCTCGCCGACCGCGCGCTCGAACCACTCCTGCGGCGGATCGTTCGTCCGACGCTTGCCCGAGCGGTGCACGAGGGCCTTGGTCGGGACGCAGCCGACGTTCGGGCAGGTGCCGCCGTACATCTGGTCGGACCGCTCGATCAGGACGACGCGGCGCCCGAGGCGGCCCAGCGTGCCGGCGGCGATCTTGCCGCCCTTGCCGAAGCCGATCACCACGACGTCGGCCTGGAGCAGGTTCTCTGAGGTCATAGCCGTAGTGTCGGTCGGTACGCTTGAGACGTACCAGTCGATCCCAACTCAGATTTCGGTCGTATCGTCTCATGGACACCATCAGTCACCTGCTCGAGCTGGCCGACCTGCAGGCCACCCTCGACAAGCGCTGCCTGCTCGCCGCGGCGACCGAGATGAAGGTTCCGGCGTACGGCGCAACGGACGCGACGTTCCATCTGCTGCTGGACGGCGAGTGCACGTTCGAGACCCCGTCGGGCTCGTTCCCCTTGCGGGCCGGGGAAGCGGTGATCCTGCCGGGGAGCCCGCCGCACTTCGTCCGGACGAACACGAGGTCTTCGCGGCAAGCGACTGAACTCGACTCGTCACCACCTGACAAGTACCGACCACCGATCGAGAGCCGGTACTTGATAGGTGGTGACGGGAGTCGACCTGTCGAGCCGCTGCATGGCGTTGTCGACACCCCAGGACCGGCGTTCGGGACCTTGCGGAGTCAGTACGGCGGGGAGCCGGTCATCGATCTGTTCTGCGGGTACTACACGCCGGGATCGGCGTCGGGCGTGATGCTGTTCCGCAGCCTGCCGGACCCGCTGATCGTGTCGGTGGCGGACGACGAGGCCGCGATCCGCGCGCTGTGCACGATGATGCGGAGCGAAGCGAGTAACCCGGGGCCCGGAGCAGGCGCGATCCTGACCAGCCTGTGCGAGGCCTTGCTCGCGATGATCCTGCGCCGGTCGGCGGGGGAGTTGACGCCCGGGCCGCTGTGGACGGCGGTCGAGGACCCGCGGATCGCGGACACGATCGACGCCGTACTGCGGGAGCCCGGCGCGGACTGGTCGGTCGAGCGGCTCGCGCAGGTGGCGGCGATGTCGAGGGCCACCTTCGTCCGGCACTTCGGCAAGCACACCGGTACGACGGTGAACGGGCTGGTCACCCAGATCCGGATGATGGTCGCCGCCGACCTGCTCGGCCGCGACGAGCTGACCGTGGCGACGGTCGCGGCCAAGGTCGGCTACCAGTCGGAGTCGGCGTTCAGCCGGGCCTTTCGGCAGGCCAGCGGCAGTACGCCGGGCCGGTTCCGCCGGCTCCCGGCTGGCGGGCTGGATGGTATCCGGTATACCATTGGCCACTGATCGAAAAGCTACACTAACCGCAGAGCAAGTGGAGGGGAGTATTCCCCCGAGTCCGTCCGGACCGTGTCGCATCACGCCGTACGGACTCGCAACGGCAGTGTCGTCATCACGGAAGGCCCGGGCGGCCGACCCGGTGCTGCCGGTCCGGGTGTGAGCGTACGCCCGGGCGGAAGAGACCTCCGGACCAGGTGCTGTCTGTCGTCGTCCGGAGGAACCGTCATGGTCTCTGTCATGTCCCCTGCCGTCTGGGTGCTCACGATCGTCGGGTTGCTGGCGATCGTCGCCTTCGACCTGATCGTGATCGCGCGCCGCAAACACACCGTCACGATCAAGGACGCCACCCGGTGGGTGCTGTTCTACATCGGTCTGGCGGCGCTGTTCGCGATCGGCCTGTTCGTCTTCAGCCCCGGCGCGAGCGGCGGCGAGTTCGTCGCCGGCTACATCACCGAGTACAGCCTGAGCGTCGACAACCTGTTCGTCTTCGTGATCATCATGGCCCGGTTCGCGGTGCCGTCACTGGCCCAGGACAAGGTGCTCTACATCGGCATCGTGGTCTCGATGCTGCTCCGCGCGGTCTTCATCCTGGCCGGCGCGGCCGCGATCTCGGCGGCCAGCTGGGTGTTCTACATCTTCGGCGCGTTCCTGGTCTACACCGCGGTCAGGCTGGCGATCGAAGGGGAGAACGACGAGGAGGACTTCCAGGAGAACGTCGTCATCCGCGGGATGCGCAAGATCCTCCCGCTGACCCACGACTACGACGGCAGCAAGCTGGTCACCCGCGTCGACGGCCGCCGGATGCTCACCCCGCTGGTGATCGTGATCTCCGCGATCGGGATGGCGAACGTGATCTTCGCGCTCGACTCGATCCCGGCCATCTTCGGCCTCACCCAGGACGCCTACATCGTGCTGACCGCGAACGCGTTCGCGCTGATGGGCCTGCGCCAGCTGTACTTCCTGATCGGCGGCCTGCTGGAGCGGGTGATCTACCTGAACGTCGGCCTGTCGGTGATCCTCGCGTTCATCGGCGTCAAGCTGATCATCGAGGCGCTGCACGGCTCGCACATCGACGACATCGGCGCGATCCACCTGCCGCACATCGGCATCGCCACCTCGCTCGGCTTCATCGCCGGCACGCTGTTCGTCACCACGGTCGCCAGCCTGGTGAAGTCCGGGTACGACCGGCGCCGGGTCGAGGCCGAGGCGGACTGACCTCCAACAGGGCGACGTGCTCGTCGGCGCTTCGCGCAAAAGGCATTGTTTTTCGCCTGTGATTCACCCGGTTGATCCCCCTACGCAGGGGTACCATCGAAAGTGCCTGGCCCGGCCGTTCCCCCGTGATGGTCGGGTCAGGTCTTTGTCCGGACGAGACCTGCCACGGCGAGGCCCGAGGGACCGATGAACACGACAGAGCCCATCGCCGGGTGGTCGCGATTTCTCGCCGAGTGGGGAGTCGATCCGGCGCTCGCGCGCTCGGAACCGCTGACCGGCGGTCTGATCAACGAGAACGTCCTGCTGACCGAGGGCGACCGGCGGTACGTCGTACGGACCTACCAGCGGACGAAGGAACCGGACGACATCGAGTACGAGCTCCTCGCGGTCGAGTTCCTGCGGGCCGCTGGCTTCCCGACCGCCGGGCCGGTGCGCTCGCTGTCGGGTGCTTTGTCCGGCGAGATCGGTGGACGGCCGGCGGCCGTCTTCGAGTACGTCGACGGAAGCCGGGCGCCGTCGCGCAGTGGTGGCTTCGGCTCGTTCGACCTGGCGCTGGGATGCGAGATCGCCGGCGCGGTCGCGCGGATGCACCGCCTGACCTGGGACCTGCAGCTGCCGGTACGACGCGCTGAACGGGCCGATCCGCTGCGCAGGGTCGAGGAGTTTCTGGAGACCGTCCAGGGGTGGCACGGCCGGGAACTCGTTCCTGGGCTGGAGGAGCTCGTCAGCGGACTGGCCGAGGTGTCCTCGTGGGTGCGCTCGGTTCTGGAGAGTGAGAAGGAGATTCCTTCCGGGCTGGTGCACGCGGACGTCACCGAGACGAACGTCCTGGTGGATCGCGACGGACACCTGCTGGCGCTGCTCGACTTCGACGACTGCCTGGACTCCTACCGTCTGTACGACCTCTGCTCGGTGGTGTCGTCGTGGGGTCTGGACGACGAACGACGGCTGGACGTCGAGCGAGCTGCGCAGCTGATCTCGGCGTACACGGAAGCGAGGCCGGTCACGCAGGCTGAGCAGCAGGTGCTGCCGGGGTTGTTGACGGTCTACGTCGCCGCCGGGGGGTTGTGAGTTCCTCACCGGGGTCTGGGAACGCAAGGCCTTCGTCGACGGGGTGAGCGACAGTTTCGCGGCGACGACCTTCTTGTCGCTGCTCGGGGACACGGCGTGGCAGGACTCGTTGCGGGATGCGTGCGTCGTCGCGGACCAGCGGTGACGGTCAGGTGACCGGCTGGACCGGCTGGACCGGCTTGCGGTAGCGCGGCTGGCGCTGGTCCTCGCGGTAGCCGAGCGACTCGTAGAGTGCGACGCTCCCGGCCGGATTCTCAGCCAGCGTCCAGATGCCGCTCGTGGTGACGCCGTGGTCCAGGAGCTGGGCGTGGTTGGTGCGCAGCAGCGCCGACGCCAGGCCCTGACGCCGGTACGCCGGGCGCACGCCGACCCAGGGAGTGTCGGCGATGCCTTCCTCCTCTTCGGCGCTGATCACCCAGCCGGCCAGCTGGTCGCCGTCGTACGCGAGCGTCCACAGCTCGTGGTCGGGGAAGTCGTCGGCCGCCTCGCGCTCGAACTCCTCGAAGGTGTCCTGGACGTAGCCGAGGTTGCGATCGTTGAACACCTCCGCGTTGGCCTCGAAGACGGCGCGGTGGTGGTCGGCGTCGGCGGCGCGGAGCTCGAGGCCGGGTGGGAGATCGGTGAGCGGAGCGCCGTCGAGGTCGAGCGTCAGATGGACCCGGGTGAAGGCGACCTGGTAGCCGGCGGCCTGCAGGAGCGCCTCGACCGACGGGTCGTGCTCGCGGGTGTTGCCGCCGTACAGGGCGGTGCCGTCGGTGGGGTTCGCGGCGAGGTGCTTGCGGGCTTGGGCTTCCTGCCAGGCGAGGATCTGGCGGCCGTAGCCGCGGCCGCGGAAGACTGGTTCGACCCAGCCGAGCAGCAGGTAGAGGCGGGTGCCGTCGGACTCGTCCCACCAGCGCAGCGCCGTGCAGCCGACCAGCTGGTCGTTGTCGAGGGCAACAAATTCCGGGGTGAAGCCGGCTCGGACGGCGTCGACGCCGTCGGTCACCGCCAGCGCGCGCAGGTCCATGGGCGCCGATTATCCCGGTGCGGGCTCGGGTCCGCAGCTGGATAATGGCCGGATGCCCTCCGCGCCGTACGACGTTGCTGCTCTGCTCGGTCTGCCGGTCGAGAAGCTCGAGGAGATCCAGCGCACGGATCCGGGCGATCCCGGCAACGGCGTGTGGTTCCTGTGGACCGGTGGTGGGGAGTGCGTCGTCCTCCGGCGCTACCACGTGCTGCGCACGAAGCTGGACCTGCTGTTCGAGGCGAAGGTGCTCGCGCATCTCACGGATCGGGGCTGGGAGGTGCCGAGCACGGTCGCCGGTCCGGTCGAGTACGGCGAGCGGCTGTGGGCCGCCACACGGTTCGTGCCGGGGGAGGCGCGGCGTGACGAGACGCCGGAGCAGCGTTCCGAGCGGGGCGCGGTGCTGGCGCAGCTGCACGCGGATCTGCGGGACCTCGAGATCGACCTTCCGCAGCGCGAGGGGTTCTTCCAGGGCTGCGACCTGGTGGCGATGGGCAACTTCCAGGACTGGACCCCGGGCGTCGCGGGCCTGCGGTTGCAGCGTCCCGATCTCGCCGACTGGGCCGACCGGGCGATGGCCGGCGGCATCGAACTTGTTGCCGAGCACAACTTGCTGGAGCTGCCGCAGACGATTGTGCACGGGGACTTCGCCGAGTGGAACGTGCACTTCGGGCCGCTGGGTGTGATCGACTTCGACCTGGCGCACGTCGACAACCGGAGCTGGGAGTTCGTGATGGCGCGGGTGCACCGCTCACCCGAGCTGCTCACGGCGTACCAGCAGAAGGCGACGGAGCTGGGGATCCCGTTGTCCCCCGAGGAGCTCGCCGCGATCGAGCCGCTGGAACGGGTCTTCCGGATCAACATGGTGATGGCCGAGCTGTGGACCGGTCAGCACACGGGCGCCTTCAACCTGGAGCAGATCGAGCATCAACTCGGCCGCACCGGCATGCCACGGCCCTGACACACTTGCAGTGTGCCGAGACTGAGTGAACCTGCGTTGGCGGCTGGGACTCTGCGGGACCTGGAGCAGCCCGAGTTGCCGGGAATGCGGCCCTGGTTGGACGGGGACGCCACCGCGGTTCGGGAGGCCTTCGGTGATCCTGGGACTCAGCGGTGGCACGTCCTGCGGATCGACGACGACGCCGAGGCGCTGCAGTGGATCGCGCAGTGGCCGGGGCGGTGGGCCGCGGAGGAGGCCGCGAGCTGGGCGATCGTGTCCGGAGACGGCCAGGCGGTGGGGCAGATCGGTCTGCGCGGAATCGACCTGTACGAGGCGAAGGCGCACCTCTCCTACTGGGTGCTCCCGGCGGCCCGTGGTCGCGGGCTGGCCGGTCGAGCTGTCGGAACGCTCACCGAGTGGGCCTTCACAAAGCTGGGGCTGCACCGGCTGTCGATCGAGCACTCGGTGCACAACGTGGACTCCTGCCGGGTCGCCACCAAGGCCGGCTTTCCGCTCGAGGGCACCCTGCGCGGCTCGATGCTGCACACCGACGGGTGGCACGACGCCCACAGTCACGCCCGGCTCGCGGGCGACTGATCAAGTCCTGACATACTGGCGGCCGCCCGTTCCCGGAGTACGTCAGGAGAGTTCGTCATGCCCGACGCGCCGTTGCGCCTTCTTCAGGTCGGGGCGGGCTCGATGGGCCGCACCTGGCTGCACACGATCGCCGGCTCGCCGGACGTCGAGCTGGTCGGGCTGGTCGACCTCGATCTCGACCTCGCGCAGCGCGTGAGTGAGGACGAGCTGGCCGCGCTGGTTCCGGTCGCGCGGACGTTGACCGAGCTCAAAGACCTGACCGGCGCGGACGCCGTCGTCAACGTGACCGTGCCGGAGGCGCACAACGCGGTCAACGAGGAAGCGCTGCGGGCCGGCCTTCCCGTGCTCTGCGAGAAGCCGATCGCGCCGAGCGTCGCCGACGCGCAGTACATCGCCGGCGTCGCCGAGGAGACCGGGACGTTGCTGATGATCAGCCAGTCCCGCCGGTACCTCAACCAGTTCACCGCGCTGAAGAACGCGACCGGCGAGCTCGGCCGGATCGCGAGCGTGTCCTGCGAGTTCGCAAAGGCGCCGCACTTCGGCGGCTTCCGTGAGCAGATGCCCTACCCGTTGCTCGTCGACATGGCGATCCACCAGTTCGACTCCGCCCGGGCCCTGCTCGGCGCCGATCCGGTCAGCGTGTACTGCGAGTCGTACAACCCCGGCTGGAGCTGGTTCGCCGGTGACGCCGCGGCGACCGCGATCTTCGAGTTCCCCGGCGGTACGCGGTTCGTCTTCCACGGCAGCTGGGTCGCCCCGGGCCAGGAGACCTCCTGGAACAGTCGCTGGCGCGTGAGTGGCGAGCACGGTACGGCGGTGTGGGACGGCGACGACGCTCCCTCGACCGGTGACCCGCTGCGGCCGGTCGCGGTCGGCGAGGATCCCGAGCAGACCGCCGGCTCGCTGGCCGAGTTCGTCGCGTGCGTCCGGACCGGGACGCCGTCGCAGGCCGATGCGCGCAGCAACGTTCCGTCGCTCGCGATGGTCGAGGCCGCGGTCCGGTCGGCCACCGAACGCCGCCGGGTCGAGCTCGCCGACGTCCTCGTCGACTGAACGTCAAAGTCTTGACATAGTCGCCGGTAGGCAGTTGACTGCGACATAGTTAACAAAAGAAATAAACTGGTACGGACCGGTGGCGACCGCTCAGAACGCCACCGCGCCGGATCACCGTAGTGCTCGGACCCGCTGGTGACACCAGTGGGTCTGTTCGGCGTTCCCGGACCCTTCGGTGCCCTGGGCAATTGCGTGAACACCTTACAAAGCAGGGGTTTCGCCGCCTTGGTCAACATCGGATATCGACCGGTGTAATGGCTCTTCCGCAACGCCGCGTTCTGTGTCATTCTCCCGGAGAAGAGTTCCGAGATCCTATCGGATATCGGTTCCGCTGCAAGCGGTACGCGAGTCGTCACAGCACGTGCTGGACCAGGAAAGGGATTCGGGAGTGAGTCGAACGATCGAGGTGAACCCCGCGCCACCGGCGCCGGTGGTCAAACAGGCGGTGGCAAGTATTCGCCACCGACCGACCCGTCGGGCCGCGGCCGGCCGGAGTTTCCGCCGGCACTGGCAGCTCTACCTGCTGATGGCGCTGCCGATCGCTTACTTCGTGATCTTCAAGTACGTCCCGATCTCCAACGCGGTGATCGCGTTCAAGGACTACAGCCCGATCAAGGGGCCGTGGGGCAGTGACTGGGTCGGCTTCAAGAACTTCGAACTGTTCTTCCAGAACCCGGTGTTCTGGACCCTGGTGAAGAACACGTTCTACCTGGCCGCCTACACCGTGCTCGCGAGCTTCCCGATCCCGATCATCCTGGCGATCGCGCTGAACGAGATCCGGGTCGGCGTCTTCAAGAAGACGGTGCAGCTGGTCACCTACGCGCCGTACTTCATCTCCACCGTGGTCGTGGTCTCGATGACGATCCTCGTGCTGTCGCCGCAACTGGGCTTCGTGAACGACGCGATCGGGCTGTTCGGCATCCCGAAGGTCGACTTCCTCGGCAACCCGGACTACTTCCGGCACATCTACGTCTGGTCCGACGTCTGGCAGACCACCGGGTACTCCGCGGTGATCTACCTGGCCGCGCTGGCCGGCATCGACCCGGCGCTGCACGAGTCGGCCCGGATCGACGGTGCCAGCCGGCTGCAGCGGATCCGCAACGTCGACCTGCCCGGCATCATGCCGACCGCGGTGATCATCTTGATCCTCGGCGTCGGCAACATCATGTCGATCGGCTTCGAGAAGGCGTTCCTGCTGCAGAACCCGCTGAACCAGTCGAACGCCGAGATCATCGCCACCTACGTCTACAAGACCGGTCTGCTGAACGCCGACTTCTCGATGGCGACCGCGATCGGGCTGTTCAACTCCGTCGTCAACCTCGTCCTGCTGGTGGTCGTGAACTTCGTCGCCAAGCGGATCACCGGGAACGGACTGTGGTCATGAGCGTCACTCTGCAAGGCTTCCGGCGGACCGGACGGCGCCCGGTGTCATCGCGGCGGACCGCGATCGAGGAGACCAGGACCGACAAGATCTTCCTGGTCGGCGTCAAGATCATGCTCTGGATCGCGCTGCTCGTGGTCGCGGTGCCCCTGATCTACATCGTCGCCAACTCGTTCAGCAGCGCGTCGGCGGTGAGTGCCGGGCGGGTGCTGCTGTGGCCGATCGAGCCGAGCATCAAGGCCTACCAGGAGGCCTTCGGCGATCCGCTCATCATGAAGGGCTACCTGAACTCCTTCATCTACGCGATCGGCGGCACGCTGATCAGCGTCACGCTGACGATCGCGATCGCCTACCCGTTGTCGCGCAAGTCGCTGTTCGGCCGCAACGTGATCATGAGCGGGCTGATCTTCACCATGCTGTTCTCCGGCGGACTGATCCCGACGTACCTGGTGGTCCAGGACCTCGGCATGCTGAACACCCGCTGGGCGATGGTGATCCCGAGCGCGATCGGCGTCTGGCAGGTCATCATCGCGCGCACCTTCTTCCGCTCGACCATTCCCGACGAGCTGTACGAAGCCGCCACCATCGACGGCGCCAGCGACCTGCGCTTCCTCTGGTCGATCGTGCTCCCGTTGTCCAAGCCCGTGATCGCGGTCATCGCCTTGATGTACGCGATCTTCCAGTGGAACAGCTACTTCGACGCCCTGATCTACCTGAAGGACCCAGGCCTCTACCCGTTGCAGATCGTGCTGCGCAACGTGCTGATCCTGAACACTCTCTCCGGGTCGACCACTACCACCAACCTGGCGCAGCAGCTCGAACAGCAGCAGCTGGCCAACGTCTTGAAGTACGCGCTCATCGTCATCTCGAGCCTGCCCGTACTGGTCATCTATCCCTTCGTCGCCCGCCACTTCACCAAGGGCGTCATGGTCGGCGCAGTCAAGGGCTGAAAAGCCCATCCAGAAAGGAACCACCGCAATGCGCTCATCAGTGCGCACGGTCACCGCGTTCGTCGCGGCCGGCCTGCTCGCCACCCTGGCTGCGTGCAGCTCCGACAAGTCCGACGGAGTCGCCAACGAGACAACGGCCGACGGCAAGACCGTCATCGACGTGTTCACGCCGGCCGACCAGACCATGAACCTGGACACCAACTCGGTGACCAAGATCATGAGCGAGAAGTTCAAGCTCCAGTTCAAGTGGCAGACGACGACGTTCGACGCCGGCCCGGCCAAGGAGAAGCGGCAGATCTCGCTGGCCAGCGGCGACTACCCGGACCTGTTCTTCCTGATCCCGTGGGTCGACGGCTTCAGCAAGGCCGAGGTGCTCAAGCTCGGTCAGCAGGGCGTCGCGGTTCCGCTCGAGCAGCTGATCAAGGACAACGCCCCGAACATCCAGAAGTTCCTGGACGAGAACAAGGCCTACAAGGAGGAGTCGACCACTCCCGACGGGCACATCTACGCCCTGCCGCAGTGGGCCGACTGCTACCACTGCAGCTTCCCGAACAAGCTGTGGATGAACTCCGCCTGGCTGAAGAAGCTCGGCCTGCAGCAGCCGAAGACCCCCGAAGAGCTGCGCACGGTCCTGAAGGCCTTCAAGACCCAGGACCCGAACGGCAACGGCAAGGCCGACGAGATCCCGCTGACCGCGGACACCCAGGACGGCACCCTGATCTCGTACCTGATGGGCGCGTACGCCTACCCGCCGGTCGGCGCGAACAACGGCGTCCAGGGCCTGATCACGCTGAACGGCGACAAGGTGGTCACCCCACTGACCACGCCGGAGTGGCGCGACGGCCTGAAGTTCATCGCCTCCCTGTACAAGGAGGGCCTGATCGACCAGGGCGCGTTCACCCAGAACGCGGCCGCGCTGCAGGCCCAGGGCAACGACCCGAAGGCGGTCCGGATCGGCTCGGCGTCGATGCTGCACCCGTACATCTTCGTGCAGTCCGACTCCAAGGACGGCCGGGACAAGCAGTACGACGCGGTCCCGCCGCTGACCGGCCCGAACGGCAAGAGCTTCTCCGGCGAGCAGTACCTGCCGACGCTGAACTACACCTTCATGCTGACCAACAAGGCCAGCAAGGAGGCGCAGGTCGCCGCGATCAAGATGCTCGACTACATCTTCACCGACGAGGGCCAGATCATCACCAACAACGGCCCCGAGGGCGTCGGCTGGAGCAAGCCCGCCGCTGGTGAGGTCGGGCTCGACGCCAACACCAAGCCGCTGTACAAGCCGGTCCAGAACGCGCCGAAGAACATCAACTGGGGCGCGCTCGCGCAGTACCACAACGTGCTCGCGTTCCGGAACGCGCAGGTCACGCCGACCGACATCTACACCGGCGCGGGCTACGAGCGACGGTTGTTCCAGGCAACGAAGCAGTACGACGGTCACGGCGACCGGGCGCAGGTGTACCCGCAGGCCGTCGTCTGGCCGGACCCGAGCCTGAGTGGTGAGCTGGCCACGCTGCAGACCAACCTGAACAACTACGTGACCCAGAACCAGCTGGCGTTCATCACCGGGTCGAAGAACATCGACTCCGACTGGGACACGTACGTGAAGGGTCTGGACAGCACCGGGATGCCGCGCTTCCTGGAGGTCAACCAGCAGGCCTACGACAAGTACAAGTCCGGCAGCAAGTAAGCATTTCCGAAACCCCTCACCCGGCCGCACCCGGGGAGCCGCAGTTCTGGCTCCCCGGGTGCGGCCACCCCTCTGTCCGGCCCCCTGTCCGGCTCTGAAAGGACCTTGCACGATGTCGCACGAGCTGTGGTTCCGTACTCCCGCGCCGGACTGGTTCGAGGCGTTGCCGATCGGCAACGGGCACCTCGGCGGGATGGTGTTCGGCCGGGTGGCCGACGAGCGGATCGCGCTGAACCTGGACGACGTCTGGTCCGGCGACGGGCCGCGCACGCTGCAGGTGCCGGACGGGCCGGCGGTGCTGGCCGACGTACGGCGGTTGCTGCTCGAGGACGGCGACCGGCTCGCGGCGACGGAACGGACGCGGGCGCTGCAAGGCCCGCTGGTCGAGTCGTACCAGCCGCTCGGCGACCTGATGATCACGCTGCCGGCGGCGGATGACTTCCAGGGCTACCGGCGCAGCCTCGACCTGCGGACCGGGATCGCCGCGATCGACTACACACAAGACGGAGTCAGGTTTCGGCGCGAGAGCTACGTGTCGACGCCCGACCAGGTGCTGGTCTGGACGGTCACAGCCGACGTACCGGGGTCGGTGAACCTGTCGGCCGCGCTGACCAGCGTGCACCCGGTCGAGCCGTCGGTGATCGACAGCCGGACGATCGGGGTCACCGGGCGCGCGCCGTCCGACCTCACCATCGAGTACCGGGAGAGCCCGGACCCGATCCGGTACGAGGACGGGCGGGGGATCGGGTTCGGCGTTGTCCTGCGGGCCTTCGCCGAGGGCGGCACGCTCGGCACCGGGCCGGACGGGATCACCGTCGAAGGGGCTGACGCGGTGACGCTCGTGCTGTCCGCGGCGAGCAGCTTCCAGGGCTGGTCGGTGCCGCCGGGCCGCAAGCTGCCGTTGCCGGACGCCATCCGGATCGTGGATGCGGTTGCCCCGGACAAGCTCCTGCAGCGGCACCTGGACGACCACACCGCCTTGTACGACCGAGCCGGGCTCACGCTCGGGACCGCAGTCGACCTGCCGACCGACGAGCGGGTGCGCGCGGTCGGTGCCGGGGGCAACGATCCGGACCTGGCCGGACTGGTCTTCGCCTTCGGACGGTACTTGCTGATGGCATCGTCCCGTCCAGGGACCCAGGCGGCCAACCTGCAAGGGATCTGGAACGCCGAGCGTCGCCCGATGTGGGCCAGCGACTGGACCAACAACATCAACACCCAGATGAACTACTGGCTCGCCGACGTGACCGGTCTGCGCGAGTGCTTCGACCCGTTGACCGATCTGCTCGAGGGCCTGGCCGAGTCCGGCCGCGAGACCGCGCGCATCCTGTACGACGCACCCGGCTGGGTCTCCCACCACAACGCGGACATCTGGCGCGCGACCTGGCCGGTCGGCGACGGCGGCGACGACCCGGTGTGGGCGATGGCCGCGACCTGTGGCGTGTGGATGTCGGCCCATCTGATGGAGCACCACCGCTTCCACCCGGACGAGGCCTGGCTGCGCGACCGCGCGTACCCGATCCTGGCCGGCGCGGCCGAGTTCGTGCTGGCGATGCTCGTCGAGGACGGCGACGGCCGGCTGCAGTTCATCCCGTCGACGGCGCCGGAGCACCACTTCCTGCTGCCGTCGGGGGAGAAGGCGTCGGTCGACTTCACCTCGACGTACGACCTGTGGCTGATCCGCGAGCTGTTCGCGAACCTGTCCGAGGCGGAGACCGTGCTCGGCCTGTCGTCCGGCCTCGCGGCGCGCTTCGCGACGGCGGTCGACCGGTTGCCCGCGATCGGCCTCACCGACGACGGCCGAATGCTGGAGTGGCCGACCGACTGGCCGCCCTCGGAGTTCGACCACCGGCACCAGTCCCACCTGTACGGGCTGTACCCGGGCAACCAGATCGATCCGGTCCGTACGCCGGAGTGGGCCGGCGGCGTCCGCAAGTCGCTAGAGCTCCGTACGTCGGGCCGCCCTGCCGGTGGCTGGACCAGCGCCTGGCTGATCGCCCTGTACGCCCGCCTGTCCGACCCGCAGAGGGCCGTGGACGTCGTCCGCGACTACACCACTCGCCTGGTCGCCGGGAACCTGCTGCACCGCGACGGCGACATCTTCCAGATCGACGCGAACTTCGGGATGACGGGCGCGATCGCCGAGCTGCTGATCCAGAGCCACACGGACGTTGTACGGCTGCTTCCTGCGCTGCCGGCCGAGTGGCCCACTGGTTCGTACCACGGGCTGCGAGCCCGCGGCGGTCTGTCCTTCGACGTCACCTGGCAGGACGGACAGATCACCGAGGCGCTGGTCCGTGCCGACCAGGCAGGTCGTTTCCGGATCGCCTTGGGTGCAACGGCCGAGCCGGTCGAGGTCGAGCTCTCGCCTGGTGAGGCAGTGCGTCTGTAGCCGGTCGGTGACGGGTGGTCCCGGTGGGTGGGATGTGCAACAAAATGAGGGTTGCCTTACCAAACTCATGTAATGTCCGCTACGGTTTCAACGCCCGAGGAAAGGGACATGACATGAGGAGCCGATGGACCGCGGCTGTCGCGGGATTGGCCGTGCTCGGCCTGGCACTGGCCGGTTGCGGCAGCGACGACAAGTCGGCCGACACCGGCGTCGGCGACACCGAGGTGGCGACCGGCGGACGGTTGTTCTCGACCGCCGACGCCGAGACCGCGAAGCTCGGCTCGGACGCCGCCGACGGCGTCTTCCCGCGGACGGTGAAGCACGCGCTCGGTGAGACCAAGCTCGAGAAGAAGCCCGAGCGGGTCGTCGTCCTCGACAGTGGCGAGCTCGACGGCGTGCTCGCCCTCGGCATCACGCCGGTCGGCATGGGCACCAACGCCGGCCAGAACGGCGTCCCGAGCTACCTGGCCGACAAGGCGCAGGGGATCCAGCCCGTCGGTGGCGTCAGCGAGCTCAACCTCGAGGCGATCGCGAAGCTGAAGCCCGACCTGATCCTCGGCAGCAAGCTGCGGGCCAACGACCTGTACGCCAAGCTCAGCGCGATCGCGCCGACCGTGATGAGCATCCGGCCCGGCTTCCCGTGGAAGGAGGACTTCCTGCTCGTCGCCGACTCGCTCGGCGAGGAGGCCAAGGCGACCGGGTTGCTGAACGACTACCAGAAGCGCGCCAACGAGGTGAAGAGCAAGGTCGAGGGCTCGCCGACGATCTCGCTGGTCCGGTTCCGGCCGGCCGACATCCGGCTGTACGGCAACCTGTCGTTCATCGGCGTGATCCTGAAGGACATCGGCCTGCCGCGGCCGAAGGTGCAGGACATCCAGGAGCTCGCGCTGGAGATCTCCCAGGAGAACATCGGTCAGGCCGACGGTGACTGGATCTTCTACTCCAGCTACGGCAAGCCCGAGACGACCGCGGAGAACACCGTCGTCAACGGGACGCTGTGGAAGTCGCTGTCCGGGGTGAAGTCGGGCAAGGTGCAACGGGTCAACGATGAGGTCTGGTTCCTCGGCCTCGGCCCGATCGGCGCGCAGGCCACGCTGGACGACCTGGAGAAGTACCTCAGCGCGAAGAGCTGATCATCGGTACGCCGGCCTGCTGCATGTGCGGCGGTGGGCCGGCGTCAGTCCGGGACGCGACCGCGGTCGTTGACCGCGACGTGCGGAGCGTACCGGCGTACGGCGGCCTCGAGCTCGTCGAACGGCAGCGTCCTGGTGAGCAGGCTGCCCGGCCAGTCGCACGACGGGCCCCAGTTCTTCGACAGCTTCGGAAGCTCGGTGTCGGGAACCTTCTGGACGATCAGGTACGACGACCAGGTCTCGTCGTCGTCGCCGTGCACCTCGCGCCGCTCGACCCGGCAGATGCCGTGCACCTGGTCCCACGGCAGCTTCTGCGGCTGGTCACCGCCGAGGTAGACGCCCTCGCTGTCGATCGCGAGCAGGATCTCCTCGCCGTCCGCCTCGTGCCGGGACTCCGCCGTCGTGACCCAGCCGACGCCGAGCAGCACCGGTAGCCCGACCGCGAAGATCAGTGGCATCCCGCCGAACGACAGCCAGACGGTCTCCAGTGGTTCGCGGACAGGTTCGTTCCGGGCCAGCGCGACGACGACGCAGGCGATGGTCAGCAGGATCATCAGGCCGAAGACCACCAGGCCGACGTACAGGAGTCCGGCCGTGCTCTCCCACCGGCTCTTGCGCACCACGAAGGAGGGTGGCGGCTCGGTCTTCGTCATAACCGCATTGTGTGCGCTGCCGGGGTCGCGCACCAGCCCCCAGGCGCGTCGCTCAGGCCGAGCCGGGCCGAGCCCGCACCAGGAGCGTGCTGGTCGCGGTCGCGACCAGGTCCCCGGCCGCGGTCTTGACGTTGCCTTCGGCAAATATCACCGAGCGGCCGCCCTTCACCACCCAGCCGGTCCCGATCAGCTCACCGGTATCGGCCAGGACCGGGCGCAGGTAGTTCACCTTGATCTCGACCGAGGTGTAGCCGACGCCGGCCGGCAAGGTGGTGTGCGCGGCGCAGCCGGTCACCGTGTCCAGCAACGTGCAGACCAGGCCGCCGTGCACCATCCCGATCGGGTTGTACGACGCGTGCGACGGCTGGCAACTGAACGCGACCCTTCCCTTCTCCACGCTCACCGGGCCGAACTGCATCAGCACCGCGATCGGTGGCGGCGGGATGCGCCCCTCGTTCATGCCCTGGATGTACTCCAGTCCACTGAGGGCCGCGGTCTCGGCCAGTACCTGCTCGGGATCGGTCCATTTGAACGTCTGCTCACCCATGGTCTGAATAGTAGACTCAGCCAGGTCCTTTTGGGGGATCGGTCCTCCGATCGGCGTCGGGTGGTACGCCGGGTGTCCTTCCATCGGATGAATTACCCGGGCCTTACGTGTCACGGACTTTGGTACGGACCGGGAGTCCGTAAGAATCGACGTCATGTCCGACCGCCAGACAGCACTCGCCAGCCGCCCGCCACGCAGCGCCGCCCGTAAGCGCCGCTCCGGCGGTTCGCGCGCGCAGCGTCGCAACGGTGGGAAGTGGCGTCGCGGCATCGTGATCGCGGTGCTGGCGATCCTGTCGGCGCTGCCGCTGATGTTCCACCGCTACGTGCCCAACACGGTCGGAAACCTGGGGAGCCTGCTCGACACGTTCCTGCCGTGGGTCGGGATCGCCGTACCGGTGCTCGCCGTTGCCGCGCTGGTCCGCCGGTCCGCTACGGCCGGGATCGCGTTGCTGGTGCCGGCTGTCGTGTGGGGGTTGATGTTCGGTCACCTGCTGATCCCGAACGGGTCCGGTGGGCCGCACGACCTGCGCGTGCTGTCGCACAACGTGGGTGCGGACAACCCGGACCCGGAGCACACGGCGGCCGAACTGCTGAAGGCCGACGCGGACGTGATGGCGCTGGAGGAGATCACCTCGGCGGACCTGAAGATCTACAAGCGGGAGTTCGCCGCGGCGTACCCGCACGTGGTGTCGCGGGGGACCGTGGCGCTGTGGTCGAAGTTCCCGGTCGAGGAGGGCAAGGCCGTCGACGTCGGCTTCTCCTGGACCCGCGCGCTGCGCGCCGAGGTCAGTACGCCGGAGGGCAAGGTCGCCTTCTACGTCGCGCACCTGGCGTCGGTGCGGGTCGGCACGAGCGGCTTCACGTCGAACCAGCGCAACGAGACGATCAAGCAGCTCGCGCAGCAGATCGCGGCCGAGAAGCGCGCCGGGGTGGTCGTGATGGGCGACTTCAACGGTACGGCGAACGACCGCAGCCTCGCGCCGATCACCGCCGGCCTGCGTTCGGCGCAGGGGGCTGCGGGGCAGGGCTTCGGGTTCACCTGGCCGGCGAAGTTCCCGATGGCGCGGATCGACCACATCATGGTGCGCGGTGTGACACCGACCAAGGCGTGGGTGATGGAGCCGACGGGCAGCGACCACCGGCCGGTCGTCGCGGAGCTTGCGGTCTAGGCCTGCTGCCCTCGCCTCAGGCCTCGGCGATCCCGTGGCGATAGGCGTACCGCACAGCCTCGGCGCGATGCCGTGCCCCGATCTTCGCGAACGTGTTGTTGATGTGCGTCTTCACCGTCGCCTCCCCGATGAACAACAACGCCGCGATCTCAGGGTTGCTCAACCCCTGAGCGATCAGCCGTAGTACCTCGGTCTCCCGCGCCGTCAATCCGTCTGAAGTGTTCGGCCCCGGCGAAAGCCCAGCCACCAACCGCCGAGAAACCTCCGCATCAAACGTCGACTGCCCCGCCGCGGTAGCCCTGAGCGCCGCCCCGATCTCCACCCGGCCGGCGTCCTTCGTCAAATACCCCCGAGCCCCGGCCTTCAACGCCTGAGCAATCGACGTGTCATCCGCGTACGTCGTCAGCACCAGCACCGCAACCTCCGGATACTCAGCCGTCAGCCTCGCCGTCGCCTGCACCCCGTCCACCCCAGGCATCTTCAAATCCATCAACACCACGTCGACGCCGCCCTTGCTCACCAACTCCACAGCCTCACCCCCATGAGCCGCGGCCCCCACCACCTCCACCCCATCAATCAACCCCAGCAGCGCCACCAGCCCTTCCCGCACCACCTGCTGATCATCAGCAACCACCACCCGAACCACGTCACTCATCCGCCACCTCCGCCACCACAACCCACTCCCCGTCAACAACCCCCGCCGACAACCCCCCACCCACCAAAGCCAACCGCTCCCGCATCCCCGCCACCCCAAAACCACTACCTGTTGCAGAGTCAGTCACTTGATTACGCACCTCGAGCCGAACGCCCGTGGACAAGTACTCGAGCTCGACCTCGATCGGCTCTCCCGGCGCGTGCCGACCCGCGTTGGTGAGCGACTCCCGGCTCGCACCCAGCAGAGCGACCACAACACCTGAGTCCAGCGGCCGAGCCGTGCCGGTGACCGTCAGGTGCGCGGTCGTCGCGTGGTCCTTGGCATGCTGTTCGGTCATCGTCTCCAACGCCGTGGGGAGAGCCGGTACGTCGTCCTGCCGCAAGGTGGCGACCGCGTTGCGGGCCTCCGTCAAACCTTGGACGGCCAGGCGGCGGGAGCGGCGGATTCTGTCTAGGGCTGCTGGTCGGTCGTCCTTCTCGGACAACAGGGCTTCGGCCAGTTCTAGTTGGACGGACAGGGCGCCCAGCGAATGCGCGAGTACGTCGTGGAGTTCTCGGGCTATGCGGGTGCGTTCGTCCAGCGCGGCGGCTCGGGAGTGTTCTCGTTGGGCCAGGACGGTCTGGTCGAGCAGCTTGCGGGTCTGCTGGGCGCGGAGTTCGTCGTACCGGCGGTTGAGGCCGAAGAGGATCAGGACCGCGGTCCACAGGAGCTGGCTGAGGAACCAGCTGCTGGTGCGGTCGTACAGCTGCGCCGAGACGCCGTACAGGAGAAGGCAACCGATGCCGACGGCAATGATCGGCTGGTTGCGGCGGAGCCGCGGCGTGCGGGCGAAGGTCATCACGGCGACGTCCGTGATCGGGACCAGCACGAGGATCAGCGCGTTGGAGCCGGGCATCCCGGTGACGACGGCGGCGCTGAGGGCGGCGTACGACAGCAGCCCGAGCGCCACCACCTCGTACCGGTGCATCAGGAACGTCCCGGCGAGGAAGCTGAGCAGCGCGACGACGAGCACCGGCCACGCCCACGGCTCGGACGGTCGCGCGGTGGCCAGGACGCCGATCGTCACCGCGGTGATCAGCAACCGGGCGAGCACGCCGTTCCAGCCGAGCAGGCCGGCTTGCTTCCTGATCAACGTTCTCCCGTCCGACGAGCTCCGACGACGACGCCGAGGCGACCTCCGACCGACGCCGGTCGATCGTCGCACGCCGGCCGGTCCCATCACCGCGAAGTTATCCCCGGCGAACCATCGCGCGGGACCAGCCGGAGGTGGATCTTGGGGTGGAGAAACGCCCGGGCGCGGCCCAGCGGGACTGTGGTTGAAAGCAGGAGTAACGTTCCTCACCGGTAACAGCACCTTGCGTCACGAGACGATGCGGAGGCCGGATGTTCGCGCAAGAATCGGTCCTGAGGCTGGACGCCCAGGCGATCGACTACATCATCATCGCGTTGTACTTCGTCTTCGTGCTCGGCATCGGGTACCTCGCCAAACGCGCGGTCTCGAACAGCCTCGACTTCTTCCTGTCCGGCCGCTCGCTGCCGGCCTGGGTGACCGGCCTGGCGTTCATCTCGGCCAACCTCGGCGCGATCGAGATCATGGGCATGTCGGCCAACGGCGCGCAGTACGGCATGCCGACCGTGCACTACTTCTGGATCGGCGCGATCCCCGCGATGCTCTTCCTGGGGGTCGTGATGATGCCGTTCTACTACGGCTCCAAGGTGCGCAGCGTGCCGGAGTTCATGCTGCGCCGGTTCGGCAAACCGGCCCACCTGGTGAACGCGATCAGCTTCGCGGTCGCGCAGGTGCTGATCGCGGGCGTGAACCTGTTCCTGCTCGCCACCATCGTCAACGTGCTGCTGGGCTGGCCGATCTGGGTCTCGACGGTCGCTGCCGCCATCATCGTTCTCAGCTACATCACGCTCGGCGGCCTGTCGGCGGCGATCTACAACGAGGTGCTGCAGTTCTTCGTGATCGTCGCCGCGCTGCTGCCGCTGACGATCGTCGGCCTGCACAAGGTCGGCGGCTGGCAGGGACTGGTCGACAAGGTCTCGGCCGGACCTGGAGGCGGCGAGCAGATGAGCGCCTGGCCGGGCAACGAGCTGAGCGGGTTCACGAACAGCACGTTGTCGGTGATCGGCCTGGTCTTCGGCCTCGGCTTCGTGCTGTCGTTCGGCTACTGGACGACGAACTTCGTCGAGGTCCAGCGGGCGATGGCGAGCAAGAACATGTCGGCGGCCCGGCGGACGCCGATCATCGGCTCGTTCCCGAAGATGTTCATCCCGTTCATCGTGATCATCCCCGGCATCATCGCCGCGGTCGCCGTACCGGAACTGCAGGCGGTCAAGGCCGGCACCGGGTCGGAGGTCACCTACAACGACGCGTTGCTGCTGCTGATGCGTGACCTGCTGCCGAACGGCATGCTCGGCCTGGCGATCACCGGTCTGCTGGCGTCGTTCATGGCCGGTATGGCGGCGAACCTGAGCTCGTTCAACACCGTCATGACGTACGACCTGCTCGAGCGGTACGTGATCAAGGACCGCAGCGACGACTTCTACCTGCGGACCGGGCGCTGGGTGACCGTGATCGGCACGCTGGTGGCGGTCGGTACGGCGGCGATCGCGTCGGGCTACAGCAACCTGATGGACTACCTGCAGCAGTTGTTCTCGTTCTTCAACGCGCCGCTGTTCGCCACCTTCATCCTCGGTATGTTCTGGAAGCGGATGACGGCGACGGCCGGCTGGGTCGGTCTGGTCAGCGGTACGTCGACCGCCGTACTGGTGTTCATCCTGTCCGAGACCGGCGTGATCAACCTGCCGGGTCAGGGCGCCAGCTTCGTCGGGGCCGGTGCGGCGTTCGTCGTCGACATCCTGATCAGTGTCGTGGTCAGCATGGTCACCAGGCCGAAGGCGGACGAGGAACTGAAGGGGCTCGTGTACTCCCTGACCCCGAAGGAGGACCGGACCGAGGTGGCCCAGGAGGGCGACCACGGCTGGTACCGCAAGCCGACCCTGCTGGCGGGGATCTCGCTGGCGATGGTCGTCGTCCTGAACATCGTCTTCGGCTGACCCGGAAAGGAAGCGGCAGATGGCAGACAAGAAGAAGGCCGGAGCGTTCGACATCCGGGTGGTGATCGCGCTGCTGGTCGGCGTGTACGGAGTGGTGCTGACGGTCCTCGGCATCATCGCCGACCCGGCCGAGGTGGCCAAGGCCGACGGCCTGAACATCAACCTGTGGGGCGGTCTGGCGATGATCGTGTTCGCGCTGCTCTTCGTCGCGTGGTCGCGGCTGCGGCCGATCGTCGTACCGGCCGAGCCCGCGGAGAAGGCACCGACCGAGTAGGCATGACCTCCGGCGCTGCTGGTCGTTGTAAGACCACTAGCGCCGGTGGTCCTTTGCGGTGGGACGCCGGCATCGCCCCCGTTCCACCGCGAAGGACCACGTATGCCTGCTGCAGCTCCGTTGTCCCGCCGGGCCTTCCTGGCCCGGATCGGTGTGCTCGGTGCGGCGCTGGGTGGAGGCGGCCTGCTGGCCCGCGGCCTCCTCGCCCCGGCCGACGCCGCCACCGGTAACCCGCTCCTGCCACCCGCCGTCGACCTGATCCGGCCGGTGCTGGCCGAGCTCGCCCGCGACACCCTGAACGGCCTGACCGTCTTCGCGATGCCCGGCCCGGACGCCTACTCCCGCACCCAGGGCACCCCGAGCGGTACGCCGGGCGCGATGGAGTCCGGCGCGACCGACTTCATGATCGAGGCCCTGGACAACTTCGTCCCGTTCCCCGACGCGATCGCGCAGCCGATCTCGGCCGCGCTCGTCACCGGGCTCGCGGACAGCGGCATCGCCCTGCCCGGGCTCGAGCTGCTCCCGCCCGAGCTGCGGCAGCTGGACCGCGCGCTCGCGTCGTACCTGCAGAGCGACGAGGCGATCCCGCTGTCGTTCCCGATCGCCGGCCTGCTGAACCTGATGGCCACGCAGGTGAATCCGCTCGCCGTCAACGGCGTGCACCTGTCGCCGTTCGCGCGGCTGACGTACGCCGAGAAGGCGGCCGCGTTCGCGTTGATCGAGAAGACCGACTCCGACCTCGTCGCGCTGCTCGACGTGCACTTCCCCGAGCCGCTGAAGGAGTCGGTGTCGGGGCTGCTCAAGTTCGTCGGCGGTGCGCTGATCGAGTTCGCCACCTTCGGCGCGTACAGCGAGTACGGCGTACTCGACAAGACCACCAAGACTCTCCGCGGGCGTCCGGTCGGCTGGACCCTCGCGGGCTACCAGCCGAACGGGCCGGTCGAGGGCTGGGACGACTTCATCGGCTACTACCAGGGACGCAAAGAGGTGCACGACTGATGCGCGACGTGATCGTGATCGGGGCCGGCGGTGGCGGCCCGGTGGTCGCCAAGGAGCTGGCCGCGAAGGGGCTCGACGTCCTGCTGCTGGAGGCCGGGCCGCGGCACGCGAAGCCGCGGGAGGAGTGGAGCACCTTCGAGGAGGACGCGAACAACCCGCTGTCGGGCTACTTCCGGCTCGGCCCGACCGACCGCAGCAAGCCGGCCTGGTACCGGGAGTGGCCGCAGAACTCGTTCGTCTGGCAGCTGTCCGGCGTCGGCGGGACCACTCAGCACTTCTACGGCAACTACCCGCGCGCGTACCCGGGCGTCTTCACGGGGTACGACGGTGCCGACCGCAACGAGTACGACGTGAACCACCGGTTCCCGTTCACGTACTCGGAGCTGGTGCCGTACTTCGAGTGGGTCGAGGCGACGATGCCGGTGATGACCGCGGCGATGGGCACCAAGGAGCAGACGTTCTTCAAGGGCGCCGAGACGCTCGGGCTGCCGGTGCAGACCACGAAGACCACGCACCGGCCGTCGTACCGGCCGCAGGAGAACGCGATCCTGCAGCCCGGCGGGACGGCCGGCAAGACGTCGGACAAGAACCTGCTGAACTACCCGCAGGCGACCGGATGCACCTTCTGCGGCTACTGCTTCCAGGGCTGCATGCGGCCGAACGGTGCCCCGCGCAACCAGTTCGCGAAGCGCTCGACCGACAACAGTTACGTGCCGATGGCACTGACCGCGAACGTGTGGGCGCGCGGCGGCAAGCCGGTCGAGCTGATCGCCGACGCGTACGTGACGAAGGTGCACAGTGAGAAGCGCAACGGCGAGCTGACCGCGACCGGCGTGACGTGGCGGGACAACGTGTCCGGTGACGAGCACCGCGAGGACGCCCGCGTCGTCGTGATGGCCGGCGGCTGCACCGAGAACCCGCGGCTCTGGTTCAACAGCGGCCTGCCGAACCCGAACGGCTGGGTCGGCCGCGGCTACACCGACCACTTCTTCGACTGGATGATCGGCTCGTTCGACGACTACACCGGCAACCCGAAGGGCGTCGGGTCCAGCGCGCGGCTCGACTACCCGGGGTACGGCGGGCTGGAGAACGTCGGGCTGCCGCCGGCGCTGAACGCGTTCTCCGGGACGCTGTCGGACAGCGGGATCCGCGGCCAGTACAAGAACGGTCGCGGCGCGACGGGGCCGTGGGACGGGCCGGCCGGGCGCGTGATGGGCCCGGAACTGAAAGAGTTGATGGCCGGCGGCATCGACCACCTGCTGACCGTGCTGGTGATCACCGACGACGACGTCGAGGCGCAGAACCGCGTCACGCTGTCGGCGCTGCCGGCCGACGAGAACGGGCCGATCCCGAAGGTCACCTTCAAGCAGCGCAAGCGGACCCGGCGTACGGTGCGCAACCGGGAGTTCATGGCTCGCAAGGCGGCCGAGCTGCTGCGCGGCGCCGGCGCGAAGAAGGTGTACCGGGTCGACTGGGCGCCGCTCATCCTGCACGTCCAGTCGTCGATGCGGATGGGGGAGTCGGAGAAGAACTCGGTGCTCGACGCGCGCGGCGAGGCCCGGGCGGTGAAGCGGCTGTTCATCGCCGACAACTCGGCGCTGGCCAACGGCCTCGGCGGCCCGAACCCGACGCTGACCAGCCAGGCGGTGGCGACGCGGACGGCGGAGAAGATCTTCCAGACGTACTTCGACGGGGACCCGTGGGTGCGGACGTCGGCGCCGGTGGTGTCGACCGACCCGCGGATCAGCGTGCGGTTGGGGCAGCTCGGGCTGTAGCTGTGTCCGTTTCACGAACATCGGCGTCCGGCGCGGTCCTGCCGTCCGGGCGCCGGTGTTCCTAGGCTCGAAGTACCCCGACGAGGAGGACTTCGAGATGACTGTGACCACTGATCTTTCGGCGCTGGCTCAGCAGTACGCGACGCAGGGCTTCGTACTGGTGAAAGGCCTGCTCAGCAAGGAGGAGGCCGCGTCGTACCGGGAACGCAGCCACGCCCTGCTGGCGCAGCTGAACCGGAGCGACGACCCGACCTGGAAGTCGGCGATGGGCCTGTCCGACGGCGCCACCCGGCTGCAGCACCTGCACGACGCGCAGTTCTACGACGCGGCGTACTCGCGACTGCTGGTGGACCCGCGGTTCACCGACGTGGCCGCCGCGGTGATGGGCGTGGACAACGTCCAGCTGCACCACACGAAGCTGTTCGTGAAGCCGCCGGAGAACGGGTCGCCGTTCCCGCTGCACCAGGACTACCCGTTCTTCCCGCACACCTACCACCGGGTCGGTGCGGCGATCTTCCACTTCGACGACGCGCCGGAATCCAAGGGTTGTGTGCGGGTGATCCCGGGCAGCCACCTCGAAGGGCCGCGCGAGCACGACCCGGAGGGGTCGTTCCACCTGCCCGACGTACCGTTCGAGTCCGCTGTCCCGCAGCCGGCCGAGGCGGGGGACGTGCTGTTCTTCACCTACCTGACCGTGCACGGCTCGGGCGTGAACGTGAGCGACGAGGCGCGGACGACGTGGCTCGTGCAGTACCGCGACGCGGGCGACCCGCCGTCGGTGAAGACCCACGACCACTCGCTCGGTCAGGGCATGATGCTGCGTGGGGTCGACCCGACCGGCAGGAGCACCGTTTGAGCTTGTCGTCCGTTGCGGCGGCTGATCGTTTCGTCGACCTCGCAGGGCTACTGGAGTCCTGCGAGGTCGACGGGTTTCGCGCGGACTTCGTGAGCTGGGGGCACTACCGGCCGGAGTACTGGCGCAACTACTGGCACAGCCACTCGTTCCACGAGGTCTGCCTGGCCTACTCGGGCGAGGGCCGCTTCAACGTGAGGGATTCGGAGTACGCCGTGGCGCCCGGCACCCTCTTCCTCGCCCGGCCCGGCGACACCCACGAGATCGAGTCCAGTCGATCGGAGCCGCTGGGCATCGCCTTCTGGGGCTTCACGTTCCGCCCGGTCTCCAGTGTCTCCGGTGCAGGTTGGTGGTCCGGCCTCACTCGGTCGGACGGACCTGTTGTCTCCGAAGCCGTTGGAGGCCTGACGGCTACGGTCTCTGCCCTTGCTGCAGAAGCTGCTGTTCCCCGATCCGGCTACCAGGCTTCTCTGGCTGCTCTCGGCTCTGCTCTGGTGGTCGACACCGCTCGGGCCTTCGCACTGGAGGAGGACCTGGCCGTCGAACCAGTCGGTCGCTCGCAGTCCCGCGACCGGGTCGTGGTGGACGCCATGCAGCGTCTGCTGCTCGACAACCTGGCCCGGCCGATCACCGTGCGGGAGGTGGCGGCCGCGGTCCACCTGTCCGAGCGGCACACCGAGCGGCTCTTCCGCTCGGTCACAGGCGACTCCCTGATGTCCACACTGCGCCGCCTCCGGCTGGAGCTCGCTGCTCAACTCCTGCTCGACCCGTCGAACACCGTGACCCAGGTGGCCCACGCAGCCGGCTACTCCGACGTCCGTCCCTTCTCGACGGCCTTCCGCCGCCACTACGGCAGCACACCGACCGCCTACCGCCGTACGGGCGGTACTACGTTCGTCAGTTGACCCGTCGGCCGGCCAGCGCGGCCACCTGGCTGAAGTACGCACGGAACGACGCCTCGTCGGCCTCGTCCACCTCCAGATGGGTCCCGGCGAACCGGAAGTCGAGCCGGTCCGTCCCGTAGAGCGGTGACGCACTGTCCCGCACGACACCGACGAACAGCTGCCCGGGCTTGCCCGGCTTCTTGAAGTGCACCAGCACCCCGAGCCACTCCAGCGGCACCCGGAAGGTCTCGCCGGACCGGCTGAGGTCGAACAGCTCGAAGACCCCTCGATCTGTGCGTGCGTGCAGGTCTCGGTAGTCAAAGGTGAGCGGATCCATCCGCGTAACCTATCGGCTCAGTCACTGGTACGAGTGCGCCACAGGGCGACCACGGCGACCAGGCCGGCGAGTGCTGGGAGCAGGCCGAGGGTCCCGTGGAACAGGGGGACGATCGTCTCGTACGCCTCTCCGCCGATGCTCGCGTCGATGAGTGCGACGGTGGCGCCGACCGCGAAGAGCGTCGTACCGACCCAGCGGGTCCAGCGCTTGCCGCGGCTCACTCCCGCCAGAGTCGTCAGCCAGCCGACGAGTCCAAGCACTCCGACGGCGACCAGGTAGGCCGTGATCGCGGTCCGGTCCTTGCTGACGTCGGCGGCCGACCAGTCCGGGTACGCGCTGCGCACGTGGTCGCCGATGCTGTCGACCGTCGCCAGGTCGACCAGCGGTGCGGCTGTCGCCAGCACGGTCAGCACCAGCCCGGCGACGAGGGCCTTCTTCGGGGACATGCTCGATCCTCCTCATTCTTACGGCGTAAGTTTCAGCTCTACGGTAAACTTACGGCGTAAGAATGATCAAGTCGAGGAGATTCTCGTGCCAGGACGCCGTACGCAGGGGCAGAGCGCCGGACTCACCCGCGAGGCGGTGCTGCGCGCTGCCGTCGTACTGGCCGACCGCGAGGGGCTGAAGGCGTTGTCGATGCGTCGGCTCGGTGCTGAGCTGGGCGTCGAGGCGATGACGCTCTACCACCACCTGCCGAGCAAGGACGCCTTGCTGGACGGTCTGGTCGAGCAACTGGTCGCCGGCGTGACTGCGCCGCAGTTCGAGTCCTCGTGGCAGGAGGGACTCCGCGGTTACGCAGTGGGCCTGCGGTCGGCTCTGCTGGCCCACCCGAACCTGGTTCCGCTGATCGCCTCCCGCCCGGCTGTCACCGCCCAGAACCTGCAGGTGATGGAAGCGGCCCTGCAGGGACTAGCAGTCGCAGGACTCGAGCCGGCCGACGCGCTGGACGTCCTGTACGCCGTGAGCGGCTTCGTCGTCGGCCAGGTCGTGACGGCGTCGGAGGGCGACCCGGTCGACCACCTGGTGGCGATCGACGCCGGGGAGTTCCCGCTGCTGGCCAAGGCGGCAGCCGCCGTACCGGCCCGCGATGCGGACACGCGTTTCACGTACGCGCTCGACGCCCTGCTGAAAGGACTCGACGCAGGGCGGTAGTATGGGTGTATGCGAGTGAGCCTGCTCCTTAGTTAGCCGTACTGGCAGATCCAGGTCAGTACGGCGTCCCCTCCTGTGTGAGGGGCTTTTTCATGTCTGGGATGCCTTTCTGGCACATTTGGGCTCAACCATCACAGAAGAATGCGGGAGTAGGACCGTGAGCGAGCAGGTGGAAGACACTCCGATCGACCGGGGCGGCTACGACTTCAACGCCATGCAGGACAAGTGGCGGCCGGTCTGGGAGAAGCTCGACCCGTTCAAGGCCAAGGACGACGGCTCGGCCGAGCGGCGCTACGCGCTGACGATGTTCTCCTACCCGTCGGGCGACCTGCACATGGGCCACGGCGAGGTCTTCGCGCTGCACGACGTCCTGGCCCGGTACTGGTTCCAGCAGGGCTACGACGTGATGAACCCGATCGGCTGGGACTCCTTCGGGCTGCCCGCCGAGAACGCGGCGATCAAGCGCGACGAGCACCCGGCGACGTACACCTACGCCAACATCGAGACCCAGGCCGAGTCGATCCGGCGCTACGCGCTGAGCTTCGACTGGTCGCGCCGGCTGCACACGTCCGACCCGGAGTACTACAAGTGGACGCAGTGGCTGTTCCTGCAGTTCTTCGAGCGTGGACTGGCCTACCGCAAGGCGTCGTTCGTCAACTGGTGTCCGCACGACCAGACCGTGCTGGCCAACGAGCAGGTCGTCCAGGGCCGGTGCGAGCGGTGCGGCCACGAGGTCACCAAGCGTGAGCTGACCCAGTGGTACTTCAAGACCACCGAGTACGCGCAGCGCCTGCTGGACGACATGGACCAGCTGCAGTGGCCCGAAGAGATCCTGCTGATGCAGCGGAACTGGATCGGCCGGTCCGAGGGCGCCTTCGCCTCGTTCCAGGTCGAGGGCCGCGACGAGCCGATCAAGGTCTTCACCACTCGCCCCGACACGCTGTTCGGCGCTACCTTCATGGTCGTCGCGCCGGACGCCAAGCTGGCCGAGGAGCTGGTGACGCCGGACCAGCGGCCGGCCTTCGACGAGTACCTGAAGGCGGTCAAGGCCTCCACCGAGATCGAGCGGCTGAGCACCGAGCGCGAGAAGACCGGTGTCTTCCTGGGCTCGTACGCGATCAACCCGGTCACCGGCGAGCGGATCCAGATCTGGGCGGCCGACTACGTGCTGGCCGACTACGGCACCGGCGCGATCATGGCCGTGCCCGGTCAGGACAGCCGCGACTGGGAGTTCGCCGAGAAGTTCGGCCTGCCGATCGTGCGCACCGTGCAGCCGGACGAGGGCTTCGACGGCAAGGCGTACACCGGTGACGGCCCGGCGATCAACAGCAGCAACGCCGAGATCAGCCTGGACGGGCTGCCGATCGGCGAGGCGAAGTCGAAGATCATCGACTGGCTGCAGGACAAGGAGCTGGGCGAGCGCACGATCAACTACCGGCTGCGCGACTGGCTGCTGAGCCGTCAGCGCTACTGGGGTGCGCCGATCCCGATCATCCACTGCCCTTCGTGCGGTGAGGTCCCGGTGCCCGAGAACCAGCTGCCGGTCGAGCTGCCGGATCTGCGCGGTGCGGCGCTCAAGCCCAAGGGCGTCTCGCCGCTGGCCTCGGTCCGCGAGTGGGTCGAGGTGGCCTGCCCGAAGTGCGGCGGTGCCGCCGAGCGGGACACCGACACGATGGACACGTTCGTCGACTCGTCGTGGTACTTCCTGCGCTACTGCTCGCCGGGCTACACCGAGGGCGCGTTCGACAAGGACGCGGTCAACCGGTGGATGCCGACATACCAGTACGTCGGTGGCAAGGAGCACGCCGTACTGCACCTGCTGTACGCGCGCTTCTTCACCAAGGCGCTGCACGACATGGGCCTGCTGGACGCCACCGAGCCCTTCACCCGGCTGCTGAACCAGGGCCAGGTGATCAACGAGGGCAAGGCGATGAGCAAGTCGCTGGGCAACGGGGTCAACCTGGGTGACCAGCTGGACGAGTTCGGCGTCGACGCGATCCGGCTGACGATGGTCTTCGCCGGTCCGCCGGACGACGACATCGACTGGGCCGACCTGTCCCCGGGCGGTTCGCTGCGCTTCCTGCAGCGCGCCTGGCGGCTGAGCGGCTCGGTGGAGGCTCCGGTCGGGGCCGACCCGTCCACCGGTGATCTGGCGCTGCGGAAGATCACCCACAAGACGGTGGCCGACGCGAGCGAGCTGATCGACTCGTACCGGTTCAACGTGATGGTCGCCCGGGTGATGGAGCTGGTGAACGCCACCCGCAAGGCGATCGACTCCGGCCCGGGTGCCGCCGACCCGGCGGTCCGCGAGGCGGCCGAGACGGTGGCGATCCTGCTCAGCCTGGTCGCGCCGTACACGGCCGAGGACATGTGGGAGAACCTGGGTCACCAGCCGACGGTCGCCAAGGCCGGCTGGCCGACGGTCGACCCGGCGCTGCTGGTCGAGGACTCCGTCACCTGCGTCGTACAGATCGCGGGCAAGGTGAAGGAGCGGCTGGAGGTCGCCCCGGACATCAGTGACGCCGACCTGGAGAAGCTGGCCCTGGACTCCGAAGCGGTGCAGAAGGCGCTGGACGGCCGCGGGGTGCGCAAGGTGATCGTGCGCGCGCCGAAGCTGGTCAACATCGTCCCGGCCTGACACTCTGGCGGGCATGCGTTCCGAGCTGATCGACGTACGGACCGGTACTGGTGAGGTCGTCTTCGACCTCACCAGCCGGTGTGAGCAGTTTGTCGCCGCCGAGGCCCACCAGGCCCAGGGCGACGGACTGCTGCACGTGTTCGTCCCGCACGCGACGGCGGGGGTGGCGATCCTGGAGACCGGTGCCGGGAGCGACACCGATCTCCTGGCGCTTTTGGAAGACCTGCTGCCGCGGGACTTCCAGTGGCAGCACCGGCACGGCACGCCAGGGCACGGCCGGGATCACGTGCTGCCGGCGTTGATCCCGCCGTACGCGTCGATCCCGGTGCTGGGCGGGCGGATGATGCTCGGGACCTGGCAGTCGATCTGCCTGGTGGACACGAACGTGGACAATCCTTCACGTCAGGTGCGGCTTTCCTGGCTGCCCTCGTGAATTACTGACCACCATTGTTTTGTGGCGGGTTTTTGCTGACGTATCGCGATGTTGCCGGACGTGTTACCTCGGCGAAACACGTCTTCGCTTGAATATCCGCATGGCAGCCCTTGACTCCTTGCTCGGCCTCGGTTCCGAGCTCCTCGTGCGCGCGACCAGGAACATCTGCGCCGGCAGCCTGCTCAACGCCGACCACGGCCGCACCGTCACCGCGGCCCGGCTCTCGGACTGGACCGAGGTCCTTTCCCTGTACGCCGAAAAGAATGCCGACGACGTCCGGATCAGTGCCTGATCGGGCATTCCTGTTCGGGCAGCAATTCCCCTGGTAATCGGTCTGTCCGGTGGCGCCGCCGCGGACGTGACCGCCCACCCCGCTCCGGTCACGTATCTTGTGCTGTGGCGGTGTGAGGCTCAGAAGGGGTGACGGGCTTTGGCGGACGCGGATGGCCGGAGCGGTTTCGCCGATCTCCTGCTCGACTTGAGGGTCAGGGCGGGGTTCTCCCAGGAGGAGCTGGCCGAGGCGGCAGGCCTGAGTGTGCGCACGATCCGCGAGCTGGAGGCGGGCCGGGTGGCTCGGCCTCGCAAGGACTCGGTGCGGCTGCTGGCTTCGGCGCTGGGGCTCCAGGACGCCGAGGGCTTCCTCGCGGCGGCTGGGCACGGGACTGTTCGGCCGGTGATCGCCGTGGGTGCTCCGGCGCCGACCGGCATGCGCTGGCGGGGGACCAGGCCGATTCCGGACGGGCTGGTCGGGCGGGACAAGGAGCTGGCCGAGCTGGCCGACCTGCTGCGGCAGAACCGTCTGGTCACGCTGGTCGGCCCTGGTGGGGTCGGGAAGACCGAGCTGGCGCTGGCTGCTGCCGATCGGTTCTCCGGTGCGGACACCACTGTCGTGGTCGTGGACCTGACGACGGTCCAGCGCGATGCCGCCGTACCGTCGGCGATTCTGGATGCTTTTGGTACGGCGCCCGGCACCTCCGACCTGGATGACGTGCTGTCCGGCCGGCAGCCGGGCGACCTGGTGATCGTGGAGGACAACGCCGAGCACGTGCTCGACGGAGTCGCCACGGTGGCGAACCGGATGGTCCGCAGCTTCCCGGGCGTCGGCGTACTGGTGACCTCGCGGATCCCGCTCGGGCTGCCGGACGAGGTGGTCCGCCGGGTCGAGGTGCTCGGCGTGCCCCGGAACGACCGGGACTTCGCGGAGATCGCCGCGAGTCCCGCGGTCGAGATGTTCGTACGACGGGCCGCGCGGGTCCGGCCGGACTTCTCGCTGACGCCGGAGAACGCGGCCACGGTCGCGCGGCTCTGCCAGCGGCTGGACGGGCTGCCGCTCGCGCTGGAGCTGGCCGCGGCGCGGGCCGGGTCGCTGTCGGTGGAGACGATCCTGACCGCGCTGGACGACCGCTTCCGGCTGCTGTCCGGGCCGCGCCGTTTCGGTGCGCCGCACCAGCGGACGCTGGCCGACACGATCGCCTGGAGCGTCGACGCGCTGTCCGACGCCGCGCGGCAGCTGCTGTACCGGGCGTCGATGCTGGGGTCGCCGTTCACGCTCGACGCGGTGGTCGGGGTCTGCACCGGGCTGCCGATCGACCCGCTCGACGTACCGATGCTGCTGGCCGAGCTGGTGGACAAGTCGCTGCTGCAGCCGGTGCTGGAGTTCGAGCAGCTGTACGGCGCGCGGTACAAGATGCTGGAGACGATCCGCGAGCACGCGTACGCCGGACTGACGTCGCAGGGCACCGACCTGACCGAGTTCCGCGACCGGGCCGTGGCGTGGTGCGCGGAGTACGTGAAGGGGCTGGAGGGCGCCTGGTCGAGTCCCGACCGCGACCGGCGGTACCGGGCGGCCAACGCGAACTCGGCGACGTTCGAGGTGGCGCTGGAGCGGGCCGCCGAGCTGGGCCAGTGGGACACCGCCGCGCAGATCGTGCTGGGCTTCCGGATCGCCTGGCAGTACCAGGCGAGCGTGGCGCAGAGCGGGATCCGCTGGGCCGTGGCGTGCGCCGAGAACGTGGTCGACAAGGAGGTCAGCGGGATGCTGCTGGCCATCGGCGGGCGGCTGTCGAGCCTTACTGGCGACGTACGGGCTGCTCGGCGGTTGTACGGCGAAGCGCGCACGCTGATCGCACCGGAGTCGGAGATGGGTCTGGTGGCTCGCGGCGGCTGGGTGTCGTCCGGGTCGCTGCTGCTGGACACGGCGAGCCTGGCGGAGATCCCGACGCTGGTGGCTGACGCGCGGGCGCACGGGAACGTCCAGCGGTCCGCCACAGTCCAGGCGATCTGTGGGCTGGCGCTGGGTCGGTGGGGTCGGCTGCCGGAGGCCAAGGAGTTGCTGCTGGCCTGGGAGGCCGCCCTGGTGAACCCGGGGGTCTACCCGGACGAGATCGCGTACATGGCGCTCAGCCGGGTCTCGCTCGAGCTGGGTGACCTCGTCGAGGCGCGGCGGTGGGCGGAGTTGGCCCGCGACAGCCAGGCCTCCGATGACCCGGAGCGGACGAAGATCGCCGGGTGCTTGGCGATGGTCGAGTTCGCGGAGGGGCGCTTCGACGAGGCGCAGGCCCTGCTGGACGAGGCCGACGCGGACATCCGCGGGCACCGGGGGTACTTCGACTATCTGGTGATGCTCTACCGGAGCCGGTTGGCCCGGCGTACGGGTGACCTTGCGGCGGCTCGTATCGCGATCCGCGACGCGGTCAGCCGGCTGCAGGTCGAGGGACGCGTCGTGTACCTGCTGGACGTCTTGCCGGAGGCTGTCGCCGTACTGCATGCAGCTGGGCAGTCTGCCGCGGCCGACCTGCTCTGCGGGCAGCTGCTCGCGTGGCAGCGGACGATGGACCCGCCGATGCTGCCGACCGCCTGGGCGGTGCTGCAGGAGTCGTGCTCGAGCGCCTCGCAGGCGCCGGGCTGGCCTGAGCCGAACCCGGCGGAGTCCGTACGACGGCTGGCGGACGACGTACTGCGGGCACTTTCGTAAACGTCGCTGCCGCGAAGCTGCCGGGGAACTGCCGGGGAACTGCCGGTTCTTCTGCCTCGTCGCGGGGGCCTGTCCCGACCAAGATATTCGGTGTAGGGCAGGTTCCACACAGACAGAGATCGACGGCCGGACCGGGTGTCCGAGGCAGGAGGTGGACCGTGACGAGGCAACCGCGGACCACCGACCGGCTCAGGGAGACCACGGGACGGGTGGAGGCGACACGGAGCAGGTCAGGCAGTGATCGGTGGGGGCGCCGTTCAGCTGTCGTGAAGCTCCGGAGTGCTGCGACGTGCGGGTCTGTCCTACGTAGTACCGGGTGCCGTGCGCCGTCAGGGCACCGGACCCGGGGTGGGGCTCCAGCAGAGGCCATGCACACGACACAGGGGACGAGTGCGGGCCCGGCCGACACGGGACAGCCGATGGGTTTGGTCACTCATCGGTGGGGTCGGCCGCTGGAGCTCCCCGGGGGGCTTTGTTTGCGGGGAACTGCGGGGGAATCAGTGGGGCACTGAACTGACAACCAGGGGGAGTCAGTTCGCAGCGGGGTGGCAGTCGGCGGAGGGGTCGGCAGCCACCTCGCTAGTCCTTCGTCGGCTGGTCCTTGGTCAGCTTGGACTTGTCGAAGGCGTAGCCGACCATCCAGTGCGGCTGGAGGCGGCAGTAGGCGATGTCGTCGGCCCAGCTCGACGGTGAGCTGCCGTAGTGGTTTGTGAGGTGTTGCTCGATCTCGTCGAAGTCGCTGTGGCCGGCCGTCAGGAACTCGACCTGACCGTGGCTGAACACCCCGATCCGCTCGCCGTCGACGTACGAGAGACTCGCGGCCGGCCTCTTGGTGAGGTGTCTGGCCTTCGCCGCCGAGTGCGCCGTCGTGAACACCCAGCGCGCGTGCAGGAAGTGTCCGTCGACCGCGCTGATCCGTGGCTCGCCCTTGGCCGTCACGGTGGCCAGGTTGAGCGTGCACATGCCGGTCAGCGCCTGGGTCAGCTCCTCGGCGGTCAGGTTCCGCTCGTCGGTGACGATGTTGCGCAGGTGCTCGGTCGAACGCCCGTACGCGGCGTCCAGCAGCTCCTGCAACTCCGTGATCTCCGCTGTGGTTTCCCTCATTCTCCCCACTCTCGCACCAGGCACCGACGAAAACTGTCCGGTAACCTCGCTGCATGTCAGCCCGCGTGCACGTCGTCACCGACTCCACGGCGGGCCTGTCTGCGCACGAGGTGCTCCGCCACCCGCTGACCGTCGTACCGCTGCAGGTGGTGATCGGCGGCGTCTCGTACGACGACGGCGGCACGAGCGCCGACGCCGTCGCGGAGGCTCTGAAGACCTTCACCCCCGTCTCCACCAGCCGCCCGTCACCGCAGTCCTTCGCCGACACGTACGCCGAGTGCGCGGCCGCCGGCGCCGAGTCCATCGTCTCGATCCACCTCTCCGGCGACATGTCCGGCACCGTCGAGGCCGCGATGATCGGCGCCAAGGAATCCCCGATCCCGGTCCGAGTCATCGACTCCCGCTCCCTAGGCATGGGCCTAGGCTTCCCCGCCCTGGCAGCCGCCGCCGCAGCCGCCAGCGGCGCCACCCAGCAAGAGGTCGAAGCCGCCGCCCGAGCCCGCATGTCGGCGATCTCGTCGTACTTCTACGTAGACACCCTCGAATACCTCCGCCGAGGCGGCCGAATCGGCCCAGCCCAAGCCTTGCTGGGAACGGCCCTAGCCGTAAAACCCCTCCTAACCATCAGCGGCGGCCGCATAGTCCCCCTCGAGAAGGTCCGAACCTCCTCCCGAGCCATAGCCCGCCTGGCCGACATAGCCGTCCAACGAGCCGGCACCGGCCCAGTCCAACTGGCAGTCCACCACCTGGCCAACCTGGACAAAGCCCACACCCTCGCCGACGGCCTAGCCACCCGCCTACCCCAAGCCGAGGAAATCGTCCTCCGAGAAGTAGGCGCCGTAATAGGAGCCCACGTAGGCCCCGGCATGCTCGCGGTAGTAGTAGCCCCGCAGTAACCGCCAGCCCACCTACTGACCACTCGCTCTCACTCAATCTCTTCCGGCCGCAGCGGCCTTAGCCCCCACAGAGCCTTCCCGGCCGCATCGACGCCGGCCCTGCCAACCGCCGTCTCCTCGGACCCACCCGCGCCCCCACCTCTCGCGCCCCCACCACCCCGCGCCCGCTCACCACCCCGGCGCCTCCAGCGTCCCCAGGGTCCGCCCCACCTATCGCGCCGCGGCCCACTTTCTTCTTCTCGTCCGGCCGCAGCGATCTCAGCCCCAACAGCCTTCCCGGCCGCATCGACGCCGACCCTGCCGACCGCCGCTTTCTCGGTCACCCCGCGCCCGCTCACCGCCGGCGCCCGCTCATCGCCCCGCGCCACCCCAGCGCGCCTGGGCACCCAGCGCCGCCCCACCTCGCCTATCGCACCCGCCCACCAAACTGAGCACCCTCTCACTTACCTCTCTTCCGGCCGCAGCGACCTCAGCCCCCACAGCCTTCCCGGCCGCATCGACGCCGACCCTGCCGACCGCCGTTTCCTCGGACCCGCCCGCGCCCCCACCTCCGGCGCCCCCACCATCCCGCGCCCGGTCACCATCCCGCGCCCGCTCACCACCCCGGCGCCCCCAGCGTCCGCCCCGCCTATCGCACCGCGGCCCACATCTTCTTCTCTTCCGGCCGCAGCGACCTCAACCCCTCACGACCTCTCCGGCCGCTTTGACGCAGACCCTGCCGACCGCCGTTTCCTCGGACCCACCCGCCCCGCTCACCATCCCCGCGCCCGCTCACCACCCCGCGTCGACTCACCGGTCGGCGCCGCCTCATCACCCCGCGCGCGCTCACCACCCCCACAACCTCCCCGGCCGCATAAAGCCGACCCCAACCTTCTCCACAGGCAAAAATCTCCCCCCGCCCACCCGCGGTTTCGCTCGTACCTTCCTTGTGTGAAGCCACCACGCCGCTCTCCCGCGCCGGATCCGGCCGACCGCCAGGCTGCCCTGGACCGGTTGCGCGCCGCCTCCGCCCCGAGACCGGCCGACGAACGGGAGGACCAAGTGCGAGGCGGATGGATCCCTGACACCGTGCTGCCCGAACGCCTACGCGGCAGCACCCGCTGGACCGTGGCCCCACGCCACCTCATCGTGATCGCCCTCGTCCTCGCCGCAGGCCTGACCTGGGCCGGCTGCACCGTCCTCCGCTCCCGCCCCCAACCAATCCCCGAACGCACAACCGAAACCCCCAGCGCCCTCACCACCGGCACCCCAGTCGCAGCCCCAACAACAGCCAAACCACCAACCCCACAAGCAACCCTCGTCATCCACGTAGCCGGCAAGGTCCGCCGCCCCGGCCTCATCCACACCAAGTCCGGCAACCGAGTAGCCGACGCCCTGGAAGCAGCCGGCGGCGCCCTCCCCGGCACCGACCTGACCACCCTCAACCTCGCCCGCCCCCTCACCGACGGCGAACAGATCCTCGTCGGCACCCCCAACCTCCCACCCACCACCAGCTCAACCAACCGCCCACCAACCCCCACCACCACAGGCCCGATCGACCTCAACACAGCGACGATCGACCAGCTCGACGACCTCCCCGGCGTAGGCCCGGTCCTCGCCCAACGCATCCTCGACTACCGCACCGAGCACGGCCGCTTCACCACCATCGACCAACTCCAGGAGGTCTCCGGCGTAGGCACCAAGAAGTACGAGGACCTGAAACCCCATGTCCGCATCTAGCGACCCCAGCAGTCTTCAGCCGAGCGACTCACGAGACCTCCACAACCCCATCCAGCAAGCCCCCTCCATCGCCGACCAAGACCCAGCTGACCAAGAAGAAGAGCCCACGCTCGACGCCCGCCTCCTCCTCCCCGCGACCGCAGGCTGGATCACCGCGATCCTCCTGATGCCTCGGGCAAGCATCGTCGCCGTCATCACCGCCGCAACAGCCACCGCCCTCACCCTGACCCTGCTCACCCTCGCCCTCCGCCGCCGCTCTCGACTCCTCTTCACCCTGGTCGCGATCACCGCCCTCTCCGCAGGCATGGCCGCAGCCTCAGCGCTCCAGATCCACCAACTCACCACCGGCCCCCTCCCAGCCCTGGCCGCCACCAACTCCACCGCCAAACTCCACCTCAAAATCACCAGCGACCCAGCCGTCCGCAGCACCCCCGGCAACCGCCGGCCGCCGTACGTCGTCCTCAAAGCCACCGCCGAACAGCTCACCGCGAAGGGGGCAACCACCCGCATCCGCACCAAGGTCCTTGTCATCGGCTCACCTGCCTGGCAGCACGTCCGCCTCGGCCAACACGTCGAAACCACCGGTCGCCTGAGCCCCGTAGAGCCCGGCTCTGACGTAGCCGCGATGCTCTCCGCCCGCTCAAACCCCACGATCATCGACGACCCAGCCTGGTGGCTTCTCGCGGCCGAACAGGTCCGCGCCGGCCTCCGAGAATCAGTCGAAGACCAGCCCGAAGATGTACGCGGCCTCGTGCCCGCCCTGGTCATGGGCGACGAATCAGCCCTCCCGCCCGACCTCGTTACCGATTTCCAACTCACCGGCCTGACTCACCTCTCAGCGGTCTCCGGCACCAACCTCACCCTCCTACTCGCCTTCGTCCTCCCACTCGCCAGGCTCCTCGGCGTCCGCGCCCGCGGCCTCACCGTCGTCGGCCTACTGATCGTCGTCGCCTTCGTCATCCTCGCCCGCCCCCAACCAAGCGTCCTGCGCGCCGCTGCCATGGGCCTGGTCGCCCTCGCCGCCATGACCACCGGCGGCACCAGACGCCGCGCAGTCCGAAGCCTCTCCGTCGCCGTCATCGCTCTACTCCTGCTCGACACCTCACTCGCCCGCTCGGCAGGCTTCGCCCTCTCCGTCCTCGCCACCGCCGGAATCGTTCTCCTCGGCCCCGGCTGGCGCGACGCCCTCGCCAACTGGATGCCACTCCGCCTGGCCGAGGCCATCTCCTGTCCACTAGCAGCCCAATTAGCCTGTACGCCGGTTGTCGCCTGGCTCTCCGGTCAGGTCTCCCTGGTCGCCGTCGCCGCCAACCTGCTCGCAGGTCCCGCGGTCGGCCCAGCCACCATCCTCGGCTTCGGCGCCGCCGGCATCGCCTTACTGAGTTCAGATCTGGCCCGCCTGGCGGGTTGGCTCGCAAGCTCGCCGGCCCGGTGGATCATCCTGGTCGCCGAGACCGGTGCAGACCTCCCAGGCGCCGTCAGCCCCTGGCCGGCCACGGTCGTCGGCGTCACGATCCTCACCCTGCTCTGCGTCGCACTGACCTTCGGCCTGCACCGAGTCCTCGCTCGTCCGCTGGCAGTCCTGCTCTGCTTGGCGATCCTCGTGTTCGTGGTCCTTCGTCCCACTCCACGCCTGGGCTGGCCACCCGCCAACTGGATCCTGGTCGCGTGCTCTGTCGGGCAAGGCGACGGCCTGGTACTGCGCGCAGGTCCGAACTCCGCCGTCGTGGTCGACACCGGCCCCGACCCAACCCCGATGGACCGCTGCCTTCAAGACCTCGGCATCACCCACATCCCGGTCCTGGTGCTCACCCACTTCCACGCCGACCACGCGGGCGGTCTCGCCGGTGCGCTCAACGATCGCCAGGTCGACGAGCTCGAGGTGACGCCGTACTTCTCCCCACCTGCCGAACACCGCCGAGTCCAAGCCCTGGCGGCAGCCCACCAGATTCCCGTCCGCCCAGTCACCTACCTCGAACGCCGAGCCGTCGGCGCCCTCACCTGGACGACCCTCTGGCCAGCCCAGGTCCCGTCCTTGCCCGACAACCCAGCGACCACCAGCGACAACGAAAGCTCACCCGAGAACAACGCCAGCATCGTCATGCTCATGGAGACCGCGGGCCTGCGCATCCTGCTCACCGGCGACCTCGAACCCGAAGCCCAACGCGCCGTCCTGGCCGCACACCCCGATCTCCACGCCGACATCCTCAAGGTCCCGCACCACGGATCAGCGCGGCAGGACCCGGCCTTCTTCGCCAAGGCTGGCCCCCGACTGGCCCTCATCTCCGTCGGCATCGCCAATGACTACGGTCACCCAGCCCCGCGGACGTTGGATCTCCTCACCCGAACCGGCACCACCATCCGCCGTACCGACACCGCCGGAGCCGTCGCCGTCACCACCGACGGCGACACCCTGGCCACTGCCACCCAAGGCCGACAGCCATGACCACCTCAACGTCAGTCAGGAATCCCAGATCGGCCCCAGGGCAGGGATTCCCAGTCGCTCCATCCCGTGCACCACCGACCAGGTCACCTTCTTGTTCGACACACAGATCACTGCCTCGGCCTCCGATTCCGCGTACGCCGCGTAGGCGAGCTTCACCATGTCTGGCTTACCCCTCGCGTCCGTATCCCAGATCACCGTGTCCGGTTGCGCGGCCAGGATCTCGTCGACGAGTTCCTGCCCGTACGTCTTCACCGGATCCCGCGTCACCCAGACCAGCGTGTGCGGCACCCGAGCAGCCAGCACGTGCGCCAGCACCGGACCGATCCCGCTGCCCGTCACTACGTAGACCACCCGCTTGAACACCGTCCCGTAGTTCGCCATCCCCGCAGTGGCCACCCCACGCACCCACACATGCGAAGGCGGTTCGTCGATGAACTCACCGGTCCAGTCCCCAGCCCGCGAAACCGCCATCCGGAAGCCGTCCTGCCCAGGCGTCGGAACCACCGCGAAGCTGTGCCACTGCCGCAACGGATGCCGCGAGATCGCCCGCGTCGTTCCAGCCATCGGCGTACTACGCCCGCTCTTCACCAACGCGACGTGCGACGACGGCCGCACCACCTCGATCGGAATCCGCCGCAACAACATCCACGGCACCAACGAGCTGACTGTGGTCACGACGAGTACCCACACGGTCGGCGTACTGGCCAACGCCGACCACAGCGCCTCTTCATCACGCCGCTCGTCCGCCAGCAGCACCGCACCGATCCAGAACAGTGCCGACAGCCCCCACCCACCGAACCGATGCACCCGCTCGAACAGGTCATGCCGCTTCGCCCGAACCTTCGGCCGCGAAGTCATCACAATCCCCACCAGCAAAGCAGCCTGTACGAAGTACACCGCCGTGAGCGCCATCCCGACGTGCCCGACAGCTACCACAACCAGCCCCAGAAACCAGAAGGTCCCACAAACCGCCCCACCCACATGCAACCCACCCAGGTGGTACCCCTTCGCCAACGCCCACCGCACCCGCAACGGCCACGACTTGGGCACCCGCATCACCAGCCGAGACAGCCCGTTCACCAAGAACTGCTGCCGAACCAGCACCCCCACCGCAAAGTTGCCCTGCGCAACCAATGCCAGGTTGACCACCCCCTGCAACCCGCCACCCCACCACGAGTTCCCCAGCCCGAGCCCGAGAATCACCAGGTTGATCCCCAGCACCATCACCATCAACCGATGGCTCTGCATCAACCGAGGATCCTTCAAAACTCGTCGCCCCAAAGGAAGCGGAGCCGGCAAGACCACCCCCGCCAACTCCGGCGCAGGCCGCCCCAACCTCCCGGCTGCCCCTGCCCCCGCCGCTGACTGTGCCCCTGCCCCCGCCGCTGACTGTGCCCCTGCCGCTGACGCCTCAGCCTGCCTCCCGACCGCAGAAGCCCCGCGATCCGCGACCTCCCTGACCAGCCCGTTTGCCCTTACGTGCAAGCGTTCTGGCCGCGTACAAACCGTCCGCCGACCATGCCCAACCCGACGCCCCGGCCTGCACTCCACCCCGGAAGCCAGATCGCGCTCCGCCAACGACAAATCCACCGCATCCATGAAATTCCCCCAGAATTTCGAAACCACCCCGAAGAGCGCCGGCGATCACCACCCCGATGACCAAGCCCACGCGAACCGCCGAACCACCCCGGCGTCACAGGCTGAGACGACCCCAATCCCACGCCAGTTCGCCCCCACCCCCGCGTGCAACCCCACTGCAACAAAACCTCAACAGTCCGAGGCTCTGTCTGGGAGTCGTCCCACGGAGAGCACTAGGACCAAGTGCAGGCCTGCCCCCGAACCCCCTGCCCGATCGCCCCCGCGCCCAGACTCGTCAGCACCGGCCGGAGCGCGTAGTCGATCACCAGCACGTGCGCCGGCGTACCGCCTGTTGCCCGTCGCGACGCCGATCCGGTCGCGACTGCCCGAATGGCTCACCCCGACGCGATGCTGTGGGGCGGAGACTTGCCAGCCCGCCAGCCCGCCAGCCCGCCAGCCCGCCAGCCCGCCAGCCCGCCAGCCCGCCAGCCCGCCAGCCCGCCAGCCCGCCAGCCCGCTGCACCGGTGGTGCTGCCCGTTGCCCGGTCCCCGTCGCCGGCTGCCCATTGCCCGCTGCCCGCAGCCGCGTCCGACTGGGCGGCCTGCCGCAGTCAACACCGACCAACTCCGCGCTGCATCGCGTCGCAAGGCGCGACGACCAGCCGACCGTGAGGACGGCGACGCTGTCCGCTCGGGCACCGCGCGCGACGCTGCCTGCTCGGGCACCGCGCGCGACGCTGTCCGCTCGGGCACCGCGCGCGACGCTGCCTGCTCGGGCACCGCGCGCGACGCTGTCCGCTCGGGCACCGCGCGCGACGCTCCCTGCTCGGCCACCGCGCGACGGTGTCTGCTCGACGACCCCGCGTCGGGGTGGGCGCGAGGATTGTCGGTACGGCGTGGGATGCTGGCCGCGTTATGGCTGCTAGGAAGAGTGGTGCGCCGAAGCTGGGTGACGTCTTGCTCGTCACCGGCTCGGAGACGTTTTTGGCGGATCGGGCGGTGCGGTCCGCGATCGCGGCTGTCTCCAAGGGAAAGACCGACGTCGAGGTCACCGACGTCGGCGCCGGCGAGCTCGACGTCGGCGACTTCGCCGAACTGACGGGTCCGTCGCTGTTCGCCACCGAGCGAGTGCTGGTGCTGCGGATGCTCGAGAACCTTCCGGCCGAGATGGTCACCCACCTGCTGGAGTACGCCGGGGCACCGGCGGACGACGTACTGGTCGTCCTCGTGCACTCGGGCGGACAGAAGGGCAAGGGCGTACTCGACAAGTTGCGCAAGGCGTCGGTCAACGAGGTCGTCGCAACCGCGCCGAAGACCTGGGAGCTCCCGCAGTTCGTACTGGGGGAGATCCGTTCGTTCGGTGGATCGATCGACGAGCACGCCGCCGCAGCCCTGGTCGACGCCGTCGGCCATGACCTGCGAGCCTTGTCGGGAGCCTGCTCACAGCTGGTCTCCGACTCCGACGGCCGGTCGATCTCCACCGACCTGATCAGCCAGTACTTCGGCGGCCGAGCCGAGGTCACAAGCTTCGCCGTAGCCGATGCAGCCATCGCCGGCCGTACAGAACCAGCCCTCGAACAACTCCGCTGGGCCCTCGACTGCGGAGTCGCAGCAGTCCTGGTCACGAGCGCAATGGCCGGCGGCCTCAGAGGCCTCGCCAAGTTCTCCAGCGCACCCCCCGGCCTCCGCGAAGCAGACCTGGCCCGCGAGGTCGGCGTACCCCCGTGGAAGCTGAAGTCCCTCCGCCAACAATCCCGCGGCTGGACCCCAGGCGGCCTCGCCACGGCGATCAAAGCAGTAGCCCAAGCAGACGCCGACGTAAAAGGCGCCTCCGGCGACGCCGGCTACGCCCTCGAACGCATGGTCATCACCGTAAGCCGATCCCACGGCAGACGCTGACAGCCCGTACAGCTCGCCCTGATCCCACGTCACCCAGCTCAGCCGGCCTGCGCCAGCCGAAGGCCGTCGGCCGCCTGTACAGCTTTCGCGCGGCTAGCACGCACGGCTCGCCCTGATCCCGCGTCACCCAGTCCAGCCGACCTGCACCTGCCGCAGGCCGTCGGCCGCCCGTACGGCTTTCGCGCGGCTAGCACGCACGGCTCGCCCTGATCCCGCGTCCCTCAGGCCAGCCGGTCTGCACCTGCCGCAGGCCGTCGGCCGCCCGTACGGCTATCGCGCAGTTGGCACGCACGGCTCGCCCTGATCCCACGTCACCCAGCCCAGCCGGTCTGCGCCAGCCACAGGCCGTCGGCCGCCGGTGCGGCACTCGCGCAGCTAGCGCGGGCTCCGGCACCCCAAGGCCCTGCTGCTCGCGTCGCTGTCGCCGCGCAGCTAGCACGTGCCGCGGCAACCCGAACCGCCGCTGCGAGTCCTAGCCTGCTCACCCGGCCAACGAACCTACGGATCGTTCCACCGCGTGCGCCCGAACGCGGCGCGCGACACCACTCACGCCGTACAAGCACGCCACCAGGTCGCCGTCCGGGTGGTGTGTGAGCGAGCGAGCTGAACTACCAGGCTCATCACGGGCACGCAACCCGCCGCCATCGCGCGCCGGTGCGCCGATGTCTCGCAGGCAAGTACGACGTCGAGAGGACCGAGCATCCGCCGGGCACCGGGCATTCACAGCGCAACGGTCATCCGTCGGGCGACGAGCACCCACCGGGCAACGGGCATCCGTTGGGCGACGAGCACCCACCGGGCTACGTGCATCTCGGGCAACGGGCATCTGCGGGGTGATGGGCATTCGCCGGGCTACGTGCATCCGCCGGGCTACGTGCAACGTGCATCCCGGGCGACGGGCATCCGCCGGGCATGGGCATCGCGGGCGACGGGTATTCGCCGGGCTACGTGTACCCGCCCAGCAACGAATGGCCGCCGACCTGTGAGCACCCGCAAGTGGGGGAGCCGGCGGCTGTGGCGACTGCGCGTCCACCACGAGCCCTACGGCCGCGGAAGGGGTGAGCTGCAATCGGGGTGGTCGGGCATTGGGGCTTGTGAGGTCACGCCATTTTGGGTCCGCGACAGCACCTCGGCGTACCGGCGGCTGATCTACTCGCCGAGGGGTGGCCGGGCGTGTGAGGTCAGGGCGTTCGTGTTCGCGACTGCACTCCGAAGTACCGGGAGCTGACCTACGGGCCGAGGTGTGGGAGGGGCGGCGCGGCTAGGTTGAGTGGGTGGCGACTTATGGGGAACTGCCGGGGGAGTTGGGGACTGAGCGGTTGCGGTTGCGGCGGTGGGTGGGGGCGGATGCTGAGGAGTACCGGGGATTGTGGCTCGAGCGGGATCCTCGGGCGTTGCGGCGGGTTGATGCTGAGGGGCGGCCTACGGTCGAGGAGATTCGGGGGTGGCTCGTCGAGAATCCGTTGGCGGCGGCGCCTGGGTTGGGGTTGTTGCCGATCGAGCGGCGGGATACCGGGGAGTTCGTCGGGTACTGCGGGTTGACTGTGGGGCAGGCTTCGTTTGACGAGCCTGAGATTGCGTACGAGTTGGCTCGGCGGGCGCATGGGTGCGGGTATGCGACGGAGGCCGCGCGGGCTGTTGTCGAGGCGGCCGCGCGGACGGGTCGGCGGCGGTTGTGGGCGACCGTGCGGGAGTGGAACGCGGAGTCGTTCCGGGTGCTGGAAAAGCTTGGGTTTGAGCGGAGCGGTCGGGTGACCGCGGATGCTGAGCGCGGGGATTCGATCTGGATGACGCGCGAGCTCGAGCAGGTCTGAGGGCGCGCGCAATACGGTGCGGCGAGGCCGGACCTGCGACCAACGGATTAGAAGTCCGACGCTCAAGCCTGAGACGCCGTCGGTTGAGCTGCGGGTCAGAGCTGATGCCGGCGGGCATGTGGCCGGACTCGGTCGTCTGGGGTTGCGGCCGCGGCGGCCGGAGGAAAATGCCAGAGAGGGCCGGGCTATCGGCTGGGGTGAGGCCGGGCGCGCCGGGCGCGCCGGGCGGGGCGGGATTCGGTTGGGCGCGGGCGCGGGCGTTGGCAGGCGAAGGCGAACGCGAGGCGAGGGCGAGAGTGAGGGCTTGCGTCGGCGGTGTCGAGGCGACAGTCATCGGGCGGGGCCTGGATGTCGGCCGAGGCTAGCCGGTGCGGGGTGATCGGCTGCGGCCGCTCGAACTGTGGGTCAGAGCAGCAGGCCGGCGGGCATGCGGCCGGACTCGGCTGTCTGGGGTGAGGCCGTGGCGGCCGGAGGAGTTGGCGGAGCCGGGGCTATCGGCTGGGGTGCGGCCGGAGGAGTTGCCGGGGCGCCGGGCCGGATTCGGTTGGGCGCGGGCGTTGGCGGGCGCAGGCGAGGGCGGGGGACTGCGTCGGCGGGCGTCGAGGCGACAGGCATCGGGCGGGGCCGGATGTTGCTATCGCCTGGGTGCGGCCGGAGGAGCTGAACGAGCCCGGGGCGTTGGCGGGGGTGCGTGGGGCCGAGGGTCAGGCCTGTTTCGGGGACGCAAAAACGATCGGCCCGGGCCACTGGGTGGCGGGCCGATCGTTGGGTGCGATCAGAGGGAAGCGGCCTTCTTGAAGATGGACGACTTCCGGTTGGCGGCCTGGTTGGCGTGGATGACGCCCTTGCTGGCAGCCTTGTCGAGCAGGCGGCCAGCGACCTGGGCCTGCTCCTGGGCCTTCGTGGAGTCGCCGGCTTCGGCGGCCTCGCGGAAGCGGCGAACTGCCGTCTTGAGGGTCGACTTCACAGACTTGTTGCGAAGCCGCGCAGCCTCGTTCTGGCGGTTGCGCTTGATCTGGGACTTGATGTTCGCCACGGAGCAGAGCCTCGATCAGGAGTTTGCGGTCAGTACAGGAAAGGTGGCGGGTGCAGGGCGGTAAACCGACGCACACACGCGAAGAGACAGATTAGCAACAACTTGTGGGGTCCTCCAAACTGAGCACCCCACGCCGGTGGCGGTCACCCGCGTGCCAACGCCCCACGCCAGCCGCGGTCACCGCGCAGGCGCTTCACACCGGGGACGGTCAGCCGTGAGTTGCGAGTTCAGCGTACGGCCGACTCGGCGGTGGCTTTGAGGTTGGTGAGGGTGGTGTGGATGCCGTGCTCGTTGCGGGGTGCTCGGTCGCCGTAGATCGTGGCGAAGACTCGGCGCAGCGCCCGGGGGCGGCGGTCGGTCCAGGTTTCGGTCACGGTGCAGGTGCCGTCAGGGGACGCGGTGAGCTCGTAGGACCAATCCGCGACCGGGACCGGGCCGCCGTAGATGTGGAAGGTGAAGCGCCGCCCGGGCTCGGCCTCAGTGATCACGCCCTGGCTGATCCAGCGGATGGTGCCGGCGCGGTTGTGGCCGATGAAGCGGGTGCCGACGACGGCGTACGGCGGACCGCCGCGCCAGGTGACGCCGGTGCACTCCGGGGACCACTCGCCCATCCGGGGAAGGTCCGCCACCAGGGCGTAGATGGTGGAGGGGTCGGCGGCGATCAGGATCGACTCGCTGAGGTCCGGCATCGGGCTCCTCGGGGGAAAGGGCAAGGGGGCAAGTACAGCCCGGTACGCCGGGAAAAACTGCCGTACGGCGTACTGGCAAACCCGTGACACGGCGTGGACCGAGCGTGACATCCCTGCGGGCCCCCGGCATACTCAGGGCCCATTGTGGCGCCGTTGGGGACGGCGGCCATCTCGGTAGCGAACCAGCAAGCCGACCAGCCAGCTCCGTCCAGCTCTGGAGGAACTCCGTGCCAGCTTCCGCCCGCCGGCGTCTGACGGTGCTCACCGTCGCCGCCGTGAGCGCGACCGCCCTGGTCGCCACTGTCATGAACCATGCGACGGCGTCCACCCCGACCGCGACCCAGGCCGAGCCGCAGGTCAAGGAATCGGGGACCGGCGCGTACATCGTCCAGCTCGACGACTCCCCGGTCGCCGAGTACGACGGTGACATCGCCGGCCTGGCCGCGACGCGGGTGCTGCCCGGCGGCAAGCTGCTGCGCGAGGCGACCCAGGTGGTCAGCTACGTGCAGCACCTTGCCAGCGAGCGGACGCAGGTGCTCGACCAGGTGCCGGGTGTGGAGAAGCTGTACGACTACGACTACACGTACGCCGGGTTCTCGGCGCGGATGTCGCACGACGACGCGGTGAAGCTGGCCAAGACGTCCGGTGTGAAGAGCGTCGAGCCGAGCGAGATCCAGCACGCGGACACCGTCGACACCCCGCGCTACCTGGGCCTGTCCGGCAAGGGCGGCGCCTGGCAGCAGGCCGGTGGCGTCGACAAGGCCGGCGACGGCGTGATCGTCGGCGTGATCGACTCCGGGTTCACCCCGGAGCGGCCGAGCTTCGCGCCGATCAAGACCACCAAGGCGTCCGACGCGCTGATCAAGAAGAAGTGGAAGGGCACCTGCCAGGTCGGCACCGAGGCTCCGGTGGCCTGCAACAACAAGGTGATCGGCGCCCGCTACTTCGACGCCGGCATCGGCAACCGCCCGATCCCGGAGGAGTACCGCTCGCCGCGGGACTACGGCGGCCACGGCACCCACACGGCCAGTACGGCGGCCGGCAACTACGGCGTCGACATGAAGGTGCTCGACCGGGACTACGGCAAGGGCTCCGGCATCGCCCCGCACGCGCGGCTGGCGATCTACAAGGTGCTGTGGGCCGTCGACGCGGCCGGTGGCGGCAGCGGGACCGACGCCGACATCGTGGCCGGGATCGACGCGGCCGTCGCCGACGGCGTCGACGTGATCAACTACTCGATCTCCGGTTCCGGCTCGACGTTCGTCAACGCGACCGGCCTGGCGTTCCTGCGGGCCGCGAAGGCGGGCGTGTTCGTCTCGACCAGCGCGGGCAACACCGGCCCGGGTGTCAGCACGGTCGGCAAGAACTACCCGTGGGTGACGACCGTTGCCAACGGCACCCATGATCGCGACGTCCAGACCACGGTGACGCTGGGCAACGGCAAGTCCTACACCGGCGCCGGCATCGCGAACGGTACGCCGACCAAGCCGATGGTCCTGGCCAAGGACGCCGGTCTCGACGGCGCGAACCAGACCAACCTCGTGCTCTGCATGCCCGGCACGCTCGACCCGGCCAAGGCGACCGGCAAGATCGTCGTCTGCGACCGCGGCGTCAGCGACCGGGTCGACAAGAGCCGCCAGGTGAAGGCCGCGGGCGGCGTCGGCATGATCCTGGTCAACCCGACCGCGAACACGCTCGACTCCGACCTGCACTCGGTCCCGACGGTCCACCTCGACAACGTCGTCGGCCCCGAGGTCAAGGCGTACGCCGCGACCGCCAACCCGACCGCCACGATCGCGGCCGCGAAGACCGTCCGCGTGAACGCGCCGAAGGTCGCCAGCTCGTCCAGCCGCGGCCCGTCGCTGGCCGGCAACGGCGATCTGCTGAAGCCGGACGTGATGGCGCCCGGCACGAACGTGCTCGCCGCGACCACGCCGTTCGCGGCCGCCGGTGGCGAGTACGCGTTCATGAGCGGTACGTCGATGGCCGCGCCGCACATCGCCGGCGCTGCCGCCGTACTGAAGAGCCGGTACCCGACCTGGTCGCCGATGGCGATCAAGTCGGCGCTGCTGACCACCGCGACGTCGCTGAACACCGGGGGTCAGCCGATCCAGAACGACGCCGGCTCGCCCGGCAATCCGTTCGGCTACGGCGCCGGACTGATGCAGCCGAAGAAGGCGATGGATCCGGGCCTGGTCTACGACTCGTCGTACGACGACTGGGCGCGGTTCGTCTGCGGGTCCGGGCAGGTCGGGGAGACGCACGAGCTGTGCGCGAAGGGCAAGATCGACCCGAGCGACCTGAACTACCCGACGATCGCGATCGGCGACCTGGCCGGCAAGCAGACGGTCAAGCGGACCGTGAAGAACGTCGGCAAGCTGCCCGAGGTGTACTTCCCGAAGGTGGAGGGCCTGACCGGCTTCAAGGTCACGGTGACGCCGAAGCTGCTGGTCCTGCTGCCGGGCGCCAGCGCGTCGTACCGGGTGACCTTCGAGCACAACGGCGCTCCGCTGGAGCAGTACTCGTTCGGCAAGCTCAACCTGCGGTCCGCGCGGCACGTGGTGAGCAGCACGCTGGCGATTCGCCCGCTGACCGTCAAGGCGCCGGTGCAGGTCAACGGCACGGGTACCGCCGGGTCCGTCCCGGTCCCGCTCACCTCCGGGTACGCCGGGACGCTGCAGACCTCCGCGGTCGGCCTGGCCGCGGCCGGCGTCAATGACGCGGCGCTGAAGAACCCGGGTGGTGTCTCGTTCCCGACCACGAACCCGGCGGCCAACGAGCACGTCGCCAAGTTCACCGTGAACGTGCCGGCCGGGACGAAGCACGCCCGGTTCTCCACCTTCGACGCGGACTACCCGGCGGGCACCGACCTCGATGTGTTCGTCTACAAGGCCGGTACGACGGCAGTGCTCGGCAGCAGCACGGGCGGCTCGGCAGAGGAAGAGGTGAACCTGCCGGCGCCGGCAGGCGGCTCGTACGACGTGTACGTCGACCTGTTCGCCGGTGCGGACGAGCAGGGCGTCAAGCTGAACCACTGGGAGCTGCAGACCCCGGCCGGCAACCTCACGGCGACTCCCGCCAGCCAGCAAGTCCAGGTGGCCGGCCAGGCGAGCGTCACCGCCACCTGGTCCGGCCTGACCGCTGGCACGCGGTACCTGGGTCTGCTGTCGTACACCGACGGCGCAGCAGGGTCCGGCTCGACGGTGCTCCGCGTCGACAGCTAGTAAGACAGCTAGTACGACGGCTAGGGCTGACCGAGGTTGACCCAGGTGTCTGCAGGAGCTGTGTACACGGCTTCGCAGGCACCTGTGGTCACGTCACAGCGGTAGAAGATCTGCTGGGGAGTAGAGCGTGGGGTGGTGGCTGCGCCGGCCGCCCCTCGGATCTGCGCCAGCAGGTGGGTGGCGTCCTCGAATACCGGGGGCGCCATCAGGTTCCCGGCCGGCAGCGCGAGCTTCGTCGTACGGCCACCGGTGACGGCGACCCGACGGTCGAGGTTGACGATCGTGGCACCGTCCGGGGAGAAGCCGGCGTACCCCTGGGCGCTCGTGCCGGCGCAGTACTCGGCGTCGACGGCCAGCTTCCCGTCGCGCGCCGTACCGGCCTTCAGACAGGTGGTCGACCCCTTCTTGGTGACCGCCAGGACCCTGTCACTCGCCGAGCCCACGAAGAGGTTGGCGCCGTAGTCCGCGACCTCGAGCTGGGTGAACTGGTCGCTGCCGGGCTTCCAGAGAACGGGCTGCACCTTGCTGGAGTACTCCGCGATCAGCCAGACGCCGTCCTTGTTCCAGCCGGTCGGCGTGAGTCCGCCGGGTGGCAGTTCGTGGCTCTCCACTTCGTTGCCGGTCGCGACGTCCAGGACGACCAGCCGGGTCTTGCCGGCTCCGGCGCCGTCCGGAGTGACGGTTGCCACCTGCCGGTGGTCGGGGGAGACCTCGAACCCGTACGCCGTGGAGGGCCCGAAGGGAATCGGGTCTCCCGTCGGCTTGACGAGGCCGAGCCGGTAGCCGCGCACGCTCTGGTCCTGGTACAGGATCACCCAGCCGCCCTCGACGCGTGCGCTGTCGCGGAAGGAGAACTGGTTGAGGTCGAGCGAGACCGTCACGTCGCCGTCGTGCAGGGTCACCGGCTTCGCCATCACGGCGTACGGGACTCTCAGGCCGGGCTTCGCGGCGGGCGGTGCCGACGGTGGTGGTGGCGTGGTGTTCAGCTTCGACACGACCGGTACGGCGATGACCGCCGCGATCGTCGCGGCAGCCGCGAGGACGGGCCAGATGCGGCGGCGGGGGGCGGGCTCGTCGAGTCCGGGTGGTTCAGCGTCGTCGGGGACCGTCGCGGCCTTGGTCTGCAGGTAGTCGCGGAGGCGGGTCTCGGTGTCGGTCATCAGGCGTCCTTCAGGTGCTGGGTGAGGATCGTGAGGCCGCGCGACGCGGTGGAGCGTGCGGTCGACTCGCTGATCCCGAGGGTCTGGGCGATCTCGGCGTGCGGGAGATCGAGGTAGTAGCGCAGGACGAGCACCTCGCGGGTCCTCGTCGGGAGCTTGCGCAGGGCTCGCTGGACCTCACGGCGCTCTTTGTCGAGCACCACCTCGCTCTCGGCAGATGCACCGGGTCTGTCGAGCGGGGGTGTGTAGAGCCTGGCTACGCGGCGCCTGCGCAGGGTGGACCGGCTGCGGTTGAGCACCGTCGTACGGAGGTAGCCGACGGCCTTGTCGGCGTCCTTCAGCGGCCAGCGCCGGTACAGCTCGGCGAAGGCCTCCTGGACCAGGTCCTCGGCCGACTGGCGGTCGTCGACCATCAGCACGGCCAGCCGGACCAGTCCGACCCAGTGCTGCCGGTACAGCTGGCTCACGGCAGCCGGTGCGTCGTCAGGTACCGGTACGGCGGTGCCGATGCTCACCATTGGATTCGTCACACCCGTCTAGACGCCCGGTGAGCCAGAACGCTGCATGCGTCAGCCGAGTCGTTCGCGCAGCCAGTCGAAGTGCACCTGGGCGGTCGCGTACTGCCAGGCCCGCATGGTCGGGATGCTCGGCTGCGGCGGCTGAGTGCTTCCCCACAGGTAGCCGGCGCAGAGCCCGGCGATCAGGCCGTTCACTCCCGGCTCGTCCGGGAGGTCCGGCAGGTCCACCGACTCGTACATGTCGCCGCACAGGATGACCGTGTCCGTCCAGACCGGTGCGATCGAGGCGTGGGCCCAGTCAACGAAGACGACCCGGTCCTCGGTGAGCAGGAGGTTGTCGGCGCGCAGGTCCCAGTGCACCAGGGCACTGCCCTTCGACAGCTCGTCCAGCCCGGTCTGGGCCAGCTCGGCGAGCTCCTGCTCGCGGCCGGCTGCCCAGGCCGGTACGGCGACGCCGTCGGCGATCACCTTCTCCCACCGGCTCAGGAACGCCTGGCTGCGCTCGGCCGCGACCGGTGCCTCGGTCCACGGCGCCGGGTCCAGCGACTCGGACAGCTCGGCCAGCGCGTCGAGCACCCGGGAGGCGTCGTGCTGGTGCCACGGGTGCGGCGGCACATAGCCGGAGATGTCCTCCAGCAGGATCCCGACCCAGTCATCGTCGTCGTACACGCCGTACAGGCCGGGCGTCTGCGGCAGCGGGCCGATCGCCTGCATGGCGGTGATCTCGTTGCGGATCAGGTCGGGGGTGCCCGGGTTGAGCTCGGGGCCGACCGCCTTGACGAACGCACGCCGTCCCGACGCCGTCACCAGCCGCGCCGCGACGCCGGGCGAGAACCCGCCCAGCTGCGTGGAGGCCGAGACGACCGAGGCGCCGAGCGAGCGCTCGACCCACGCGCGCACCCGGGCTGGAGCCTGTTCGTAGGCCAAGCGGGTCCCCAGTGCGTGCGCCATGCCTACTGAGGGTAGATGGTCGGCCCAGCAACCGGCGGCCGGTTTTCCACCGGCCGGACAGTGGCCCGGCCGGTGGAGTCCTCAGGGGCGCCCGAGGTCGGGGCCGGCCGGGCCGGTCTTGGGAGGACCATCCTTGATGCGCTCGCAGGAGCCGCTGACGACGTCGCACCTCAACATCACGTCGCGGGTCGCCGCTACGTTGCGAGTCGCCCCCAGCCCCATCCGGCCGAGCAAGTGGGTGTCGTCCTCCCAGAGGCCCGGGTAGTCCGCGTGGAAGTGCTGCGGTGACAGCTTCAGACGCGTCTTGGCGCCGGTGTCCACGACCACCCCCTGGACCGCGGCCCCCTCGGCCACCAGGATCTTCCCGTCCGGTGACAGGGCGCCGGTACTGCTGCCGCACTGCTCCCGCAGGGTCTTCAGCCGCGTGCCGTTCAGCTCGGCCACCCGCACGCACGGCCCGGGCCCCTGACCGTCTTCGCCGGTCTGCTCCGGGTCACTGAGCAGGATCCGATCGGTCGTCCGGTACGCCGCCAGCCGGCGTCCTTCGGTGTCCACCGGTACGGGGTCCGTACCCGGCCTCCAGACGCGGGTCTGTGCGCGCTCGTTCCGCGGCATGAACCAGATCCCGTCTCCGTTCCAGCCCAGTACCTCGGCCTCCGAGTCGGTCGGCCACGACGCGGTCTCCTTGCCGGTGGCAACCTTCCGAACAGTGACCCGGGCCTGACCGCCCTCGGTGGGCGCGACGAAAGCGACCTCGGAGCGGTCCGGGGACACGCTCATCCCGTCGCCGGTGACCGGACCGAACGAGCTGTACGCCCCCGACGTGTCCAGCCGCCCCATCACCAGCTCGCCGCCGGGGCCGTAGCGTTGCCGGGCGACGATCCACCCGCAGTCGACCCGGCCGAGGCTGAAGTAGGTGAAGCCCTGCTCGATCGGGACGCGAACGCCCAGATCCTCCAGGTAGCCGCCCGAGCCCTCACGGTTCGCTGCCATCGTGAAGGGGACCCGTGGAGCTTCGCCGAAGGGCAGCTTGTCCAGTTCCGGGGTCGCCGGCTTGGTCCCGTTCTGCCGCGGGAAGGCCAACGGCTCGACGGCCGGCGGCGCAGTGCAGGCACCCGTGCTGACCTGAGCGTTGTTCCGGGAGACGACCACCGGTACGACGACCGCCGCGACCACGGCCGCCGCCGCTAGGGCGATCACGAGCACCGGCCGCGTACGCCGTACAGATGCCTGCGTACGGCGTACAGAAGGAAGGTCAGCCGGCGGTACGGCGTCGCTCGGCACCGTCCGGGCGGCAGCGTCGAGGGCGTCGGTCAGACGCTGGTCGAGGTTCATCGGTCCTCCTTCAGCTTCGCGCCCAGGGACTTCAGCGCCCGGGAGACGGTGGAACGGACGGAGACCTCGGTGATGCCGAGCGTCTGGGCGATCTCGGCGTCGGACAGGTGCAGGTAGAAACGCATCACCAGCACCTCTCGCCGCCGGGCCGGCAGGGTCGCGAGCGCGGCCAGGACCTCGCGGCGGTCCTCGCCGAGCATCGCCTGGTTCTCCGCGGACCAGACCGGCGGATCGACAGGCTGCCGGTGCAGTACGGCGAGCTTGCGGCGGCGCAGGACCGAGCGGCTGGTGTTCAGCACGGCCGACCGCAGGTACGCCTCGACCCGGGTGCCGTCTTTAATCTTGTCCCAGCGCCGGTACACGGCCGCGAACGACTCCTGCACGGCGTCCTCGGCCGAGGCACGGTCGCCCAGCATCAGCAGCGCGAGCCGGACCATCCCGGCCCACTGCTCCTGGTAGAGCCGGGTGATCGCGGCCTCACGCTCCGCGACGGGCGGTGGGTGAGTCTGGGACCGGCCCAGGCTCAGCATCATGTTCGTCACGGTAGAGAGACACCGGTCCACCCGGTTTGTTGCACGGCCGGACGCTTCGATGCGGAAACGGCTGGCGTGTCATGGGAAGATGGAGCAGTTGTCCTGTCTCCATCCTCAGACGAACTGGATCCCTCCGTGCCCGCTGGACCCACGACCGTTCCGCAGCCGGGTCGCACCGACCCGTCGCTGATCCGGAACTTCTGCATCATCGCCCACATCGACCACGGCAAGTCGACGCTGGCCGACCGGATGCTGCAGATCACCGGTGTCGTCGACGGCCGGCAGATGCGGGCGCAGTACCTGGACCGGATGGACATCGAGCGCGAGCGCGGCATCACGATCAAGTCCCAGGCGGTCCGCCTGCCGTACGCGCCGAAGCCGGACAGCCCCGGCGGTCTGCTGGCCGACGACGGTACGACGTACATCCTGAACATGATCGACACCCCCGGCCACGTCGACTTCACCTACGAGGTGTCGCGGTCGCTGGAGGCGTGCGAGGGCGCGGTGCTGCTGGTCGACGCGGCGCAGGGGATCGAGGCGCAGACGCTGGCCAACCTGTACCTGGCGCTGAACGCGGACCTGCACATCATCCCGGTGCTGAACAAGATCGACCTGCCCGGCGCGATGCCGGAGAAGTACGCCGCCGAGCTGGCGCACATCATCGGCTGCAAGGAGTCCGACGTCCTGCGGGTCTCGGCCAAGACCGGTCAGGGCGTCGAGGAGCTGCTCAGCGAGATCGTCGCGCAGGTCGAGCCGCCGAAGGGCGTCAAGGACGCACCGCCGCGGGCGCTGATCTTCGACTCCGTGTACGACACCTACCGCGGCGTGGTCACCTACGTCCGGGTGGTCGACGGCGAGCTGACCCATCGCGACAAGATCAAGATGATGTCGTCCGGCGCCGTGCACGAGATGCTCGAGGTCGGGGTCATCTCGCCCGAGCCGATGAAGTCGCCGAGCATCGGCGTCGGCGAGGTCGGGTACCTGATCACCGGCGTGAAGGACGTTCGCCAGTCCCGCGTCGGTGACACCGTCACCTCGTCGATCCGCGGCGCGACCGAGGCCCTCGGCGGGTACAAGCACCCCCAACCGATGGTGTACTCCGGGCTCTTCCCGATCGACGGCGACGACTACCCGACGCTGCGCGACGCCCTCGAGCGCCTGCAGCTGAACGATGCGGCGTTGAGCTACGAGCCGGAGAGTTCGGGCGCGCTCGGCTTCGGGTTCCGCTGCGGCTTCCTCGGCCTGCTGCACATGGAGATCGTCCGCGAGCGGCTCGAGCGCGAGTTCGACCTCGACCTGATCTCGACCGCGCCGAACGTGGTCTACCGCGTCGAGATGGAGGACGGCAAGGAGCACACCGTCACCAACCCGAGCGAGTTCCCCGAGGGCAAGATCGCGGACATCTACGAGCCGATGGTGCGGGCGACGATCCTGAGCCCGAAGGACTTCATCGGCACGATCATGGACCTGTGCCAGACCAAGCGGGGCAGCCTGCTCGGCATGGAGTACCTGTCGGAGGACCGCGTCGAGCTGCGCTACACGCTGCCGCTGGCCGAGATCATCTTCGACTTCTTCGACCAGCTCAAGTCGAAGACCAAGGGCTACGCGTCGCTGGACTACGAGGCGACCGGTGAGCAGGCCGCGGCGCTGGTCAAGGTCGACATCCTGCTGCAGGGCGAGACCGTGGACGCGTTCTCCGCGATCGTGCACCGCGACAACGCCTACGCGTACGGCGTCTCGCTGGCCGGCAAGCTCAAGGAACTGATTCCGCGCCAGCAGTTCGAGGTGCCGATCCAGGCCGCGATCGGGTCCCGGATCATCGCCCGGGAGTCGATCCGGGCGATCCGCAAGGACGTGCTCGCCAAGTGCTACGGCGGTGACATCACCCGTAAGCGCAAGCTGCTGGAGAAGCAGAAGGAGGGCAAGAAGCGGATGAAGATGGTCGGCCGGGTCGAGGTTCCGCAGGAGGCCTTCATCGCCGCGCTGAAGACCAACGAGCCCGCCGAGAAGGCCAAGAAGTAGGTGCCGGCCTTCGAGATCCCGGCCGGGTTCCTGGTCGTCGGGTCGCGCGGGCCGGACTGGGTCGCGTACCTGGACGGGCTGCCGCGGCTGGTCGGCGATCTGCTCAGTGAGTGGGAGCTGACCATCGACGGCTCGCCGTCGTACGGGAGTTGTGCGGTCGTCGTACCGGTGCTGACGCGTGGTGGCGAGGCGGCGGTGCTGAAGGTGCAGTTCCCACACTGGGAGGCCGAGACCGAGCACCTCGCGCTGCAGGCCTGGGGTGGTCGTGGGGCGGTGCGGTTGCTGCGGGCGGATCCGCGGCGGTTCGCGCTGCTGCTGGAGCGGTTGTCGCCGCGGGATCTCACCGGGGTCGACGATCGCGAGGCGTGCGAGATCGTCGGTACGGCGTACTCGAAGCTGCATGTCGCCGCCGGCCCGCAGTACAGGACGTTGTCGGGCGAGCTGAAGCGGTGGATCGAGGAGTTCCGCGCGCTGCCCGCGTCGGCGCCGGTCCCACGCCGGTACGTCGAACAGGCGATCTCGCTGGGCACGGACTTCGCCGCCGATCCCGCGACCGACGGCCGGCTGATCCACAGCGACCTGCACTACGAGAACATGCTGGCCGGCGAGCGCGAGCCCTGGCTGGTGATCGACCCGAAGCCGCTGTCGGGCGACCCCTGCTACGAGGTGCCGCCGCTGCTCTGGAACCGCTGGGACGAGGTCGTTGCCTCCGGCGACATCCGCTTCCGGGTCCGCTCCCGCTTCTACACCGCGATCGACGCCGCAGGGCTGGACGAGGAGCGCGCCCGCGACTGGGTCATCGTCCGCCAGATGCTCAACGTGCTCTGGACCCTGAAGGACGCCGGCGCCGACGAGTCCCTGCCCCAGGACTGGCTGACCCGCAACATCGCCATCGTCAAGGCCATCCAGGACTAGAAACTCGGTGGAGCGTTGCCGCCTGCCGGGGGAGGATGCGGGTATGCGGCTGCTGACGGTGAATGTGGTGGAGGAGTTGATCCCGGGGCCCAAGGAGACCGGGTGGACGGCGATCGACAAGCGGCCGCAGGGTGGGCGGGTTCGGGTGGGGGAGTTGGGGCTTGCCGGCGACTCCGTCTGTGACGTCGAGAACCACGGTGGGCTGGATCAGGCTGTTTACGCGTACGCCGAGGAGGACGCTCGGTGGTGGAGCGAGCAGCTGGGGCGGGAGATTCCGTCGGGGTTGTTCGGGGAGAACCTGCGGACCGAAGGGGTCGATCTGACCAACGCGCTGATCGGCGAGGTGTGGCGGATCGGGGACGAGGTCGAGGTGCAGGTGCGGGCGCCGCGGATTCCGTGCATCACGTTCCAGCACCGGATGGGGATCCCGGGGTGGGTGAAGCAGTTCCACCAGGCCCAGAGGCCGGGCGTGTACTTCAAGGTGTTGAAGACGGGCACGATCGCGGCGGGGGACGAGGTCAGCGTGGTGAGCCGGCCTGAGCACGAGGTGACCGTCGGCGTGATGTTCGCGGCGCAGGACAGCGCGAAGATGCAGGGGATGCTGGACTCCGGGGTTGACCTGATGGTCGAGTGCCGAGAGATCGCCAAGCGGGTCGCCGCCCGGCCGGCAGCCAAACCAGGCTCCGAACCGAGCTCCAAGCCGGGTTCCACCACGAGCTCCACCCAGTGAAGGGTGTGATCCCGGAGCCAGGCCCGCTGAGGCCGCTGGCTCTGGCGACGCTGCTCAGCCGGGTCGGCAACGGCCTGCTGATGACGGTCAGCGTCCTGTACTTCACCCGCATCGTCGGCCTCTCGATCGCCGAGGTCGGGCTCGGGCTCACGATCGCCGGGCTGTTCGGCCTGCTCTCCGCCGTACCGCTCGGGCACCTCGCCGACCGGCGCGGCCCGCGCGGCCTGTTCGTCGTACTCGGCAGCGCGGTCGCCGTCCTGTCGCTCGCCTACCTCCTGGTCGACACCTTCTGGCAGTTCCTCGTCGTCGCGATCGTCGTCACCGTGCTCGACCGCGGCGCCGGCGCGGTCCGCGCCGCATTGATCGCAGCGGTCACCCAAGGATCGGTCGGCCGCGTCGCAGCCCGCGCCTACCTGCGCGCGATCACGAACATCGGCATCATGGCCGGCGCCGCCATCGGCGCGCTCGCTCTGCACTTCGACACGCGTACGGCGTACCAGCTGATGTTCGTCATCGACTCGGTGCTGACCTGCGCCTCGGCGTTCATCATCCTCGGCATCCCGCGCGTCGCGCCGCAACCGAAGACCGACGAGGGCCCGGTCTGGATCGCGCTGCGCGACCGCGGCTACCTCGCCGTCGCCGCGCTGAACGCCGGCATGTCGATCCACTACGCCGTGCTCGACGTCGCGATCCCGCTGTGGGTGGTCGAGCACACCGACGCGCCGCGCTGGACGGTCGCGCTGCTGCTGATCATCAACACGATCGTCGTCGCGCTCTTCCAGGTCCGTTCCAGCCGTGGCATCCAGGACCCGACGTCAGCCGCACGAGCCACCCGTACGGCGGGTTGGTTGCTGCTGGCATCGATGGTGCTGTTCGCCGCCGCCTCGGGTGGAGGAGTCGTGGTCGCTGTCGCGCTGCTCGCGATCGGCGCCTTCGTCCAGGTGATCGGCGAGCTGCTGCAGTCGTCCGGCTCGTTCCTGCTCGGTTTCGACCTGGCGTCCGATCAGGCGCAGGGCCAGTACCAGGGCGTGTGGGGGACGAGCATGTCGATCAGCTCTATGGTCGCGCCGACCGTGCTCGCGCTGCTGCCTTTAGGACTGGGCGTCCCCGGCTGGATCATCCTCGGCGTTTGGTTCGCCGTGATCGGCGTGCTGTTCGTCCCGGTCGTCCGCTGGGCGGCTGCTCGCAAGCAGACCGCTCAGACTCAGTTGGAAGGCTCCATGTAGCCCAGCGCCGCCGAGATCTTCCGGGCTGCCTCGATCGCGGCCGGCGCCATCAGCGCGACCTGCGCGATCGACTGCTCCAGCGACAGCGTCGAGATGCTCACCGCCGCGATCGCCGCTGCTGTGTGATCGTGGATCACCGCCGCGACGCAGCGAATGCCCGGCTCGTTCTCCTCGTCGTCCAGCGCGTACCCCCGCGCGCGAACCTGCGCGAGATCCGCCTTCAACCCAGCCGCCGTCGTGTGCGTCAGCGGCGTACGGGCCGGCAGTCCAGTGCGAGTGATCAGCGCGTTGAGCGCGTCGTCGTCCTTCTCCGCCAGCAGCGCCTTGCCGATCCCGGTGCAGTGCAGCCAGAACGCCTTGCCCACTCGCGACGGCATCCGGTACGGCTTCGGGCCGTCCAGGCGGGCGACGTAGATCGCCTCGTCTCCGTTCAGCAGACCGACGTGCACCGTGCAACGCGTCTGCGCGACCAGGTCGGCGAGCACCGGCCGGGCGACCGTCGCCAGGTCGACGTTGGTCAGCGCGTGCCCGGCGAGCCGCAGCGCCTTCGGGCCCGGGTGGTACGAGCCGTCCTCGGCCTGCGCGACGAACTCGTGCTCGACCAGCGACGCCATGATCCTGTGCACGGTCGACTTGGCCAGGCCGGTGGCCGTCACCACGTCGGTGAACCGGGAGTGCTCGAGGACAGCGTCGAGCACCATCAGCGTCTTGTCGATGGCCGAGGGCGAACTCATGTCGCTCATCCTGTCACCTCTCTCCTGGTCAACCCGGTACGCCGTACTGCATCACCGCGCCAGCCAACCTCCGTCGACCGCGAGCACGTGGCCGTTCACGTAGTCCGACGCCGACGAGGCCAGGAACACCGCGGCCCCGACCAGGTCCTCCGGCCGACCCCAGCGCCCTGCCGGGATGCGGTCCCGGATGGCCGCCTCGCGGGCCTGGTCGGCCCGCAGGTCGGTGGTGTTGTCGGTACTGATGTAGCCCGGCGCGATCGCGTTCACCTGGACGCCGGCCGCTCCCCACTCGTTGGCCAGCGCCTTGGTCAGTCCCGCGACCGCGTGCTTGCTCGCAGTGTAGGCGGGCACGGTGACGCCGCCCTGGAAGCTGAGCAGCGAGGCGATCGTGACGATCTTGCCCGCGCCGTGCGCGACCATCGCGGCGCCGATCGGGCGGGTGACCGCCCAGGTGGAGTTCAGGTTCACGTCGATCACGTGCTGCCAGTCGGGCGTCGCGGTCTCGGCCGCGGGCGCCCGGCGGATCGTGCCCGCGTTGTTGACCAGGATGTCGATCCGGCGCTCGCGGGCGAGGTCGGCGGCAACCTTCTCGACGGCGGCCGGGTCGGCGAAGTCCGCGGTGACGACGGTCGCTTCACCGCCGCCGTTCAGCTTGATCGCCTCGAGCGTGTCCTCGAGCGCCGCGTCCCGGGCGAGCAGGATCAGGTCGGCGCCGGCCGCGGCGTACCCGGCAGCGATCGCGGCGCCGATCCCGCGCCGCGCCCCCGTCACCAGGGCGGTCCGTCCCTTCAGGGAGAAGACGGTCACCGCAGCTCCGTCACGTTGACGCCGTCCATGTCGGTGAAGGCCTGGTTCTCGCCGGCCATCGCCCAGACGAAGCTGTACGACGAGGTGCCGACGCCGGAGTGGATCGACCAGCTCGGCGAGATGATCGCCTCGCGGTCCGCGACCAGCAGGTGCCGGGTCTCGTCGGGCTCGCCGAGCAGGTGGACGATCCGCTCGGTCTCCGGCAGGCCGAAGTACAGGTAGCACTCGGTACGACGGTCGTGGGTGTGCGCGGGCATCGTGTTCCAGGTGCTGCCGGCGTGCAGCGTGGTGACGCCGAGCACGATCTGGCAGCTCTGCACGCCGCTCGCGTGGATGTACTGGTCGATCGTGCGCCGGTTCGCTGTCTGCTGGTCGCCGAGCTCGAGCCGGTTGCCCTCACCGGGCTGCACGAGCGTCGTCGGGTACGCCGTGTGCGCGGCCGCGCTGAACAGGTAGAACGCGGCGTCGGTGCCCTCGAAGACGACCTCGCGGGCGCCGCGCCCGGCGTACAGGCAGGCACCGGTGGTCAGCTCGAACTTGGTGCCGTCGACGGTCACCGTGCCGGGGCCGCCGACGTTGACGATGCCGGCCTCACGGCGTTCGAGGAAGTACTCGCTGCGCAGCTCCGGCCAGGTGCCGAGGGTGAGCGGACCCGAGACCGGGCGGGCGCCGGCCAGCACGATCCGGTCGTGGTGGGTGAGCACCGCCGTGACCGCGTCCGGGGTGAACAGGTCGTCGACCAGGTACTGCTCGCGCAGTGCGCGGGTGTCGAACCCCGGCACCTGGGCGGGATGGGTGGCATGCCGGACCTGAAGATTCATGGAACTAAGTTCTACTAGACAGAACCACAAGTCAAGAGTACAAATGCTGCCCAGGTATTAGTTCCGCCTCGCGACACCTAGTTCCGCCCCCTGGAGGCTTCGCATGACCACACTCGACTGGACGGTCCTGGCCGGCTACTTCGTGCTGATGGTGCTGATCGGGCTCTGGTCCCGCACCAAGATCAAGACCGTCGTGGACTACTTCACCACCGGCGGCCGGATCCCCTGGTGGCTGTCCGGCATCTCGCACCACATGTCCGGCTACAGCGCCGTCATGTTCGTCGCCTTCGCGGCGGTCGCCTACACCTACGGCATCACCGTGTACGTCTGGTGGGCGGTCTCGATCGGCGTCGGTGTCGGGATCGGCGCGTTCGTGTTCGCCGCGCGCTGGAACCGATTGCGTGCCAAGCACGGGGTCGTGTCGCCGCTGGAGTACCTTGCCCAGCGCTACAACCTGCCGACCCAGCAGGTGCTCGCGTACTCCGGTGCCGCGCTGAAGGTGGTCGACATCGCGTCCAAGTGGGTCGCGATCGCCGTGCTGCTGAACGGCTTCACCGGCGTACCGATGCGGTGGGGGATCCTGCTCACCGGCGTGGTCACGATGTTGTACGCGACGCTCGGTGGGTTGTGGGCCGACGTGCTCACCGACTTCGGGCAGTTCGTCATCCAGGCCGCGGCCGGGATCGCAATGTTCGTCGGCGTACTGCGGCACCTGGACGGCGTACCGACGCTGTGGAAGATGTGGGACCAGCTGCCCGAGGGGCATGGTGACGCGCTGAACGGCCCGTACACCCCGATCTTCCTGATCGCGTTCCTGTTCATCAAAACCTTCGAGTACAACGGCGGCATGTGGAACCTGGCGCAGCGCTACATGGCCGCGCCGTCCGGCTCGGAGGCCAAGCGGTCCGCGCTGCTGTCGTCGATCCTGTGGCTGGTCTGGCCGCTCGTGCTGTTCATCCCGATGTGCGCCGCGCCGCTGCTGGTGCCGGACCTCGGCAAGCCCGAGCAGTCGTACGTCGAACTGGCGCAACTGCTGCTGCCGAGCGGCCTGATCGGTCTCGTGCTGGCCGGGTTCTTCTCGCACACGATGGCGATGGTCGCCTCCGACGCCAACGTGATCTCGTCGGTGATCACCCGCGACCTCGGCCCGGTGCTGGTGCCGAAGCTGCGGCGGATGTCCGACGTCGCGACCCTGAAGTTCGCGCGGATCACGACATTCACGTTCGTGACGGTGAGCATGCTGATCGCGATCCTGACCAACGGCCAAGGCGTCGTACTGAAGATCGTCGTGGACCTGGTGGCCGCGACCATGGGACCGATCTCGATCCCGCTGATGCTCGGGTTGCTGCCGTGGTTCCGGCGCTGTGGCTCGCGGGCCGCGATCGCTTCGTGGGCGGCCGGGCTGATCGTCTGGGCGGTCGTGAAGTGGGGTGTCGGGTCGACCGACACCACGCTGGTCGTCGCGTTGCCGCTGGCAACTTCCCTGGTCGTGTACGTCGGGCTCGGGCTGCTGATGCCGGAACGGCGCGACTCCGTCGACGCGCTGCTCGAGTCGCTGAACAGCGACCCGGCCGAGACCGACGAGGTGCTCGCCAGGCGAGCAGCCGCCGCCGCGGCCGACTGACCCATGGAACAATGTTCCGCTGAACAGAACATCTACTGAGGAGATCTGAGATGCCCAACATCACCGTCGAACTGCTGTCCGGCCGCACCCTCGACCAGCGCCGCGAGTTCGTCGCGGCCGTCACCGACTCGGCGATCTCCATCCTCGGCGCCAAGCGCGAGGCGGTCCGGATCGTCTTCACCGAGATCGAGAAGTCCGACGTCGCCAACGGCGGGGTGCTGGTCTCGGACTCCTGAGCCCTGTCTTTAGCTGATTCGAGCGGCCGGCCCTCGCTGGCCCGGCGTCCCCTCCCGCCCCAGGGGACCCGGGCCGTTCTTTCTACTGCACGAACGCGGCCTTCACTGACTGCTGGGCCACGGTGCTGAGCTGCTCTGCGGTCAGTCCTACCTCGGCAAGCGCCGTCCGGTGCTCCTGCGACAACCTCACATTGCTCGCCCGCGGATTGTCCGTGCACAACGCCACCGGCACCCCGGCAGCCAGCAACTTGTGGATCTGGTGCTCCTTGTAGCTCGGCGCAGCACCGGTCTGCGTGTTGCTCGTGAGCGACACCTCCAGCGTCACCCCGTGCGCGGCCAGCCACTCCATCAGCCGCGGATCCTCAGCAGCCCGTACGCCGTGCCCGATGCGCTCGGCGCCCAGTTCCCGTACAGCGTCCCAAACGCTCTCCGGCCCGGCAGCCTCGCCGGCGTGGATCGTCACGTGCAATCCCGCCTGCTTCGCCTGGGAGAACGCGTCCGCGAAGAGCGTGGCGGGGAAGTTCGCTTCGTCGCCCGCCAGATCGACCGCGCAGAACCGGTCCTTGCGCGCCAGCAGACTCGCCATCTGTGCGGCGGCCGAGTCTGCGCCGAGATGCCGGACCACGATGCCGATCAGTCCGACCTTCAGCTGCCACTTCTTCGCCCGCTCCGCAACGGCATCCGCGACCGCGTCGATGATTGCCTCAGGCGCCAGTCCGGTCTCGTGCGCGATGATGCCCGGGCAGAACCGCAGCTCGAGCAGGTCGAGCCCGTCGTCGAACGCGTCGTCCACGGCCTCCCGTGCGGCACGGTTCCAGTCGTCGAGGCTGGTCAGCACGCCGATCGCGAGGTCGACCCTGTCCAGGTACGGCAGCAGACCCGTTTGGTTGTCGTCGGCCACCAATGCGTTGCGTGGCGCGTTTCGCCGTACCAGTTCGTGCCCGGTCCGTTCGGCGACGTCGAGCACGGTGCTGGTCCGGATCGAGCCTTCGAGATGCCGATGCAGATCAACCAAGGGAAGCCGAGTCACCATCCCGTCACCCTAGCCGCCGATCCTCCAAGTCTTCGCGGGTCCAAGATCTCCGCATACTGAAATTCCAGCGCCACCCTGAACCCCTCCAACTATCCTCGTCCCCATGCGAGTAGGCGTTTTCGGAGCGACAGGTCAGGTCGGCGGCGTGATGCGGGAGCTGCTGGTCGAGCGGAACTTCCCCATCGACGAGATCCGGTACTTCGCGTCCGCGCGATCCGCCGGCACGGAGCTGCCGTACGGCGACGCGAAGGTCACGGTCGAGGACTCCGCCACGGCGGACTTCTCCGGGCTCGACCTCGCGCTGTTCTCCAACGGCAAGACGGCCTCCAAGGAGCTGGCCCCGAAGGTCGCCGCGGCCGGCGCGATCGTGGTGGACAACTCGTCCGGCTGGCGGATGGACCCCGACGTCCCGCTGGTCGTTGCCGAGGTCAACCCCGAGGACCTCGACGTGCTGCCGAAGGGCATCGTCGCCAACCCGAACTGCACGACCATGGCCGCGATGCCGGTGCTCGCGCCGCTGCACCGCGAAGCGCGGCTGACCCGGCTCGTCGTCTCGACCTACCAGGCGGTGTCGGGCTCCGGCGGCGTCGGCGTACGGGAGCTGGCCGACCAGACCGCCGGGCTCGTCGACGGCGCGGAGCGGTTGGCTCGTGGGACTGAAGGGGTGAGCCTGCCGCAGCCGAACGTGTACGCCGGTCCGATCGCGTTCAACGTGCTGCCGCTGGCCGGCTCGATCGTTGACGACGGCACCGGTGAGACCGACGAGGAGCAGAAGCTCCGAAACGAGAGCCGCAAGATTCTGCACCTGCCTGATCTGCCGGTCGCCGGTACGTGCGTGCGGGTTCCGGTCTTCACCGGGCACTCGCTGAGCATCCATGTCGAGTTCGCCGAGCCGATCACGCCGGAGCGCGCGAGCGAGCTGCTCGCGGTCGCGCCGGGTGTCGAGCTCGCAGAGCTGCCGACGCCGCTCACTGCCGCCGGCCAGGATCCGTCGTACGTCGGGCGCATCCGCCAGGACCAGTCGGTGCCGGGCGGGCGGGGGCTGGTGCTGTTCATCTCCAACGACAACCTGCGCAAGGGCGCGGCGCTCAACGCCGTACAGATCGCCGAGCTGCTGCAGAAGCGCTGATCGAGTTCACAGCCCCGCCCCCGTCGTACGCCGGGAGCGGGGCTGTTTTGCGTCGGGCGATGCACGTGCAATGGACTGCCGGCGCGTCTAGAGACCAGGTCAGATTTTCTGACTCAATGCTCGGAAATAACACAGTGTCTCAACTTGATCCACTGTGCTCGATTACTGGGCGTAGTGCCAGGAAAGAGGGTGTGACGCCAGGCTTTCCGCTGATGCAGACTGCGGAAGATGAAGCCCGAGGAGCTGGACGCCCTGATCGCGGGCAACGTGCGCGCAGCCCGCGCCCGCCTCCGGCTGCGCCAGGAGGACCTCGCTGCCGAGATCGGTTGGTCGCGACCCACCGTTTCCTCGCTCGAAGCCGGCACCCGCCGGATCACCGTCTCCGACGCGGTCGCGCTCTGCCGGGCGCTGAAGCTCACGCTGCCCGAGCTGCTGCGGGGTGCACCCGCTGAGGTCTTGGAAGCACTGGGTGTCACACCCGCCTGACCGTCGTACCCCTGCGTTGCGGAAACGTGATGGAGCTCGGGCCCTCGCGTGGGCGAGCGGCATGGTCAGCGTGCGCCCGACCTATTACTCTCCGGTTTACCTGACCCCTGGGAGGCCAGAATGAAGCCCGTTGCCGACGGTCCGCAGCTCGCGCTGCTCAGCTCCCGCAAGGAGCACCTCGCTCAGATGTTCTTCGACCGGGTGGCAGCCACGCCCAACCGGGAGGCGTTCCGGCACCCCGTCACCGACGGCTGGGCGTCCGTCACCTGGCAACAGACCGACGAGGTCGTACGCCGCCGCGGCGCGGGCCTGATCGCGCTGGGTGTCGAACCCGAGCAGCGCGTCGCCGTCGCCGCGAACACCCGGCTCGAATGGGTCGAGTGCTACCTGGCGGCCGTCGTCACCGCCGCCGCGACCACCACGATCTACCCGACCACGATGGCCGCCGACGTCGCGTACATCGTGGCCGACGCCGAGGTGCAGGTCGTCTTCGCCGAGGACGCCAGCCAGGTCGACAAGCTGCGTGAGCACAAGGCCGACATCCCGTCGGTGCGCAAGGTCGTGCTGATCGACGGCGAACCCGACGTACAGGACGGCGACTGGGTGATCAGCGTCGCCACGCTCGACGAGCTCGGCGCGCGCCACCTCGACGAGCACCCGGAGGCGATCGACGAGCGGGTCGCGCAGATCAAGCCCGAGCACCTGTGCACGCTCGTCTACACCTCCGGTACGACGGGCCGCCCGAAGGGCGTCCGGCTGCCGCACTCGGTGTGGACGTACGAAGGTGCCGCCGTCGAAGGGATCCGGGTGCTCAGCCCGGACGACCTGCAGTACCTGTGGCTGCCGCTGTCGCACGTCTTCGGGCAGGTCCTGCTCGCCGTACAGTTCCAGATCGGCTTCGCCACCGCGATCGACGGCCGCGTCGACAAGATCGTCGAGAACGCCGCGATCGTCCAGCCGACGTTCATGGCCGCCGCGCCGCGCGTCTTCGAGAAGGCGCACGGGCGGATCGTCACGATGATGGAGGCCGACGGGGGAGCCAAGCTCAAGCTGTTCCACTGGGCCTTCGGCGTCGGGGCCGAGGTGTCGAAGCTGCGGCAGGCCGGCAAGGAGCCCAGCGGCGTACTGGCGGCCAAGTACTCGCTGGCCGACAAGCTCGTGCTGTCGAAGATCCGCGCGCGGTTCGGTGGGCGGATCCGGTTCTTCGTGTCCGGCTCGGCGGCGCTCGACAAGAAGCTCGCCGAGTGGTTCCACGCGGCCGGGCTGCTGATCCTCGAGGGCTACGGCCTGTCCGAGACCGCGGCCGGGGCGACGCTGAACCGCCCGGACAACTACCGGCTCGGCAGCGTCGGGCCGGTCTTCCCCGCGGCGCAGTTCAAGATCGCCGAGGACGGCGAGATCCTGATCAAGGGTCCGCTGGTGATGAGCGGTTACCACAACCTGCCGGACCAGACCGCCGAGGTGATCGACGCCGACGGCTGGTTCCACAGCGGCGACATCGGGCACTTCGAGGACGAGTTCCTCTTCATCACCGACCGCAAGAAGGACCTGTTCAAGACCTCCGGCGGCAAGTACGTCGCCCCGCAGGTGATCGAAGGCCGGTTCAAGATGATCTGCCCGTACGCCAGCCAGTTCCTCGTCCACGGCAGCCAGCGCAACTTCGTCAGCGCCCTGGTCACCCTCGACCCCGACGCCATCGTCGCCTGGGCCGAAGCCAACGGCCTGCCCGGCAGGTCGTACGCCGAGATCGCGAACTCCGACGCCGCCCACACGATGATCCAGGGCTACGTCGACGAGCTCAACGCCGGCCTGAACCGCTGGGAAACCATCAAGAAGTTCACCATCCTCGACCGCGACCTGACGGTCGAAGGCGGCGAGATGACCCCCAGCCTGAAACTCAAGCGCAAACACGTAGAAACCCAGTACGGCGACCTGCTCGACAAGATGTACAACTAGCCGACGCGTTCGCTCGGCGAGCGGAGGAAAGCAAAAGCCCCCACGCGCGGCCCTCCGCTCGCTGGCGCTCGCTGCGTGCCGTGCTCCCGCCCACCCTTTGCAAAGTGTGCGGGCTGGCGCCCGCCGAGTGTGCGCTGGCGCGCTGGGCGCGCGTGCTGTCGCCCGCTCCGCACGCGCGAGCTGGCGCTCGCCGGGTGCGCGTGCTGCCGCGCTTCGAGTGCGCGGGCTATCGCCCGCCAGGTGCGCGCTGCCGCGCTGTTCGACAACAGGCGGTGGCGGGGGAGTGTCGCGGGATGCCTGCAACGACGCTACAACCCCTGGCTTGTACAAGCTCAAGGTTGTATTGTTGCGCCATGGAGGAGTACGACGTCTACGTCCTGGACGGCTGCAGCAAGTGGATGGATTCGCTGCCCACCAGGGAGTACGACGCCTTGGCCGCTCGGATCGATCTGCTGGCTGAGCAGGGTCCGGCGACGCCGCGTCCGACGGTCGACACGATCAAAGGTTCGCGGCATCAGAACATGAAGGAACTGCGGTGCGGCAAGCTGCGGGTGCTGTTCGCCTTCGATCCGCAGACTCAGGCAGTGCTGCTGGTGGACGGCAGCAAGCAGGATCGCTGGTCCGAGTGGTACCTGGAGAACATCCCGGTCGCCGACGATCTCTACGACGAGTGGCTCGGCAACCTCCGGCGAGATCCAGGCTGGGCTGACGATCCTTACGGTGAAGGAGGGAAGGACGCATGACACATCGGAAGTGGAAGGACGTGCGCGCCGAGCGCATCGACAGTCCTGAGGCTGAGGCTCGGGTCGCTGTCCATCGCGAGGAGGCGCTGGCCGAGCAGCGGGCGTACCGGTTGGCGGAGCTTCGTCAGCAGCACGGTGTCACGCAGACGCAGTTGGCCGAGTCGATGTATGTCAGCCAGGCGGCGGTCTCGTCGATCGAGCGCGGTGAGCTGACCAGGTCAGAGCTGAGCACCATCAGAAAGTACGTCGAAGCGCTGGGCGGCAAGCTCGAGATCGTCGCGAACTTCGGAGACGAGCGGCTCGTCCTCGGCTGAGCCGCCGTCGTCGACGGCGTGGCCTCGGAAACGGGCGTGCAGATCGCGTCGTCAGGTGACGGCTTGCCAAGGGTCGGCGGGGGAGCTGCCTGGGGCGAAGCCGTGTTCTGTGGCGACGGCTGCGGCTTGTGCCAGGCCGGTGGCGAGGGCTTCGGGGAGGTGGGCGTCGCTGCCGAAAGTCAACCGCTGGCCGCCCTGTTCTCGCCACCAGTGGAGGATCAGCGGGTCCAGCGGGAGGCGGGTGTTGAGTTCCAGGGCTCGGTCGGCTGCGGCTAGGGCAGATAGGGCGGACCGGAGTTCTTCTTCGAAGTCGACGGGGTTGAAGGGGCCGGGCCAGGAGCGGACTGGGTAGTCGATGTGGCCCAGGACGTTGAAGGCTTCGGAGGCGGCGATCATGCGGGGGATCTCAGCCAAGTAGGAGCGGAAGATTTCGGCGGGTGGGTGGTGGGGGAAGAGTTCCCAGGGCTCCGCCATGGTGCCGCCGGTGTCGGGGAGGCAGTGCAGGGAGCCGATGACTCGGTCGAAGTTGCCTTGGGCCAGCAACGACGCGACCTCGGCCGTGTGCAGGTGGGGCTGGCCGATTTCCAGGCCGGTGAGGATCTGGAGGTCGGGGTACGCCGAGCGGCAGCGGTCGATCGAGTCCAGGTAGCCGGCGACGTCCAGGGGCGGGGCTTGGAGGATGCCATCGGTGACTAGGTGGGGGAAGTTCTCGACCAGAAAGCCGGCGCGGAACGGGGTGAAGTCGACGTGCTCGGTGAAGGCGACGGCCGGGAGGCCCAGGGCGACGGCTCGGGCGCAGGTGGCGTCCATGTCGCCGCGGTCGGCGTCCCAGGAGAACTCGGTGTGTACATGACCGTCGGCCGGTAGCTGCATCGCCCCAGTGTCCGGCTTGACCCTGACGTTGCGTCAACCCTCCACCCTGTGGTCACGACGATCAGGGAGGACCAAGGGATGACAGCGATTCGCGTGCGGGGGCTGGAGAAGTCGTACGGCGAAGTGGACGTGCTGCGTGGCGTGGACCTCGAGGTGGAGCGGGGGAGCGTGTTCGCGCTGCTGGGCTCGAACGGGGCGGGAAAGACGACCCTGCTGCGCATCTTGGCGACGCTGTTGAAGGCCGACGCAGGGACGGCCGAGGTCAACGGGTTCGACGTTGCCACGCGAGCGTCCGACGTACGGGAGTCGTTCAGCCTCACGGGGCAGTTCGCGGCGGTGGACGACATTCTCACCGGGCGGGAGAATCTCGTCCTGGTCGCGCGGCTGCGGCATCTCGGGGATCCGGGGGCGGTCGCCGACGAGCTGTTGCGGCGGTTCTCGCTGACTGATGCAGGCGTACGCCGGGTGTCGACGTACTCAGGCGGGATGCGGCGCCGGCTCGACATCGCGATGAGCCTGATCGGGGAGCCGCCGGTGATCTTCCTCGACGAACCGACCACCGGGCTCGATCCCGAGGCGCGCGTCGAGGTCTGGCAGACCGTCCGAGGCTTGGCCGGCGACGGCACCACGGTCCTGCTCACGACGCAGTACCTGGAGGAGGCCGAGCAGCTCGCCGACCGGATCGCGATCCTGCACGAGGGTCGGATCATCGTGAACGGCACCCTCGCCGAGCTCAAGCAACTCCTGCCGCCCGCCGAGATCGAGTACGTCGAGAAGCAGCCGTCGCTCGAGGACGTCTTCTTCGCGCTCGTCGCGAACCCCGCGAACCACGGGAACCCCGCGAGCCCAGCGAATCCCGCGAACGCCGCGAGCCTCGCGAACGCCGCGAACCCAATGGACCCCGCGAACCCACCGAACTCAGCGACCCGCGTCACGAGCCCCGACGCCGGCCCCGTCGCGAACGGCCGAGACCGCGAGCCCAGGAGCTGACGAACCATGCCCACCCACTTCCTCGCCGACACCGCCGCGCTCACCGGGCGCACCCTGCGCCACGTCACCCGCAGCCTCGACACGGTCCTGTCGACCGCCGTGATGCCGATCGCGATGATGCTGATGTTCGTCTACGTGTTCGGCGGCGCGATCGAGACCGGCCGGGCCCGGTACGTCGACTACCTGCTGCCGGGCATCCTGCTGATCACGATCGGCTCCGGCATCTCCTACACCGCGTTCCGGCTGTTCATGGACCTGAAGAGCGGCATCTTCGAACGGTTCCGGTCGATGCCGATCGCCGGCTCCAGCGTGCTCTGGGCGCACGTCCTGACCTCGCTGGTCGCCAACCTGATCTCGGTGGTGATCGTCGTGGCCGTCGCGTTCCTGATGGGCTTTCGGTCGGCCGCCGGCGTACTGCAATGGCTCGGCGTCGCCGGCATCCTGGTCCTGTTCACGCTCGCGCTGACCTGGATCGCCGTGATCGCGGGCCTGTCCGCGTCGTCGGTCGACGGGGTCGGCGTGTTCTCGTACCCGCTGATCTTCCTGCCGTTCATCAGCTCGGCGTTCGTGCCGACCGCGACCATGCCCGGCCCGGTGCGCTGGTTCGCGGAGAACCAGCCGGTGACGTCGATCGTCGACACGATCCGGTCGCTGCTGGCAGGGCAGTCGGCCGACGGCGACAGCTGGGTCGCGTTGATGTGGTGCGCCGGCATCCTGCTCATCGCGTACGGCGGGGCGATGGCCGCCTACCGCCGGAAGATCGCCTGAGGCAGGCTGATCCCATGCTCACGATCAGCCGGCTGGCGGTGTACGCGGGAGTGACGGTCCGGGCGGTGCGTCACTACCACCAGATCGGGCTGCTGCCCGAGCCTGAGCGCGACTACTCGGGGTACCGGAGCTACGGCGTCGACGCGGTGGTGCGGCTGATCCGGATCCATGCCCTGGCCGGTGCCGGGGTGCCGCTGGCCCGGGTGCAGGAGCTGCTGGACGCGAGCCCGGAGGAGTTCGCCGACGGCGTCCAGGAGGTCGACCGGGAGCTACGGGCCGAGATCCGGCGGCTGCAGGACAACCGTCGGCGCATCGCCCGGCTCGCCGCCGGAGAGCACCTGGCGCTGCCGCAGAGCGTCGTGGACTACCTCGATCGGCTCCGCAGCCTGGGGGTCGACGAGCGGTACGTCGTCATGGAGCGCGACGCGTGGATCCTGGTCGCCGCCCAGGCACCGGATCTGGTCGACGACATCATCGCCAGGAAGCACGAGGAGCTGCGCGATCCCGACATGCAGCGGCTCTACGGCCTGCTGAGCGACGTGTCCGGCTGGCAGGTCGATGATCCACGGGTCGTCGAGATCGCGGACCTCGTAGAACGGCGGCTGGTCCGTGCGGTCGAGGCGGGGGAGGCCGGCGGCGGGAGTATCGACGACCCGTTCGTCGACCTGCTGGACGCAAGCATGATCGAGTCCTCCCCGATCGCCGAACGGATCGTGACGATCCTGGAGCAGCGAGGCTGGAAGGGCTGGACCCGAATCGAGCGCGTCCCCGACAACGTCGCATCCAGGGCGCCGCACGCCAAAACGCTCAACGGCGCGCTCGACCGGTAGGCCCCGGACCCGCCGCCAGCCGACAGGGACAGCACGTCCAACAGCCCAGTCAACGTCTGCTCGACGGTCGGTCGTGTGCCCGACGGCGTCGTGTCCAGGGCGCCGCGGTAGGTCCCGGACCCGCTGCCGGTCGCCAGGGAGAGCACGGCCGGCAGCCCGGTCAGCGTTTGCTCGACGGTCGGTCGTGTGCCCGACGGCGTCGCGTCCAAGGCGCCGCGGTAGGCCCCAGACCCGCCGCCGGCCGACTGGGACAGCGCGTCCGACAGCCCGGTCAGCGTCTGCTCGACGGTCGAGCGGGTGCGCGACGGCGTTGCGTCCAGGGCGCCGCGGTAGGCCCCGGACCCGCCGCCGGCCGACCGGGACAGCGCGACCTACAGCCCGATCAGCGTCTGCTCGACGGCCGGCCCGGGTGCTACCCGGCGCACGGCGCGGCTGTGGTCGCAGTGTCGTCAGTGCGCGGCGCGGCTGTGGTGACAGTGTCGGTCAGCGCGCGGCGCAGGTGTGGTCGCAGGTCGGTCGGCGCACGGCGCGGGAGCTGCCCCGCACGGCCACCGGCAAGATCCTGAAACGCGACCTGGGCTAGCGTCAACCGATCGCTCGGGCGGGCCTCGGTGTGGGCGCAGTGCCGATTGGCGCGCGGCGCGGATGGTGGCGGTCGGTCGGCGCGCGGCGCGCGGCGCGGGTGTGGCGCAGGTCGGTCAGCACACGGCGTGGTGGTGGCGGTGTTGGTCGGCGTGGGGCGTGGTGGTGGCAGTGTCGGTCAGCGCGCGGCGCGGGTGTGGTCGCAGCGTCCGTCAGCGCGCTGCGCGGGTGGTGGCGGTGTCGGTCGGCGCGCGGCGTGGGTGTGGTGGCGGTGTTGGTCGGCGTGCGGTGCGGCTGTGGGCGCAGTGTCGTCGCAGTGGCGGTCAGTGGGTGGGCCGGCTTGCTGAGCTCGGCCGTGGTCGGGGCCGGCGGCGGCTCGTGGAAGTAGGGCGCTCGGACCTTGTCGAGCTTGGTGCGGGCGGAGTGGTGCTGGGACTGGAGACGGCGCCGTTGGCTCCGGCGTCGCCAACACGGCGGCACTTAAATTGCCGAGGGCAACGAATTGTTTTCTCACAGGTTGCTTACGAAACCCCGGGAGGACGCCGATCGGCCTTACCGTAGAAGAGTGGACGCAACCGGCAGGGGCGGTCGCAACTTCGTTCGGTCGTTGAACAAGTTCATCGGCGTGAGCGTGCTGTCGGGCGCGCTCGCGGCCGGGCTGGTGATCCCGTTGACCGGACTGGTCGATCTCGGCACGCGGAAGGTGTCGGAGACGGTCGAGAGCTTGCCGCAGGAGTTGCAGACCGAGCCGTTGCAGATCCGCAGCCGGATCTTCGCCGCGGACGGCAGCCTGATCGCGACGCTGTTCGAGCAGAACCGGGTCCCTGTGCCGCTCAACCAGGTCAGCTCGGTGATGCGCCAGGCGATCGTCGCGATCGAGGACTCGCGGTTCTACAGCCACGGCGCCCTGGACGCGAAGGGCACGCTGCGGGCGCTGGTCCGCAACCAGACCGAGGGCTCGGTGCAGCAGGGCGGTTCGAGCATCACCCAGCAGTACGTGAAGCTGAGCCTGATCGCGAAGGCGCGGACCGCCGAGGACCGTGCGGCGGCGACGGCGGTGTCGTACCAGCGCAAGATCACTGAGCTGCGGTACGCGATCGCGCTGGAGAAGGAGGTCTCCAAGGACCAGATCCTGGAGCGGTACCTGAACCTGGCGAACTTCGGCGACGGCGCGTACGGCGTACAGGCCGCCGCTCAGCACTACTTCAGGACGTCGGCCGCCAACCTGACCCTGCCGCAGGCCGCGCTGCTGGCCGGTCTGGTGAAGAACCCGACAGGCTACGACCCGACCAACAACCTGAAGCGGGCGCGCGACCGTCGCGACGTCGTGCTGCGCCGGATGCAGGAACTGGGCCTGATCACCACCAAACAGACCGCGAGCGCGCTCAAGACGCCGGTGGTCGACCTGGCCAAGATCCAGAAGGTCCCGAACGGCTGCGCCGGCTCGCGGTACCCGTTCTACTGCGAGTACGCCGTGTCGAAGCTGCTGCAGAACCCGGCGCTCGGGGCGACGCCGAAGGAGCGCGACCACTACCTGAAGACCGGCGGGCTGTCGGTGACGACCTCGCTCGATCCCAGGATCCAGGCGGCCGCGCAGGCGTCGATCAGCGAGCACACCAAACCTCGCGACACCGCGATCGCCGCGATTACCGTGGTCGAGCCCGGCACCGGCGTGGTGAAGGCGATGGTGCAGAGCAAGCCGTACGGCAACGGCAAGTACCAGACGGCGTACAACTACAACGTCGAGAAGTCGTACGCCGGTGGGTACGGCGGGTTCCAGAACGGGTCGACGATGAAGGCGTTCACGATCGCCGCGGCGATCTCGAAAGGCCTTCCGCTGAGCTACCGGATCAACTCGCCGCAGCAGATCGATCTGAGCGGGAAGCGGTTCCGGACCTGTACGGGCTTCACCAGGGACCCGGACTACCAGCCGCAGAACTCGACCAAGAGCGGCGACCTGACCATGATCGAGGCGGCCAGGTACTCGACGAACACCTACTTCCTGCAGCTGTCCCAGCGGACGGGGCTGTGCGCGCCGGCGACGATCGCGGCGAAGCTCGGCATGTACAACGCGCAGAGCCTCGGGCCGCTCGACCAGGTCGTGTCCTTCACCCTCGGCGTCGGCTACACGACGCCGCTGATGCTGTCGAACGCCTACGCGACGTTCGCTGCCCGCGGCAAGTACTGCACGCCGGTGCTGGTCACGTCGATCCAGGACAACGCCGGCAAGCCAGTCAACACGCCTGGCGCGTCCTGCCGGCAGGCGATCTCGCCGCAGGTCGCCGACGGCGTCAACCGGGTCCTCAGCGCGGTGATGGAGCCCGGCGGCACCGGCGGCCGGCTCAACTTCGGCAAGTGGGACCTGGCCGGTAAGACCGGAACCATCCAGGACAACCGCGCGGTCTGGTACGCCGGTTACACCCCGAACCTGGCTGCGGCCTCGGTGGTCGCCGACGCGAACCTGCCGTACACGAACCTCATGTACGGCCACACCCTCGACGGCCGAGACATCGCCGACCCGACGGGCTCCGGCACCGCCGGCCCGCTGTGGAAAACCACCATGGAGAAGGCCCTCCCCGGCCTGCCGCTGCGCCGCTTCGTGCCCCCGACCGCCAAGATCGTCGGCGCCGACCAGAAGAAGCCGGACGACGAGAAGAAGAAGCCGACCGACGACGACAACCGAGGCCGAGGCAACGACCGGACCCGCTAGCTCGGGATCGAGGCGTCACCGACAGCAGACCTCGTCGCCCGCCACCTCACAAGTACCGGCGCCCGGTCGGTGGCGGGTACTTGAAGGGCGTGGGTGGGGGTTGGATTGTCGCCGGGCGCAGACCTCGTCGCCCGCGACCTCACAAGTGCCGGCGCCCGATTGGTGGCGGGTACTTGAAGGGCGTGGGTGGGGGTTGGCTTGTCACCGGGCGCAGACCTCGTCGCCCGTCACCTCACAAGTACCGGCGCCCGGTCGGTGGTCGGTACTTGAAGGACGTGGGTGGGTGTTGGTCTGTCACCGGGCGCAGACCTCGTCGCCCGTCACCTCACAAGTACCGGCGCCCGATTGGTGGTCGGTACTTGAAGGGCGTGGGCGGGTGTTGGGCCTGTCACCGGGCGCTGGCCGGCTAGCGGCTTGTGGGATCTATGTGAATCGCATACATTCACCTCATGCAGCACCACCTGGAAGCCGCGATCAACCGCTGGCACGACGCGGTGAACGCCCACGACTCCGCCCAAACCATCGGCGCTGTCACCGATCCGGTCGTCGTGCTCGGCCCCAAGGGCGCCGGGCCGATCAGCCCGGACGAGTTCGCCGACTGGGTCGTGCGCTCCGGCATCTCGCTGACCGCGCGCTCCTGGCACCCGGTCAGCGAGCGGCTGATGGTCGTCGAGCAGGACGCGGCCTGGCCGGGGAACGAGGGACCGACGCGCGTGGCGACCGTCTTTCGCGTCACCGGCGACCAGGTGTCGGCCTCGCTTCGGCTGCCGGACCTTCGAGCCGCGCTGGACCTGGCGTTCGTCTGCGGCGAACTGGCGGCCACCGAGTGACTCCGGAGCCGGGCCCAGGGCAGGTGCTCTTCGAGTTCGTGCGGCACTGGTCGCGCCGTACGGCGGGCGAGGCGGCCGAACAAGGCCGCCTCGTGGTGGTCGTCGAAGCCGTGCACTCGCTCGCCGCGCGGACCTCACCGACCATCAACGCGGTCGCCCACGAGATCGGGATCGATCAAAGCGGCGCGTCCCGGCTGGTCAAGGATGCCGTCGCCGAGGGATATCTGGAGCTGACGCCCTCGCCGACCGACGCACGCCGGCGTGAGGTCGCGGTGACGGCCGCCGGGCGGCAGATGCTGCGCGATGCGCACCGCTGGCAGGAGTCCGTCTTCGAGCAGCTCACCGACCACTGGAGTGCCGAGCAGCGCGACGACTTCCGCGCGGCCATGCTCGAGCTCGTCGGCCGCTCGCGAGTCCTCAGCGCATAAGGCGGGGCCGTCGAGGATGACGTCCGGGCCGGACCTGCTGCCCGGCGTCTTCGCTCACGCGACCCGGCACCCGACCGCCGCGGCGATCAGGCGTCAACCAGGGCGGCGTTCACGCTCGCGCCACGTCTTCCACGAGACTGGTCAGCACGGCGCGGCGATCAGACATCAACCAGGGCGGCGTTCACACTCGCGCCCACGTCTTCTCCGAGACCGGTCAGCACGGCGCCGGGATCAGGCGTCAATCAGGGCGGCGTTCACGCTCGCGCCCACGTCTTCTCCGAGACCGGTCAGCACGGCGCCGGGATCGGGCGTCAACCAGGGCCGCGTGTTTGCCAGCGGCGATCAGGCGTCGACCAGGGCCGCGTGCTTGCCTGTGGTGAGTGAGTGTCCCCGGTCGAGCATCTGTTCGGCGATGCGGTCGATGGCGATGGAGAAGTCCTCGGTGGTCTCCCAGTCCTCCAGCCGGGCCAGGAGCCAGCGGCGGTAGGCGCCGATGAAGCGCTGGAACATCTCCAGCCCGTACGGCGTGAAGCGGTAGTGCCCGAGCACCTCGGACAGGTAGCCGTCGGCAACCAGCTGGGCGGCCAGCGGCTCGAAGACGCCCGGCGGGACCTTCAGATCGCCGGCGATCTCGGCGAGCGTCGCCGAGCCGTGCTCGGCGCCGCCGCGGAAGACCCGCATGATCATCCAGGCCTGCGCGATGTTCAGCGGGATCCCGGACTCGGCCAGCACCTCGGGAGCAGGGCTGCGCTTGTGGTTCTGGACGATCAGCGCGACCAGCTTCTGCAGTTCGTGCTCGGAGTCGAAGGACGACGGCGCCGCGAAGCTCTCGCCGACGCCGGAATTGCCGCCGGCCGTCATCCGCGCGGTGTCGCGCAGCGGCACTTGCTTCAGCAGCAGTGCGACGACGAACCCGAGCACAGCAACCGGTACGGCGGTCAAGAACACGACGTGCAGCGCATCGGCGTACGCGGCCGTGACCGGCTCCCGCGCCGCCGGAGGCAGCGACCGAACCCCTTCGACCGTCGCCGCCAGCCGCGGATCGACGCCTTCAGGCACAGCCCCGGCCAGCTTCAAAGGCAGCTCGGACGCGTAGATCGAGCCGAACACAGCGACCCCGAACGAGCTGCCCATCGTCCGCAGGAAGCTCACCCCCGACGTCGCCACGCCGAGATCCTTGTAGTCGACCGTGCTCTGCACGACCACGGTCGGCACCGGCATGCACAGCCCCACGCCGAGCCCGAGCACCACCATGAACCCGGCCGTAGTCCAGTACGGCGTGCTGTTGGTCATCAACGACAGCAGGTACAGCCCACCCGCGATCAGCACCGTCCCGATGATCGGGAACGGCCGGTACCGGCCGGTCTTGCTGATCACCTGGCCAACGCCGACCGATGCGAGCAGCAGTCCCATCACCAGCGGCAGCATCTGCAGGCCGGAGTCGGTCGCCGAGGCGCCGTGCACGTACTGCAGGTACGTCGGCAGGAAGGTGACCCCGCCGAGCATCGCGAACCCGATGATGAAGCTCAGGATCGAGCACACCGTGAACACGCCCGACCGGAACAACCGCATCGGCAGCAACGGCTCGGCTGCGCGCTGCTCGACCAGCACGAACAGGCTGAGCGCGATCAGCGACCCGACCGCCATCGCCAGGATCACCGGTGACGTCCAGTCGTACTCGTTGCCGCCCCACGTCGTCACCAGCGTCAGCCCGGTCGCGGCCAGCCCGATCAGCAGGATGCCGAGGTAGTCGATCTTCGGCCCGACCGCCGCCTTCACCGACGGCAGTGTGAACGAGGCGACCACCAGGACGAGGATGCCGAGCGGGATGTTGACGTAGAACGCCCAGCGCCAGTTGAGCTGGTCGACGAACAGTCCGCCCAGCAGCGGTCCGGCGACGGTCGAGACGCCGAAGACCGAGCCGATGAACCCCTGGTACTTGCCGCGCTCGCTCAGCGGTACGACGTCCGCGATCACCGCGGTCGACGTCACCAGCAGGCCGCCGGCGCCGAGCCCCTGGATCGCCCGGGAGCCGACCAGCCAGAGCATCGAGTCGGCCATCCCGCACAGCGCCGAACCGGCCAGGAACAGCACGACGCTGATCAGGAACATCCGCTTGCGCCCGTACAGGTCGCCGAACTTGCCGACCAGCGCGGTCATGATCGTCTCGGCGAGCAGGTACGCGGTGACCACCCAGGACAGGTGGTTCGCGCCGCCCAGGTCGCTGGTGATGGTCGGCAGCGCGGTCGCCACGATCGTCTGGTCGAGGGCCGCGAGCAGCATACCGAGCATGATCGCGACGACGACCGCGTTCCGGGTGCCGCGTCCGACCGGCCGAGCCTCGGTGTCCATGAGCCGAATGTAGCGACTCAACCACACGTAGTGATCGAGGAACCGCCGCAACGAGATGGCAAACGAGGGTCCGTAGCATGGGATGCGTGCCATCGACACTGCCTGAGGGAGAGGTCGCGCCCCGGGACGGGTCGCTGCCGGACGCCGCCGTCGCCGAGTCCGCCACCAGGCCGTTCGGGTTCTACCTGCACGTCCCGTTCTGCGCGTCGCGCTGCGGCTACTGCGACTTCAACACCTACACCGCCAAGGAGCTCGGCGGTGGTGCTTCGCAGGCGTCGTACGCCGAGACCGCGGTGGAGGAGGTCCGGCTCGCCCGCCGGATCCTGCCGCACGAGAAGCCGGTCGACACGGTGTTCTTCGGGGGCGGTACGCCGACGCTGCTGCCGGCCAAGGATCTCGGCGCGATGCTCAAGGCCGTCCGGGACGAGTTCGGGCTGGCGCCCGACGCCGAGGTGACCACCGAGGCCAACCCGGAGTCCGTCGACCAGCGCTACCTGGAAGAACTGCTCGAAGCCGGGTTCACCCGGGTCAGCTTCGGAATGCAGAGCGCCACGTCGCACGTGCTGAAGATCCTCGACCGCCAGCACACGCCCGGCCGGGCTCTGGACGCCGTCAAAGAGGCGACCGCCGCCGGGTTCCGGCACGTCAATCTCGACCTGATCTACGGTACGCCGGGGGAGACGCTCGACGACTGGCGCGCTTCGCTGGAGTCGGCCCTGTCCGCGGAACCCGATCACGTCAGCGCGTACGCCCTGATCGTTGAGGACGGCACCCAACTCGCCCGCCGGGTCCGCCGCGGCGAGCTGCCGATGCCGGACGACGACGACCTGGCCGACAAGTACGTGCTCGCCGACGACCTGCTCACCGCGGCCGGACTCGGCTGGTACGAGGTGTCGAACTGGGCCAAGGCCGACGACGCCCGCTGCCGGCACAACGAGCTCTACTGGCGCGGCGACACCTGGTGGGGGATCGGCCCCGGCGCGCACAGCCACGTCGGCGGAGTCCGCTGGTGGAACGTCAAGCACCCGAGCGCGTACGCCGAACGGATCGCGGCCGGCGAGAGCCCGGCGTACGCACGAGAGCTCCTCGACGAGGAGACCCGCCGGGTCGAACGAGTACTGCTCGAGATCCGGCTCCGGGCCGGCCTTCCGGTCGGCGTCCTGGACGCTGCCGGGCGCGCCGCGCTGCCGGGTCTGGACGGACTCGTCGTTGTCGACGACGATCGTCTGGTGCTCACGCGGCGTGGTCGGCTGCTGGCCGACGCGGTGGTCCGCGACCTGCTCACCTGAGCGGTCAAAAGTCCGGACAAGTCATCAAACTCCCAGGTTACGGAGCACTCGGTCATCGGCGTGGTGCTGTCGGTGATCAAACCCCCAGGTATGTACTGACCTAGGTGGATCGGTATCTCAGCGTGACGGTGTGGTCCTTGACACACCCGGTTGAAACGCTCGAAACTCAGGTCACTTTCCGAAAGGGGAGCGCTCTCAACCCGTCCGAATCTCAGGGAGCAACTCACATGCGGCCCAAGGCCCGCCTCCGCCCCCGTACTACCGCCGCCGTGCTCGCCTGCAGCCTCACCCTGCTGGTCGGCGCCTGCGGCGGAAACAACGATCAGCCCGGCACCGCGTCCCGTGACAGCGCCGCCGACGGCCCTCGGGTCGAGCTGACCATCGCGACCTTCAACGAGTTCGGCTACAGCGACCTGTACCGCGAGTACGAGGCCGCCCACCCGAACATCAAGATCACCGAGCGCCGCGCCCAGACCGTCGACGAGCACATCAAGAACCTGGAGACCAATCTGGCCTCCGGCTCCGGGATGGCCGACATCGAGGCGATGGAGGTCAGCTGGATCTACAAGTACCTCGCCAAGGCGGACAAGTTCGTCGACCTGCGCGACTACGGCGCCGGCGACCTGTCGAAGCGCTGGCTGGACTGGAAGGTCGCCGGCGCCACCGCTCCGGGCGGCAAGATCATCGGCTACGGCACCGACATCGGGCCGGAGGCGATCTGCTACCGGCGCGACCTGTTCGCCAAGGCCGGGCTGCCGACCGACCGGGCCGAGGTCGCCAAGCTGTTCCCCGACTGGTCGTCGTACTTCTCCTACGGGCGCCGGTTCAAGGCCAAGATGCCGAACTCGGCCTGGTACGACTCGGCGGCGCTCACCTGGGACGCCATGCGCAACCAGCTGATCGAGGCCTACTACTCCAACCAGGACCGCTACCTGGGCGAGGACAACGAGCTGCTGCAGCGGACGTGGAACCAGATCGTCGCGGGCAGCGAGGACGGGCTGTCGGCGAAGCTGCCGACCTGGAGCGACGCGTGGACCAAGGCGTTCCGCACCGACGCGTTCGCCACGATGGCGTGCCCGGGGTGGCTGCTCGGGGTGATCTCCGACAACGCGGGGTCGTTCGGCAAGGGCAAATGGGACGTGGCTGACGTGTTCCCCGGCGGGGGCGGGAACTGGGGCGGGTCGTACCTGACCGTGCCGACCCAGTCCGCGCAGCCGGAGGAGGCCGCGAAGCTGGCCGCCTGGCTGACCGCGCCGGAGCAGCAGATCAAGGTGTTCAAGAAGGTCGGGTCGTTCCCGTCCACGGTCGACGCCTACGACGCGGAGCAGGTGAAGTCGCAGGTCAACGCGTACTTCAACAACGCGCCGGTCGGGAAGATCTTCATCAACCGGGCGCAGAACGTGATCCTCAAGCAGCACAAGGGCCCGCGCGACGGTGAGATCAACCAGGTCTTCTCCCAGGCCCTCGAACGCGTCGACCAGGGCAAGCAGTCCCCGTCGGCCGCGTGGAAACAAGCCCTCCGAGAAGCCGAGAAGGCCGCCAACACCCGAGTCGGCAACTGAGGTCAGGACAGCGGAGCGGCGGTCACCTCTTCCTCGCTCGTCCTCCGCTGCCGGACCAATTTGTTGCTTGAGGCAAACACCAGGGCACCGGCCACCACGCCGATCGCCAGGTTGTGAGTGGCGACGACGACGATCACCGTCACCAGCATCGCCGTCGTCTCCCGGTACGGCATCCGGCGCAGGGTCTTCGGCCGGATGCTGTGCCAGTCGAACGTGCCGACCGACACCATCACCATTACCGCGACCAGCGCGGCCATCGGGATCAGGCCGACCAGGTCGCCGAGTCCGACCAGCAGCACCAGCAGGAACGCGCCTGCGAGGAACGTCGAGATCCGGGTCCGGGCGCCGCCGCCCTTCACGTTGATCATCGTCTGCCCGATCATCGCGCAGCCGCCCATCCCGCCGAACAGTCCGGTGATCACGTTCGACACGCCCTGGCCCCACGCCTCCCGCGTCTTCGCCGACGGGGTGTCCGTGACGTCGTCGACCAGCTTCGCGGTCATCAGCGACTCGAGCAGCCCGACCAGCGCCATGCCGAGCGCGTACGGCGCGATGATCCGCAGCGTCTCCAGCGAGAACGGCACATTCGGCCAGAACAGCGACGGCAGACTGTTGGGCAGTTGCCCCTCGTCGCCGACCGTCGGCACACCGGAGTGGGTCAGCAGCACGATCGCGGTCACCAGCAGGATCGCGACCAGCGGCGCCGGCACCGCCGTCGTCAGCCGCGGCAGGAACACCAGCACCGCAACGCCGATCGCCACCAGCGGGTAGACCAGCCACGGTACGCCGACCAGATGCGGCAGCTGGGCGAGGAAGATCAGGATCGCCAGCGAGTTCACGAAGCCGACCATCACCGACCGCGGGATGAACCGCATCAGCCGTGCGACGCCGAGCAGCCCGAGCACCACCTGCAGTACGCCGGCCAGCAGCACCGTCGCGATCAGGTAGTCGAAGCCGTGGTCGCGCATCACCGGCGCGATCACCAGCGCGACCGCACCGGTCGCGGCCGAGATCATCGCCGGCCGGCCGCCGAGGAACGCGATCGAGATCGCCATCGTGACCGACGCGAACAGCCCGACCCGCGGGTCGACGCCGGCGATGATCGAGAAGCTGATCGCCTCCGGGATCAGCGCGAGCGCGACGACCAGGCCGGACAGCACCTCGGTCTTCAGCAGCCGGGGCGACCGCAGCGCGCCCAGTACGGACGTGACGGGCAGAGCTGACTCAGGCGTCAGCGAAGTCATCGGGGTCTCCTGGAGCGCGGGCGCCGCCGCTCGCCCGGGACGGCGCGCGTCGTTGCGCGCGGTCGGGTGGGCCGAGGGGGAACCGGGTCGGTGGGCGGGCGGGTCGCCGCCGTACCGAAGGGCGACTTTACCCGAGGCGGAAATCGATACCCCGCCCGGGAAACGGCCGTGGCGTGGATATACCCGACCCGGTGGCCCGAAAGGCATTACCGTGTGAAGGTCAGATCGCGTCAAGGAGGTCCCAGTGGCATTCGATGGTCAGGCCGGTGGGACTCCGACGTTGGAGCAGGTCGCCGCGCTGGCAGGCGTGTCCCGCGCCACCGTGTCCCGGGTCGTGAACGGTTCGCCGAAGGTGCTGCCGGACACGGTCGCCGCGGTCGAGCAGGCGATCGGCCAGCTCGGCTACGTCCCGAACCGGGCGGCTCGCGCGCTGGTCACCCGGCGTACGGACTCGGTCGCGCTGGTGATGCCCGAGCCGGACAGCCGCGTGTTCTCCGACCCGTTCTTCGCCGGCATCCTGCGCGGCGTGAGCCGGACGCTCGCGCCGACGTCGTCGCAGCTGGTGCTGCTGATCGAGCCGGCCGAGGGCGACGACCAGCGCCTCCTGCGGTACCTGCGGGGCGGTCACGTCGACGGCGCGATCATCGTCAGTCACCACGGCCGCGACAACGTGCTGCAGGACCTGGCCCAGCTGCCGCTGCCGATCGTGTTCAGCGCGCGCCCGATCGGCGTCGAGGTGCCGGTCGCCAGCGTCGACGTCGACAACGTGGCCGGTGCCCGTACGGCGGTCGAGTACTTGCTCTCCAAGGGCCGCAAACGGATCGGCATCATCGCCGGCCCGCTCGACATGACCGCCGGCCTGGACCGCCTGACCGGGTACCAGGAGGTCGCCGCCGAGGCAGGCTTCGACGAGGCCGTGGTGTTCGGCGACTTCACCGCCGAGGGTGGTGAGCAGGCGACGATCCAGCTGCTCGACGAGCACCCGGACCTCGATGGCATCTTCGTCGCCAACGACCTGATGGCGACCGCGACCCTGCGCGTCCTGTCGCAGCGTGGCCGCCGCGTGCCGGACGACGTCTCGGTGGTCGGCTTCGACGACTCGGTCGTCGCGACGACGACCACGCCGCAGCTCACCACGGTTCGCCAGCCGGTCGAGAAGCTGGGCTCCCGCCTCGCCGAGCTCCTGCTCGCCAAGATCGGCGGCGCCGACCTGACCAGCCCGGAGATCTACGGCACCGAACTGGTCGTCCGCGGCTCTGCTTAAGGCGGATCGTTCTGGAACTGGAACTGCACTCGGATCGACGAGTCCAGTGACACGACCAGCGTGGTGTTGGACGGGTTCCACTGGTTGGGGACGAGGAACAGACGGTTGTCGCCGACAACGAGCAGTCGCAGCCCGCGGTAGCGGTAGTTGAAGGTCTGGCCGGTGCTCGGCCGCAGAGCCGTCTCCTCCAGACCGGGCGATCGGAGCTGCAGCCGTTCCTTGGTGTCGAGGATGACGGACGGGAACTGGCCGAGGTTCTCCGCGTCCGACTTGGCCAGACCACGTCCGGAGTACTGCGCTGTGGTCGAGGTCGCCCAGAACGCGCAGGTCGTGGTGACGACGCCGAGCAGCACGATCAGTACGACGGGAGGACGTCGCGTCGCGAGGCGCGCGGCGACGTACGAGAGATAGCCGAGCGCGGCGGCCGCGAGGCCGATCACCACGGGGACGACGAGCGCGTAGTACGCGAGATGGCCGATCACGGGGTAGAGGAACAGGCCGACGACGCCGAGCATCAGCAGTACGGCGGAGGCCGCGGCTGTTCGTCGTACGGCGAGCTCGGTGGGGTGGACCGCGTTGTGCAGCAGCAGACCGGCGACGGCGAGCAGGGTGAGGACGAGCAGCGGGACCAGCAGCGGCTGCGGGCTGCGCATCACGTAGTCCTGCGTGCTGAGGCCGATCGTGTCGACGTCGATGCCGAAGTACTCGTACTGCGAGCGCGCGGAGACGTAGCCGAAGTAGAACAGCAGCGTGCTGATCAGCGTGACCGGCGCGACGATGCCGGCGGCGAAGCTCACCCAGCGTTCGAGCTGGGGGCGCTGCGGCTCAGCCATCCCCGGCTTCGACCGAGATCGTCAACCCACCGGCTTGCAGGTACTCGTTCTGGACCTTCGCGCAGTCGTCTCCGGAGGAGCAGGTCACGTCGCCGTAGATGTTGAGCACCGTCTGGCCTGGGCCTGCCTTGTTCAGCGCGAGGTAGCAACTGTCCGCGCCACTGCCGAACCGCGTGCCCTCGACGCAGGGCGGTCCGTCCGGGCACGTGCCATCGCCGAACTTCACGACCGAGGTGTCGGTGAGCTCGTACTTCACCGCCAGGATCTCCACGCCGGCCGGCAGCTCACCCGATCCCCACGCGGGTGCGAAGCACGCCTTGCCCTCGTCGTCGAACTCGACCTGACCACCGACCGGCAGCTTCGCGTTCTTGATCGCGGGCTTGGCCTGCGCGGTCTGCGGCTTCTCGGGCTCGGTCGGTTCGACCGACGGCTCGTCGGTGGACTCCGTCTCCACCGGCGCCGTGGTCGTCGTGTCGCCGCCGCTCGGTTCGTCACCGCCGGCTTCGTCGTTGCCTGCTGAACAGCCTGCCAGGCAGACAATCACCAGCAGGACCGTGGATGCCTTCCCCCACTGGGACATCGAGCATCACCCCCACTGACCAGAGTGATCCGGGTAGGGCGGGTCGGCAACAGTTCGGGCCTGCTTTGTTCACTCTCCGCTGCCGAACTCTGTTTCTGTAGTTCCCGCCGTGGTATTCCTGCTAGTGGACGAGGGGGGAGACCATGTCCGACCACGAGATCCGGATCGCGCTGGTGCTCAACGGAGGCGTCAGCCTGGCGGTCTGGATGGGCGGCGTCACGCACGAGCTCGACCTGATCCGCCGCGCGTCGGCGGGCGGCGACGCACCGCCGTCACAGCCGTACGACGAACTGCTGGCGCAACGCTGGCGCGACCTGTGCCGCCGCGACGGCGAGCAACGCAAGCTGGTCGTCGACGTCATCGCCGGGACCAGCGCCGGCGGCCTGAACGGGTCGTTGCTCGCGACCGCCGTCTCGCACGGGTCGACGCTCGATCCCGGCGACGACCACGGGCCGTGGCTGCGGCAGAAGTGGGTCGGCCTGGGATCGCTGGAGGTCGGCAAGCTCGTCCCCGCGGTCGGCAAGCCGTCCACGTCGGTGCTCGACGGCGACTACTTCCTGACCGAGCTCAAACAGCTGCTCAAGGGCGTCGCCGGGGGAGGGCAGTCCTCGGCGGCGGAGCCGGTGACGTTGTTCGTGACGGCGTCCGGGCTCGGGGTGCAGCAGTTCGAGGCGAAGGACGCGGCGGGCCAGCGGTTCGTCGTACCGGATCATCGATACCTGTTCTGCTTCACCAGCGAGCAGCGCGCCCTGTACGACGGTAAGACGCGGTCGTTCTCGGTGGATCCGGTCAACGGGCTGCGCGACACCAAGCTGCTGGCCCGGGCCGCGCGGGCGTCGGCGTCGTTCCCGGTCGCGTTCGGGCCGGTGCTGGAGACGCCGAACATGGCGACCAACCCGCCTCGGCTGCAGCCGGGTGCGCACACCGGGGCCGGCGCTTGGCTGGTGGACGGTGGCGTGCTCGACAACGCGCCGTTCGGGCCGGTGCTCGACGTCGTCGCCCGGCGGCCGGTGACGGGGAAGGCGAGCCGGTACGTGCTGTACGTCGTACCGTCGTCGGGGATCGGGCTGGCCGAGACTCGGTTGCCTGAGGCAACTGAGCCGGGCTGGCAGGTGGCGGCGTTGTCCGCGGTGCAGTTCCCGCGGGAGGTGGACTTCCGGTCCGACGTCGAGCAGCTCGAACGGTTGCTGCTCGAGGCGGATGCGTCGTGGTCCGACACGCAGCGGCTGTACGACCGGTGCGTGCATCACCCGGAGAACCGGGGCGCGTTGCACGACGCCGCGGCGCTGCTGCAACCGACGTACTCGCGCGGCCGGGCCGCCGGTGGGGTGTGGGAGGCCGTGACCGTGGCCTCGCCGGACCGGTCGACCGTGCTCGACGCGGCGACGGCGTTGTCGGAGCCGGAGGTCGACGAGATCCTGGCGGCCGACCACCCGTGGGTTCCTGGGCCGGACGGGTCGACGGCATTGCTGCGCGAGGATGCGGACGGGAATCCCTGCTGGCCTTGGGGAACCGGCGCGGCCGAGCGCGTCGTACGGCTGGTGCTGCGATCGTTGCGGACGCAGATCGACAACGCGTTGGACGACGATCGCGACGTGCTGGAGAAGTGGCTGAAGGCATCGAGTGACGCGTTGCTGAAGGTGCAGGCCGTGCGCGACGCGTTGGCGGCCGAGCTGGCGGTGGCGGATCTCGACCTGCGGCCGGCTGGTGGGGCCGAGGCGGTCGCGGTCGGGCTGAACGACATCTTCGAGTCGCTGCAGATCCAGCGCGCGCTCGGCGACGAGTTCGCGACGCTGGTCGGGGTGGTCGGGCCGGTGATGGTGGAGACCGCGCTGGAGGTCGAGATCGTGTCGCGCTGCACGTCGGCGCGGACGCCGCAGCAGCGCAGCGCGCCGTTCCAGTTCCTGCGGCTCGGACCGGACATCCCGCTGACTCTGCTCGACGAGCTGCCCGAGGGATCGATCGCGAACGACCTGAAGGACAGGATCCTGTACGGGACGCAGGTCGGGCACTTCGGCGCGTTCGGTGCGGCCGAGTGGCGCCGGTGGGACTGGCTGATGGGCCGGCTGCACTGCGTCGCGCACCTCGGCGCGATGCTCGGCGCGGAGCCGGACTGGATCCGGGAGACGCAGCGGCAGGTGCTCGCGTCGGAGGAGTGGACGGTCGACGAGCTGGCGCTGCAGGTGCGGAAGCTGGCCGAGGACTTCCCGGTCACCGCGGGGCTTGGCGCGCTGACGACGATGCGCGACGAGCTGAACGGGTCGAAGGCCGGGCGGGCGACGACGCGCGGGCTGGCTGATCGGCTGGTCGACGTGTCGGGCGGGTTGAATCCGCAGGTCGGCCAGTGGATGAAGGCGTCGGCGGCGCGGAAGAACGAGCCGAAGTCGTGGTTGCTGCGGACCGTGCGGTGGTTCACCAAGCCGGCCCGGGAGACGTTGTGGGGTCGGCTGGTGCGGTCGCCGGATCTTGGCGCCGTACGGCGGCCGCTGGTGTTCGAGCCGTGGTTGCCGGTGGCGGCGGCTGGGGTCGCCGTGCTGCTGCTGGTGGTTGCCGGGGTGGTGAGTGCTGGCGGCGTACGGATTGTTGCTGCGTTGCTGGCCGGCGTGGTGCTGGCGCTGGCGGCGGTGCTGTTCGTGGTGTCGTTCTACGTACGCCGGGCACGTCAGCAGATCCGCCGGTGGATCGAAGCGCGGCTGCCGGAAATCAGTCCATCGTCACGAAATCGATGAGCTCCTCGACCCGGCCGAGCAGGGCGGGGTCGAGGTCGGCGAAGCTCTTCACCTTGGACAGGATGTGCTTCCAGGCGGCGGCGACGTCGGCCTGGTCGGTGGCGGGCCAGCCGAAGGACTTCAGCACGCCCTTCTTCCAGTCCTCGCCGTACGGGATCTTCGGCCACTCCGCGATCCCGACCGACGACGGCTTGACTGCTTCCCAGATGTCGATGAACGGGTGCCCGACGACCAGCACGTGCCGGTTGTTCACCTGCGCCGCGATCTTGGACTCCTTCGAGCCCTCGACCAAGTGGTCGACCAGTACGCCGAGGCGCCGGCCCGGGCCGGGCTGGTACCGGTTGACGATCGCGGGCAGGTCGTCGATGCCTTCCAGGTACTCGACGACGACGCCTTCGATCCGCAGGTCGTCACCCCAGACCCGCTCGACCAGCTCGGCGTCGTGCCGGCCTTCGACGTAGATCCGGCTGGCCCGCGCGACCCGCGCCCGGACGCCGTCCACCGCGACGGACCCCGAGGCGGTCTTGGTCTTCTTCGCCGGCCCCGCCTTCTTCGGCGCGACCAGACTCACCGGCTTCCCGTCCACCCAGAACCCGGGGCCCATCGGGTAGGTCCGGATCTTCCCGTGCCGGTCCTCGAGATCGACGACGCCGTGCTCCCAGCGCACCACCGCCCCCACGAACCCGGACGTCGGCTCCTCGACCACCATCCCCTTTTCGAGCGGGACCTCTACAGTCCGCCCGTTCTTGGGCTTGCGCCAATCCCCGGCCAGCACGTCGTTCCCATACCTGTCAGCCACCCCCAAACCGTATGCCCAGAACGGTCTTTCCCCCGTCAACCACACACCCGAGCTGGCAGGATCCGTCGTATGGCTTCGCTCACCGCCTACGAACTCCGCCCGGCGACCGCGGCCGACGGCGAGTTCCTCTACGCCCTCCACCGCGAGTCCCTCGGCGCCGCCATCGAGGCAACCTGGGGGCCGTGGGACGACACACTGCAACGCGAGTTCCACCGCGCGTGGTTCGTCCCAGCGCAGGTCGAGCTCGTCCTGGTCGACGGCGATCCCGCCGGCATGCTCGAGGTCCATCCGCCGGTAGATGGCGTCGTCTACTTGTCCCGCTTAGAGCTCAGCGCGAGCACCCGCGGCAGGGGCGTCGGTACGGCGATCGTCACCGATGTCATCACCCAGGCCCGCGCAGCTGGTGCAACCGCCGTCGACCTCGACGTACTGGAACAGAACCCCCGCGCCCGAGCCCTGTACGAGCGCCTCGGCTTCACCCTGCTCTCCGCCAAGCCCCCGAAACTCCGCCTCCGGCACGATCTGAACCAGGACTGAGGCTCAGGCCGCGAGGTGTTTGACCTCGTACGCGTGGATCTGCTGGTCGCGGGTGACCAGAGTCAGCTGTTCGCACTGGGCCTGGGCGATCAGCATGCGATCGAAGGGGTCGCGGTGCAGGGGTGGGAGTCGGCCGGCCTCGGCGGCGTGCTGGGCTCGGATGGGCAGCTCCAACAGGCCGCTCTGGCCGACCACGTCGAGCCAGTCGGCGGGCATGGTCAGCTTGCCCGCGGCGGTCTTGATCGAGATCTCCCACAGGCTCGCGCCGCTGACGTACACCTCGAGCTCGGTGTCGATCAGGTCCTTCACACCGACGGACAGCTCGTAGTTGTCGCTCAACCACCACAGCACGACGTGGGTGTCCAGCAGCAGCCGGGCCGGGGACAGCATCATGACGGCAGGAAGTCCCGGGTGATCTCGGCGTTGGTCTCCGCGGAGTCCCAGTCCTCGGCGGCCGAGAATCCGGTCAGTGAGCCGCGGCCGGTTCGCACGGTGCTGCGCAGGGGAACCACCTTCGCGACGGGACGGCCGGCGCGCATGATCACGATCTCGTCGCCGAGCTCCACCCGCTCGATGATGCGTGACAGCTGGGTCTTCGCCTCGTGCATGTTGAACCGCATCGCGCCCACGCTCACGGCATCCTCGCCTCCTTAGTCCGGTTAGCTAAGGTTAGTCGGCGCGGGAGGACTCGGCAAGTTCTAGACCGTCGGGGTGGCGTGGGTGGCTTGGGTGGTTCGGTGGGGGAGGGCGATGGTGAGGCCCAGGTAGATGAGCAGGCCGGCGGCGAGGCCGACGACCCAGGAGTAGTCGTAGAGGGGCTGGAGGAACGGGATCAGGCCGTCGGAAGGGAACGGGCCGCCGTACGCGCCGCCGACGGCGAGGACCGAGCCGATCACGGTGGCTAGGACGGCTCGCCAGTTCCAGCCGGCCCAGTACCAGTAGCGGCGGTGGGGGAGGTAGAGGTCGGCGAGGAACAGGTTGGTGCGGTCGATCAGCCAGTAGCCGGCGATGAGGACTCCGGCGACCGACGCGAGCAGGCCGCCGTAGAAGCCCAGCCACGCGAAGATGTAGATGTCGGGGTCGGTGAGCAGGCGCCAAGGCTGGATCAGTACGCCGATCACGCCCGTCAGCAACCCCGCCGTACGGAAAGTGAGCCACCGCGGCAGCGCGTTCGCGAAGTCGTACGACGGGCTGACGACGTTCGCGGCGACGTTGCAGGACATGGTCGCGAGGATCGCCATCACCAGGCCGACGGTGACGACCACCGGGTTCTCGAACCGGCGGGTGAGCTCGACCGGGTCCCAGATCGCCGAGCCGTAGACGATCACGGTGCCGGACGTGGTGACGATCGAGACCAGCGCGATGAACGACATCGTGGTCGGCAGCCCGATGATCTGCCCGATCACCTGCTGCCGCTGCCCGGCGCCGAACCGCGTGAAGTCCGGCATGTTCAGCGACAGCGTCGCCCAGAACGCGATCATGCCCATCAGCGACGGCGCGAAGATCTTCCAGAAGTCGGCGTCCCAGCCGAGCGCGGACGGCTGCGACAGGATCGGCCCGGGCCCGCCGGCCTTGACCAGGATCGCGATCATCAGCGCCAGGAACGCGACCGTGACCAGCGGCGCCGCCCAGTTCTCGAAGCGCCGCAGCCCTTCGATGCCGCGCCAGATCAGCCACATCTGCAGCAACCAGAAGAACGCGAAACTCACCCACAGCGTCCACGGATGCCCGCCAACAGAAGAAGCGTTCTGCCAGCCCGACCCGGCCAGTTCACCGACGATCACGTGGATCGCCTGCCCGCCGATCCAGGTCTGGATGCCGAACCACCCGCACGCGACGAAGGCCCGCAGCAACGCCGGGAAGTTCGCACCGCGGACGCCGTAGAAGGCCCGCGCGAACACCGGGAACGGGATCCCGTACTTCGTCCCCGCGTGGCTGTTCAGCAGCAGCGGCACCAGCACGATCAGGTTGCCCAACGTGATGGTGAGGAAGGCCTGCAGCCAGTTCATCCCGAGCGCGACCAGCCCGGACGCGAGCAGGTAGCTGGGGATGTTGTGCGCCATCCCCATCCACAGCGCCGCGTAGTTGTACGTCGTCCAGTGCCGCTCGCTGATCCGGGTCGGCGCGAGCTCCTCGTTGCCGTACCGGCTCTGGGTGACCACGGTCGGGTCGTCGAGCTCGACCCTTCCGTCCGGGTGATCGAGCTGATCCGTGTTGACCATTGGTCCCACCTCATCCCGTCGGGGCGCCTCGCACACAACGTGCGGGATGAGGTGTCACTGTGTCAACGGATAACCACTACTAGTGCTCGGGCCCCAGCAACGGCAACGTCGGACGACGTGGAGCACCCAGTACGCCGTACCCACGGCGTACGGCGTGCTCGAGGTGCTCGACAGGCCAAGGCCAGTCGTCGGTGTGCTTCAGCGCGTCGTCGAGCGACGTCCCGGCGTGGTGCAGCCCGGAGATCGTGTTCGCGACCGTGCCGAGGTGCCCGGCCTGGTCGCGGACGAACTCCGCGTCGACGACCGCGCCGTGCCCCGGGACCACCTTCGAGTCCGCGCCGAGCAACCCGATCACGCGGTCGAGCGTCTCGGGCCATTCGAGCGGGTACGAGTCGTCACCGTACGACGGCGGCGCGGACTCCTCGACCAGGTCGCCGACGAAGAACACGTCGGCCTCCGGTACGACGACCACCACGTCCCCGTCGGTGTGCGCGTTGCCCAGGTGCAGCAGCTCGACCCGACGGCCGCCCAGGTCGATGACCTTGGCGACGGAGAAAGTGTTGTCGACGGCAACCAGTTCGGTCGCGGCGACCTCGGCGAGCACCTCGGCCGCGATCTCCGGGTACGCCGGGTCGGTGCCAGGGTTGTCGCGGTAGTGCTCCTGCAGCGCCGGGCCGCGCTCGGCCAGCGCCGTCGCGGCGTTCTCGTGCGCGTAGCTCGCGGCCTCGGTGAAGACGCTGTTCCCGAAGGTGTGGTCGAAGTGCGCGTGCGTGTTGACGACCCACTTCACCGGCAGGTCGGTCAGCTCGCGGATCTCGGCCAGCACCTGCTCGGCCTGCGCCGTCGACGCCCGCGGATCGATCACCAGCGCGCCGTCGTCACCGACCACCAGCCCGACGTTCAGGTCCCACTCGCGATACCGGCGGACCCAGCATCGATCACCCAGCTCGGTCCACTCACTCATGCCACGGACTTTAGCCTTCGGCGTCAGTGGGTCAGCACGTCACCCTGCTGCACGTCGGACTTGTCCAGATCCTTCAGCAGCAGGCCGACGTTGTCTCCCGCGACCGCCTGCTTCGTCGTACGCCGGAACATCTCCACGCCGGTGACCACGGTCCGCAGCACCTCGGCGCCACCACGCTGCACACCGACCGTGTCGTTCACCCGGACCATTCCGGCCAGCACCCGCCCGGTGACGACCGTGCCACGGCCGGTGATCGAGAACACGTCCTCCACCCGCAGCTGGAACGGCACGCCGTCCTGCACCCGCGCCGCCACTGGCGGCACGGTGTCCTGCGGGCGTTCGTCGTTCTTCCAGAACTTCCATCCCATGTCGGCGACCCTATGCGGTGACCGGTTCCGGTAAACGATATCCACCGGCTGGGAAGGGGCTTGAAGGGCCGGTGGGCACCGCCTAGGGTCGCCTAGGCGGTGCAAAGATCCGATCTCTGAAGGGCAGGCAGCGTGACGACACGACGGGCACTGGTGGTCCGGGGCGGCTGGGAAGGCCATCTCCCGGTCGAGGCGACCGAGCTGTTCATCCCCTTCCTGCGGGACAACGACTTCGAGGTCACCGTCTCCGACAGCACCTCGAGCTACCTCGATCTGGACGGCACCGACCTGGTGCTGCAGTGCATCAGCATGGGCGAGATCACCGCCGAGGAGACCAAGGGCCTGGAGGCCGCCGTCCGCGCGGGCACCGGCCTGGCCGGCTGGCACGGTGGCATCGTCGACTCGTTCCGCGGCAACGTCGACTACAGCTTCATGACCGGCGGCCAGTTCATCTCGCACCCGGGCGGTTTCGTCGACCACCGGATCGAGGTGGTCTCCGACGACCCGATCGTCGAGGGCATCGAGCAGTTCGACCTGCACACCGAGCAGTACTACGTGCACGCCGACCCGAGCAACAACGTCCTGGCGACCACGACCTTCCGGGCCCACCCGGACTACCCGTGGATCGAGGGCGCGACGATGCCCGCGGTCTGGACCCGCACCTGGGGCGACGGCAAGGTCTTCGTCTGTACGCCGGGCCACAGCCTCGCCGACCTGGACACCCCCGAGGTCCGCACGATCATCGAGCGGGGGCTGCTGTGGGCGAGCAAGTGAGCCGGATCGGGATCGTCGGCACCGGCGTCATCAGCGGCACCTACCTGGACCACCTGGCCAAGCTGCCGGGGGTCGAGGTGGCCGCGGTGGCCGACCTGGACGTGTCGCGCGCGCAGGTCGTCGCGGACGCGCACCCCGGCGTACGGGCGCTGTCATCGGACGACCTGATGGCCGACCCGGACGTCGACATCGTGCTCAACCTGACCATCCCGGCCGCGCACGCCCCGGTGCACCGGGCCGCGCTCGAGGCCGGCAAGCACACGTACGGCGAGAAGCCGCTGGCCGTCGACCGGGCCGAGGCCAAGCCGCTGCTCGAGCTCGCCGAGGCGAAGGGCCTGCGGATCGGCTGCGCGCCGGACACCGTGCTCGGGACCGGGACTCAGACCGCGCGCGCCGTGATCGACCGCGGCGACATCGGCGTACCGACGGCGGCCAGTGCGTCGTTCGTCACGCCCGGGCACGAGCTGTGGCACCCGGCGCCGGAGTTCTACTACCAGCCCGGCGGCGGCCCGCTGCTCGACATGGGCCCGTACTACGTGACCAGCCTGGTCACACTGCTCGGCCCGGTACGACGGGTGACCGGGCGCGCCGGTCGTTCGCAGGACGAGCGGAAGGTGCACACCGGGCCGCGGGCCGGGGAGATCTTCCCGGTCGACGTACCGACGCACGTGACCGGGATCCTCGAGCACGAGTCGGGCGCGCTGACGACGGTGCTGATGTCGTTCGACGTGTGGGCCGCGCGCCTGCCGCGGATCGAGATCTACGGCACCGACGGCAGCCTGTCCGTGCCCGACCCGAACGCGTTCGACGGCACGGTCGAGATCGCGACCGCGGCGCGCCGCGAGTGGACCGAGGTCCCGGTGGCCGGCGGGTACGCCGGAGCGGGGCGGGGTGTCGGGGTTGCTGACCTGGCGCGCGCGATCCGTACCGGCGGGCCGCACCGCGCGGACGGTGCCCTGGCGTTCCACGTGCTCGACGTGCTCGAGTCGCTGCTCGAAGCGGCCGCCAAGGACCAGCCGGTGGACGTCACCAGCACGGTCGAGCGCCCGGCCGCAGTACCGTTGGGAGCCTCGCCCGAAACTGCCTGAGCAGCGATCGCCTGCTACGGGTCGGTAGACTGGCACTCGAAAGACTTGAGTGCCAGGGGCCGACGCTGAGAGAGGGTGGTGCGCGTGCTGGACGAGCGCAAACTGGACGTGCTCCGGGCCATCGTCGAGGACTACGTGGCGACCCATGAGCCGGTCGGGTCCAAGACGCTGGTCGACCGGCACAACCTCGGCGTCTCGCCGGCGACCGTGCGCAACGACATGGCCGCGCTGGAGGAGGAGGGGTACATCACCCAGCCGCACACCAGCGCCGGCCGGATCCCGACCGACGCCGGGTACCGGCTGTTCGTCGACAAGCTGAGCACGGTGAAGACGCTGTCCGCGGCGGAGAAGAAGGCGATCTCGTCCTTCCTCACCGGCGCGGTGGACCTGGACGACGTCGTACGGCGTACGGTCCGGCTGCTCGCGCAGATCACCCGCCAGGTCGCGATCGTGCAGTACCCGACGCTGATCCGCTCCAGCGTGCGGCACGTCGAGGTCGTCACGATGACGCCGCGGCGGCTGCTGCTGGTGCTGATCACGAGCACCGGCCGGGTCGAGCAGCGGATCGTCGAGACTCATTCCGACGTCGACGAGCAGCTGGTCGCCGACCTGCGCTCCCGGCTGAACACGGTGCTCACCGGCCAGCGACTGACCGACGCGACGACCGCGCTGACCAGCGTGGCCGACACCTTCCCGCCGGTCGACCGGCCGTTCGTCACGACGATCGTGACGACGCTGCTGGAGGCTTTCACCGACGAGGGCGAGCAGCGGATCGCGGTCGGCGGCGCGGCCAACCTGACCCGGTACGGCGACGACTTCGAGCGCAACGTGAAACCCGTGCTGGAAGCGCTCGAGGAGCACGTGATCCTGCTCAAGCTGCTCGGCGAGGCGACCCACCCGCAGACCCTCACGGTCCGGATCGGGCACGAGAACCCGTACGAGGGGCTGGCCACCACCTCGGTGGTCGCGACCGGGTACGGCCCCAAGTCGGAGGCGCTGGCCACGCTCGGCATCGTCGGCCCGACCCACATGGACTACCCCAGCACGATGGGCGCCGTCCGCGCCGTCGCGCGCTACGTCAGCCAGATCCTGGCTGATTCATGACGTTCCCCTACCTCTGGTCTGGAGTATGAGCACCGATTACTACGCCGTTCTCGGCGTCAGCCGTGACGCGTCCCAGGACGAGATCAAGAAGGCCTACCGCAAGCTGGCCCGCCAGTACCACCCGGACGTGAACGACTCCGAGGACGCGCACGCCAAGTTCCAGGAGATCGGCCGCGCCTTCCAGGTCCTGAGCGACCCGCAGAAGAAGCAGGTCCACGATCTCGGCGGCGACCCGTTCGCGAGCGCCGGACCGGGTGGGGCGGGCGCGGGCTTCGGCCAGGCGTTCACCTTCACCGACATCATGGACGCCTTCTTCGGCCAGACCGGCGGGGCGACGCGGGGACCGCGGCCGCGGACCCGGCGTGGTCAGGACGCGCTGATCCCGTTGCGGATCGACCTGAGCGAGGCCGCGTTCGGTACGACGCGGGAGCTGAAGGTCGACACCGCCGTACTGTGCCCGACCTGTTCGGGTTCGGGCGCGGCGGCCGGGTCCGAGCCGGTCACCTGCGAGGTCTGCCACGGACGCGGCGAGGTCACGCACACGCAGCGCTCGTTCCTCGGTGAGGTCCGGACGATGCGTCCGTGCCCGAACTGCCGCGGCTTCGGGACGACCATCCCGAGCCCGTGCGTCGAGTGCTCCGGCGACGGGCGCGTGCGCTCGCGTCGTACGGTCACGGTGAAGATCCCCGGCGGCGTCGACAGCGGCACCCGCGTGCAGCTGTCCGGCCAGGGCGAGGTCGGCCCCGGCGGCGGTCCGGCCGGCGACCTGTACGTCGAGATCGAGGTCGAGCCGCACGAGATCTTCAGCCGCAACGGCGACGACCTGCACTGCACGGTCACGCTGCCGATGACCGCTGCCGCGCTCGGTACGACGATCGACCTGCCGACGCTGGAGGGCGAGACGACGCCGCTGGAGATCCGCCCCGGCACGCAGTCCGGCACCGCGATGACCCTGACGGCCCGAGGAGTCCCGCGCCTTCGCCACGCCGGCCGCGGCGACCTGATCGTGCAGATCATCGTCGAGACCCCGACGAAGATCGACGACAGCCAGGCCCAGATCCTCCGCGACCTGGCCGCGGCCCGCGGCGAGGAACGCCCCCAGGGCCAGGTCCAAGCCACCCACAAGGGCGTCTTCGGCCGCCTCCGCGACGCCTTCGGCGCCCACTGAACAGCCAGACCCAGGCACCGACGATGGGACTCGCAGTCTTCTACCTGGCGGACCTGGGCACCCTCCCGCCACCCCCCGACGCCGGCGTAGCCGGCGAGCCCGGGGGCAACGACCTCGCCTCCGCTCCCGGCGTAGCCGGCGAGCCCGGGGGCAACGACCTCGCCTCCGCTCCCGGCGTAGCCGGTGAGCTCGGGGGCAACGGCCTCGCCTCTGCTCCCGGCGTAGCCGGTGAGCTCGGGGGCGCAGGCTCCTCCTCCCCCCACTCCTCCTCCGCCGCAGGCGGAGGAGGAGCTGAGTTGGTGCTCGGCGGCGCCGAGGGTCGCCATGCGGCGGTGGTGCGGCGCATCGGTCCCGGCGAGCGCGTTCGGCTGACCGATGGCGTGGGCAACTTCGCTGAAGGTGCTGTGGTGGCTTCCTCCAAGGCTGGGATCACTGTGTCCGTTGATCAGCGGGGGAGTGTGCCCAAGCCGGCTCCTCGGTTGGTCGTCGTACAGGCGCTTCCCAAGGGAGAGCGGGCTGAGTTGGCCGTCGAGATGCTGACCGAGGTCGGGGTGGATCTCATCGTTCCGTGGAACGCGGATCGTAGTCAGTTCCGGGCGAATCCGGAGCGGGTGGAGAAGACGCTGACCAAGTGGCGGTCGTGGGCGTTCGAGGCGAGCAAGCAGTCGCGGCGGAGCTGGTTCTGCGAGGTGGCTCCGGTGGCCTCGACGGCTGAGGTCGCTCAGCTGGTCAAGGACGCCGCGCTGGCCGCCGTACTGCACGAAGAAGCCAAGACTCCACTGGCAACACTGAACCCACCGACCACCGGCGACGTGGTGATTGTCGTGGGACCTGAAGGCGGCATCACCGACGCCGAGCTCGAGACGTTCGCAGCCGAGCCTGTGCTGCTCGGCGACACCGTCCTGAGAACATCGACGGCAGGCGTCGCGGCAGCTTCTGTCCTGCTGGCCAGATCTCGTTGGAGGACAGCGGTTTGAGCTCGATGGACTGGCTGGAGTGGCACTCGTCGTACGAGGACGAGGAGTCGCCCTTGAGTCGCCGCCTCGCAGCGGTGCAGAAGGCGATCCGCGAACGCCTCGATGCCGACCCCGACGCCAAGCTGCAGGTGGTCAGCGCCTGCGCCGGCCAAGGCCGCGACCTGATCGAGGTCCTTGCCACCCACCCGGCCCGAGGCCGCGTCACCGCCAGGCTCGTCGAGCTCGACCACCGCAACGTCGGCCTCGCCCGTGCCGCCGCGACCGTCAACGGCCTGACCGGCGTCGAGGTCGTCGAGGCCGACGCCGGCAGGACCGACGCCTACGCCGGCGCCGTACCGGCCGATCTCGTCCTGTTCTGCGGCGTCTTCGGCAACATCACCGACGCCGACGTCGAGACCACCGTCAAAGCACTCCCGCAGTTCTGCGCCCCCGGCGCGACCGTCGTCTGGACCCGCACCCGCGAGGAGCCCGACCTCTGCCCGACCATCCGCGGCTGGTTCGAGAGCGCAGGCTTCGAGGAGATCTCGTACGACGCCCCCGACGACGTGCTCTGGTCCGTCGGTGTCCACCGCCTGACCGCCGACCCGCAGCCGCTAGAGCTGGGCCGGCAGCTCTTCAGCTTCGTCCGCCACCCCGACACCCAGTCGATCTGAGCCGGAACCACCAGCCGCTCAGCGGTACTGGGCGTGGATCACGCCGGACGGATAGGAATCCACGGCGGTCAAGCTCAGCCGTTGAGGATCGGCGATCCCGGCGAACAGGGATCCACCACGGCCGATGGCCGTAGGGCTGACCTTGAGCCAGTACTCGTCGACGAGACCGGCGGCGACGAGCGAGCGCAGAGTCTTGACGCCGCCGAAGGCCACCATGGCGCCGCCGGACGACTTCTTCAGCCGACTGACCTGATCCACGCCATCGCCTGCGGCCAAGGTCGAGTTCTTCCAGACACTGGTGTCGAAGGAACTGTCGCTGGACAGCACGACCTTCGGTGTCTCGTTCAGCCACGCGGCCATGTCGCCGTCCGCGGTGGACCAGTACGCCGTCATGTCGAGGAAGGTCTGGCGGCCGACCACGATGGTGTCGGCGACGGCTCTGAACTTCGCGGCCAGTTCGTCGTCGAGCTGCTGGTCCTGGACGATGAACTCGAGTGACGCCAGCGAGTCGTCGGGACCGGACATGAACCCGTCGACGGTGACGTTGCAGGAAACGATCAGAGGCTTCATGGTCCGTCCCAGAGGTGGTCGAGAGGTGCTGTCACTCCGAGCATGTCGCTCGGCGGCACCCGTCGCATCACCCCCACGGGGACACCTCGCCTACGCCGACCGCAGTACGCCGACACCCAGTGCGGGCTACTTCACGACCAGCGTCTTCGAGTCCGTGGACGTCAGCCGGCCGTCCGCGGCCGACACCTCGAAGACCTCGAGCGTGTAGCGCCCGGCCGGCAGTTTGGCGACGACGAACGAGTACGGCGTGAGCTTGAAGGCCTCCTCGGTCGCCGCCACGCCCTCGCGGAGCACCCGGCGGTTGTCGTCGGAGGTGATCCGCCAGTTCAGCTGGGCCTCGTTCACCGCGGCGATCCCGCTCACCTTGAACGGCGCCGTGAGCACGGCGCCGTTGTCCGGCGAGGTGATCCAGATGTACGCCTGGACGTCGAGCGACTGGGCCCGGCCGAGCGGTTGCTTGATGTCGACCCCGAACAGTTCCGACAGCGGCTTGCCGTGCAGCCTGACCTCGACCGGGACGGTCGCGCCGCTCGCACCCTGCACCGTGTAGACGAGTTGCTGCAGCGCCATCTCCGCGACGTCCGGCTCGAGCCGCGTCTTCGGCACGGACTTGAAGTCCACGGTCGTCAGCGCACCGGACATCCGGACCTCGGAGACCTGCGCGCCGATCCACGGAGAGGTGTAGTCGGGGTCGTTGGACTTCCCGGAGGCCATCAGCTGCAGCGCCGAGTACGTCGCGCGGCCCTTGAACGGCACGAAGGTCCGGTACAGCCTGACACCGGGACCCTTCTCGAAGCCGACCGCCTTGCCCAGCCAGTAGACCGGGATGGCGCCCGAGGTCTCCGGCTCCAGCTTGCCGGCCTGCGTCGGCTTCGCCTTCGGCGTCGCGTCGGTCGGCAGGGTCGCCGACGGCGGTGGCGACGGCATGGTCGACGGCCGAGCGGTCGCGCTCTCCGGAGCCCCGGTCGCGCTGGTCGTCGTACTGGGTGCTCCGGCGACCTCGCTGTCGCCCGCCTGCTTGTTGTCGCCGTTCAGTACGGCGAAGGCGCCGATCGCGGCGGCCGTCCCGACCACGGCGGCGCCGGCGGTGACCACCCAGGGACGGCGGTTGACCGGCGTCCGGGTGTTGCGGACCCGGGCCTGGATCTCGTGCAGCCCGTCGGTCGGCTCGATCCGGTCGGCCTCGTTGTGCAGGGCCCGCCGCATCAGCTCGTCGAACTCGTCCTTCGGCTGATCATTCATGCGCTCTGCTCCAGGACCTGGCGCAGGGACTTGGTCGCCCGCGCGGCATGGCTCTTCACCGATCCCCGGCTGATTCCCATCGTGTCGGCGATCTCCGCCTCCGACAGGTCACCGTAGTACCGCAGCACCATGACGGTGCGTTGCTTCTCCGGCAGGGTGCGCATCGCCTCGATCACCCGGTCGGTCTCCGCGGTCCGCAGCACCGCCTGCTCCGCGCTCGGCTCGTCCGGCAGCGAGCGCGGCATGTGCTTGTCGACGACCACCAGGTGCCGCTGCCGGGAGCGGCAGCGGTTCACCACGGCGGTCCGCAGGTACGCCAGCGCCTTGTGCGGGTCGCGCAGCCGGTGCCAGCGGGCGTGCATCGCCACGAAGGCGTCCTGCACGATCTCCTCCGCCGCTCCGCGGTCACGCAGGAGCAGGGCGCCGAGGCGGACCAACGACGTGTAGTGCGCCGTGTAGACAGCCGTCAGCGCCTCGTCGGCATTCCACGAGGAGTCCTGAGCCACGCACTCGTCATACACCACGGCCGGTTGTGCCACATGACGATGACGCGACGGAGGTGTCCCAGGTTGACAACCGCGCGAAAGTTCGGCCTCATCGTGTGACCTACGACGCATCGGGAGCCCGATGAGACAGCACGGCGATCACACCTGGTGCGGGCATCGTGAACTCACCGTGACCGCCGTTCATCGCCTGTACGACGACCTCGCGGGCCCGGACGACCTGATCCGCGGCCTCGGACGGCACGACTACGCACGGGCGATCGACCGGGCCCAGGCCCGCCAGGACCGAGCCCTCGGCGCCGGCCTGATCCGCAACGTCGCCAACACCGGCCGCACCGTCCCGTACGCCGGCCCCGGGCCCACCCTGCACTCGGCGTACCTGAACCCCGACGTCCAGCGCGAGCACTTCCTCGCCGACCCGTTCCGCAGCGGCGAGGACAACCTGCGCATCAACGCCCAGTACGTCGTCGACCGGCTCCGCCTCGCGTGGGCGTCTTCGATCCGCCCACTCGGCGCCGCGGTCCACGCGATCCAGGACAGCTACAGCGGAGCCCATGTCTGGCGAGACTACGCGGTCCACGACGGCGACCCGACAGCCGCCGTCCGGGCGCTGCACGTGTTCACGCCGTCCCACCTGCTCGGCCGGGACGACGGCCGCAACACCCACGCGGACGAGTTCGATCACCCGCCGGCGGGGTCCGGTACGGCGCGCGCCGCGGTCGAGGCGACGTACCGGATCCTGCGCGCGCACGAGCTGGGCCGGCGCGATCCGGACCGGGCCGAAACCCTCGTCAGCGACCTGGTCGAGCCGCTGCTCAGAGCGTGCGCGGACGGCGTACAGGTCTGTCTGCGCGCGGACGAGCAGTGGCGTGCCGAGCGGGACCGGCGGCTTGAACTGGACAAAACCCCTGGTCAGACACCAGAAGGGGGGTGATCCGGAGTTTTATCGAGTGAGTGTGTCGGAGCGTACGGCTAGCATGGATCAGGTCATCGTCACCAGGCACCAGGAGGAAAGGCTGTCCAGGCCACGCAGTATCGAGCCGTCGCACCAGGGTGCGACGCGCGCCGGCGGTAACGAGCCGCCCAAGGCGTCCCACAAGATCGTCGTGCCGAACAGCATCGACATGGTGGCGCTGCTCGGAGCCCGGGACGAGTTCCTCCGGATCATCGAGAAGGAGTTCGCGGCCGACATCATGGTCCGCGGCAACGAGATCACGATGAACGGCGAGCCGGCCGAGCTGGCGCTGACCGAGCGGCTGATCGACGAGCTGATCGCGGTCGTGCGGACCGGTCACGGGCTGACCGCCGACTCCGTCGAGCGCAGCATCGCGATGATCAAGGCCGAGACGGCCGAGAGCCCGGCCGACGTCCTGACCCAGAACATCCTGTCCAGCCGTGGCCGGACGATCCGCCCGAAGACGCTGAACCAGAAGCGCTACGTCGATGCGATCGACAAGAACACGATCGTGTTCGGCATCGGCCCGGCCGGTACGGGCAAGACCTACCTGGCGGTCGCCAAGGCGGTCCAGGCGCTGCAGGCCAAGGAGGTCAACCGGATCATCCTGACCCGGCCGGCCGTCGAGGCCGGCGAGCGGCTCGGGTTCCTGCCCGGCACGCTGTCGGAGAAGATCGACCCGTACCTGCGCCCGCTGTACGACGCGCTGCACGACATGCTCGACCCCGAGTCGATCCCGCGGCTGATGACGGCCGGCACGATCGAGATCGCGCCGCTGGCCTACATGCGCGGCCGGACCCTGAACGACGCCTACATCATCCTGGACGAGGCGCAGAACACCTCGCCCGAGCAGATGAAGATGTTCCTCACCCGGCTCGGCTTCGGCTCCAAGATGGTGGTCACCGGTGACGTCACCCAGGTCGACCTGCCGACCGGGACGAGCTCCGGCCTGCGGGTCGTGCAGGACATCCTGGAAGGCGTGCAGGACCTGACGTTCTGCCGGCTCACGTCGCACGACGTGGTCCGGCACAAGCTGGTCGGCCGGATCGTGTCGGCCTACGAAAACTACGAAGGCAGCGCTGAACCGAACCGATGAACGTCGAGGTCAACAACGAGTCCGGCGTGGAGATCGACGCCCACGGACTGATGCGGCTGAGCCGCTTCGTGATGTCGAGCCTGCGCCTGCACCCCGAGTGCGAGCTGTCGATCAAGCTGGTCGACGAGGACACGATGGCGCGGTACCACGTCGAGTTCCTGGACCTGCCCGGGCCGACCGACGTGATGTCGTGGCCGATGGACGAGCTGCGTCCCGGCAACGACTCCGACGACGCCGAGCCGCCGCTCGGGCACCTGGGTGACATCGCCCTGTGCCCGACGGTGGCCGCGGCGCAGGGCGCCAAGGCCGGTCACGGGACGTGGGCCGAGCTCGAGCTGCTGACGGTGCACGGCATCCTGCACCTGCTCGGGTACGACCACGCCGAACCGGCCGAGAAGGCGGAGATGTGGGAAGTCCAGGGCCGCCTGCTCGAAGCGTGGCGTGCCCCGGGAAACCGGCTCGGCGAGGAGTGACGCGGCGGTGAGCTACCACGACGGCGTCCTGCTGGTTGTGGCTGCGGTGCTCGTGCTGCTCGCGGGCGTGTTCGCCGGCGCGGAGGCGGCCATCTCGGCGTATTCGAAGGTGCGCGCCAACGAGCAGGTCGAGATGGGCAACACCCGCGCGATCCGGTTGAGCGAGCTGCTGAACGACGCGCCGCGCTACCTGAACACCCTGCTCCTGGTCCGGCTGAGCTGCGAGATCACCGCGATCGTGCTGGTCACCCAGGCGCTGTCGAACATCTTCACCATCACCTGGGAGCACATCCTGATCACCGCGGTGGTGATGGTGGTGGTCTCGTACGTGATCATCGGCGTCGCCCCGCGCACGCTCGGCCGGCAGCACTCGGACCGGTTCGCGATGCTCTCGGCCGGCCCGATCATGGCGCTGACCACGGTGCTCGGCCCGATCCCGAAGCTGCTGATCCTGATCGGCAACGCGCTCACCCCCGGCAAGGGGTTCGCGGCCGGCCCGTTCGCGACCGAGTCCGAGCTGCGGGCGCTGGTCGACCTGGCCGAGAAGTCCGCGGTGATCGAGTCCAACGAGCGGCAGATGATCCACTCGGTCTTCGAGCTCGGCGACACGATCGTGCGCGAGGTGATGGTCCCGCGCACCGACATGGTCTACATCGAGCGGCACAAGAAGCTGCGTCAGCTCACCTCGCTGGCGCTGCGCTCGGGCTACTCGCGGATCCCGGTCGTCGGTGAGTCGCTGGACGACATCCTCGGCGTGGTCTACCTCAAGGACGTGATGCGCCGCGTCTACGACAACGCGCAGTCGGAGTCGACCGAGCGGGTCGAGTCGGTGATGCGGCCGTGCATGTACGTGCCGGACAGCAAGCCGGTCGACCAGCTGCTGCGCGAGATGCAGGCGGCCCGGATGCACGTCGCGATGGTCGTCGACGAGTACGGCGGCACCGCCGGCCTGGTCACCATCGAGGACATCCTCGAGGAGATCGTCGGCGAGATCACCGACGAGTACGACGAGGCGCCGGAGGCGGTGCAGGCGCTGTCCGACGGCGCCTTCCGCCTGTCCAGCCGGTACCCGATCGACGAGCTCGGCGAGCTGTTCGGCGTACCGCTGGACGACGACGACGTCGACACCGTCGGCGGGCTGATGGCCAAGCTGCTCGGCAAGGTGCCGATCCCGGGCGCCCAGGTCGAGATCGAGGGCCTGTCCCTCACCGCGGAGCGGCCGTCCGGCCGCCGCAACCAGATCGGTACGGTGCTGGTCCGGCGGACCGACGAGGTCGCCGAGCAGCCGCAGGACAGCAGTCACCAGACTGCCTGAACACAGATGGAGCCCTTCACTATGGAGCACTGCGTTGCCTGACCTCTCCGACGAGGACGCCAAGCTGGTCACCCTGGCCCGCGCCGCTCGAGCCCGCACCCGTGCGGCCGAGGGTGCCGCCGTGCGTGACACCGACGGCCGCACGTACGCTGCCTGTACGGTCCAGCTCGACACGGTGCTGCTGTCCGCGCTGCAGCTCGCGGTCGCGATGGCGGTCTCGTCCGGCGTCAAGGGGATCGAGGCGGCCGCAGTCGTCACCGACGCCGGCCCCGAGGCCGTGGACGTCGAGGTCGTTCGGTACTTCGGTGGCGCCGCGCTGCCGGTAGTCGTTGCTGATGGCAACGGAGAGGTTCGAGATGTCGTCCACACCTGAGGAGTTCCGCTCCGGTTTCGCCTGTTTCGTCGGGCGGCCGAACGCGGGCAAGTCGACGCTGACCAACGCACTGGTCGGCCAGAAGATCGTGATCACCTCGTCCAAGCCGCAGACCACCCGGCACGCCGTCCGGGGGATCGTGCACCGCGACGACGCGCAGCTGATCCTGGTCGACACCCCCGGGCTGCACAAGCCGCGGACGCTGCTCGGCGAGCGGCTGAACGACGTGGTGAAGACGACCTGGGCCGAGGTCGACGTGATCGCCGTCTGCCTGCCGGCCAGCGACCGGATCGGGCCGGGCGACCGGTTCCTGGTCGGGGAGGCGGCGAAGGTCGCCAAGACGCCGAAGGTCGCGCTGGCCACCAAGGCCGACCTGGTCGCCCCGGAACGGATGGCCGAGCACCTGGACCAGATCGTCAAGCTGGGCGAGGCCCACGGGATCGAGTGGGCCTCGATCGTGCCGGTCTCGGCGGTCGACGGGTACCAGGTGGACGTCGTCGCCGACGAGCTGGTCAAGCTGCTGCCGACCGGCATGCCGCTGTACCCCGACGGTGACGTGACCGACGAGCCGGAGGAGATCCTGGTCGGCGAGCTGATCCGGGAGGCCGCGCTGGAAGGCGTCCGGGACGAACTGCCGCACTCGATCGCGGTCACCATCGACGAGATGATGCTGCGCGAGGGCCGCCCCGACGACAAGCCGCTGCTGGACATCTACGCGAACCTCTACCTCGAGCGCGACAGCCAGAAGGGCATCGTGATCGGCCACAAGGGCGTCCGCCTGCGTGAGGTCGGCGCCAACGCCCGCCGCCAGATCGAGGCCCTGCTCGGTACGCCGGTCTACCTGGACCTGCACGTGAAGATCGCCAAGAACTGGCAGACCGACGCCAAGCACCTGAAAAAGCTCGGGTTCTGATGGGGGAGGGGAGCACCGCCTCCGACGCGAGCGCCGGCGCACCTGACGCCGTGCTCCTCAATCCCGCCCTCGCGGCGCTCTCCGGACCGCACTCCTCCTTCGCGGAGGTGCGCGGGAACGCTCGGGTCTACCCGGCCGACGTGGCGCCTTTCCTTGGGCTGCCGTACGAGCCGAGTGAGCAGGACTGGGCCGACGCGGCCGCGCTGATCGGGCCCGGGCGGGTGGTTGCGATCAAGCACCCTGACCTCGTGGTGCCGGACTCGTTCAAGGTCGACCTGGTGATCGACCTGGTGCAGTTCGTCGCGCCGGACGGTCTGGGGGTCGAGGACCCCGAGTTGGTCGTGCTCGGTCCGGACGACGTACCGGAGATGCTGAGTCTGGTCGCGCTGACCGACCCTGGTCCCTTCCGGGCGCGCACGATCGAGCTCGGCACCTACCTGGGCCTGCGGCAGGATGGCATCCTGATCGCGATGGCCGGCGAGCGGTACAGGCTGCCTGGAAATGGTCTGGCCGGCTACACCGAGATCAGCGCCGTCTGCACTCACCCCGACCACCGCGGTCGCGGACTCGCCACCCGCCTGATCCGCGCCGTCGCGGCCGGGATCGAGCAGCGCGGCGACCGGCCGTTCCTCCACACCGGCAGCGCCAACCTGCCCGCGATCCGCGTCTACGAGCACCTCGGCTTCACGCTCAGCAACCGGACGAAGGTCACGATCCTGCAGGTCGTCTGACCACCAGCGCCTCGCTCAGCGGCTTGCGCTCCAGCACCGGCACCTCGCAGTCGTCCGCGGGATAGCCGATCGGGAACAGGATGTACGGCCGCTCGGTCCGCGGCCGGTCGAGCAGCTTGGTCAGGAAGTTCATCGGGTTCGGCGTGTGCGTCAGCGTCGCCAACCCCATCCGGTGCAGCGCCGCGAGGAACAACCCGCACGCGATCCCGACGCTCTCCGACACGTAGTAGTTCTTCCGCAGCTCGCCGTCGGCCAGCGGCGTGTGCTTCTGCGCGAACACGACCACCAGCCACGGCGCCGTGTCCAGGAACTCCTTGTGCTCGTCGGTCTCCAGCCGATCCAGCGCCGCATGCCACTCGGGCAGTTCACGGTCGCGGTAGAACCGCCGCTCTTCCTCCTCGGCGGCCATCCGCACCGCCCGCTTCAACTCCGGGTCGTCAGTCGCGACGAACGTCCACGGCTGATGATGCGCCCCGCTCGGCGCCGTGTTCGCAGCCTGTACGGCGAGCTCGATCGCCTGCTGGGGAACGGGATCGGACGAGAACCACCGCACCGACCGCCGCCGGTCCAGCTCCTGGTAGAACTCCTCGCCCCGCCGCAGTCCCTCGTCGATCGGCAGCCGCGGTACGGCGTACGGGACGAACGGGTGGCGGTGCTCGCGCGACGACATACGACCACCGTGGCACGCTGTTGACTCATGAGTCGAGCTTGGAAAACTCAACCGAGCCATATGCTCTGCTCATGGTTCTGCCGAACGTCTCACCCCGCCAGCTCGAGTACCTGGTCGCCGTGGCCGAGACCGGCGGCATCACCGCCGCGGCCGCGTTGTGCCACGTCTCGCAGTCCGCGGTGTCGCTCGCGATCGGTGAACTGGAACGCGCGCTCGACGTCCGCCTCGTCCTGCGCGGCTCGCGTCGTGGCACCCGGCTGACGGCCGCCGGGCAGCAGGTGGTCGTCGACGCACGCAAAGTCTTGGCAGCCCTGACCGAGCTGGGCAGCGGGGCTCGCAGCCTCGGGCAGGAGATCGAGGGCCGGCTGGTCGTCGGCTGCTACGCGCCGATCGCGCCGTTCCACCTCCCGGCGGCGATCGCCGGGTTCCGCGAGGTGCAGCCGGGCGTGACGATCGAGTTCGTCGAGGGCACGCTGCCCGACGTACAGCGCAGCCTGCTCGACGGCCGGAGCGAACTCGCGTTCCTGTACGAGCAGAACCTGGAGCCGGGCATCGAGACCGAGGTGCTGCACGACCGTCCGCCGTCGGTGCTGCTGCCGGCCGGCCATCGGCTCGGCCGGAGGCGAAAGGTCGCGCTCGCCGACCTGGCCGACGAGCCGTACGTGCTGCTCGACGTACCGCCGAGTGAGCACTACTTCGCCCGCGTCTTCGAAGCCGCCGGGCTGGAGATGAAGCCCGCGCATCGCGCGGGCAGCTTCGAACTCATGCGCGCATTGGTTGCCCGTGGCATCGGTTATTCACTGGCCGTGCAGACACCGCTGACCGACCTCAGCTACGAAGGCCTACCGCTGCTCACGAAGCCGCTGGCCGACCTCGTGCCGACGACGCCGGTCGTGCTCGGTTGGGCCGCAGGCTCCCGGATGACCCGCCGTGCGGAGGCCTTCCGGGAGCACTGCAGACAGCTCTTCAGCTAGAGCGACTTCTGGTAGGCGATCGACTTGGCGACGATCTGGTACCCGAGCTGCTCGTTGATGCCGATCATGTGCGCGTTGGACTCGGCGTTCCAGGTGTCGAGCTGGCTCAGCGCCGGCTCGACGTCGCGCATCCACAGCAGCATGCCGGTCTTCACCAGCGCGCCGAGCCGATGCCCGCGGTGGTCGCGCGACACCGCGGTGTCGGCCTGCTCGGCGATGTGCGGGCGCTCGCGCTCCACCGTGATCGTCGAGTGCCCGGCCAGCGCGCCGGTCGCCTTCTCGCGCGCGATCACCCGGTACAGCGTCCGGTCGTGCGCCAGCTGCGCGTCCTCGTAGGCCCGCAGCCGCTCCGGGCTGTACTCGTCGTCCTCGATGTCCAGATCGTCCTTGGGCGCGTCGTTGATCGACGCGGTGACCGCGACCATTCCCTCGAGCATGTCGTCGGGCAGCTTCCCGGTCACCCGGACCAGCTCGTACGCCGAAGCGGCGCGCACCGCGTCGTCGTACAGGCGCTGGACGAGGTCCCAGTCCAGGACGGTCAGGTCCTGGCGCCGGTTCACCTCGATCGCCTTCTGCTCGAAGCCCTGGTGGCGCGCGAACACGTCCGCCTTCGGCAGGTCCCAGGCGCTCAGCCCGGCCGACGTGCGGCCGAGCTCCTCGGCCAGGCCCTCGCCGTACGCGATCAGTTCGCCGCCGAGACCGCGGCCGCGCCGGTCCGGATGCACCTCGACCTCGAACCAGGCCAGGTTCGTGTTGTCGTACGTCGGGAGCTCGACGCTCAGGACTCCGACCAGCCGGCCCTCGTCGTCACGCGCCAGGTACGCCTGTCCGGGATCGCCGTCCCAGCCGTACCTCAGGTGCGCCGCGAACCCGCGCGGCGTCGGCAGCAACGCGCCGGGGCAGTCGAGCTTGTGCGTGGCCTGGAACAGCGCCACGGCGTCCGCGCACCCGACCTCGTCGTCGGGGGAGAGCCTCGTGATGTCCACCAGGTCAGAGTGGCTCGGACGGGCGGACACCGCGAGTGATTTATCGGTGGTGAGTTTCTTGCGGGCTCACCCATTCTTGACTCGTTCCAGAATGCGCGAGAGACTGCGCTCGATGGCCTCCGACCGTGACTTCCACCACCTGCTGCGGGACTCCGCACTGCGGGTCACCAAGCCACGGCTCGCTGTCCTGACCGCCGTGCACACCCATCCGCACGCCGACACCGACGCGATCATCCGGGCCACCCGGGAAGAGCTCCCGGACGTGTCCCACCAGGCCGTGTACGACGTACTGCGCGCGCTGACCGACGCGGGTCTGCTCCGGCGGATCCAGCCGGCCGGATCGGTCGCGCGCTACGAGGCCCGGGTCGGCGACAACCACCACCACGTGGTGTGCCGGTCCTGCGGCGCCATCGAAGACGTGGACTGCGCCACCGGCGCGGCTCCGTGCCTGCACCCGTCCGACCATCACGGCTTCTCCGTCGACGAGGCCGAGGTCGTGTACTGGGGACTGTGCCCGGACTGCTCCGCGGCCAGTTCTGAACCAGCCACCACATCGAGAGGTTGAGCATGACCGAGACGCCTGAGCTGCCCCACCACGGCAGCGAGAGCGAGAACCCTGCCATCGACGCCCCGACGCCCACGGTGCCCAACCCGCGGACGAACCGGGACTGGTGGCCGAACCAGCTGGACCTCTCGGTCCTGCGCCGGCACGCGCCGCAGGCCAGCCCGCTGGACGGCGACTTCGACTACGCCGAGGAGTTCAAGACCCTCGACGTGGACGCGCTCAAGCGCGACATCGTCGAGGTGATGCGGACCTCGCAGGACTGGTGGCCGTCGGACTTCGGCCACTACGGCCCGCTGTTCATCCGGATGAGCTGGCACAGCGCCGGCACCTACCGGATCGAGGACGGCCGCGGTGGCGCCGGCGACGGCTCGCAGCGGTTCGCCCCGCTGAACAGCTGGCCCGACAACGCCAACCTGGACAAGGCCCGCCGCCTGCTCTGGCCGGTCAAGCAGAAGTACGGCCGGAAGATCTCGTGGGCCGACCTGCTGGTGCTGGCCGGCAACGTCGCGCTCGAGGACATGGGCTTCGAGACCTTCGGGTTCGGCTTCGGCCGCGAGGACCTGTGGGAGCCCGAGGAGATCTTCTGGGGCCCCGAGGACACCTGGCTGGGCGACGAGCGCTACAGCGGTGAGCGGCAGCTGCACAACCAGCTGGGCGCGGTCCAGATGGGGCTCATCTACGTGAACCCCGAAGGCCCGAACGGTCAGCCCGACCCGGTCGCCGCGGCGCACGACATCCGCGACACGTTCGCCCGGATGGCGATGAACGACGAGGAGACGATCGCGCTGATCGCCGGCGGTCACTCGTTCGGCAAGACGCACGGTGCCGGCCCGGCCGACCACGTCGGCCCGGAGCCCGAGGGCGCGCCGCTGGAGCAGCAGGGTCTCGGCTGGAAGAGCGGGTACGGCTCCGGCAAGGGCGCCGACACGATCACCAGCGGTCTCGAGGTCACCTGGACCAGCACGCCGACGCGCTGGGGCCACGACTTCTTCAAGAACCTGTACGAGTACGAGTGGGAGCTGACCAAGAGCCCCGCCGGCGCTCACCAGTGGGTCGCGAAGGACGCCGACGAGACGGTGCCGGACGCGTACGACGCGGCCAAGAAGCACCGCCCGACGATGCTCACCACCGACCTCGCGCTGCGCTTCGACCCGGAGTACGACAAGATCTCGCGCCGATTCCTCGAGCACCCGGAGGAGTTCCAGCTCGCGTTCGCCAAGGCCTGGTACAAGCTGCTGCACCGTGACATGGGCCCCCTGCCGCGCTACCTCGGCCCGTGGGTCGCGGAGCCGCAGCTGTGGCAGGACCCGGTCCCGGCCGTCGAAGGCGAGCTCGTCGACGACGCGGACGTCGCGGCGCTGAAGGACAAGCTGCTCAACTCGGGCCTGTCCATCGGCCAGCTGGTCCGTACGGCGTGGGCCTCGGCCGCCTCGTTCCGTGGCACCGACCGGCGCGGTGGCGCCAACGGTGCCCGGATCCGGCTCGAGCCCCAGCGCAACTGGGAGATCAACGAGCCGGCCGAGCTGTCGAAGGTGCTGGAGACGCTGGAAGGCATCCAGCAGGAGTTCAACGGTGCCGGTGGCAAGCAGATCTCGCTGGCCGACCTGATCGTGCTCGGTGGCTCCGCGGCCGTCGAGAAGGCGGCTCAGAACGCCGGGCAGGACGTCACCGTGCCGTTCCACCCGGGCCGGACCGACGCCTCGCAGGAGGACACCGACGTCCACTCGTTCGCGGTGCTCGAGCCGCGGGCCGACGGTTTCCGCAACTACCTGCGGGCCGGCGAGAAGCAGACGCCGGAGCTGCTGCTGCTCGACCGCGCGTACATGCTGACCCTGACCGCGCCGGAGCTGACCGTCCTGGTCGGCGGCCTGCGCGCGCTGGGCGCCAACGCGGGCGGCACGGCGCACGGCGTACTGACCGACAAGGTCGAGACGCTGAGCACCGACTTCTTCGTCAACCTGCTCGGCGCGGGCACGGAGTGGAAGGCCTCGGCCTCGGAGGAGAACGTCTTCGAGATCCGCGACCTCGGCTCCGAGGACGTCAAGTGGACCGCGACGCCGGTCGACCTGGTCTTCGGCGCGAACTCGCAGCTGCGGGCGCTCGCCGAGGTGTACGCCGCCGGGGACGCGCAGGGCAAGTTCGTCAAGGACTTCGTCGCCGCGTGGGTCAAGGTCATGGAGCTCGACCGCTTCGACCTGAAGTGAGCTGACGGGGCCGGCCGCACTTCGGTGCCGCCGGCCCCGGGTCTTCCAGTCCGCGCGACTCTCGAGTCGCGCGGACTTGGTGGTTCAGGCGGGTTTCGGCATCCCGTACGCGTGGTCGACCGTCATCGTGAACAGCAGTCGGCCGTCGGCGACCATCGTGCGCCGGTAGTCGTCCCAGTCCGGGTGCTCGCCGGAGGCGGTCCGGTAGTAGTCGACCAGTGCGTCGACGGTCGCGTCGTCCGGCCGCTGCGCGACCGCGGTGAGCTCGGCCTTGCCCTCCAGTACGACGTACGACCGGCCGTTCGGCCCGTCGACGTACAGGCTGGCCCGCGGATCGCGGCGCAGGTTCTTCGTCTTCGCCCGGCCGTCGGTCAGCGAGACGCTGATCCGGTTGAGCTCGGCGTCGTACACGTAGGTGACGTTCGACAGCTGCGGCCGGCCGTCCCGCTTGAGAGTGACGAGCGCACCGAGCCCGTGGGAACCGAGCCGCGCGGCGAGAGATTCAGTCATGTCCTCAAGCCTAGGAGCTCAACCCAACTTGAAGACAAGCCAGCGTCCGCGCGAGCCAGGCGGTCCTGGTCTTCCGCGCCGCGACGGACAGCGCGGCATCGGGGAAGAGCGCGTCGAACCCGTGAAACCCGCCGGCCCACACGTGCAGCTCCGCCTGCCCGCCGGCCGCCCAGATCCGGGAGGCGTAGGCGACGTCCTCGTCCCGGAAAACCTCCGCCGAGCCTGCGTCGATGTAGGCGGTCGGCAGGTCGGCCAAATCTCCATGCCGAGCAGGTGAGACATAAGCACTTGGCTGTCCTACAGCGTTCCAAGCGAAGGCGTTGGTCTCACGGGTCCACACGCCCGGCTCTCCGGCGTACTGCTGACTGGAGACAGAGCTGTTGGAGTCGTCGAGCATCGGGCAGATCAGCAACTGGGCGGCGATGACCTGCGTACGTCGGTCGCGGGCCATGAGGGTGACTCCTGCGGCCAGCCCACCGCCCGCGCTGGCTCCGGCGATGATGATCCTGTCGGCATCGATCCCCAGCTCGTCGGCGTGCTCCTTGATCCAGAGCAGCCCCTGGTAGCAGTCCTCGACGGCGGTGTCGCCAGTGGCCTCGGGCGCCAGCCGGTAGTCGATCGTCACGACGACCGCCCCGAACTCGTCGAGCCACTCCAGCGGAATGTCGAGCTGGGAGAACCGGTCGCCCATGATCCGCCCACCGCCATGCAGCCAGTAGACGCAGGGCGCCCCCGGCTTGGCGTTCGCCGGAGTGAGCACGGTCATCGAGATCGTGGAGCTCTCCGCGCCCGCGCCCGAGCCCGCGTCCGCGCCCGGGGTCTGGACCGGGACCTCGACCTCGCGCCGGCGGACTGTGCGACCGGCGAGCACAGCCTCCGCCGGTACTGCGGACATCGCACGTAGCTGGGGGAGCAGCTCAGCGGTGACCTCCGTGACGAGCGGCATGCCCTCCAGACCGGCGGCGAGCTCGGGGTCGAGTGCGGGGCGGGCCAGCATCACAGCACCGCCTTGCCGCCGACGGGCATGTAGTCGGTGCCGGTGGAGTCGCTCAGCAGGTTCTGGACCTGGGTGACGATCGCCTGGGCCGCGTCGCCGGCGAAGATCCGGTGGTGGTCCTCCTCGGTCGTCCAGCCCTCGGTGACGTGGACGACGTCGGGATCGGAGGCCGAGCGGCTGACCAGGTAGACGACGCAGTACTCGGTGGAGGCCGGGTTGCCCGGCTTCAGCGCCGACAGCAGGACGTCGACGAGTTGGTTGCCCATTGCTGGCTTGGCGGTCATGGTCGCTTGGAATCCGTAGGTGACGTTCATGAGTCAATTCCACAGTCCAGCGCGTGATACAGGTAGACAGAAGCTCTCAGGCTCTTGCACGATCCTCTACGGTTCGAGGTGGGCACGCACGGCGGTCAGCCAACGGTCGGGGGCCTTGGTGTGGATCCGGTGGCCGGCGTCGACCTCGGTGATGCTTGCTGAGGGCAAGAACTTGGCGACCAGCGGGAAGCGCGACTGGTCGAGGTGGCTTCCTGAGCCGCCGGCCAGCAGGAGAGTGGGGGCGGTGATCTCGGGCAGCCCGGCCCACCACTCGGGCTGAGGCTCTTGGAGCTGGGTGAGCACCTGGCGGAACATAACCGGGTCGTACGAGCGACGGCTGAGTCGAGCCAGCAGTCGCATCACCGGACCCGCGGCGGTCCGGGCGGGCGCGCTGTCCTGCGCGTCCCGCGGCGGGACCGGCACTTCCTCGAGCACGAGCCGTTCGACCCGTTCAGGGTGCTGCTGCGCCACGAGCGTCGCGACGAACGCGCCCAGCGAGTGACCGACCAAGGTGAAGCGATCGATGCCGTCGAGCTCGCGAACGACTTCGTCCCGGAAGGCCGTCAGGGGATAGGCATCACGTCGTACGGCGTCCTCATGACCGAGCAGCGTCGGGCAGACCAGCTCGTACCCGAGCGCCTCCAACCCCGGGCGGACGACATCCCACGTACCAGGCCCGCTGATACCGGCATGCAGGCAGACGAGCGTTTTCACAGCGAGGCTCCTAGCAGCACGCCGCCGACGATAGCGGCGAGTCCGGTGGTGGTCAGGGGAGTGAGTCGTTCGCGCAGGACGACGAGCCCGAGCAGCGTGCCGACGACGACGTTGAGCGTGCGGCCGATCGCGACGGTCTCGATCGAGGTCAGCGTCATCGCGACGAGCACGAGCCCGTAGCTGGCAGGCGTGAGCGCGGCTACCGGTACGGCGCTTCGCCAGTACCGCAAGACCTTGCGCGGCCGAACGACCGCGGTGAGCAGGATGACCTGGGCAAGGTTGCTGACCGCGAGGTAGGACAGCAGATCGACGTCGAGCATGGTGATCGCGATGCCGTCCCAGAGGGTGTAGGCACAGCTGCACGCGGCGACTCCGAGGCCGAGCCCGACGCCGCGGCCGAGTCCACGCCGTCCGGGAGTGCGGTCCATCACCAGGACTCCGCAGGCGACCAGGGCTGCGCCGATCCACGTCACTATCGGCGGCAGGCCGGTCCACGGAATCGCCGCCAGCGTCACCAGCACCGGCGTCGTACCGCGGCTCACCGGATAGACGATCGAGAACCCACCGGCGCCGTACGCCTTCTGCAGCGTCACCGCGTACGCCGTGTGCAGCGCCATGCTCACCAGCGCCGCCCACCACGCGGGCCCGAGCCCGCGCCACGCGACCAGCCCGAGCGACACCGGCGCCATCACGACCGAGCACAACCAGACGAATCCCGGCCCCTGCGGCGGCGACCTCTTGAGCAGCAGGTTCCAGCTCGCATGGCAGCAGGCGGCGACGACGAGCAGGGCGAGAGCGGTCACGTAGACAGTGTCTACCTCAACCAGGTAGACGCTGTCTACTCAAGCGGGAAGCGCGACCCGACGGCGGTCACCCTCGCTGCCGAGCCGCCCGCGATCACGCTGCGTGTCTCGCCGATCGAGACCCCCGGTTCGACGGCCAGGCGGAGCTGTGCCTAAACTCGCTGGCATCATGCGGCACCAGATTCTCCTCCTTCGCTGCCGCGGCGAGGCCTGACCAGGCCGGTTCCCTCGCCGCGGAGTTCTGTCGTGCGCCGGTCGTCTGCGACCCGTAGTACAGCCTTCCCGAGGAGAACCCCGTGGCACCGAAGAACCAGCCTCAGCCCGTCCAGCAGCCGTCCGGGATGCCGGTAGCGCGCTACCGCGCCTTCCCCCCGATCGCCCTGCCGGACCGCACCTGGCCGACGAAGTCCGTCGAGCAGACCCCGCGCTGGCTGTCCACCGACCTGCGCGACGGCAACCAGGCCCTGGTCGAGCCGATGTCGCCGGCCCGCAAGCGCCGGATGTTCGACCTGCTGGTGAGGATGGGCTACAAGGAGATCGAGGTCGGTTTCCCCAGCGCCAGCCAGTACGACTTCGACTTCGTCCGCAGCCTGATCGAGGGTGACGCGATCCCCGAGGACGTGACGATCTCCGTCCTGACCCAGGCCCGCGAGGAGCTGATCGAGCGGACCGTGCAGTCGCTGCAGGGCTCGCCGAAGGCGACCATCCACCTGTACAACGCGACCGCGCCGCTGTTTCGCCGGGTGGTGTTCAACGTCGAGAAGGCCGAGTGCCTGAACATCGCCGTCCGCGGGACCGAGACCGTGATGAAGTACGCCGACGAGATGCTGGGCGACTGCGAGTTCGGCTACCAGTACAGCCCGGAGATCTTCACCGGCACCGAGATGGAGTTCGCGCTGGAGGTGTGCGAGGCGGTCAGCGACGTCTGGCAGCCTGCCGCCGGCCGCGAGATCATCCTGAACCTGCCGGCCACGGTCGAGATGTCCACGCCGAACGTGTACGCCGACCAGATCGAGTGGTTCGGCCGGAACCTCACCCGGCGCGAGCACAGCACGATCAGCCTGCACCCGCACAACGACCGCGGTACGGCGGTCGCCGCCACCGAGCTGGCGCTGATGGCCGGCGCGGACCGTGTCGAGGGCTGCCTGTTCGGCCACGGCGAGCGGACCGGCAACGTCGACCTGGTGACGCTGGGGATGAACCTGTTCAGCCAGGGCATCGACCCGCAGATCGACTTCTCCGACATCGACGAGATCCGTCGTACGGTCGAGTACTGCACGCAGATGCGGGTTCCCGAGCGGCAGCCGTACGCCGGTGACCTGGTCTACACCGCCTTCTCCGGCTCGCACCAGGACGCGATCAAGAAGGGCCTGGAGGCGCTGGACAAGCAGGCCGCGGCCGAGGGCCGTCCGGTCGGCGAGATCACTTGGGAAGCGCCGTACCTGCCGATCGACCCGAAGGACGTCGGCCGCTCGTACGAGGCCGTGATCCGGGTCAACTCGCAGTCCGGCAAGGGCGGCGTCGCGTACATCATGAAGTCCGAGCACCGTCTCGACCTGCCGCGCCGGCTGCAGATCGAGTTCAGCCGGGTCATCCAGCAGCACACCGACGCCGAGGGCGGCGAGGTCGGCCCGGGCGTGATGTGGGACATCTTCGCGGCCGAGTACCTGGCGCCGGGCAAGCTGTCACTGCTGACCGTGACGTCGAATTCCGGTGGCGAGGGCAACGAGACCGTCGCCGTGCAGGTCTACTCCAACGGCGTACCGCACGAGCTGACCGGCGAGGGCAACGGCCCGGTCTCGGCGTTCGTCGACGCGATCAAGCCGCTGAAGTACGACGTGCGCGTGCTGGACTACCACGAGCACGCCCTCTCGGCCGGCGGCGACGCCCTGGCCGCCGCGTACGTCGAGTGCGAGGTCGGCGACGAGGTCTTCTGGGGCGTAGGCCGAGACGCCAACATCCTCACTGCCTCGCTGAAGGCAGTCGTCTCAGCCATCAACCGCGCCACCCGGTAACCCGGGGGCGGAGCTCCCGCCCGCACCGCAGGTGCAGGGCCCCGGGGCTCGGCTCCCTCCCGCCCCTCTTCTTTCCACCCGCCCCCGTGCCCGCAGGGCACGGGGGCGGGTGAGAAATAGGTGGTGTTGTGGGGGCCGAGCTGGTTGGCTCGGCGGATGATTTCCGTGCGTGAGGTGGACCCGTTCGACGAGCCGACGTTCGGAAGCTGGTACGACGCCTTCCACGCGGCCGCCGTCGACCAGCGCCCCGCGGCGTTCGTCGCCAACCGCGACGCCATGACCTACTCCCTGCAGAACCCAGGCCCGGCCAAACGCCGCATCCCGGTCGGCGCCTTCGACGGAGACCGCCTGATCGGCGCGATGCTCTTCGAGTACCCCCTGATAGGCGACCCCGACACGGTCGACGTCGAGATCGACGTCCCACCGGCCGAACGCCGCCGCGGCGCCGGCACCATGTTGTGGCGCTGGGCAACTGCTCGCGCGGCGGAGCTGGGCCGCACCATCTTCCAGGCCGAGCTCGGCGTCCCGGCAACCAACGGCCCCTGGCCCGCCAGCGCGTTCGCCGCCGGCCTCGGGTTCACCATCGGCAACGTCGAGGACCACTTCGTCGTACCGCTCCCGTACGACGACGACCGCCTCGCCAAACTCACGACAGACGCCGGCGACCTCACCGGCTACCGCCTGACCTCCTGGGCCGGCCCCTGCCCCGAGGAGCACCTCCAGGCGTACGCCGACCTGAGAACCGCGATGGACCTCGACGTCCCCTCCGGCGAGATGACCCGCAACCCCGAGCCCTGGACCGTCGAGCGCCTGCGCCCCAACGAGGAGCGGATGGCGAAGAACTACCTCGCCCTCGTCACCATGGTTCACACCACCGACGGCGCCCCGGCCGGCTACACGCTCATCTACGTGATGCCCGGCGACCCGGACAACGTGATGCAGGACGACACCCTCGTCCTCCGCGACCACCGCGGCCACAATCTCGGCACCCACCTCAAACTGGCCAACCTCGCCCAGCTCGCCGAGCACCGCACCACCCAGACCCTCCTGCACACCTGGACGGCCAAATCGAACGGCCCGATGCAGAAGGTCAACGCCCGCTTCGGCTTCGAGTTCGCCGAAGAGCTCCACGAGCTCGAACGCCACACTCCGAACCTGCGCCCGGCCGCGCGCGCCGTCGTACTGGATCGCGACGACCGCATCCTGCTGCTCCGCTTCGCCTTCGGCGACCGCCCGGACGTGTGGGCCGCGCCAGGCGGCGGCGTCGAGCCGGGCGAATCATTGCTGCAGGCCCTCACTCGCGAACTGGTCGAGGAGATCGGCCTGACACCGCCCGCCGATCCGCCGCACCTGTGGCACCAGGAGGTTGTTGCCGAGGGCCACGCCGCCGGGTACGACGGCGTGATCAACGACTACTTCCTGGTCCGCGTCGACACCCACACCGCCGCCGGCACGATGTCGGCGGACGAGCTCCTGGCCGAGAACGTGCACGGCCATCGCTGGTGGACCCAGCAGGAGCTCGCGTCGTACGACGGCCCGGACGTCTTCTCCCCGCGCGCACTCCCGGCCTACCTGGCCGACCTGCTCGCCAGCGGACCGCCCACCTCACCGCACCTGATCGGCCTGTGACTACAGCCGGCGCTGCCAGCTGAGGTGGCCCTCGTCCATCGTCGCGTGGCCGTCGGCACCGGCGGCCACGCTTGGGTCGTGCGTGGCGATGATGACCGCGGCGCCACGCTCGGCCTCCTGGCGCAGTAGGTCCAGCACGCGTTCGCGATTGGTGCTGTCGAGTTCACTGGTCGACTCGTCGGCCAGTACGACGCGGCCCTGCTGGGCCAGCCCGCGCGCGACCGCGACCCGCTGCTGCTCGCCACCGGACAGCTCCTCGACCAGGTGGTCGCCGCTCTCCTCCAGCCCCACCGCCTTCAGGGCCTCGTCGATCACGTGGTCGACATCTTTCTTGCCCTCAGCAAGCAATGGCAGGGCAAGGTTCTCCCGAGCGGTCAGCACCCGCGCCAGCCCGTTGCCCTGAGGGATCAGTACGACGCCCTGCTTGGACGCGCCCGGTCGATCCACTACCGGTACGCCGTCGAGCTCGACCGTGCCCGACTTCGGCGCGACCGCCCCGGCCAATGCCCACAGCAACGAACTCTTGCCCGCGCCGGACGGCCCGCTGACCGCCAGCACGAACCCCGGCGGAACGCGGAGCGACACGTCCGCGACGGCCACCAGTTCGCCGTACACGACGGTGAGCCCGGTCGCGGTGATGCCCTGCTCGCTCATCGGGTGCCTTCCTGCTCGACCGGGCTGAGCCGGACCTCGCCGTCCTCGGTGGTCGTGACCCGGAGCAGAGTCCCCGGCGGCAGCAGGTCGGCCACGTGCGGTGGCAGCGGCAGCGAGCCGTCGCTGGCGACCACCGCGAACTCCTCGCCGGAGCGGCCCTCGGACGCGATCCGGCCGTCCCGGATGGTGATCGTCCGAGGCAACGCGGCGGCCACGTCCGGGTCGTGGGTGATCAGCAGCACCGTCATCCCGGTGGTCCGGTTGATGGTGGAGATCGCCGCGAGCACCTCGTCGCGGGCCTGGTGGTCGAGCTGGCTGGTGGGCTCGTCGGCCAGCAGCAGCCCGGGGAAGGTGGCGATCCCGACCGCGACGGCGGTGAGCTGGATCTGCCCCGGGGTGAGCGTGCCGAGCGGCGCCTTCGCCTGCTCAGTCAGGCCGACCAGTTCCAGCACCTCCTCCGGCGACGGCAGGTCCCGGTCACGCGGCGCGGCGCGCTGCGCGTACCGGATGTTGTCGATCGGCGTCAGGTACGGGATCAGGTTGCGCCCGGCGCCCTGCAGCACGATGCCGACGTCGGCCGCGCGCATCCGGTCCAGCTCCGCCTCGGTCATCGTGGCGACGTTGTGGTCGCCGATGTGCAGCCGCCCGGCGCTCGGCGTGAGCAGCCCGCCGCACAGCTGCAGCAGTGTCGACTTGCCCGCACCGGACGGCCCGAGCAGGCCGACCAGCTCGCCCGGCCGGACGTTGATCCCGATGCCGGACAGCGCGGCGACGTCGTGGCCCTGGCTGCGGTAGATGTGCACCAGTCCGCTGGTGCTGATCGCGAGCCCGCTCATGACAGCTCCTCCTTGATCCGGCTGTAGCCGGCCCGGCGGTTCACTCCGGAACCGAGCAGCAGGGTCGTCACGGTCAGGACGACGGTCCCGATCAGCCACAGCACGCCCGCGACGGCCCAGTTGGTGCCCAGGTCGAGCGGGATCGGCGACGGTTCGGCGGTCTCGGCGAACAGCGGGATCAGCGGCAACGCGACCTTCGCGCCGACCACCCCGCAGATCGAACCGAGCAGCACAGCCAGTGCGACCGGTCCGGTCTGCTCCCATCGAGCGGCCCGTCCGGTCGTCGAGGCCGGTACGCCGGTGATCCTGAGGCTCGCGTAGTCCTGCGCCCGCGAGCGCCACGAGGTGACCACCATCAGCAGCAGCACGATGATCGCCAGCGACCAGCCGGCCACCCCGATGATCGGCGTGAGCTGCAGTGCGAGCGCACTGGCCGAACGTCCGTACGCCGCCTCGCGGTCGGCGCTGCGGTCGACCAGTTGCGCCTGGAACCCGGCCTTCCTCAGCGCCGCGATCGCCTCGTCGGCCTTGGCCACGCCCTCGTCGTTCAGCCAGACCTCGAACGACATGCTGCGCAGGGCAACGGTTCCGCCCAGCCGGCGCATCGTCTCCAGGTCGACCACCGCCGACCGCTCGGGGTACCGGTTGATCGGTGCCGTGAGCCGGTCGACCGAACTGATCCGGAACGCAATCCCGTCCAGGCCCGGCACGGTCAGATTGTCGGACCACGGGTATCCGCGGGTGACCAGCGAGGGGACCAGCGGTGGGACCGAGCCGTGCTGGAGCAGGGTCTCCAGCGCGATGCTGGTGACGTACAGCGTGAGTCCGCCGGCCGGTCCGTCCTTCGCGCTGATCGCTCCGGTCTTCTCGCTGAGCTGCGGGATCTCCTCCCAGTCCGACGCCTTGCCGAGTGAGAGGGCCGGCTTCTCGGCGGTGCCGAGCTTGCTGATCGTCACCTCGCCCTCGATGCCCGACTGGTCGTCGAGGCCACGGGCGATGCCGATCCGCAGCAGCTGGCAGCCGCCGCCACACGGGATGCTCGTCGAGAGGTTGACCGTGCGCCCGGGGACCAGCGGCAGCGGTGGGAAGTTGGCAACGTACCGGCCGCCGTCGCGGAGGCTGACCACCGTGGCCTGGACGATCACCGACTTCGCGGGGTCCTGATCCGGCGGCGGCGTCCCGTTGATGGTCTCCGGGATGACCGGCTTCATCGGGCCGGTGCTCGCCGTCACGTGCAGCTTGTCGCCACGCAGGTCGATCGGCGTCGGCTCCCGCCGCGCGGTGACCTGGGCGAAGCCGTCCGGGTCGGTCAGCTCGTCGCCGCGGAAGGCGATCCGGCGGAAGCTGTCCGGCTCGATCATCATGGTCCGCAGGGAGTCCGGGGCGGTCGTCGTACCGATGATGACGGGGGAGAGCCACTGCCGGTCGCGGTCCAGGTCGTCGAGCACCTTGGTGAAGTCGCCGAGGCTGCCGGGGCTGACATCGAGTACGCCGGGAGCGCCGGCCTCGTAGCCGGCGCGGGTGTCGCGGTTGTGAGCAGCAACTGACGCGGCCTGGCCGGCGAACGACACCAGCGCGGTCGCCACGGCGACGACCGCCACGATGCGGGTGACCGCAGGTCGGCGTGAGACCTGCAGGGCGCCGAGGGCGAGTCCAAGTCGCCCAGCGCGCAGGGCCTGCCGGCTGATCATGGCCGCGGCCGGGAGCAGCAGGTGCGCGAAGGTCAGACCGACTGCCAGGGCCAGCAGGGTCGGCGTGAGCACCGGCAGCGGACCGCGGCCGCCTCCAGTGAGCGCACCGACCAGTCCGGCGGTCGCGAGGACGATGATGGCGACATCCACGGCCGCCACGGTCCTGCCGCGGCGGCGGGGCACCACGCGACGCAGCAGCGTGGAGATCGGCTGGCGGGCGATCGACCGTACGGTCCACGCCACCACGGTCAGACCGATCACCAGGGCGAGGCCCAGCGCGGCCGGGACCGTCCAGTGGAACTCGAGTGGAGACCCTCCGTTGAGCCAGGTCGCCCGGACCGCCAGCAGCAGTCCGAAGCCGGACACCAGGCCGAGGAGCATTCCGATCGCCACTGGCGCGCCGAGCTCCACTGCGAGTGTGCGCCCGGCCCTGCGCGCGCTGGAGCCCCGCAGCCTGGCTACGGCGAGCTCAGGTCTGCGCTGGTCGACCACTGCGGCCAGCGCCAGTGCCAGGACGACCACGCCGAACAGCGCGACCTGGACCATCACCAGCGGGATGATCGTCGCCGCCTGCTTGCGTTCGGCATCGATCGAGTCGATCAGGCTGGTCAGCGCGGAGGCGTTGGAGGCGTTGTACTCGAGTTCGCCGGCGTTCGCCTGGACCTCGTTGGTGGCGGCCTTGAGCCGGTCCAGGTCCTTCAGACGGGTGAGGCCGGGCAGCGGCCGGGTGTCGAGGGTGTTGCGGTGTCCCCACGCGTTCTGGTCGAAGGTGTCCCGGGCAGTGAGCAGGTAGTCGAGCTTGCCGGGGTCCTCACCGGTCTGCGGGTAGGAGTGCCCGGTCGGCGGGCGGCCGAACCAGTAGACGTCCTTTGCGTCCACCGGCCGGTACAGGCCGACCACGGTGAGCTTCCCGCTGCCGACGTACTGCTCCGGGACGATGTCGAGGCGCTGCCCGAGCTTGACCTCGTGGTTCTCGACGTCCGCCAGCGACGCCACCACTTCGTTGGGCGCGGTCGCGCACCGTCCGGCGGTCAGCGTCAGCCGCTCGCAGAACCCGTCGCGCCACACGATCCGGACCCCCGGCTTCGGATCGGTGATGTGGGGGCCGGTGATCCAGCTGACGTCGACGTGCGAGCCGTACACGGGCGTGCTGAACAGCGGCCGGACGTCGGCCGGTACGAGGTTCTGCAGCTTCTCCGGCGCGGTCGGCGTACTGGTGATGCGGCTCGTCGGCGGCGGCAGCGCCTCCATCTGCCAGGCGGCCGCGAGCGGCTGGTTGGTCAGCATCTCGGTCGTCACGGTCTGCTCGACCGACCGCGAGAACCAGGGCGCGAAGGTGGCGCACGTGCCGATCAGCAGACTGACCCCGGCCAGCACGACCGCCTGGGACCATCGGTACCGCAACGCTCGGCCCAGAAACATCTTTTCCGTACCCCCCAGCAGTGCGTGGAACCCTGACGAGAACTTACGGACTGGCCGGTGTCACGTCAGGAAGTCGACGGCGACCGATGCGGTTTCGTTGCGCACCCTGTCGGCCACGAGCAATAGTTGCTACTGAGTGATACCTGCCTGTCACCGTGGGTCGATACGGCGGGGGCTTCGTCGCGTCAGGGATGCTTGTCCCATGACGGATCCGAAGGTCACGCTGGAGCTGGACAGGCCGCAGGGTGGATCACTCGACGCACTGATGGCACTGCCCGCCGGCGAGGTGCGCGCGTACGCCGTACTGGCGCACCGCGCACCGGGCTCGGTGGACGTGATGACCGAGGTCCTGACCCGGGCCGGCATCGCCGTGCTCGCCTTCGAGATCGGCGCGGCCGGGGCGGTCGCGGACGTCGTGCTGGCGGCGTACCACCTGCGCGCGAACTTCGAGCCGCCGGAGATCCTGATCGGCCACTCGCTCGGCGGGGTCGCCGTCCTGTCGGCCTCGCACCTGGTCCCGGAGATCCGCGCCGTCGTGACGATCAACGCGCCGGCCGGCGAGATCCCGCCGCCGCGCACCGCGCTGCTGGTGATGCACGCGCCGAACGACCAGCAGGTCGGCATCCAGAACGCCGGCCACCTGTTCGTCGCGGCCCGGCACCCGAAGTCGTTCATCGCCCTCGACGGCGCCGACCACTCGCTGTCGGCCGCCGCCGACGCCCTCTACGTCGCGTCGATGATCGGCGCCTGGGTCTCGCGGTACTTGACCATGCCCGCCCCGCCGGAGGTCGCGCCGGCACCGCCTGCACCGCCCGAGGTCGCGCCCGCGCCGTCCGCGCCGGCGGAGGTTGCGCCCGCTCCGCCCAAGGTTGCGTCGGCGTCGTCCCCGCCGCCGGAGGTCGCGTCCGTGTCGTCCGTGCCGCCCGAGGTGGCGGTGGCGCCGTCCGTGCCGCCGGCCGTCGCGTCCGGGCTGACGTTCGGCCACCACGTCCTCGTCCGAGAGAACGGCGCGCCGTACGCCCAGACGATCGTCGCCGGCCGCCACCACCTCACCGCCGACGAACCCGTCCCCTTGGGCCGCGACACCGGCCCCACGCCGTACGACCTGCTGCTCGCGTCCCTCGGCTCCTGCACGTCGATGACCATCCGCATGTACGCCGACCGCAAACAGATCCCCCTCCGCGACGTCTCCGTCGAGCTCCGCCACGCCCGCATCCACGCCAAGGACTGCGAAACCTGCGAAACCACCAACGGCATGCTCGACCGCATCGACCTCCGCATCAAACTAGACGGCGACCTCACCGAGGAACAACGCGAAAAACTCCTAGCCATAGCCGGCAAGTGCCCGGTCCACCGAACCCTCCACTCAGAAATCCAAATCCGCACAGCCATGGTGGACTGAGGTTGTTGGTCCACGTACGGCGCTCACGGGGAGAGACCGGTTTCTTGTCTCACGGGGCCGGGCCCCTCGACGTACGAGCGGGCGAACGGGGGTAAGTTCGGACGCATGCGTGAATCCCAGCTCGGAGATCTGACCGTTTCCGCCCTCGGCCTCGGCTGCATGGGGATGTCCCAGTCGTACGGCACCGGCGACGACGCCGAGTCGATCGCGACGGTGCACGCGGCGATCGATGCCGGGTGCACCTTTCTCGACACCGCCGACGTGTACGGCGACGGCGCCAACGAGGAGCTGCTCGGCCGTGCGCTCGCCGGCCGCCGCGACGAGGTGGTGCTGGCGACGAAGTTCGGCTTCCGCCGCGACAGCGCCGGCGACCAGGTCCCGAACGTCGTCAACGGCACCCCCGAGTACGCGCGGGAAGCCATCGACGCCTCGCTGCGCCGCCTCGGCGTCGACCACGTCGACCTCTGGTACCTGCACCGCCGCGACCCCAACGTCCCGATCGAGGAGACCGTCGGCGCGATGGCCGAGGCCGTCACCGCCGGCAAGGTCCGCTACCTCGGTCTCTCGGAGGTCAACGGCGAGACCGTCCGCGCCGCTCACGCCGTGCATCCGATCAGCGCCGTCCAGAGCGAGTGGTCGCTGTGGACCCGCGACCCCGAGACCGTCGTCCTGCCGACGCTGCGCGAGCTCGGCATCGGGTTCGTCCCGTTCAGCCCGCTCGGCCGCGGCTTCCTCACCGGCCAGATCAAGTCGCCCGCCGACTTCGGCCCCGACGACATGCGCGCGAGCATGCCCCGCTTCACCGGCGACAACTTCCAGAAGAACCTCGACCTGGTCGACGAGGTGAAGGCCCTCGCCGCCGCCCGCAACGTCACCGCCGGCCAGTTCGCCCTCGCCTGGCTCCTTGCCCAGGGCAACGATATCGTGCCGATCCCCGGCACCAAGCGCCGCAAGTACCTGGCCGAGAACCTCGCCGCCGTCGACCTCACCCTCACCCCCGAGGAGCTCACCACCCTCAACAACGCCTTCCCCCCGGATGCGGCCGCCGGCACCCGCTACAACGAAGCCGGCCTGAAAATGGTCGGCAAGTGAGCCCGTACGGCGAGGAGGGCAGCCCCGCCGCACCTACCCCCGGCGCCATCCCCACTGCTTCAACCGGCGCCGCCGCGGCGAGCACCTCGAGCCGCGTGCCCGGCGCTCTCAGCGGCGAGCAACCACTGATCGCCGTGACCGGCTCCACCGGAACGCTCGGCTCGAAGGTCGCGCGCCAGTTGGCCGACGCCGGCGTACACCAGCGCCTGCTGGTCCGCGACCCGGCCAGAGCCCCCGAGCTAGAAGGGAGCGAGATCGCCCAAGCGCCGTACGGCGAACACAACGCCCTCCTCAACGCCCTCGACGGCGTCCACACGCTCCTCCTGCTCAGCGCCACCGAGTCCGCCGACCGCGTCTCCTTGCACAAGGCAACGATCGACTCGGCCGTCGCCGCCGGCGTCCAGCACATCGTCTACACCTCCTTCGTCGGCGCCGCACCGAACGCGACGTTCACCTTCGCGCGCGACCACTGGCACACCGAGCAGCACCTCCGCGCGACCGGCATCGACTTCACGTTCCTCCGCGACAACCTGTACCTCGACTTCATCCCCGGCTTCGTCGGCGAGGACGACGCCATCCGGGGCCCGGCCGGCGACGGCCATGTCGCCGCCGTACTCCGCGACGACGTCGCCGCAGCCGCCACGCAGGTCCTCCTCGACCCGGCAGCACACACCGGTACGACGTACGACCTCACCGGCCCGACGGCCTTCACGCTCACCGAAGCCGCCGCCGTCCTCAGCGAAACCCACGGCCGCAAGATCCGCTACGAACCGGAGACCCTCGACGAGGCCTACCGCTCCCGCGAACGCTTCGGCGCCCCCGCCTGGGCGGTCGCCGGCTGGGTCACGTCGTACGCCGCCATCGCCAGTGGCGAACTCAGCGCCGTCAGCCCCGCCGTCGAACAGCTCACCGGCCGCAAGCCCACCGGCCTCGCCGAGTACGCCAACTCGCTCTGACTGTCGGACCCGTTTGAGACACTGTCCCCGTGCCGCTCTACCGTGACGAAGCCATCGTGCTCCGAACCCAGAAACTGGGCGAAGCCGACCGCATCGCCACCCTCCTGACCCGCCAGCACGGCAAGATCCGCGCCGTCGCCAAGGGCGTACGCCGTACGACGTCCCGCTGGGGCGCCCGCCTGGAGCCCTTCAGCCACGTAGACCTCCAGCTCGCCACCGGCCGCACCCTGGACGTGGTCACCCAGGCCGTCTCCATCGCGGCGTACGGCGAAGGCATCGTCTCCGACTACGCCCGCTACACCACCGGCACGGTTCTCCTCGAAACAGTCGACCGCCTCGTCGTAGAGGAGAAAGAGCCAGCCACCCAGCAGCACCTCTTACTAGCCGGAGCCCTGAGAGTCCTCTCCACCGGAGAACGAGAACCCGGCCTGATCCTCGACTCCTTCCTCCTCCGCTCCCTGGCCATCTCCGGCTACGCCCCCTCCTTCGGCGACTGCGCCAAGTGCGGCGAAGAAGGCCCCCACCGAGCCTTCAACCCCTCAGCAGGCGGCGTGGTCTGCAGCGCCTGCCGCCCACCCGCCTCCGCCATGCCCGCCCCCGCCACCATCACCCTCCTGGCCGCCCTCCTCACCGGCGACTGGCCCACCGCAGAACGCACCGACCCCAAAACCCGCCGAGAAGCCGACACCCTGGTAGCCGCCTTCGCAGCCTGGCACCTAGACCGCCTCCGCTCCCTCCGGCATCTGGACCTCTCCATCACCCCAGGGACCCCCCTCCCCGGCACCGAAGCGGTCAACTAGCCCGGGCAAATTGCAACAACCTGCAGCCTCCAGCCTGCCGCTCCGACCCCTGTGGACAACCCCAACGCCACGAACTACCCGTATGGCAGAGTTATACGGTCAGTAGTCGCACAGGCCAGTGGAGGCGCATCAATGATCGGCCGGCTCATCGCGGTCACCCTCGCAGTAGCCGTCGCCTTGACCGCCTGCGACAGCAACGCCGGCGGCAGTGCCACCCCACCACCGTTCACCCCCTCGGCTGCGCCGACGACTGCGAGCACTCCAACGGATCCGTCGGCAGCGGCCGGCGTTGCCGCCGTGGAGGCCTACAAGCGATACCGCCAGGTGATCGACACGATGACGGGCAGCGGCGGCACCGACGTCAAGGACCTGCCGTCGGTCACGACCGGCCTCGAACTCGAGGCATCGAAGAACCAGGCTGTGACCTACCAAGGGCGGAAGGTCCACACCGTCGGTCAGATCAAGGTGCTCTGGGCTCGCCCGGGCACGATCTCGGCGCCGGTGGACGGCAAGGTCGTCGCGGTGTCGGTTCAGGCTTGCTACGACACCACGAACATCAAGGCCGTCGACGCTGCGGGAAAGAACGTCCGGCCCCCTGGCACTCCGGACCGCTGGCTGGACAACCGGGAAGTGAAGTTCGTCGGCGGAAGCTGGAAGGTCGCCAACGGGCGAAATCAGGCGGCCAAATGTTGATCGCGACCGCGTTGACCGCGGTGCTGATCGGCGCAAGTATCCCGGCCGGACACATTCCGCTGGCGCCTGCCACCGCACTCGCTGGCCCCGACTGCGACCTTGACGCTGCTTCGGGTCTCTGCAGGATCAAGGTGGTCAAGCCCGAGAAGCCCGGAGCGCAGAACAACGGCAAGCCCGGGACCAAGGCCGTGAAGTCCGGGTGCCAGCGGGAGGGAAAACCGCTGCCATGCACAGCTCCCGAAGGGGTCTGGGACCCTGCCACATCGTGCTACCTGAAGCAGGAGGCTAAGCCGCAGCTGCTCGGCAGCCCGGGGGAGATCAAGCCGGCAGTACGTTCTACCGATGCTTCTACGTGTACGACGTCGTCAACGGGAAGGCCGAGGGGATCGAAAGGTTCGACTCGGTGATTCGGGAACCGGGGGAGGCTCCGACCAGGGATCCTCGAGAGGTGGCTCAGGAGGTTGTGGACGACATGAACTTCGTGGCGCCGCAGCTGGGTCTGTCGCCGTTTGTGCAGAGCGCGCGGCGAGAGGGCGTCGTGAATTCACCAGTCTGGATGTGGGTCACCGATCCCGGTGAGAGCACGACTGGACCGTTGTCTGCGCGAGCAACTCTTGGCGGCGTGACGATCGCGGCCACAGGGACGTTGGCCCGGATCGAATGGTCGATGGGTGACGGGGAAACGGTCAGCTGCAAAGGCGCTGGTACGCCGTTCGACCGATCGGCGATGGAGGGCAAGTCTCTGAAGGAAGTGCCCGCGTCGCCGACCTGCGGGCACAAGTACGTGAAGACCTCTCGCTGCGAGAAGGGCGGCACGTTCCCGGTCGGCGCCACGGCGTACTGGAACGTCCACTGGACCGGCGGCGGCATCGAGGGCGACATCCCCCTGCAGTTCAGCCGCTCGACCTCGCTCGCGGTGGTGGATCTGCGACCGGTCCTCGTGGCGCCTGACGGTGCCGGCGATCCGCAGGTCAGCTCGCCTGCGCGCTCTTGCTCTTGAGCCACTCGGGAATGCGTTCGGCACGGCTCTGGTTCAGTTGCGCCTGAGGCCATGCCGGCTAGCGGCTCGTGGTCGAGCCGCTCCAGGGATCCTCATCGAGGAGTTCTCGGATCCCCTAGGCTCGCACTGTCCGGAGATTGTTGCCCCAGGCAATCACTGTGGCGAGGTCCACCCAGTCGACCGAGTCTGTTGATCGGAAGGGCACCGCGCCTTCGGCGGCGTAGGCGCGCAGGTCGTCGCGGCCATGCTGATCGCGTCTGCTGCCTCGTCTATTGGCAGTTCGGGGCGTAGTGGGGAGATTTATTGCCATGCCGGCTCGCATTGCCTCAAGCACGTGCTGGACTGCCGCGAACGCGAGGGGAGGAAGGTCTTCTCGTACGCCGTCCGGACCGACGACGAAGGGGCCGTCGGAGGTGATCCGTCGTTCGTCCGCGTCCAACAGGTAGATCCGCGCCTCGCTCGTGGGGCCAGGCATGGGCAGAGTTTTGTCAGGCGTGGGCTTTCTGCGACCGGGTTCGCTCTGGCTGCAGGCGACGGCGGAGGCCTGGTCCGAGGTCGCGTCGCCGTGCTGCGGCCCTCAGCAGGGAGTCTTTGCAGCTTGGCGACGGCGTTCTCGACTGCGGGGAACGGAACTGCCGGCTTATCGGGCCTCGGTGAGCAACCGGGAGCCGGGCTGCCGCGTCACGTGGCCGCCGCTGCTGGCCGGCGTCAGGCACGCACGCCAAGGTCCGTCCCGGCACCCGCTGACCGCCCTGTGGTGCGTGGCTGTAGGGATTCGGTGATCGGTGGATCGGTCCTGCGGAGGTCAGCAGTTCGCGGTACTGGGTGGGGCGGGGGCTTGGGCGTTGCTGTTGGGGTCGACGAGGACCGGTACTGCTTCGCCGATTCGTAGTTGGGTGTTGGCGGACTGGGTCATGGGGATTTGGCCGGTGTCGCCGAGGGTGCTTTCCCAGGTGATGTCCCAGTGGGTGGTGGCGGTGATGGGGTAGTTGCAGTTGGGTTGGGTGTGGGAGGTTTTGGTGTAGCGGTGGCCGCAGTCGGGGGAGTCTTTGATGCCGGAGGACTTGGTGTACGGGGTGCCGGCGGTTTCGCAGCGGAGGGTTTTGCCGTCGCCGAGGGACCAGTTGACGGCTTTGACCTGGGCCTTCACGTTGACGGTGAGGCCGGGGACGCTGGCTGAGCGGGTGATCGGGCCCCAGGTGTTCTCGGATTTTGTGAGCCAGAGCCAGACGGGCATGTTGACGAGGCCGATCTGACCGGGGCCTGGGGTGGTTTGGATCTGGGGTTTGCCGAGCTTCATCTCGGCGATGGCGCGGTAGACGAGCGTCAACGGGTCGACGACCTCGATGTCGGGTTCGCCTTGGATCCAGATGAAGCGGGTGACGAGGTGGCGGCCTTCGTCGTAGCCCTGCTCGCGCACGCAGGCCCAGACGCTGCCCTTGGTGAGGTCCTTGCCCGTCCAGATGGGGCTGTCGTACGGCGGGGGAGGATCCATCCGCTGCAGGTAGCACTGGTGGGTGTTGGACCAGTTGCCGAGATCGGACGTGCAAGCCTGTGGGGCTCCGCCGAAGTTGCAGACGCGCTTCGTGACCTGTTGGGTCTTTCCAGGCTCCTGCTCCGATTCCTTCTTACCGTCGTCGGTGACCTCCGACTTCAATTGGAAGTAGCAGGTGTGCAACGCCGCCACGCAGACCCGTTCGTACCCGGGAGGAGGGTCGCCTTCGGCAAACGCATTCGGCATAGCCCAAGAGCTCGACAGCAGGCCGAGCGTCAAGGCGAAGGTTGCGGCGGCTCTCAGCAATTGGTTGCACCTTCCTCCTCGACCAGGTACCAGGCCTTGGCCTGGCTGGTGGACGTCGGCGCGAACACGAGTTTCGCCTGAGCCTTCTTGCGCTTCCCGTCGTCACCGGCGGTGGTTACCGGTTTGCCCGTCTTCCTGATGATCGTGGTCGTCTTCGAACTATCGATGCAGCTGGTCAGGTGCACCTCCGGCCGCTCGCCGGCGAGCTTGACCGACTGGGCGACCACCGAGTCCACGGCAACGTCGCCCTTCTGGTACCACCCCTGGTCCTTGAGGAACTTCAGGTCGCCGATGACCGAGATCAGCCACGGATCGCCGTTGCCGGCCTTCAGGAGCGAGTCCCGTGTGGCCGCGCGAGGGTCGTGGAACGCCTGGTTGATCGCGCTGCGGGCGGAGAGGTAGCGGGCCTGGGCGGCGTTGATCGCCTGCTGCTCCTCCTCGGTCCACTGCGGTGTTGACGGCGTACCAGGGCTCGTTGTCGTCGGCGTGCTGCTGGGCGGAGTCGTGTCTGGGCGGCCCGCTTCGGGGGAAGGGCTGGTGCAGGACGCCAAGGGCAGGGCCAGGGACAAAGTGGCGGCTGCGAGGGTGAGTCGGCGGGGCATGCGGGTCGGCTCCTGGGGCAGCGGGGGTTGCGGACAGTGCAAGGGTTTCATACGGGGCGTGGTGGGGGGCCGGGGTTATCCACAGGTTGCAGGTTGTTGCGGGGGTGAGGGGGTGGCGGGAAGTTGCCGGTTCAAGTAAGGGGAGGGTTGGTGGGCGGCGCGAGCAGGGGATGGGGGAAAATCTCAGGCATGTCGCCACTGGGTCGTCGTCGGGTTGTGGAGCGCGGGCGTCGGGGGGAGGTGGTTGCGCCGGAGCCGCATCCTTCGGGGGCGGTGCCGCCGAAGGTGCCGGAGGAGTTGGTGCCTCGGCACGTGGCGATCGTGATGGACGGGAACGGGCGGTGGGCCAAGCAGCGGGGGTTGCCGCGGACCGAGGGGCACAAGGCGGGGGAGGCCTCGCTGCTGGACGTGATCAAGGGCGGGATCGAGATCGGGGTGAAGTACATCTCGGCGTACGCGTTCTCGACCGAGAACTGGGCGCGCTCGCCTGAAGAAGTGCGGTTCCTGATGGGGTTCAACCGGGACGTGATCCACCGGCGGCGCGACGAGCTCGACGCGATGGGGGTGCGGGTCGTCTGGTCGGGGCGCCGGCCGCGGTTGTGGAAGAGCGTGATCGACGAGCTCGAGGACGCGCAGGAGCGGACGAAGGACAACGACACGATCACCCTGCAGTTCTGCGTGAACTACGGCGGGCAGGCCGAGATCGCCGACGCGATGAAGTCGATCGCCGGTGAGGTTGCTGCAGGCAAGCTTCGGCCGGACCGGATCACGGAGAAGACGATCGCCAAGCACCTGTACCACCCGGAGGTTCCGGAGGTGGACCTGTTCGTGCGGTCGTCGGGCGAGCAGCGGACGTCGAACTTCCTGGTCTGGCAGTTGGCGTACGCCGAGATGGTGTTCCTGGACACGCTGTGGCCCGACTTCGACCGGCGTGATCTGTGGCGGGCGATCGAGCTCTACGCCCAGCGGGACCGCCGGTACGGCGGGGCAGTACCCAACGAGGTCGCTAAGTAGCAGGTCACCGGTTCCGGGGGGAAGGCAACAACCCGCGCTCGATCGCGACCGTGACCGCGTGGGTGCGGTCGTCGACGTCCAGCTTGGTGAACAGGCGCTGCAAGTGCGTCTTCACCGTCGCCTCGCCGATGAACAGTTCGCGCCCGATCTCGGCGTTGCTCAACCCCCGAGCCACCGCGGCCAGCACTTGCAGTTCGCGCGGCGAAGGCTGCGCGGCGGCGGCAGGCGCCGGCGTACGCAAACGCGACATCAACCGTGCCGCGACCGGCGGCGCCAGCACCGTCTCACCACGCGAAGCGGCGCGGATCCCGTCGAGCAGTTCGGCATGCGGGGTGTCCTTCAGCAGATACCCCGCAGCGCCCGCCTCGACGGCGTGCAGGATGTCCGTGTCTGTGTCGTACGTCGTGAGCACGAGCACCTTCGTCGCCGGATAGCCCGATACGATCGCGCCGGTCGCCGAGACCCCGTCGCGCCGCGGCATCCGCAGGTCCATCAGTACGACGTCCGGCCGGGTCGACTCGACGAGCGCGAGGGCCTCCTCGCCGTCGCCGGCTTCGCCGACCACCTCGATGTCGTCGGTGACGGCGAGCATGCCGGTCAGCCCGGAGCGGACGATGGGGTGGTCGTCGACCACCAGAACCCGCACGGTCACGATGTCTCCTCCAGACCCGTCGACGAAAGGACGCGCTCAGTCACGAGCTCTCCCGACCTGTCGAAGGAAGGACGCCAGCTCTCCCGTCGACGAACGACCTGCACAGTCACGAGCTCTCCCGATCTGTCGACGATCGACCTGCACGGTCACGAGTTCTCCCGACCCGTCGACGCTGCCCAGCGCGGTCACGAGCTCTCCTGACTGCTCGAAGGGATGAGGACCTGCACGCGGGTTCCGCGCCCCGGCGCGCTCTCCACCTGCACGCTCCCGCCGGACTCCTCGACCCGCCCGCGCATCGCGGCCAGTCCGTACCCGGCGGCAGCCGCCGACGGCTCGAAGCCGGTCCCGTCGTCCGACACCGAGATCCCGACCCCGTCGGCCGACATCGTCAGCGTGATCAGCACCGTCGTCGCCCCCGCGTGCTTGCGTACGTTCGCCAGGGCCTCCTGCGCCGCCCGCAGCAGCACCACCTGCTGACCCTGCGGCAGCGCGGCGACCTCTTCGTCGGGCATGTCCAGCGACACCTGTACGTCGACGCCCGTCTCCGCCGCGAACCGTTCCGCCTGCCGCCGCAGCACCTCGGTCAACGTTGCCTCCGACAACGCGACCGGCGTGAACGCGGCCACCAGCGCGCGGGCCTCGGCCAGGTTCTCCCGGGCGGTGTCCTCGATCGCACTCAGGCGACCGGCAACAGCGAAAGCACCGCCGCGCGAGAGCTCGACCGAAGCGGTCTGCGCGAGCATCACGATGCTGGTCATCCCCTGCGCGAGCGTGTCGTGGATCTCCCGCGCCATCCGCTCCCGCTCGGCCATCACGCCCGCCGAGTGGTGGGCCTCGGCGAGCTCGTCGCGGGTCGACTCCAGCTCCTCGATCAGGTCGGCCCGCTGCTGGCTCTGCGCGATCACCCGGTCGATCCAGATCCCCAGCATCGAGCTGACCAGCAGGCTGATGATCATCCACGGGAGAATCGACCAGAAGGCGTCGGTGGTCCAGCCGGCCGCCCACAGCTGAGCGGTGCCGACGGCAACCAGCAGCGTCAGCGTCAGCACGATGGCGTCGAGCGTCCGGTGACTCAGCAGCCAGATCTGCGGCGAGACGATGAACAGGATGAACACCGACTGCGGGAAGATCCCGACGGCTCCGGCGATGCAGGCGATCATCAGCAGCCGGTAGACGTTCGACAGCAGCCGGTTCCGCGAGAGCATCGCGGGCATCGCGAGGAACCGGTACCCCAGCGCCAGCGCGGCCATCAGGATCAGGTACGCCGTCCGGCGGTCGGAGCTGAGCTCTGACGAGGTCGCCGCGCCGATGACGACCACCACCAGCATCGCGTAGAACACGACGTGCCAGCCGACGAGCGTCCGGATCCAGACCGGCTGCTGGTCGCGCGAAATGGGCTGCATACCCCCTATCTTCCGCCAGAACCCGCAGTCGTCCACGCGACGCACGGTTCCGGCGGAAGCGTGGAGGACCATCAGCCGGCGTCCCGGCGGGTCCAGCGGAAGACCCGCTGGGCGACGACCAGCCCGACCACGAGCCAGAGCGAGAGCACGATCGCACCGGTCCCGAGCTGCCAGGAGCCGCCCGGCTCGGTCGCCTCGAAGCTGTCCGGCAGGAACACCGACCGCATGCCCTGGGCCAGCCACTTCAGCGGGAAGAACTCGGACACGGTCCGCATCCAGGACGGCAGGCTGCTGTAGACGAAGTAGACGCCGGAGATGAACTGCAGCAGCAGGACGACGGGGGTCACCACGGCCGAGGCGGCCTTGCCGGACTTCGGTACGACGCTGAACGCGATCCCCAGCACCGAGCCGGACGCCGTGCCGAGCACGAAGATCCACAGGAAGTTCAGCCACTTCGACGGCTCCGAGGGGATGTCCACGCCGAGCAGCAGCCCGGCGATCGCCAGCAGCAGGCCGAACTGGGCGATCGAGGTGGTCAGGACCAGCCCGATCTTGCCGATGAAGTACGACTGCGGCGACATCGGCGTACCGCGCAGGCGCTTGAGCAGGTCCTCGTCGCGTTCCATCGCGATCGTGATCGCGAGCGACTGGAAACTGGTCAGGAAGATGCCCGAGGCGATCATGCCCGGCGTGAAGTACGTCGCGGCGTCGACGCCGTCGGCGAAGCCGGTGCCGCTGAAGACGGCCGAGAAGATGCCGAGAAAGATGATCGGGAAGAAGAAGGTGAAGATCAGCTGCTCCTTCTCGCGGAAGAACTGCTTCACCTCCAGCGCGGTCCGGGACAGCCCGACCTGTACGACGGACGGCAGCGGGCGGGTCGGCGCGGTGGTGCTCATCGGGTTGCTCCTTCGAGGGCGGCCGGCTGAACGGCGCCGATCAGGTCCAGGTAGATGTCTTCGAGGCTCGGCCGGCGGACCTGCAACTCGGGTACTTCGCCGCCGAACCGGGCCATCAGCCGCGCGACCTCCGCGGTCGGCTCGTCGGTCCGGAGCTCGTGCGCGCCGTCGGCGTCCAGCCAGGACACCCGCGCGGTCCGCGCTCCACGACCACCGAGCGTGTCCGGCGTCGCGACCTCGAGCATCTGCCCGTCCGCGATCACGCCGACCCGGTCGGCCAGGTGCTCGGCCTCGTCCAGGTAGTGGGTGGTGAGCAGGATCGTCGTACCGCTGGTGCGCAGGTTCTCGATCAGGGTCCAGAACTGGCGGCGCGCCTCGGGGTCGAAACCGGTGGTCGGCTCGTCCAGAAACAGCAGTTCCGGGTTGCCGATGACGCCGAGCGCGACGTCGAGCCGGCGGCGCTGACCGCCGGACAGCTTCCGGGTCCGGGTCTTGGCCTTCTCCTCGAGCCCGACCGACGCGATCACCTCGGCGGGGTCGCGCGGGTTCGGGTAGTAGCCGGCGAAGTGCTGGACCAGCTCGGCGACCGACAGCTCGGCCTCGTCGCGCGACGACTGCGCCACGATCCCGACGCGGGCCCGCCAGTGCCGGTCGGCGTGCGCCGGGTCGATGCCGAGGACCTGGACGTCGCCCTCGTCGGCGCTGCGGTACCCCTCCAGGATCTCGGTGGTCGTGGTCTTGCCGGCGCCGTTCGGGCCGAGCAGGGCGAACACCTCACCGTGCCGGATGTCCAGGTCCACGCCGGCGACGGCGACCTTGTCCGGGTACCGCTTGACGAGTCCGCGGACCCGCACTGCCAAGTCGTTGTCGGTCATGGCTCAAGCTTCGCGGCCGCAGCCGGTACGCCGGGAGCACCGGACGGCGTACCGGCTGTCCCCCGACCGGTGGACACGACGCCGTCCCCCGATGCCGTACGGCGCAGGCGCCGATCCCGTTCGGCGGCGGCCCGGCGCGCCGCGCCCGGTCTACCGGCGGGACCGACCCCGGCGTACCGGCGCCCGGTCTACCGGCGGACCGCGGACCGGCGGCCCGGCGTACCAGCGGCCCGACGTACCGAAAATCACCGGTACGACGCGCGGACGGGGGCTGACGGGAGCGGCCCGCGTTGGTTAGCGTCGGGCGCATGAGTCAGACAGTGCGTGGAGTCGTAGCCCTGAGCAAAGGTGCCCCGGTCACGATCGAGCAGATCACGATCCCCGATCCCGGTCCGGGCGAGGCGGTGGTGCAGGTGCAGGCCTGCGGCGTCTGCCACACCGACCTGCACTACCGGGAGGGCGGGATCAACGACGAGTTCCCGTTCCTGCTCGGCCACGAGGCGGCCGGGATCGTGGAGAGCGTCGGCGAGGGTGTCACCGATGTCGCACCGGGCGACTTCGTCGTACTGAACTGGCGCGCGGTCTGCGGCAACTGCCGTGCGTGTCTGCGCGGTCGCCCGTGGTACTGCTTCAACACCCACAACGCCAAGCAGAAGATGACGCTGGCAGACGGCACCGAGCTGTCGCCCGCGCTCGGCATCGGCGCGTTCGCGGAGAAGACCCTGGTCGCGGCCGGTCAGTGCACGAAGGTCGACCCGGCCGCGAAGCCCGAGGTCGCCGGGCTGCTCGGCTGTGGCGTGATGGCCGGTCTCGGCGCGGCGGTCAACACCGGCAACGTCGGTCGCGGCGACACCGTCGCGGTGATCGGCTGCGGCGGCGTCGGTACGGCGGCCGTCGTCGGCGCCCGGCTGGCCGGCGCGGCGAAGGTGATCGCGCTCGACATCGACCAGCGCAAGCTCGACGTCGCGCAGGAGCTCGGCGCGACGCACACGATCAACTCCAAGGGTCTCGACCACGACGGTGTCGTCGAGGCGGTCCAGGAGCTGACCGGCGGCTTCGGCGCGGACGTCGTGATCGACGCGGTCGGCCGTCCGGAGACCTGGAAGCAGGCCTTCTACGCTCGCGACCTGGCCGGAACGGTCGTGCTGGTCGGCGTACCGACGCCTGACATGCAGCTCGAGATGCCGCTGCTCGACTTCTTCGGTCGCGGCGGATCGCTCAAGTCCAGCTGGTACGGCGACTGCCTGCCGAGCCGCGACTTCCCGCTGCTGATCGACCTGCACCTGCAGGGCCGGCTGCCGCTCGACCGGTTCGTGTCGGAGACGATCGCGCTGGACGAGGTCGAGGCGGCGTTCGCGAAGATGCACCACGGCGACGTGCTGCGGTCCGTGGTGGTCTTCTGATGGCCGCCCGGATCGAACGACTGGTCACGTCCGGGACGTTCAGCCTGGACGGCGGGACGTGGGACGTCGACAACAACATCTGGCTGGTCGGCGACGACCACGAGGTGCTGGTGATCGACGCCGCGCACGACGCCGAGCGGATCGTGCAAGCGGTGGGGGACCGGCGCGTCGTCGGGCTGATCGCCACGCACGGGCACAACGACCACATCAACGCCGTCGGCGGCGTCCAGGCCGTGCTGAAGTGCCCGGTCTGGATTAGCTCCGCCGACCAGATGCTCTGGTCCGCCCTGTACGACGAGCTGCCGGACCACGATCTGAAGGAAGGCGCCGAGTTCGCGGTTGCCGGGACGACGCTGAAGGCCGTGGCGACGCCCGGGCACAGCCCCGGCTCGACCTGTCTGTACGCCGCTGAGCTGGACGCGGTCTTCACCGGTGACACCCTGTTCCAGGGCGGGCCGGGGGCGACCGGCCGGTCGTACAGCGACAAGCCGACGATCCTGAAGTCGATCCGGGAGCGGCTGCTCACGCTGCCCGAGGGCACGGTCGTGCACACCGGCCACGGCGACACCACCACGATCGCCGCGGAGCTCGGCAACATCGAGTAGTCACCAGCCGACCGTCGAGCAGCGCGCCCGCCGGCCGTCACGCTGAGCAGCGCCGACCGTCGTACAAGCACCACGAGACCGGCTTCGTAGTTGCCCTGGGCAACCGCGGAGCCGGTCGTTCGTCTGCTCGGAAACTTCCTGTGGACACACAATTTACAGCGCTGTAAAGTCCCCGGCAAGCCACTGCCGAGAGGGGACCCGCCGAGGATGCCCACCCGTCCCAACATCCTGCTGCTGATGACCGACCAGCACCGGGCCGGCCTCACTGCCGGTTCCGGGCTCGGCCTGGACACGATGCCGCGCCTCGACCAGGTCGCGGCCGCGGGCGCCGCGTTCGGTCGCGCCTACACCAGCTACCCGGCGTGCGTGCCGGCCCGGACGAGCCTGCTCACCGGCCGCTTCCCGACCGCGCACCACGTCCGCCAGAACAGCAATGCCGAGCACGCCTACTACTCCGAGGACCTGCTCGACGTACTGCGGGCCGCCGGTTACTCGCTGCACTTCGCCGGCAAGCCGCACATGCACCGGACCGAGCACGATTTCGACACCTACCACGGCCCGTTCATGCACGACCGCGGTCCGGCGGCCAGCGAGACCGAGGCCGCGTTCGACCAGTGGTTGCACGACCTCGACCACGGCGTCGCCGACGAGCCCACGCCGTACCCGGTTGAAGCGCAGCTGCCGTACCGGATCGTGGACGGCGCCATCGACGCGCTGAGGACAACCACCGAGGACGACCCGTTCTTCCTCTGGGTCTCCTTCCCCGAGCCGCACAATCCGTACCAGGTGCCCGAGCCGTACTTCAGCCTGTTCGCCGAGGAGGACGTGCCCGAGCGCCTGGCCGGACCGGAGGCGATCCCCGCGCTCGGCTGGCGCTACCGCTGGCTGCACGAGCTGACGACCGCCAAGCGACCCGGGTACGACGACGCCTGGCGACGCTACCGGGCCAACTACCTCGGCATGCTGCGCCTGATCGACGACCAGATCACGCGGCTGCTGGACCAGCTCGGCGATCGGCTGGACGACACGATCGTGGTGTTCGTCAGCGACCACGGCGACTACGTCGGCGAGTACGGCCTGCAGCGCAAGGGCGCCGGCATGTCCGACTTCCTGATGCGGATCCCGTTCGTGGTCAGCGGTCCCGGCATCACGGCCGGTCAACGCGACGAGCTGGTCTCGATGGTCGACCTGTTCCCGACGCTGTGCGAGCTGGTCGGCGCGGAGATCCCGGCCGGCGTCCAGGGCCGCAGCCTCGCACCGCTGCTCGCGGGCGAGACCGGGCCCGAGGCCGAGTTCGGCAGCATCTACGCCGAGCTCGGGTACGGCGGTGTCTCGTACGACGAGAGCGACCGCCCGCCGCTGCACTTCCCTTACCAGGGACGCAACTACGACGAACTGAACTCCGTCACCCAGAGCGGTGGCGAACGGATGGTCGTCAGCGGCAACCACAAGCTGATCGTGGACGACCGCGGTCAGCACCGCCTGTACGACCTGGACGCCGACCCGGCCGAACTGGTCGACCTGGCCGACGACCCCGCCCATCACGCCGTCCACGACGCGCTCCAGGCCACCTTGCTGCGCTGGCTGATCCGCGTCGCCGACGACCTGCCGGCCGGGGCCTACACCCCCAAAACCGTCAAGCACAACTGGCGCTGGCTCCAGCGCTGATCCGGAGGCGCATCATGGCAGGACTGACTCGCCGGACCTTTCTCGGGTTCGGCGCCGCGGCCGCGGCCGCACTGACTGTTCCCGGCTGCGGCGGCAGCGACGAAGCGTCGTCGGACGGGCTGCGGGTCGCCTGGTACGGCGGCGACCCGGTGCACAAGGCAATGGACGCGGCGCTGAAGGACTTCAGTACCGACCTGAAGCTCAGCACCGAGCGCGCGGCGTTCGCGGACTACTGGGACAAGCTGGCCACGCAGACTGCGGGCCGCAAGGGCCCGGACGTCTTCCGGATGTCGATGACGTACTTCGCCGAGTACGCACAGCGGAAGGCGCTGCTCGATCTCACAGACAAGGGGATCAAGCTCGACGCGCTGGACCAGGACGTCGCCGACAGCGGCAAGATCGACGGCAAGCTGATGGGGATCGGGCAGTCGTCGATCACGCACGCGACGTTCCGCAACCCCGCGCTGGTCGAGTCCCGCGGCGGCAAGCTGCCGGCGACCTGGAGCTGGGACAGCTTCGCGACCTTCGCCAAGGACTTCGCGGCCGACGCCGGTCCGGGCAAGTACGGCACGACCGATGTCGGCGGCAACATCCAGATCTTCGAGACCTGGTCCCGCGAGTACGGCGCCGAGCTGTTCGCCGACGGCAAGCTTGCCGCTGGCAAGGATGTGATCGAGGCCTGGTTCGCGTACTGGGACGCCCTGCGCAAGGCCAAGGCCGCGCCCGCCGCGGACGTGTCCGCCGAGGGCGGTTCGTTCGAGACCTCGCAGCTGTCCAAGGGTGCGGCGCCGGTCGAGTTCGGCTGGGTGCAGCAGCTGACCTTCTACCAGCCGCTGGTCAAGAACGCCGAGCTCGCGGTCGGCGCCGTACCAGGCCGTACGCCGGGGTCGCTGCGCGGCCAGTTCCTCAAGGCGCTCGACTTCTGGTCGGTCTCGGCCGAGACGAAGAACCCCGAGGCCTCCGCGCAGCTGATCGACTTCCTGGTCAACGACGACCGCGCGGTCAAGGCGATCGGCCTGACGCTCGGCGTACCGCCGTCGAAGAAGTCGCGTGACCTGCTGGCCGCCCAGCCGAAGACGCCGGCCGGGCAGGCGATCGCGTACGTCGAGAAGATCGAGCAGCAGGTCGGCCCGTCGCCGCAGCCCTGGCCCAAGGGGTACGGGGAGCTGAACAGCGTGTTCAACCGGCTCAACCAGGACATCGGGTTCGGCAAGACCGACCCGAAGGCGGCGGCGGAGAAGTTCGCCTCGGAGTCGGCGCGGGTCCTCGGCGCATGATCAGCGGCACCCTGCGCGGCCGGCTGCGGGAGAGCCTTCCGGCGTACGCGTTCCTGACCCCGTGGCTGGTCGGTCTGGTCGGGCTGACCCTCGTACCGATGGTGCTGTCGCTGTACTACTCGTTCACCGACTACAGCCTGCTCAGCCCGCCGGTGTGGGAGGGGCTCGCGAACTACGAGCGGATGCTGTCCGACGACCGGTTCCAGCACTCGCTCGTGGTCACCTTCACGTACGTGCTGCTGTCGGTGCCGCTCGAGCTGGTGTTCGCGCTGGCTGTTGCCGTCGTACTGAATCAGGGCCTGCGCGCGGTGTCGTTCTACCGGGCTGTGTACTACGTGCCGAGCCTGCTCGGGGGCAGCGTCGCGGTCGCGATCCTGTGGCGGCAGATCTTCGGCGCGGACGGGCTGGTCAACCAGGTGCTCGGTCTGGTCGGGCTGGACGGGCCGGGCTGGATCTCCTCGCCGGACACGTCGCTGTTCACGCTGGTGCTGCTGCGGGTCTGGCAGTTCGGGGCGCCGATGGTGATCTTCCTGGCCGGGCTGCGGCAGATCCCGGCCGACGTACTGGAGGCTGCCGAGGTCGACGGCGCCGGGCGGCTGCGGCGGTTCTTCCACATCACGCTGCCGCTGCTGTCGCCGATCGTGTTCTTCAACCTGGTGCTGCAGATCATCGGCGCGTTCCAGGCGTTCACGCCGGCGTTCATCATCTCCGGCGGCAGTGGGGGGCCGTCCGACTCGACCTTGTTCTACACGCTTTACCTGTACCAGAAGGCGTTCGGCAGCTTCGAGATGGGCTACGCGGCCGCGATGGCCTGGGTGCTGCTGCTGATCATCGCCGGGTTCACCGCGGCCAACTTCGCGATGAGCCGGCGCTGGGTCTTCTACGCCGACGAGAGAGAGGCCCGATGAGCAGCTCCACACGTGGCAGGGCCTCGGCGGCGAACCGCCCGGCTGGGCTGCTGTCCCGCCGTACCGTCTCGCACGCGGTGATCATCCTGGTCGGACTGGTGATGCTCTACCCGCTGATCTGGATGCTGAGCAGCTCGTTCGAACCGAACTCCGAGATCTTCGGCTCGTCGTCGGTCGTGCCGAAGTCGCCGAGCGTCGACAACTACGTCAACGGGTGGTCGGGCACGGGCAAGCCGTTCTCGCTGTACCTGTTCAACTCGTTGCTGATCTGCGCGCTGACGATCGTCGGCAACGTGCTGTCCTGCTCGCTGGCGGCGTACGCGTTCGCGCGGCTGTCGTTCGTCGGGCGGCGGCTGCTGTTCGGGCTGATGCTCGGCACGATCATGCTGCCGCAGCACGTCACGCTGATCGCGCAGTACTCGATCTTCCGCGACCTCGACTGGGTCGACACCTACCTGCCGCTGGTGGTGCCGAAGTTCCTCGGCACCGAGGCGTTCTTCATCTTCTTGATGGTCCAGTTCATCCGCGGCCTGCCGCGCGAGCTCGACGAGGCGGCCCGGATCGACGGCTGCGGGGTGTTCCAGATCTACCTGCGAATCGTGCTGCCACTACTGCGCCCGGCGCTGGTGACCACGGCGATCTTCTCGTTCATCTGGAGCTACAACGACTTCTTCACCGCGCTGATCTACATCTCGGATCCCGGCAAGCTGACCGTCCCGCTCGCGCTGCGCACGTTCCTGGACTCGTCCGGGCAGTCCGAGTGGGGGCAGATGTTCGCCATGAGCCTGGTCACGATGGTGCCGGTCCTGGTGGCCTTCGTGCTGTTCCAACGGCGGATCGTCGAGGGCGTCGCCACGTCCGGCCTGAAGTGAGGCCTGAGCTGCGGTGAGGTCGGGGCTGAGGGGTTTCGGGCAGGTCACCTTGGGCGCCGGCCGCGTTGCTGACGCCCTCGGCCTAGGCGGCCGCCGTACGGGCTGCTTGGACGGACGACTAGCCGGCCTTGGCCACCAGCCCGCGCTCACGGCGGGACCAAGGGGCGTCCGGGCTGCGGTGAGGTCGGCACTGTGGGAGGTGCTGGCCGGTAGCCTGGCGCACGTGATCGGTGGACGGTGGGGCGTGTGACGGGCAGACCACGGCTGGCCGACGTCGCGGCGCGGGCCGGGGTGTCGATGAAGACCGTGTCCAACGTGATCAACGACTTCCAGCACGTGTCGGCCGATACGCGCGCACGGGTGCAGGCCGCGATCGACGAGATCGGTTACCGGCCGAACCTGTCGGCCCGCAACCTCGCACTCGGCCGCGCCGGGCTCATCGCGCTCGTCGTACCGCAGCTCGACATGCCGTACTTCGCGGCGCTCGCCGGCCAGGTACTGCAGGCGGCGGCCCAGCGCGACTGGGTGGTACTGATCCAGCAGACCGACGGCGACCTCGCGGTCGAACGCGACGCGCTGGCCGGGCGGTTCCCGCAGCGCATCGATGGGCTGATCCTCAGCTCGACCACCGTCGGCCCGACGGAGCTGCGGAAGCGGACCGACCGGACGCCGCTCGTCATGCTCGGCGATCGCAACTACCAGGGCGCCGCGCAACACGTTGCTATCGACAACGTCGCGGCGGCCGCCGCCGCGGTCACGCACCTGGCCGAGCTCGGTCGACGACGGATCGCGATGATCGGCTCGAGCCCGGGCGACCGAAAGCATCCGCGCCTGGTCGGCTACCGGCTAGCGATGAAGGCAGCTGGCCTGCCGATCGACGACACCCTGATCAAGCCAGTCCGGAACAACCTAGGCGAGGAGGGTGAGCAACAGATGGCCGCACTGCTAGCCGAGCACGCGGCCGACCCGCCGGACGCAGTCTTCTGCGTAACCGACTGGGTTGCGCTGGGTGTCGTCCGGGCCCTGCAGACGCGCGGCTTCCGGGTGCCTGAGGACGTCGCGGTCGTCGGATTCGACGACATCCCGTACGGCCGAGCAGCAACGCCGACCCTGTCAACAATCTCGCCAGACCGCTCGGCGATCGCACGGCTTGCGGTCGATTCCCTGCAAACCCAGTTCGAGGCAGCCGCAGCCGGTACGACGTACGAGGTGGGAGAACAGCAGGCAGCATTCCAGCTGGTAGTCCGGGAGAGCTCAGGCGGCTAGGCCCCGGGCAGGATGCCGCCCCGACCTGCGGCGTCTGCCCCGGCCGAGCTGCCGTGTCCGCCTAGCTGCGGCGTCGACGCCCGCCGCTTCCGCTCCGGCCAAGCTCTCGCGTCCGCCCCTGCCGAGCTGGCCACGCCCGCTCCGGCCTGCTGCGTCGGGTCCCGCCTGCCCGCCGCGTCCGCCCCGGCCGAGCTCGCGCACCCGCCCCGACCTCCTGCCTTCGCCGCCCGGCCTCCCTGCCCTCGCCGCCCGGATCCCGGCTGCCCGGTCCCCTCCCAGCTCCCCAGTCCCCGGGCCCCGGTCTCTCGGCCGTCCCCTTGCCTGCCACGTCGGCCCCGGCCTGCTGCGTCGGCCTCGGCCTACCTGGTACGCCCACCCCGGCCGCTGCCCGGGCACCCTGGCTCCCAGGCCCCCGGGCGGCGGCCACCTCGATCTCCCGGCTTCCCCGGCCCCGGCACCCCGGCCGTTCCTGGCCGCGGCGCCGACGGGTGTTCGACGGTCGAGCCTTGCATCTATGCATGCATCTATGCGCTACCGTGGCCTCGTGGCCGATGAGAAGACTCCGGCGGGAGATCGCGCCTACCGGCATACCAAGGAGCTGATCCTCACCGGTGCGCTGGCCGGTGGGCAGTTGTTCAGCGAGGGCGAGATCGCGCAGGAGCTGTCGATCAGCCGGACCCCGGTGCGTGAGGCGTTCCTGCGGCTGGAGGCCGAGCAGCTGCTGCGGCTCGTGCCCAAGCGCGGCGCTGTCGTCGTACCGGTGTCGCCGACCGAGGTCGAGGACGTGCTCGAGCTGCGGGAGGCGCTGGAGACGGCCGCCGTACGACGTCTGGTGAGGGACGACAGGCTGCTGGCCGCGGCTTCGGCGGGGTGGTCGCGGGCACTGGCCGAGCAGGCGCGGTGCGCGGCCGCCGAGGATCCGGACGGGTTCGCGGCGGCCGACGACGCCTTCCACACCAGCTTTGTGGAGGCCTCCGGCAATGCGCTGGCGATCCGCTTCTACCGGTCGCTGGCAGACCGGCAACGCCGGATGAGTCTCGGCGTACTGCGACCGCGCGCTCGCCTGCTTGACGTGATCCTGGCCGAGCACCGCGTGATGGCCGACCATGTGACTGCCCGGGACCCCGAGGCCTTTGGCCGTGCACTTGCGGACCACCTGGACCGCAACCATCGGCCATGACCCGCCGCACGTGGCTGCCGGCCGTGTTCGCGATGTTCTGCTGCGGGTGGGGCGGCAACCAGTTCACGCCGCTGCTCCTGCTGTACCGGCGGGCCGGTGGCTACTCGACTGTTGAGGTCGACCTGTTCCTCGGCACGTACGTCGTCGGGCTGGTGCCCGGACTGCTCGTCGCGGGAGCCCTGTCCGACAGGCACGGCCGCAAGCCGCTGATGCTGGTCGGTACTGCGCTCTCGGTGGTCTCGAGCGCGTTCCTGATGGTCGGGCAGACCTGGGCGCTGTACGGCGGGCGGCTGCTCACCGGAGTGGCCGTAGGCATCGCCATGGCTGTCGGGACCAGCTGGGTCAAGGAGCTCTCGCAGCCGCCGTACGACGCAACTGCTGACGCCGGCTCCGGTGCACGGCGTGCGGCGATGGGGCTGACACTCGGCTTCGGCCTGGGCGCCGGAGTGGCCGGCGTACTGGCTCAGTGGGGGCCGCGGCCGATGGTTACGCCGTACGTGGTGCATGCCGTACTGGCGTTGGTTGCGCTGTCCTTGCTTTCACGTGCTCCCGAGACTCGGACTGCACCGGCTGCCGGGACGCTCTGGTCGCTGCTGAAGGTACCGGCCGTCGCCCACCGCCGCTTCCTGCGCGTGGTGCTGCCGATGGCGCCGTGGGTCTTCGGCTCGGCCGGCATCGCGTACGCCGTGACGCCGCAGCTCGTCGGCGACCGGCTCGGCAACTGGGGACTGGCCTACGCCACCCTGCTCACGGTCTGCACCCTCGGCACGGGGGCTTTGGTGCAGCCGCTGGCCAAGAGGCTCGACTCCGTGTCGACAGCCAGGGCCATCGTCGTCGCGATGGTCCTCATGTCGGCCGGAGTCGGCCTCAGCGCGGTGGTCGCCGACGTCGGCTCGCCGTGGCTCGGCCTGCTCGACGGGGTGCTGCTGGGCGCGGCGTACGGGATCGCTGTGGTGTCGGGGTTGTTGGAGATCCAGCGCATCGCCGCTCTGAACGGTGGGGCTGATCTGGCCGGGCTGACGGGCGTCTACTACGCCGCCGCGTACACGGGGTTCCTGCTGCCGACTGTGCTCGCCGCCGTCGCCGGTTTGGCGCCGTACGTGATCCTGCTGGGCGCTGTCGCTGTGGTGACGCTGGCCTGCACGGCGGTGGTGCTTGCTTCGTCGCGGCGGCATCTGCCCGCGTAAACCTCGCTCCCGGCAGTGCGCGAAATCGGGTCGCCGCCGTCGCTGGTCGGCTGCGATCATGACGGGGAGCGGCTGTGTGCGGGAGCTGGAGAGGCGGACGTCGTGGGCGGGTTGATGGATCGGGTGCCGGAGCAGTTTCGCGAGGTGGCGGACGGCGTGATCGCTGCCGCTGCGGGGGATCCGCGGTTCCTGGCCGTGATCGTCAACGGCTCGGTCGCGAACGGGCAGCCGGACGAGTGGTCCGACCTCGACCTGGTGATCGTCTGTGCTGACGCGGTTCAGCAGGAAGTGGTTGCGCAGGGCAAGGAATTCGCCGCGGCGGTCGGTCAGCTGCTGGTCGCGTTCACCGGCGAGCACGTGGGCGAACCGCGGCTGCTGATCGCGCTGTACGGGCCGCCGGTGATCCACGTCGACCTGAAGTTCATCGGGCTCAGCGATCTCGACGAGCGGGTCGAGGACGGCCTGGTGCTGTGGCAGCGCGACGACAGCGTCGAGCAGCGGCTCGGCACGGCGCAGGCCGCGTGGCCGCAGCCGGATGCCCAGTGGATCGAGGACCGGTTCTGGGTGTGGATCCACTACGTGGCGGCGAAGGTCGGCCGTGGTGAGCTGTTCGAGGCGGTCGACGGGCTCGGGATGATCCGGAGCGCGGCGCTCGTGCCGGCGATCGTTGCCAGCCGCACCGATCGGCCGGCCGGCGTACGGCGGGTCGAGCAGTTGGCCCCGGAGCTGGTTCCCGCGTTGGCGCGGACGGTCGCTCTGGCTGATCGCGCCGATTGCCTGCGCGCGCTGCGTGCGGCGGTCGAGCTGTACTTCGAGGTCCGCGACAGCGGCGTCGTACGGCGTGAGGATGCCGAGAAGGCCGTTGTCGCGTACCTGGACGTCTTGGACTGAGCTGGGTCAGCGCGTGGTGGTTGCGCTGGCCTGGTCCCAGGAGACCGGGGTGGTGTAGAGGACGAAGCGGTAGTCGCGGGTTTTGCTGTAGCGGTAGGACATGGTTGCGACGCCGGCTGAGCTGGTGGTGACGGCCTTGAGGCCCTTCCAGGTCGTGGTGCCGCGTTCCTTGAACTGGAACGCGCCCTTCGCGGACCGCTTGAAGTAGCTGTCGCTACCGGTCGAGTACAGGAGCGAGGTTCCGGTCAGCGTCACTACGTCGGCGGTCCGCTTGCTGGTGATCCAGGCGGCGGTTGCGAGGCGGATGTCGGACTGGAGAGTGTTCTGCGTCAGCGGGTTGGAGCTGCTGTCGAAGGCGCCCGATGGACGCCAAGTGTGGAGGCCGATGGTGTGGAAGTCGTAGACGTCCCAGCTTTCCTGGGTGGTTCCGCTGACGAAGTACGCGCCGCCCTGGCTTCCCTGGCTCGGGTGAATGAGGTCCCAGCCGGACGAACCACCGTTCAGAGCGCAGACGCTCGACGCGTACAGCTTGAACTCCTTATACGGCTGGCCGATGACGACCCGGTACGGCGCGGTGAGGTTGCAGGTCGCGGCGGGCTTGGCGGTTGCCGGTGTGGCGGTGATGACTGCTGTGGCAAGCATCAGCGCGGCGACTACTGCGGCAGTTGGCTTCGTACGCATGGTTCGACCCCCAGTTGTTGTTTCCGCTCGCCAGGGATCCTTGACGCGATGACCGGCGATGGCAAGTCCTGCTCGCCGACTTGCGGTGTGGCGCCGGCGACAGGCGGCCTGTGACAGGAGACAGGCGGGCTGCAGCCACGCCGAGCTGGATGGTCTCGGAGACCCCGGCGGCCTTGACGCACAGGCGGAGTCGCCGGTGTGCCGGGCAGGCGGGCGTGGCTGATGTCCGGAGGCGGGCGGGCCTCGCGGGGTCAGCTGAGAGTGGGGTCGGGGAGGTGCGGCGGCGGGCGGCTTGGGGGAGTAGCTGCCGGGGTGGTGGGCGAGTGGGCGGTGGAGTGCGCCGGGGTGGTGGGTGAGTGGGTGGTGGGGTGCGCCGGGGTGGTGGGTGAGTGGGTGGTGGGGCGCGCCGGAGTGGTGGACGAGTGGGTGGTGGGGCGTGGCGGGCTGGTCCAGGGTGGGCGGTTGGTGGTGGGGCGGCCGGAACTGGTGGTGAGGGTCCAGTGGCCTTGGTGGACGTCGATGTGGTGTCGCTTGCAGAGCAGGGCGAGGTTGGTGAGGCGGGTTTCGCCGCCGTCGGCCCAGTGGACTACGTGGTGGGCTTCGCACATCGCGGGCGGGGCGGCGCAGACGATGCAGCCTTGGTCGCGGACGTTCAGGGCGCGGCGGATGGCGGGCGTGACGAAGCGGTGCTCGGCGCCTACGTCGAGGGGTTCGGAGGCGGTGCCGAGGACCATCGGGATGACTCCGGCGTCGCAGGCTAGGCGGCGGACCGTGGCTGCTGACAGGGTGGCGCCGGATGCGAGGGAGGCCGTGCCGGTTCCGGTGGTGAGAGCGTCCAGGCCGATGGTGACGGTGACGTGGGGCTTGATGGCGCCGTGGGCGGGGACGGCGGTGCCGGTCGCGGCGGCGCTCTCCAGTACGGCGGTCAGGGCGTCGGCCTGGCGTCGGCCTCGGCTGCGCGGGTCCCGCCGGCCGTCGAGAGTTTTGCGCGGTTTGGCGCCGGCGAAGACGAGGGTCTGCAGAAGTTCGGCGTGCGCGCCGGCGAGGTACCCGCCGAACTCGACGCCGAGGTCGCCGCGCTTGAGCCAGAGGTTCTCGGCCGCCAGAGCCTGGGCCTCCTTGGGCTCGATGCCGTCGGTGTCGAGGGTGTCCCGGACGCGCTTGCCCAGCACGCGAAGGTCGGCGGGGCACAGCACCTGGGCGGACCTGATGAGTTCGCGCTCGGCGACCTCCAGGTCGTCGACAGGCACCTGGGCCCTCGCGGGGATCCGCTCGAGAGCGGTGACGATCGCGTCGGCCTGGCCGGGATGGAGCCGTACCGGGTAGGCCCGGCCGGGATGGAGCCGCGCTGGGTCGGTCTGGTCGGGGTGAAGCGGCGCTGGGTCGCCCTGGCCGGGGTGGCGCCGTGCCGGGTCGGTCTGGTCGGGGTGAAGTGGCGCTGGGTCGCCCTGGCCGGGGTGGAGCCGTGCTGGGTCGGCCTCGCCGGGGAGAAGCAGCGCTGGGGCGGACTGGTCAGGATGAAGCCCTGCCGGGGCATCGGGCACGGACTCGCCGGGGAGGAGTGGCGCTGGGTCGCCCTGGCCGAGGTGAAGCCGCGCTTGGGTGGACTGGTCAGGATGAAGCCCTGCGGGCGCGTCGGGCACGGAGTGGCCGGGGAGAAGTGGCGCTGGGGCGTCAGGCCTGCTCAGCGCGGCGCGGACTTGCTCGTACTTCGGCAGGGCGAGGGCGAGTCGGAGGTCGCGGCGTACGTCGGTGTGGTCTAGACGATGGCGGGTCGAGATCAGCTGGACTGTGTCGCGGGCGCCGATCTCGGCGGCATGGCCGTTGGCCTCGAGGGCCGCGAGCAGCTCCAAACGGTAGGTCTGCAGGCGGTCGAGTTGCGCTTGCACGCCGTCGAGAGTGGTCAGCATTTCGCTGCCACTCATCGACCACATTGGGCGCTGCCCGAACTGTTCCATGCCGACCATTCTGCAATAGGCCGCCGACTGTTTTTGGGTCTGGAAGCCCTTGTACACAAGGGATCTGACGATTGGCCGGATCCGGCCAAGTCCGGGGTGGCTGTGGAAAACCTCGGTGCGGTACGACGTGCGGTCTCGTACGATCGCCGGCATGGAGAGCGCTGAGGTTGTCGCCCGGAATCGGCAGTACTGGGAGGCGTTGGCGCCGCGGCGGCTGGGTGAGTCGGTTGAGTTCTTTCGGGCGGGCGGGAGTGTGCTCAACGAGCACGAGCTGGCTGCGGTGGGCGATGTGCGTGGGCGGCGGGTGCTGCAGTTGGCTTGTTCGGTGGGCGATGAGGCGTTGACGTTCGCGGGGCTCGGCACTGATGTTGTGGCGGTTGATCTGGCGCCCACGCACTTGGCGACTGGTCGCGCCAAGGCTGAGGCGCTTGGGCTATCTGTCGACTTTCGCGAGCAGGACATGATGGGGTTGGAGGCGGAGCTGACCGGGTTCGATCTGATCTTCATTTCGTGGGGTGGGATCTGTTGGGTGCCGGACCTGAAGGGGTGGGCTGCCGATCTGGCGTCGCGGCTCGCGCCGGGCGGAGTGCTGGTGATTTCGGAGCACCACCCGGTGTGGGAGGTGCTCACTGTCACCGCGCCGATGAGGGTCACTGGTGACTACTTCACGCCGGCGCGGGATGGCTACCCGGATCCGCTCAAGGCTCCGCAGATCACTCGTGAGCTGGGAACGCCTCTCGCTAGCCGCAGCTACGTCTGGAACCTGGGCGCTGTCACCACCGCCGTACTGGCAGCCGGGCTGACGGTTCGCTCGCTGGAGGAGTTTGCGGCTCCCGAGATGTATGCCGGGCTCGGTGATCAGGCCGGTCAGCTGCCGGCGACCTATCTGCTCACCGCGGTCCGCTGAGGTGCGCCGGTTCGTCGTGCTGGATGCCATGGGTGTGCTTTACCGGCACGGCAACGTGGTCGGCAGCTTGCTCATCCCGTACCTGCGCGCTCACGGCTGCATCGCAAGCGAGTTGGAGATCCGCGAGGCCTATCGCCGGTGCACCCTTGGCGCGATCTCAACTGACCAGCTGTGGATGGACTTCGGGGTAGCAGCTACGGCCAGTGACGCCGACTACTGCAGCAACCACGAGGTGACGTCCGGCGCCCGGGAAATCCTTGAGCAACTCCGCAGTGCAGGCGTCACCCCGCTGGTGCTCACCAATGATGCTGCGCCTTGGTCCCAGCTTCTCCGCGCCCGCTTCGGGCTGTACGCCGAACGCTGGTACGTCAGCTCCGAGATCGGCGCTCGGAAGCCGTCCCCGGAGGCGTTCCGAGCTGTACTGGCTCACGCCGGCCTGGATGCTGCTCGAACCGTCCTGGTCGATGACCGTCCTACCAACCTTGTGGCAGCGCATAAGGCCGGCTTTCGCCCGCTGCTCTTCGCCAGCGACGACACCGCCAGTAACCGGGTCGAGGGCTTCACTCCTGAGGTAGTTCACACCATGCCGGGCCTGCTGGAGCGCCTCGTCGGTGCCGGGGCTCAACGCTAGGCCGCGACTGCGAGGGCAGGCCGCGCCTAGGAGGGTAGCTGCGACCACGAGGGTAGGCCGCGCGACCACGACTCGGTAGCGGAGCGGGTGTAGAGCCTGCAGGGCCAGATGAGGGGCGTCGGGCGAGGGGCCGGGTCGGGGGTCGGTACTTGGGGCGGCGGTGGGGCGTGGTGGGGGCGGGGTCAGGTGGTCGGCGTACTGCTCTGCCTGGGAGGGCTTCTGTTCGGGTTCCGCCCGTGGCGGGAGTGGAGCCGGGAGAGGTTGATGCTTGGGCTCCGCGGCGACAGCGGAAGGCGACAGGGCCGTCGACCTGCGGGCGGCGGGGTCAGGCTTTTTGGCAGTCGGCGCAGGTGCCGAAGATTTCCAGGGTGTGGCTGATGTCGGCGTAGCCGTGTTCGGCGGCGACCTTGTCGGCCCAGCGTTCGACGGCGGGGCCTTCGACCTCGACGGTGCGGCCGCAGTTGCGGCAGACGAGGTGGTGGTGGTGGCCCTTGGAGCAGCGGCGGTAGGCGGTTTCGCCGTCGGCGGTGCGTAGGACGTCGACCTCGCGGGAGTCGGCCAGGGCCTGGAGGGTGCGGTAGACCGTGGTCAGGCCGACGGCCTCGCCGGAGGTCCGGAGCTCCTGGTGGATCTCCTGGGCCGTGCGGAAGTCGTCCAGGTTGTCCAGCACCGACGCCACCGCCGCGCGCTGGCGGGTGGACCTCGTACCGATCGCCACCGTTCCTCCTGTCATGAGATCACTGATTCTCCCCGGCAACTCGCCATTCTGGCAGACGTCGCCAAGTCAGCGCCTGTCGCCAAGCCAACGCTCACCAACTCAGCGCCCGCCAAGTCGGCGCTTGCCAGGTCAGCGTTCGCCAAGCCAGCGCCCGCAAGTCGGCCCTTGCCAAGCCAACCGCCGAGCCAACGCTCGCCAAGCCAGTGCTCACCAAGCGAGTGCCCGCCAAGTCAGCGCCCATCAACTCAGCGTCCATCAACTCAGTGCTCGTCCCAGTGGTCGCCGTGGGCGGCGTGCAGGTGTCCGTCGTGCACGTAGTCCACGTGGTCGCCGTGCTCGACCTTCGTGTGGCCGCACTTCTGGCCGTGGGCGTGCTCGTGCTCGTCGGTGACCACGTGCGGCTCCGGACCCGGTACCCCGACCTCGGGCTCTTCATCAGCCAGCGGTGCCTGTACGGCGCGGCGCCGGCGGACCAGCGCTCCGGCGGCAGCGGCGGCGACGAAGCACGCGAGGGCCAGTACGACGATCGTCGCGCCAGGCGCCACGTTCGCGTTGTACGACGTGATGATGCCCGCGAGACACACGAGTACGCCGATCCCGCAGGCGGTCACGAACGTCGATCGGAACGACCGCGTGACCTGCTGGGCGGTCGCCACCGGCACCACCATCAGCGCGCTGACCAGCAGCAGCCCGACGGTCCGCATCGCGACCGTGACGGTCACCGCCGCCATCACCGCGATCAGCAGGTTGAGCAGCTGGACGCGCAGCCCGGTGACCCGCGCGAACTCCTCGTCCTGGCAGACCGCGAACAGCTGCGGCCCGAGGCCGATCGCGATGACCAGTACGACGACCGCGAGCCCGACCACGACGTACAGGTCGGACGGTGAGACCGTCGTGAGCGAGCCGAAGAGATACGTGTTCAGCGTGGCGGCGCCCTGGCCGGCCAGGCCGATCAGCAGCACACCGCCCGCGATCCCGCCGTAGAAGAGCAGCGACAGGGCGACGTCCCCGCTGGTCTTGCCGCGGGCTCGGATCAGCTCGATCGCGCTCGCGCCGACCACCGCGACCAGGATCGCGGTCAGCACCGGCGCGGTCCCGGTCAGCAGGCCGAGCGCGACGCCGGTGATCGCGATGTGCCCGATTCCGTCGCCCATCAGGGCCAGCCGCCGCTGCACCAGGTACGTCCCGATCGCCGGCGCCGACAGCCCGGTCAGCAGCCCGGCGATCAGCGCCCGCTGCATGAATTCCAGTTGGAAGAGAGTCATCGGGTTTCCTGGCTTGATCTGAGGAGCACCGCAAAGGTCATGGGGCCTCCCGCCCTGGACTGAGGAGCGGAGGGAGCGAAGCGACTGGAGCGACGAGGGAAGGGCGGGAGTTGGGCCCCATGACCCCGCCGTGCCGGAGGCGCGGCCATCAGCCCAGCCATCCGGGCTTGTCATCCACGACGTGGTGGACGTGGGCGTGGGTTTGTGAGGCGTGCGGTGGGCCGTCGTACACGATGCGGCCGCGGCGGAGCACGATCGAGCGGTCGATCAGGGCGTCCATCGGGCCGAGGTCGTGGCTGACCATGACGACCGTCGTGCCGCGGGCGACGCGTTCGCGGATCGCGTCGGCGAAGATGTCCTGGCTGGCCAGGTCGACGCCGGCGGTCGGCTCGTCGAGCACGAGCAGCTCCGGATCGGACACCAGCGCACGGGCGATCAGCACTCGTTGCTGCTGGCCCCCAGACAGCTCGGCCACGGCGTCCTTGCGTCGGTCGGCCATGTCGACCAGCTCGAGCGACTCGTCCACGGCGGCCTTCTGAGCGGCCGTCAGCGGCCGGAAGAACCGCCGGTTCGACAGGAGGCCGGACGAGACCACCTCGTGCACGGTCGCCGGTACGCCGCCGGCCGCGGTGATCCGCTGCGGCACGTACCCGATCCGGCTCCACTGGCGGAACCGCGGGACCGGCGTACCGAAGAGCCGGACCTCGCCGCGCGCGGCCGGGAGCAGGCCGACGATCGTGCGGACCAGCGTGGACTTGCCGGAGCCGTTGGTGCCCAGTACGGCGACGACCTCGCCGGGCCGGATCTGCAGGTCGATACCGCGCAGCACGAGACGACCGCCCAGGTCGACCGAGAGATCGGCGACCTGGACGGCCTTCGGGGTGTCAGAGGGAGAGGCTGTCACGCGCAGCTGTTCGCCTTCCGGAGCTCCTGCAGGTTCTCCCGCATCAGCGAGAGGTAGGTCTCCTGAGAGTTCGCGTCCGACAGCCCCTCGATCGGGCTGAGGACCGCGGTCTTGACGTGGACGTCGCGGGCGATCGACTCGGCCACCTTCGGGCTGACGAGCTCCTCGTAGAAGATCGTGGTGACGTGCTGGTTGCGCACGATGTCCTGGACCTCCCTGATCCGCTGGGGGGTCGGCTCGGCGTCCGGGGTGAAACCGGCGATTCCGACCATCTGCAGACCGTACCGCTTCGCCAGGTACGCGAACGCCTCGTGGCTCGTCACGAACGTCTTGAGCTTGCACGACTCCAGGCCGGTCTTGTAGTCGGAGTCGAGCTTGTTCACCTCGCCGAGCAGCGTCTTGGCGCGTTCCTTGTACCCGTCGGCGTGCGCGGCGTCGACCTCGACCAGCTTGTCGGTCACAGCCTGTACGACGCCCGCGTAGCGGACCGGGTCGAGCCAGAAGTGCGGGTCGAGCGCGTCCTCCGTGAACGCAGCCGGCTTCACAGTTCCGGTCGGGGTGGCGGCGCCGCCCTCCTCGTGCTCCTCGAAGTCCGCGCCGGTGGCCTCGAGCTTCGCCGCCGGGGCGACGTCGAAGCCGGCGCCCTTGGCGTTCTGCTCCACGGCCTCGTCGACGGCGGGCTGCAGACCCTTCTCGAACACGACCAGCTTGGCCCCGGCGATCGTGCCGACCTGCTTCGGGGTGAGCTCCAGGTCGTGCGGCTCGACGCCCGGCGCGGTCAGCGTGGTCACGTTCACCGCGTCGCCCCCCACCGACTTGGCGATGAACTCGAGCGGGTAGAAGGATGCCACCACGTCGAGCTTGTCCCCGCTGCCGCCGGAGCCGTCGGCAGCGTTGCTGCCGCAGCCTGCGAGAGTGAGCAGGGTCAGGGCGGCAAGGCCGGCCGTGACAAGGCAACTGACAGGACGACGACTAGATCTCATGACAATCATTTTCATTTAAATGGAACTGGTTGTCAAAACAGGGAGTGGACGGATGGCCAGGCGGACGGTCGGGCGCAGGCGGGCCGACAGCAAACCCAACCGGCGCCGCCGGATCGAAATTCCCCGTGGTTCCGGGCACGGACACGGTCATGGGCACGGTCACGGCGGCGGCTGGGGCGACGAGCACGTGGTGGACACGTCGGTCGTGGACCGGGACGCGGTGGTCGCTCGCCGGGTCCGCGTGGTGGTCGCGGCGCTGCTGATCCCGCTGATCGCGGCGGCGATCATCGCGATGGTCGTGATGTGGCCGGGCGGCGACGTCGTGGTCGAGTCGGCCAAGTCCAGCGGTGCCGGCGGCACGGTGATGAAGCTCGCGCCGTGCCCGGAGAGCCCGGCCGACTGCGACGAGGCGACGGTCCGGGTCGACTCGGGCAAGTCCGACGTCGGAGCTGAGGTGCCGGTCCAGGTCCCGAAGGGCGCGCAGACGTCGATCCCGGTCAAGGTCGGCGACAAGGTCCTGCTCGGCGTCGACGGCAAGGCTCCGATCGCCGAGCGGTACCAGTACGTCGATCACGACCGCGGCCGTCCGCTGCTGATCCTGGCGGCGATCTTCGCTGTCGCGGTCGTCGTGCTGTCTCGCTGGCGCGGTCTGGCGGCGCTCGGCGCGCTCGTGGTCACCGGGATCACGCTGACCCAGTTCATCCTGCCCGCCATTCTCAAGGGGTCGAACCCGCTGCTCGTGGCGGTGGTCGGCGGCTCGGTGATCATGGTGATCGCCCTGTACCTGACGCACGGGATCAACGCGCAGTCGTCGGTCGCGCTGGCCGGCACGATCGCGGCGCTCGGCCTGACCGCGTTCCTGGGCTGGGCGTTCGTGAAGTTCTGCGACCTGTCCGGGATCGCGTCGGACGGTGCGTCGGCGCTCAAGGCGTACGTGCCCGACATCGACCTGGCCGGGCTGCTCGTGGCCGGGATCGTGATCGGTGCGCTCGGCGTACTGGACGACGTGACGGTGACGCAGGCGAGCGCGGTGTGGGAGCTGTCGGCGGCCAACCCGGCCGCGGGTCGCGCCGCGCTGTTCGGCGCCGGGCTGCGGATCGGCCGGGCGCACGTCGCCTCGGTCGTGAACACGCTCGTCCTCGCGTACGCCGGGGCGGCGCTGCCGATCCTGATGGTGTTCGCGATCAGCGGGACGCAGTCCAACTACCTGATCTCGACCGAGCAGGTGGCGATCGAAGTCGTCCGAGGTCTGGTCGGCAGCCTGGGCATCATCGCGGCGGTTCCGTTGACCACCGCGCTGGCCGCGATGGCCGTCGCGGACCGCTCGCGCGACCTGGTCGCCGAGGTCGAACACGTCGGTCCTGAGGCAGAAAACGCCGATCGAGTGGCGGATTCTTCGCAGTCGTGATGTTGCACTGATCGCGGCGTGATCTTCCGTATTTCTGTTCGGCAGGTTCTTCCGTCGCGACCATCCGCGCTCTAGAGTTCCGATCTGTCACGGATTGTCCGCCCAAGACTACCTTCCGTGGCAGCGAGCCTGAGGAGCCGCGGATGCATCGACGCGTGGGTGTGTGGTTGTTCGGGGCAAGGGGTTCGGTCGCGACCACGACCGTCGCCGGAGCGGCCGCACTGGCCCACGGCGCCCCTCCCGCCGGAGTCGTCACCGAGCAGCCGGCGTTCGCCGGTGCCGGGCTGACGCCGATCGATCGGCTGGTCTTCGGCGGGCACGACCCGTCCGAGATCCCGCTGAGCAAACAGGTGGAGCGACTCGTTGCCGGGGGCGTGCTCCCGCCCGGGCTGGACGGTCTGATTGCCGCCGAGCTGGCCGAGACCGAGCGGAACCTGGTGGTCCTCCCGGTCGCCGACACCCAGGACGAGCTGGTCCGCCGGATGGCCGAGGACATCCGGGCGTTCCGGCTGCGCAACGACCTGGAGCACGTCGTCGCGATCAACGTCGCGTCCACCGAGCCGCCCGCCGAGGTCCGGTACGCCGACCTTGCCGAACTCCGACGGGCGCTGAAGGCCACCCGGGTCGCGAACGGGGAGAGAGGGGCGGAGGCGAGCGGCGCCGCGAGGACCGGGCAGGCATTGCCGGCGAGTTCGATCGGCGCGCTGGCAGCCTTCGAAGCTGGCGCGGCGTACGTGGACTTCACGCCGTCGACTTCGATTCGGCCGCAGGTGGTTCGGGACTGGGCGGTCGAGCGGCGGCTGCCGTACGGCGGGCAGGACGCGAAGACGGGGGAGACCCTCGTGAAGAGCGTGCTCGCGCCGATGTTCACGGCTCGGGCTCTGCCTGTGCAGGCCTGGTCCGGGACCAACCTGCTCGGTGGTGGCGACGGGGCGACGCTGGCTGACCCGCACGCGGCCGAGTCGAAGAGCGTGTCCAAGGAGCGCGTACTGACCGAGCTGCTCGGCGGTGAGGTGCCTGGTGAGGTCCACATCGACTACGTGGACCCGCTGGGCGACTGGAAGACCGCCTGGGATCACGTGATGTTCTCGGGGTTCCTCGGCGTACGGATGACGCTGCAGTTCACCTGGCAGGGCTGCGACTCGGCTCTGGCGGCTCCGCTCGTGCTGGACCTGGCTCGCCTGTCCGCACTGGCGCTGGAGCGAGGCCATGTCGGGGCGATGCCGTTCCTGGGCTTCTACTTCAAGGACCCGGTCGAGTCGAGCGAGCACGCACTGACCAGGCAGTACGACGAGCTGGTGCGGTGGGTGCAGGAATGCTGAAGGACCTGGTGGAACTAGTCCGGGCTCCTGCTGCGCTGACCGTGCCGGGCGACGTACTGGCTGGTGCTGTCGCTGCTGGAGACCTGAGGCCTGGCCGGATGGTCGGGCTGTCAGCTGCGTCGGTGTGCATCTACTGGGCCGGCATGGCGCTCAACGACTGGGCTGACCGGGAGATCGACGCTGTCGAGCGACCTGAGCGGCCTATCCCGTCCGGACGAGTGCCTGCCAGTACGGCGCTTGGTCTGGCGACTGGACTCACTGCTGCCGGGCTGGCGCTGGCCGGACGAGCTGGAGGTCGCTCCGCCCTCGCGACCTCGGCAGTGCTGGCTGCTACCGCGTGGAGCTACGACCTGAAGGCCAAGAACACGGTGGCCGGTCCGGTGTTCATGGCGGCGGCGCGGGCGCTCGACGTACTGGTTGGTGCTGGTGACCAGCGCCGGCGTGCGTGGGCTCCGGCGCTGGCCGTCGGGACGCACATCCTTGGGGTGACGGCGATGTCGCGCGGTGAGGTGCACGGCAGTACGCCGCTGCCGGCGCGTGGTGCACTGGCCGCGACGTCGGCGATCACCGCGGCGACTATGAGTCGACCAGAACATGCAGCAACAGCAGTACTTACAGGACTCTTCGTTCAGGCAGTCGGACCGGCGCAGGTGGCTGCGGCGCAGGAGCCGAGTGGGCCGAAGCTGCGGCGGGCTGTTGGCGCGGGCATCCACGGGCTGGTGCCGTTGCAGGCGGCCTGGTGCGCTCGGGCCGGTGCCCCGAAGCTCGGGGCTGCGCTGGCTGTGGCGTTGCCGTTGGCCAAGGCGCTGGCGCGGAAGGTGTCGCCGACATGAGGCTCGGCTACGGCACCAACGGGTTCGCGAACCATCGGCTGCCCGAGGCGCTGACGGTCATCGCCGAGCTCGGGTACGAGGGTGTGGCGCTGACGCTCGATCACAACCACCTCGACCCGTTCGGCCCGGACCTCAAGGAGCGGACGGCCGAGGTCGGGCGACTGCTGGCCCGCGCCGAGCTCGCGGTGGTGATCGAGACCGGCGCCCGCTACGTGCTCGATCCGTACCGGAAGCACGAGCCGACGCTGCTGCACACTGACGGCGCCGAGTGGCGAATGCTGCTGCTGGAACGCGCGATCGACATCGCCGGCGAGCTCGGCGCCGAGGCGGTGTCGTTCTGGTCCGGCGTACTGCCTGATGAGGTGCCGGCGGAGGTCGGGTGGGAGCGGCTGATCAGCAGTTGCCAGCAGCTCGCCGCGTACGCCGCCGATCGGGGAGTCGTGCTCGGCATGGAACCCGAGCCCGGGATGCTGCTCGATGACCTCGCGGGATTCTTCAAGCTACACAAAGAGGTGGACACGCTCGGGCTGACGCTCGACATCGGCCACCTGGCCTGCAACGAGCCGAAGCCGCCGGAGGAGTGCATCCGGCTCGGCGCGCCGCATCTAGTCAATGTGCAGATCGACGACATGCGCCGGGATGTCCACGAGCACCTGGAGTTCGGTACCGGCGAGGTCGACTTCGAGCAGGTCTTCAAGGCGTTGCAGGAAGCCGAGTACGCCGGGCTGGTGGCCGTCGAGCTGCCGAGACACTCGCACGCTGCCCCGACTGTCGCTCGGGAGTCGCTGGCCTTTCTGCGGAACTACTTGTGAAGGCCACCGAGTTGCCTGTGGACGTCAGTGCGTTCGTTGGTCCCTTGGCTGAGGTCTTTCCCGCAGTCGCACGGGTGACGGGAAAAGGGGCCTTGGGCAACGGGTGGTCGGCGGACGAGGCTGTGCGGGCCAAGCTTCTGGCGACCGCTTCGGCCGATGAGATCGCGGAGCTTTATCGCTACGGCGACACCGCCGAGAAGCTCGCGATCCTCAAAGCGCTCGAGCTGGAGGACGTTGAGCAAGCGGCCGGCCCGCAAGGCACAGCGCTGATCGAGGACGCGATCCGGACCAACGACCAGCGCCTGCTCGCCGCCGCGCTCGGGCCCTACGCGACCCGGCACCTCACGCCAGCAGCGTTCCGGCAGGCCGTGCTCAAGTGCGTGTTCGCCGGCGTACCGCTGGCTGCGGTCGACGGACTCCCGGAGCGCGCCGACGACGTACTGCGACGGATGATGGCCGACTTCGCTGCCGAGCGGCGCGCGGCCGGCCGGTCCGTTCCCCTGGATCTTCAGCCCTATCTGGAGGGGTGACATGCGCATCTTCGACCCGCACATCCATATGACGTCCCGCACCACCGACGACTACGCGGCGATGGCCGCGCACGGCATACAGGCTCTGGTCGAACCGGCGTTCTGGCTCGGCCAACCGCGGACCAGTGTCGGCTCGTTCGTCGACTACTTCGACGCGCTGATCGGCTGGGAGCCGTTCCGCGCTTCGCAGTTCGGCATCCGGCACCACTGCACGATCGCGCTGAACCCGAAGGAGGCCAACGACCCGCGCTGCCGCGAGGTGCTCGACGTGCTGCCGCGGTACCTGGCCAAGGACGGCGTCGTCGCGGTCGGCGAGGTCGGCTACGACTCGATGACGCCGGAGGAGGACGAGGTGTTCGCCGCCCAGCTCGAGCTGGCCAAGCGCTTCGAGCTTCCCGTGCTCGTGCACACTCCGCACCGCGACAAGGCTGCCGGTACGACGCGAACGCTCGACGTCGTGCGCGAGTCCGGCGTACCGGCCGAGCGCGTGGTCGTCGACCACCTGAACGAGGTGACGGTCAAGGAGGTCGCCGACTCCGGCTGCTGGATGGGCTTCTCGATCTACCCCGACACCAAGATGGACCCGGACCGGATGGTCGTCATCCTGCAGCAGTTCGGCACCGAGCGGATCCTGGTGAACTCCGCCGCCGACTGGGGCAAGTCCGACCCGCTGCGCACGTACGCGACCGGCCAGGCGATGCTCGCGGCCGGCTTCACCGAGGACGACGTCGACCAGGTGCTGTGGCGCAACCCGGTCGCCTTCTACGGCCAGTCCGGGCGACTCGACCTCACCGACGCCACGACCGACGACACGTTCGCGGGCAACTCGATCCTCAGAGGAGCACGCTCATGAGGTTCCGGCATCCCGACGGCTCGCTCGTCCACCTCGCGTACTGCACGAACGTCCACCCCGCCGAGGACCTCGAAGGCGTGATCGCGCAGCTCGACGGCTGCTCGTCGCTGGTCCGCAAGGAGCTCGACGTTCCGGTGCTCGGCGTCGGCCTCTGGCTCGCGCACTCGCTCGCCGACCGGCTCGCGAACTCCACCGTCGCGCTCAACCGCCTCAAGCGCGCGCTCGACCGCAACGGCCTCGAGGTCGTCACGCTGAACGGTTTCCCGTACGCCGGGTTCCACGACCGCGTCGTCGGCAAGAAGGTCTACAAGCCGGACTGGACCGAGCCCGAGCGGCTGCGCTACACCCTCGACCTGATCGACGTACTGGCCAAGCTGATGCCGCCGGACGCGGCGTACGGGTCGATCTCGACGCTGCCGCTGGCCTGGCGCCACCCGTGGTCGAAGGAGCAGGACGCGGCCGCGCGCCAGGCGTTCGACCGGGTCCAGGTCCGCCTCGCGCAGGTCGAGACGAACACGGGACGCCGGATCCGCGTCGCGGTCGAGCCCGAACCAGGCTGCATCCTCGAGATGGTCCCGCAGGCCACGCACTGGCTTACCCCGTACGCCGGGCCGGCGCGGATCGGTCTCTGCCTCGACACCTGCCACCTGGCGGTCCAGTTCGAGGACCCGGCCGAGACGTTCGCGACGATGGCCGCCGCGGGGGTCGAGGTCGTGAAGAGTCAGGTGTCGGCGGCGCTGCATGTTGCGGATCCGAGGGACGCCGAGGCCTCCAGGCTGCTGGAGGAGTTCGCGGAGCCGAAGTTCCTGCACCAGACGCGCGAGTGGGGTGGTCCGGGCGTCGACAACTTGGACGAGGTCGACCAACTGTCGGGCCACGCGGCCTGGCGCGTGCACTTCCACGTGCCGGTGCATGCCGCCCCGCGAGCGCCGCTGACCAGCACGACCGGCGTGCTCGAGGACTGTCTTCAGCATCTGGTCGGCGGCGAGCATCCGCTGACGCAGCACTTGGAGTCGGAGACCTACACCTGGTCGGTGCTTCCCAACGGGCCGAAGAATCAGCAGGAGCTGGCCGAGGGCATCGCCGCCGAGCTGGGTTGGCTGCGCGACCGGATCACCGGGCTTGGACTGGAGGAGGTCAAATGACCAAGCAGGTGGTCGTTCTCGACGTGGTCGGGCTGACGCCTCGGTTGCTGCGGAAGATGCCGCGGCTGCGGTCGTTGCCGTTGGCCAGGAGCCTGGAGACGGTGCTGCCGGCGGTGACCTGCTCGGCGCAGGCGACCTTCCTGACGGGCTCGATGCCGTCCGACCATGGGGTCGTGGGGAACGGGTGGTACTTCCGGGATCTCGGAGAGGTGTTCCTCTGGCGGCAGCACAATCGGCTGGTGCAGGGGGACAAGGTCTGGGATGTCGCGCGGCGCAGCAACCCGTCGTACAAGGTGGCGAACGTCTGCTGGTGGTACGCGATGGGTGCGGAGACTGATCTGCTGGTGACGCCGCGGCCGATTTACTACGCCGACGGGCGGAAGGCGCCGGACTGCTACACGCGGCCGGTCGAGCTGCATGACCGGCTGACCGCGAAGCTCGGGGACTTCCCGTTGTTCAACTACTGGGGACCGACTGCGGGGATCAAGTCGAGCAAGTGGATCGTTGCCGCGTCGCGTCAGATCCTTGCCGAGGACAACCCTGATCTGCTGCTGACCTATGTGCCGCATCTGGACTACGACCTGCAGCGGTACGGCGCGTCGTCGGTGCAGGCGACCCGGGCCGCGATCGAGCTGGACGCCGTACTGGCGCCGCTGCTGGACGACGCCGAGGCGCGGGGTGCGACGGTGATCGTGCTGTCGGAGTACGGGATCACGGATGTCGCGCGGCCGGTGGACGTCAACCGGGTGCTGCGGGCCGAGGGGCTGCTGGAGGTGCACACGCAGGACGGAATGGAGTACTTGGATCCGTGGACCTCGCGGGCCTTCGCGGTGGCGGATCATCAGGTGGCGCAGGTCTACGTGAAGGATCCGGCCGATGTCGATGCCGTCGGCAAGCTGCTCGCCGGGGTGAAAGGGGTTGCCGAGGTGCTCGATGGTGAGGGGAAGAAGCGGTACGGGCTGGATCATGAGCGCGCTGGTGAGCTGGTGGTTGTTGCGGAGCCGGATGCTTGGTTCACCTACTACTACTGGCTGGATGATGCTCGGGCGCCGGACTTCGCGCGCGGGGTGGAGATCCATCGCAAGCCTGGGTACGACCCGGCGGAGTTGTTCTTCGATCCGGCGGACCGGTTCGTGAAGCCGCGGGCGGCGTCGTACTTGCTGAAGAAGAAGCTTGGGCTGCGGTACGCGATGTCGGTGGTGCCGTTGGATCCGTCGATCGTGCGGGGATCGCATGGGAGGTTGCCGGCTTCGGCGGAGGATGGGCCGGTGTTTCTGAGCAGTGATCCGGAGTTGGTGGAGGGCGAGGGGCCTGTGGCGGCGACTGCTGTGCGGGATCTGCTGCTGCGGGCGGGAAGACTTGAAGGCGGGGGCGAGGCGTAGTTGGCGGCCGAGCAGCTGGACGGTGGGTAGCAGCGGCGGGTCAGGCTGATTCGCGGACGATGATCTCCGTGGGCAGCGTGACCGAGTCGGCGCTGCCGTGGGCGATGAGGTCGAGCAGGAGGCGGGTCGTCTGGGCTGCCTGCTCGCCCATCGGGCTGCGGACGGTGGTCAGCGCGGGGGCGGTGTAGAGCGCGGCCTCGATGTCGTCGAAGCCGATCACCGCGACGTCCTCGGGCACTCGCCGGCCGGCCTCGCGCAAGGTGCGCAGGGCGCCGATCGCCATCAGGTCGTTGGCTGCGAACACCGCGTCCAGCTGCGGGTCGTCGGCCAGCAGTTGCCGCATCGCGTCGGCGCCGGAGATCCGCGTGAAGTCGCCGAGGGCAACGATCGAGCGCCGTCCGGTGTCCTTCAACGTCTCCCGGTACGCCGTCAGGCGATCCTGCGCGGCAGTCATGTCCAGCGGCCCCGAGATCGTCGCGATCCGCTGCCGGCCCTGGTCGAGCAGGTGCTGCACGGCTTTGGTCGCACCGCCGAGGTTGTCGTTGTCGACCCACGGCATCAGCCCCGGCGTCGCCAGCCGCCCGTGCGAAACGATCGGCAACCCGGTCCGCGCCAGTACGGCGGGCAGCGGGTCGGCGCCATCCATCGACACCAGCATCGCGCCGTCGACGTGCCCGGCGGCCAGGTACTGCTCGACGCGCTGACGACTCTCGTCGGACCCGGCCAGCACCAGCGACACCTGCTTGCCCGCGGCCTCCAACGCGCGGCTCGCGGCACGCACGACCATCGCGAACATCGGGTCGTCGGAGACCAGACCAGCCGGCGGATCGGAGACGATGATCGCGATCGTGTTCGTCCTCTGGGTGACCAGGTTGCGGGCCGCGCCGTTCGGCACGTAGCCGAGCTCGGTGACCGCGGCCATCACGATCTGCCGGATCTCCGGCGCGACCGTCGGCTCGCCGTTGATCACCCGGGAAACGCTCGACTTCGACACCCCGGCCCGGGCCGCGACGGCGTGCAGGGTCGGTCGTCTCACGGGCACCCCCTCGTCACTGGCAGGGGAGCGTTCCCCAAGCACGAGCATCCCGGCGGTTCGCGAGCCTTGTCAAGCGGCTGCGAACAGTTGCGCGCAGGTTACGCCCCGATGTCCGCGAAGTCTTGACACCGTTCCCTCAGCAGGCAACTCTCAGACTCGGGGAACGTTCCCCGACCTCCTGCCCGCCCCTGGAGATGCCCATGCGTTTGTCCCGTAGACCGTCGCGTCTCAAGGCCGCCGCACTCGTCGCGATCGCGACCAGTTTCGTGGCCGCCCTGCTGGTCGCACCGCCCGCCGAGGCCGCCGACCCGTTGCTGTCCCAAGGCAAGACCGCCACCGCGTCGTCCTCCGAGAACGTCGCCTTCCCCGCCTCCGCCGCCGTCGACGGCGATCCTGGTACCCGCTGGTCGAGCGCGTTCGGCGACCCGCAGTGGATCCGGGTCGACCTCGGCCAGACCGCCACCATCAGCCAGGTCGCGCTCAGCTGGGAGGCGGCGTACTCGACCGGCTTCCGGCTGGAGACCTCCACCGACGGCACCAACTGGTCCTCGATCTACAGCACCACAACCGGTGCCGGAGGCAACCAAACGCTGAACGTCAGCGGCAGCGGCCGCTACGTCCGGCTGCTCAGCACGGCCCGCGCCACCCAGTGGGGTGTGTCGCTGTGGGAGTTCAAGGTGTTCGGGACCACTGGTGGTGGCCCCGGCCCCGGTCCGGGCAGCAAGCTGCTGTCGTACGGCAAGACCGGCGCGGCCTCGACCCAGCAGCACGACCCGAACTGCTGGGAGTGCACGCCGGCCCGCGCGTTCGACCTCGACCCGGCCAGCCGCTGGGCCACCGCGACCGACTCCGGCTGGGTCGACCCGGGCTGGATCTCGGTCGACCTCGGCGCCACCGCCCAGATCGACAAGGTGATCCTGCAGTGGGACCCGGCCTCGGCCAAGGCGTACGAGGTGCAGACCTCGAACGACAACGTGAACTGGACCAAGATCTACGGAACCGCCGCCGGCCCGGGCTTCAAGGAGACGCTGAACATCACCGGCACCGGCCGCTACGTCCGGATGTACGGCACGCAGCGCAACACGCCGTACGGGTACTCGCTGTGGGAGTTCCAGGTCTACGGCACCGGTGGTGCACCGAACACTCCGCCGACCCCGCCTGCTGATCCGTCGCCGAACCCGCAGCTGATCTTCGCCGACGAGTTCAACGGCCCGAACGGCACCAAGCCGGACGCCGCGAAGTGGTCCGCCGATCCTGGCACCGGCCAGAACAACGAGCTGCAGGTCTACACCAACCACAACAACACCCAGATGGACGGCCAGGGCAACCTGGTGCTCGAGGCCCGTCGTGAGGTGACGCCCGGATCGGCCTGCCCGATCGACCCGGTCACCGGCAGCGGGACCTGTCAGTACACGTCGGCGCGGATGAACAGCGCCGGCAAGTTCAGTACGACGTACGGCAAGGTCGAGGCCCGGATCAAGGTGCCCAAGGGCAACGGCCTGTGGCCGGCGTTCTGGATGATGGGCGCGGACTTCCTGACCGGTCGCCCCTGGCCCTACAACGGGGAGATCGACATCGTCGAGATCCTCGGTCGCGAGACCACCAAGGGCTACTCGACGCTGCACGCCCCGGCGTACAACGGAGCCGGCGGGTACGGCGGCACCTACGGGCTGCCCGGCGGCGCCGACTTCTCGAACGACTTCCACACCTGGACGATGCTCTGGAACAGCACGAGCATCACCTACCAGGTCGACGGCACCACGGTCTTCGTCGTCGACAAGGCCCAGCTCGAGGCGACCCGCGGGCCGTGGATCTTCGACCACCCGTTCTACCTGATCCTCAACCTCGCGGTCGGCGGCGACTTCCCCGGCCCGCCCAACGCGCAGACGCCGTTCCCGGCGCGGATGCTCGTCGACTACGTGCGGGTGTACAAGTGAGCGCGCGCAGGGTCTTCCGCCTCGGCACACTCGCTGTCGGCCTGCTCGCTCTGCTCGGCGCCTACCTGGTGTCGACGAGCCGATCGGCTCAAGCTGCCGAAACGCTGCTGTCGCAGGGCCGACCGGTCGTCGCGTCCTCGGTGGAGAGCGGTTCCTTCCCGGCCGCTGCCGCCGTCGACGGTGACGGTGGGACGCGCTGGGCGTCGGGGTTCGCCGACAACCAGTGGCTGTACGTCGACCTCGGGTCGAGTCAGACGTTCAACCGCGTCGTACTGAAGTGGGAGGCGGCGTACGCCCGCGGCTTCCAGGTCCAGACGTCGGCCAACGCGACCAGCTGGACCACGGTGCACACCACCACGAACGGCACCGGTGGCGAGCAGAGCCTGACCGTGACCGGCACCGGCCGGTACGTGCGGGTGCTGGTCACCCAGCGGGCCACCCAGTGGGGTGCGTCGCTGTTCGAGTTCCAGGTGTACGGCGGGACGCCGGCCGGCGGTCCGATCGTGCGGGTCGCCGAGTTCCTCGCGGACTGCCCGTACACGCACCGCCTGCCCGACGACCCGATCGTGTTCCCCAACATGCCCGGGGCGTCGCACATGCACAGCTTCTTCGGTGCGACCGTGACGAACGCCAACACGACCGTGGACGACCTGGTGAACTCGCCGACGTCGTGCAACCCGGCCGAGGACAAGTCGTCGTACTGGGTGCCGACGCTGTACAACAACAATCAGCCGGTCGAGCCGACCGGGACGACCTTCTACTACCTGGGCGAAGGTGTCCGGGACGATGTGATCGCACGGACCCAGCCGCTGCCGTTCGGGCTGCGGATCGTCGCCGGCAACGCGAAGGCGACCGGGCCGAGTGACAACACCATCTCCCGCTGGTCGTGCCTGCACGCCGGTGACGCGGGCGCCGGGCACGACTTCATCAACTGCCCGGCCGGCTCGATGCTGGAGTCGTACCTGGACTTCCCGCAGTGCTGGAACGGGCGCGACCTCGACTCACCGGATCACAAGAGCCACATGTCCTACCCGGTGAACGGCGACTGCCCGGCGACCCATCCGGTGCCGGTGCCGAAGCTGCGGCAGGTCCTGCGCTACCCGGTGAACGGGCCGACGGTCGGGTTCCGGCTGGCGTCCGGTGGCGGGTTCACGATGCACGGCGACTTCTTCAACGCCTGGCCGGTCGCCGAGATGGCGCGCCGCGTCAACGACTGCATCCGCCCGATCATCAAGTGCGGGGCCAACGGGCACCCGTAAACCCTCTACTGCCGGGCGGGTCTCCCCGTCCCAGGGACCCGCCCGGCCTCTCCGCCCGACCGCTTTTGCAAAGAACCTTTCTTTACCCTCTGTACTGCGGCGGTCGCCGTCTGTACTCTCACCACAACCGCCCCTGCTGTTCCAAGGAGCTCTCCATGAAGGCTCTGGCCTGCGCCGCTCTGCTCGTCGCCCTGACCGGTTGTGGTTCGTCCGTTGCCGCCTCGCCGCCCCCACCGGCGGCCAGTACGCCGAGCGCCGGCGCGAGCGAGTGGAACATCGACCCGTCCTTCAACTCCACCGACCTGGCCTACGTCGAGCTCATGATCCCGATGGACGCCCAGCTCCTCCGCGTCCTGGACCTCGGGCAGAAGCAGGCGTCGGCTCCGGCCCTGCGCAGCCTCGCGACCCAGGTCGCCACCGGCCATCGCGCCGAGGTCGCCCAGCTCACCGCCATCCGTACCCGCTCCGGCCTGCCGGTCCGCAACCCGCACGAGGGTCACGACATGCCCGGCATGATGACCGAGCCCGAGATCGATGCCTTGGGCAAGCTTTCCGGTCCGGCCTTCGACGCGTCCTTCACCAAGAACCTGAAGGAGCACCTGGACCAGACGATCCTGCTGGCGCGCAGCATCGCCAACGCAGGCAAGGATCCCGAGACCAAGAAGCTCGGCACGACCGTCATCGCCGGTCGTACGGCGCAGCTGAAACAGCTCGCCGCCGCCGGCTGATCCACCCCTCCCCGCAGCGCGCGTACCGCCTTTCACGGCGGTGCGCGCGCTGTCGCGTGTCGACGTTTTCGCACTGCCGCCCTACCGACCGGACAGGACGTAGGAACTCAGGGGTAGGCCCGGTGTTCCTCACGGGTCGGGCGTGATGGCAGACACTACGCGGCGCGCTCTCTCGGCCACACCATGTGACGACGGCATCGAGCCGCACCGGCACCAGGGGAGGCGAGAATGGAACAGTACGAGCTGTACTGCCTGGCCGATCGGCTGTTCTACGACAGCCCGACCAACCGGACCGCCGAGCCCGACTTCGACGCCTGTGCCCGGCCGCTGCCCGCCGGTTGGGAGCACAGCGCCGGCGACATCTGGATGCACTACGCGCCGCTGACCGCCCGGATTCCCCAGCAGGGCTGGAAGATCCACGTGTCGGCCGGCCTCGACGACGCCGACCGGACGCTCGCGGCGGTCTGGGACTACTGCGTACCGCGCGGTCTCCCGTTCAAGTTCCTGCGCAGCAAGCCGGTCCTGGTGATGGTCAACTCCAAGTCGGCCGCCCGCGGATCGAGCGGCAAGCTCGTCACGATCTACCCGGCCGACGACGCGCAGCTCGAGCTCGTCCTGAAGGAGCTCGACGACCTGCTCACCGGCGTACGAGGTCCGTACATCCTCAGCGATCTCCGGTACGCCGAAGGCCCGCTCTTCGTTCGGTACGGCGCCTTCGTCACCCGCTACTGCCTGTCCGACAGCGGCGAACGGGTCTACGCCCTCGCCGACGCGGAGGGCCGGCTGGTGCCGGACGTGCGCGGCCCGACGTTCTCGCTTCCGCCCTGGGTGGCGCTGCCCGACTTCCTGATGCCGCACCTGGAGGCCCGCAATGCGGTCACCACCGGCGAGTTGGCGTACGTCGTGGAGCACGTCATCCAGTTCTCGAACGGCGGCGGCGTCTACCTCGGCCACCACCGCGACAGCGAGGCCAAGGTGGTGCTCAAGGAAGGCCGTCCGCTGGCCGGCCTGGACGTGCTCGGCCGGGACGCGGTGACCCGGGTCGGGCACGAGCGCGACATCCTGCAACGGCTGGCCGGGCTCGACGTCGTACCGGTCGTGCACGACTACTTCGTGCTCGGGGACCACCACTTCCTCGTCCAGGAGTTCATCGACTCGAACCCGCTGCAGCGCTTGATCAGTCGGCGTTTTCCGCTGACTCGTCCTGATGCCAGTGAGGCCGAGCTCACGGAGTACGCCGACTGGGCGCTGGCGATGGTCGGCGAGATCGAGCGGGCGGTCGCGGCGCTGCACGAGCGGGGCGTGGTGTTCAACGACCTGCATCCCGGCAACATCCTGGTCGACGCCGAGGACCGGTTGGTGCTGATCGACTTCGAGGTAGCGACGCTCGTCACTGAGCAGGCGCGCTCGGCGCTGGCCCATCCTGGGTACGCCGCGCCGGGGGACCGGCAGGGCGTGGCCGTGGATCGGTACGCGCTGGCTTGTCTGGAGCTCGGGTTGTTCGCGCCGCAGACGACGATGCTGCTGCACTTCTGGCCACAGAAGGCGGCGCAGCTTGCCGACCTGATCAGTGAGACGTTCTTGGTGCCTCGGGAACGGTTCGACGCGGCGGTGGCGACCATCCTTGGCGAGCCGCCGGCCGCCGTCCTCGGCGAGGGTGATCCGGTCGCGGGTCCGGCCGAGCGGGGGCCGGCCGAGCGGGGGCCGGCCGAGCGGGGGCCGGCCGAGCGGGGTCCGGTCGCGCGCCCGGCGGAGCGGGTCGCTCCGCCCATGCCCGGGCGGACGCCCTGGCCGGAGCTGCGGGCCGCGATCTCCACAGCGATCGCGGCCGCAGCCACCCCGGAGCGGGAGGACCGGCTGTTCCCCGGGGACATCGAGCAGTTCGAGCCCGGAGGTGGGATCAGCCTCGCGCACGGCGCGGCCGGTGTGCTGTACGCGCTCGCCCTCTGCGGCGGCGACCGCCTCCCGGCGTATGAGGACTGGCTGCGCAGGCAGGCCCGCAAGGTGATGGCCGGTCCGGGGCTCTACAACGGGCTGCACGGTGTCGCGCTGGTGCTCGACGAGCTCGGCTACCGCGAGGACGCCTTCGACCTGCTCGATCGTTGCCAGCAGCAAGCACTTGGCGAGCGTGAGTTGGGGATGTACTCCGGCCTGGCCGGGATCGGCCTCAACTTGCTCAGCTTCGGGAGCGAGGGCGCCGAGCCGGCCGCTCACGCCGCTGCGATGCGGATTGTTGACGAGGTTGCCGAGCGGCTCGGCGGGCCGGACGACGTACCGGAACTCAGCGGCGAAGGGCATCCCCGAGCGGGCCTCATGTTCGGCTCCTCCGGCCCGGCGCTCTTGTTCCTCCACGCCTACGAGCAGTCAGGCGACACCGGCCTGCTCGACCTGGCCAGGACCGCGCTCCAGCAGGACCTTCGCCGCTGTACGACGGACGACCACGGTCTCCTGCAGGTCAACCAGGGCTGGCGCACGCTCCCGTACCTCGAGGAGGGCTCGATCGGGATCGCGATGGTGCTCGACCGCTACCTGCGGCACCGTCCGGACGACGAGCTCGCCCAGGTTCTTCCGGCGCTCCGCGACGTCACCCACTGCGGGTACTTCGTTCAGCCCGGCCTCTTCATGGGGCGCGCCGGCCTGTTGCTCGCGGCCTCGCAGCTCGACCCGGGCGCCGTTGACCCGTTGATCGCCGGCCTGGCCTGGCACGCGCTCCCGTACGGCGACGGTCTCGCCTTCCCCGGGAACCAGCTGCTCCGCCTGTCGATGGACCTGGCCACCGGCTCCGCCGGAGTCCTGCTGGCCCTTGGCGCCGCCCTGCACGAGCAGCCGGTGGCCCTCCCGTTCCTCGGACGCTCCCTGCGCCCCGAGCCCAACAAGTCCTGGAAGGAGGTGTAGAAAATGGCACTTCTCGACCTGCAAGGTCTCGACGCCCCCACGGGTGGCGGCGGTCACGGGGGTGGCGGCAGCACGCTGACGGTTCTCGGCTGCGCGTCGCAGACCCCGAGCAACATCAGCCTCGTCCTGTGTCACTGAGGTCGGTGAGGTCCCGGGCGGGGTGTCCACCTCCCGCCCGGGATCGGCTTGTGGTCGCGTCGATCGGCCGCACCGGCGGCAGCGCCGGCGCGGACCGCTCGGCACCGTGCCGGAGTCGGCCGCGGTGGTGTCGTGGACAGAGTGGAAGGAGCGGCAATGCACAGCATCGACCGGCGCTTTCCCGACGCCGAGCGGGACGAGGCCGTCGAGTGGCTGCACGGCCATGCGATCACGGATCCGTACCGCTGGCTCGAAGATCCCGACGACTCACGCACTGTGAACTGGCAAGCCGCGCAGGACCAGCTATGGCGGACAGCCGACCTGCCTGGCCGGCGCGCTTTCCGGACCCGAGTCGCCGCCCTGAGCGCGGTCACCACCTCCAGCCCGCCGACCTGGCGCGGCGATCATCAGTTCTTCGTCCGTAGAGAACCCGATCAAGAGCATCCCGTCCTGTACGTCGACGAGCGCGTCCTGATCGATCCGATGCAGCTCGATCCGTCGGGTCTCACCACCCTCGACCGCTGGCAGCCGTCGCCCGACGGACACCTGCTCGCGTTCCAGCTGTCGCGGGGCGACGAGCAGTCCGTCCTGTCCGTGCTGGACGTCCGCACCGGCGAGGTCGTCGACGGACCGATCGACCGGTGCCGCTACTCACCCGTGGCCTGGCTGGCCGACAGTCAGTCCTTCTACTACGTGCGCTCGAGGCGGCTCTGCCTGCACCGCCTGGGGCGCCGTCGCGCAGCCGGTGGTCGACCGGATCGCCACCTTCCGCGAGGAAGCGCGCGACCGCGCGGCCTGGCTGGGTCTCCTGGTCCGCGGACGCGGGAACCGGACGACGTCCAGGTGCTGCCCGGCGAGGCGTCGTACGGGCTGGAGATCAGTGCCGACGGCCGCTGGCTGACGATCTCCGCAGCTGTTGCCCACCGCAACGATGTGTGGCTGGTCGACCTGAGCCGGCCTGACTTCGTGCCGGTGGTGGCGCAGGAAGGTGTCGACGCGCGGACCGCGCTGGGCGTGGGGCCGGACGGTCGGCTGTACGCCGCGACCACCCTCGACGCGCCGTCGGGGCGGATCTGCGTCGGCGACCCTCAGCAGCCCGGCCACGAGCACTGGCAGGAGCTGATCGGTGAGGACCCGGGCGCGCCGCTCACCGGCTTAGCGGTGCTCGACGGGTGCCTGCTGGTCGGCCGGACGCGGCACGCGATCAGCGAGCTCACTGCGCACGATCCGAGGACAGGCGCGCGGCTGCACGACGTACCGCTGCCTGGGCTCGGCACGATCGGTGAGCTGACGGCGCGGCCGGGAGGTGGGCATGAGGCCTGGTTCAGCTATACGGACAGCGTCACGCCGCCCACGGTCTACCGGTACGACGCCCGCACGGGCGCTGTGACGCCATCGTCCACAGCGTCTGAGCAGGCCACTTGGATCTGGTCGCGCTCGCGCAGCCAGGTCCCGGCGCCGGCCGCCGGACTGGACATCGACAGTGCTAGCGCCCGGCAAGGCCTTGGCGACGCGGTCGTGCAGGAGCAGGTTGTCTACCCATCGCGGGATGGCACGCCGATCCGCATGCTGGTGGTCTCGCGAGCTCGGCCCAATGCGAGCGCGGAGCTGTCTCGTCATCTACGTGCGCGACCACCTGCGGGAGCGACGGGTGCGCCACCAGACGCGGGAGCGACGGGTCCGCGACCACATGCGGGAGCGACGGGTGCGCCACCGGACGCGGGAGCGACGGGTCCGCGGCCGACGATTCTCTACGGGTACGGCGGATTCGGGCTGTCGGTGACGCCGAGCTACTCGTCGTTCGCGCTGGCCTGGGTGGAGGCCGGTGGCGCGTTCGTCACGGCGAACGTACGCGGCGGTGGAGAGCAGGGTGACGCCTGGCACCGGGCTGGGACGGTGGGATCCAAGCAGACGGTCGTCGACGACTACCTGGCTGCGGCGGAGACGTTGATCGCAAGTGGCCGTACGACGCCGGAGCAGTTGGGGATCTGTGGTGAGTCCAACGGCGGTCTGCTGGTGGGCGCCGCGCTCACCCAGCGGCCGGAGCTGTTCGCGGCAGCGGTCTGCTCGGCGCCTGTGCTGGACATGGTCCGCTACCAGCAGTCCGGGCTCGGCCCTGCATGGGTAGGGGAGTACGGCTCTGCCGACGACCCCGAACAGCTCGCGGCGCTGCTCGCCTACTCGCCGTACCACCGGGTGACCGAGGCCGACTATCCAGCAGTTCTGTTCACGGTCTTCGGCGCAGACAGCCGCGTCGATCCGATGCACGCGCGCAAGATGTGCGCGGCTCTCCAGCATGCGACCACCGGTCGCCGGCCGGTGCTGCTGCGGTACGAGAACAACGCCGGGCACCTGCCGTCCGCAGCCGGCCGAGGGAACAGCCTGGCCGCGGACCTGCTCGCCTTCCTGAGCCACCACACGGGGCTGGACCTGTGATGGCGCGCGGCGGCTGGGCCCCGTGGCCTGCCAGACCGGGGGGCGACCTGTGACGACCTCCGGTCCCCTGCGCGGGCCCCGCCCTGTGATGGCGCGCGGCGGGCTGGGCCCCGTGGCCTGCCAGACCGGGGGCGGCCTGTGACGACCTCCGGTCGCCTGCGCGGGCCCCGACCTGTGACGACCCGCAGTGGGCTGCGCGGGCCCCGACCTGTGACGACCTGCAGTGGGCTGCGCGGGCCCCGACCTGCGGCGACCTGCAGCGAGCTGCGGCGCCGGGCTCGACTTGTGGCGACCTGCAGTGGGCCGCGGCATCGGGTCGGGCTGTGACTACCTTCGGGGGGCTGCTGCGGCATGGGCGGGGCTGGCTGCCGTTGGTCGGGGCGAGTGCGTTGCTTGGCAGTCTTACTGTGCTGGCTCTTCCGACGGTGCTCGGCCGTGCGGTCGACGCTGTTGCGGTCGAGGGGCGTCCGGGCCGGTGGCTGTTGGTCGCCTGCGGGCTGATTGCCCTGGGCATCGTCTGTGAGATCACCGAGGTGATTGCCGGTACGGCGTGTGCGGCGGGCACGACCGCCTGGCTTCGGCGCCGGATGGTTCGCAGCGTGCTGAGCTCCGGCGCGACCGGCGCGCGTCAGTTCGGTACTGGCGATCTCGTCAGCCGGGTTTCGAGCAGTGCCACCGACGCGGCCAGGGCCGGCCCGGCTGCAGTGACGGCTGCGGCGGCCGTCGTACCACCGGTGGGCAGTCTGGTCCTGCTGGTGGTCCTGGACCCTTGGCTCGGTGCGGCCTTCCTCGGCGGGGTCCTGCTGGTCGTCGCGGTGCTGTGGGTGTTCGCCCGGCGTACTGCCGAGATCAGCCTTGCCTACCAGGAGACCCAGGGCCGGATCGCGGAGACGCTGACCGAGGCACTGGCCGGCCTCCGCACGATCGCCGCCGCGGGCACGGCAGGCCGGGAGGAGCAGCGGGTCCTCCGACTCCTGCCGGAGCTGCACGCCCACGGACTCCGCACCTGGCGAGTGCTGGCGCGCTCCGGCGCACAGGCTGCCGTGGTCGGCCCGCTGGTTCTCGTCGCCGTACTGGCCGTCGGCGGACTCCAGCTGGTGAACGGCCACATCACACCGGGCGACTACTTCGCCGCCGCGCAGTACGCCGTCATCGGTGCCGGGCTGGGCAGCCTCACGGGGGTGCTGGGCCAGCTGGCGAGGTCACGAGCGGGGATCACCCGCGCCGCAGAGGTGACCGGGCTCGACGTCTTCGAGTACGGCGCACTGTCGCTGCCGGACGGTCCGGGCCGGCTGGTGTTCGACGAGGTCACCGTCCGAGCAGGCGACACCGTGCTGCTGGACCAGGTCCGGCTGGACCTGCCGGGTGGCGCGACGATCGCTGTCGTGGGACCGAGTGGAGCGGGCAAGTCCGTCCTGGCTGCCGTCGCCGGCCGGTTGAGCGATCCCGACTCCGGGCAGGTCCTGCTCGACGGCGTACCGCTGACCGCGCTGACGCACAACGCGTTGCGGGCCGCGGTGAACTGCGCGTTCGAGCGTCCTGCGCTGGTTGGCGCGACGGTTGGCGAGGCGATCTGCGTCGGCTCGGTCCAGCCCACGCAGTTGCTGGCGGCGGCCCGCGCCACGCACGTGCACGACTTCGTCAGCAGAATGCCGCAGGGCTACGACACCGCGCTGGCACGCGCGCCGCTGTCAGGCGGTGAAGCGCAACGGCTCGGCCTGGCCAGGGCGTGGTCGGCCGAGCGCCTGCTGATCCTGGACGACGCGACGTCCAGCCTCGATACGGCGACCGAGCTGCAGATCAGCGCGACGCTGATGGGCGACCGGCGGCGTCGTACGCGCCTGATCGTCACCCACCGGGTGAGCACCGCGGCGCGCGCCGATCTCGTGGTGTGGTTGAACGACGGTCGTGTCAGGGCGGTCGGCTCGCACGACGGGTTGTGGCTGGACGCCGAGTACCGAAAGGCCTTCGGATGAGCCGCAGACGACAGCAGGCCTGCAGATGAGCCGCGAGCTGCGGGACGGCCTGACCGCCGTACGACGACAGCAGGCTTTCGGATGAGGCGCGAGTTGCAGTACGGACTGACTGCCGTACGGCGACGGCCGACCGCGCTGCTCGCCGCCTGGTCCGTGCCGGAGATCCTGCCGAGCATCTGCTACGGCGTGGCCGTCGCGCATGCCACCGACTCCTTCATCGCAGGCCGGCTGGAGGCAGGGCTGCTCTGGCTAGCCGGCCTCCTCGCCGCCGCTGTGCTCGGCGCGGTCGGCGCTCGCCAGGTCTACCGGCGACTCGGCGAGCTGGTCGAACCGCTGCGCGACGACCTGGTCCGCGGGGTCGTCGCCGGAGCTCTCCGATCCGCACGCACCGACGGTGCGGTCGCGCGCCTGAACCGCCAGGTCGAGATCGTCCGCGACACCTTCGCCGGGCTGGTCCTGGTGGTGAGGAGCTTCGTGGTGACAGTGGTCGGCGTCGTCGCCGGCTTGGTGTCGCTGTCGCCGCTGGTCGCGGCGCTCGTCGTACCGCCGTTCGTGCTCGGATTCCTTATTTCCTTCGCGGTTCTCGGTCTGGCGGCCGCGCGCGTCCGGGCGTCACTGCGCGCCGACGAGGAGCTGACCACGTCGGCAGGCTCGGCGTTCGCGGCGGTACGGGACCTGACGGCGGCCGGTGCCGAGGACTTCGCCGCGGGCCTCGTCGGCCGGCCGATCGAGACCCAGGCGGCAGCTGAGCGCTCACTGGCCAACGTCGCCGCCTTGCGGACGCTGTGCTTCGCCGTCGGCGGCTGGCTGCCGTTGGTCGTCCTGCTGACTGCTTCGTCGTGGCTGGTGGACCGAGGAGTCAGCACGGGAACGCTGCTGGGCGGTCTGACCTACGTGCTGCTTGGGCTGCAGCCCGCACTGCGGATGGTGATGTCGGCCCTCGGCGACAGCGGCCTGCGGTACGTCGTCACACTCGGCCGCATCCTGGACCAGAGCGAGGTGCCTGCCCGTACGACGTGCGCGCGGCCGCCGTACGGGCACGAGGTGCGGCTGCAGGCGGTGTCCTTCGCCTACGGGCCGCAGGCCGAGCCGGTACTGCGCGAGCTCAACCTGGTGGTCGGCGACGGGGACCACCTGGCGGTGGTCGGGCCGAGCGGCATCGGCAAGTCGACGCTGGCCGGTCTGGTCTGCGGGCTGCTGGCGCCGACCGAGGGGACTGTGCTGCTTGGTGGGGTGCCGCCCTCGTCGTTGCCGCCGGGGGAGCTCGGCGGTGTGCGCGTGGTGCTTCCGCAGGAGGCCTACGTCTTCAGCGGCACGGTCCTGGAGAACCTGACCTACTACCGGGCGGATGCTCCGGCAGGCCAGGTCTGCCAGGCGATCGACGCAGTGGGAGCGTTCGGCCTGGTCCGGCGGCTGGGCGGGCTCGGGGCCGAGGTGAAGCCGCTGGAACTGTCGGCGGGGGAGCGGCAGCTGATCGCGCTCACCCGTGCGTACCTGTCGCCGGCGCCGCTCGTCGTACTGGACGAAGCCACGTGCCACCTCGACCTCGAGGCCGAGCGCGTGGCCGAGGAGGCGTTCAGCGCCCGGCCCGGCAGCCTGATCGTCATCGCGCACCGGGTCAGCTCGGCGCTGCGCGCCCAGCGGATCCTGCTGCTGGACGGCAGCGCCGCCACGATCGGCAGCCACGCCGACCTGCTGGCCGGCAATCCGTCGTACGCCGAGCTGATCGGCCACTGGGTGCGAACGGATCAGATCCAGCCGGCCTCCTGAGCCTTGCGCATCGCCTCGATCCGGCTTCTCGCGTCGGTCTTGGTGAGGATCCGGGACAGGTAGTTCCGGATCGTCCCGGCGCTGAGACTGAGCCCGCGCGCGATCTCCTGGACCGTCGCGCCGGTGCTGATCAGCCGGAGCACCTCGCCCTCCCGCTCGGTCAGCGGACTGTCGCCGGCCCGCCAGGCCGCGAGCGCGAGGCTCGCGTCGAAGACGGTCCGCCCGGCCGCGACCTCGCGGACCGCCGCGACCAGGTCGTCCGGCGACACGTCGGTCGCGATCACGCCGACGGTCGGCGTCCGGCGGACGACCGACAGCGCCAGCGAGATCGCCCCGCCGTCCTCGCGTTCGATCAAAAGCAGGACCGACTGCCCGCGGAGCCGGTGGCACAGCTCCGCCATCGCGACCTTGCCGGGCAGCAGCGGATCGAGCAGCACCACCCCTGGCGGTCCCGTCGATCCCTTGAGGACGTCCTCAGCCCGTTCGTACTCCGCGATCACACTCATATCTGGTTCTCTGGTCAGGACCGCGGCCAGTGCTCCACGCACCAATTTGCCGCGGTGCCCGATGACGACTCGGATCACCCGCTACGCCCCCCTGGCGTCAGCGCAGCTCGCCGGCTCCCGGACCCCCCAGTCACTGTTCGCGGCGAACTGCTCCCCTTCGGTAACTGTCAGTGTCGCCGCAGATCCCATCCGTGTCACCAGCGCAGCCCGAGAAATTCGCGTCGGTACACCGATGGAGATCCCCGACATGCCGGTGACAGGTCCGTTACGCAGAGTAGAACTAGGCTCGGGCCATGCCGACGACGCGGGGAGCCGACACCAAGACCCGCATCCAGGCGGCGGCGCTCGAATTGTTCGCCGAGCAGGGCCTGCAGCAGACCAGCCTGCGGGAGATCGCCGAGCGGCTGGGGATGACGAAAACCGCGCTGTACCACCACTTCTCGTCCCGCCAGGAGCTGATCCGCAGCCTGGCGAGACCGGTCGTCGACGAGATGACCCGGCAGCTCGACGAGCTGGAGGCCACGCCGCCTGGTCCGCGCGAGGTGCTCGACCGGTACTTCGACGTCACTTACCGCCACCGAGCGCTGTTCCGGATCGCAGTCCGGGACATGCGCGTGCTCGAGCAGCTCCTGCTGACCGACCACGTGCTCGACTGGCGCCGCCGCGTGGTCGCGCTGCTGCTCGGTACGTCGTCCTCCTGGGAGGACGAGGTCCGCGGGGTGGTCGCTTTGGGTGGGCTGTCGGCCTGTGTCCTCACCTTCGAGGGAGCCGACGTCGCCGCACTCCGCGCCGCGGCGACGAGTGCGGCGTACGACGCTCTGCAGGTCTCTTGATCCGTTGCCGCTCGATCAGTCGCCTGGTCAGCTGCCCGTTCGATTAGTCGCCTGGTCGGGTGCCGTTCGATCAGTCGCCTGGTCAGGTGCCGTTCGGTCAGTTGCCGTTCGTGGCGATGCGCGAGACCGCGAACAGCAGGATCACCAGCACCGAGAACACCCGGACCGCGCGCTGCCCGGTCGACACGACCGGCCAGGACAGGAACCCGAGCCAGCTCAGCAGCAGCGCCAGCAGGATCAGCGCCGGGATGCCGGCAGTCACCGGAGCGAACACTCCGATCAGCGCCAGCACCAAGGTGATCCCGGGCAGCGTCAGCTTCGGCATCGCGTGCAGCTTCGCCACGACCGGGTAGCTGGCCTTCGTCACACGCTGCCGAAGCGGACTCACCGGCTGACTGCTGGAGGAACTCATCTGCCTATTGTTCCAGCACACCCCACTCCTGTGGAAAACTCCGTCCCCCGCCCATCCGTCCCCGATACATTTCTCGCATGACCGGCCTGCTCTCCCTCGAACACTTCGCCGCCGACCTGCCTGCTGTCCTGGCCAGGTTCCGCAGCGGCCAGACCCGTGCCTTCAGCGTCGGCGACGGCGTGCCTGAGGCGGTTGTGCTCACGTACGACGAGTTCGAGGACCTGGGCGGCGAGGCGAAGTTCTCCGTCGGCGACGAGGTCGTCGAGCCGGGCGCCCTCGCCGCGCGACTGCCTGGTCTGATGACCGACGTCCGCGCGGGGACAGCGGGCCCCACCGTCTGGGGCGACGAGGGCGAGCCGGAGGCTGTGCTGCTGTCGACGGCTGACTACCGAAAGCTCCGCGGCGACGATGAGCCTCCGCCGGGGGTTGTGGACGACCCGACGCAGCGCACGTACGCGACAGAGCCGCTGCCTGACAGCGTGTCGATGACCATGGACGAGATCGCAGCCCTCATGGGTCCCGAGGCGGTCGAGGATCTCGCGCAGATCCGGCGCGAGCGCGGCGAGCCATCGTGAGGGTGCACTGCGGCGGTCGGGCCTGAGTTGTGGCCGACCAGGTCGAACGCCTGATCCCGCCCCGCGCCGGCCCCGCGCCGTACGAGGTGCTTCTGGGGCACGGCTTCGTGACCGATCTGCAGCGGTTGAGTGCAGCTGCCCGGCGCGACCCGAGCGGCCGCCTGGCGAGGCTGCGGCGTGAGGTCGTGCGCACGATCGACCAGCTCCGCGCGGGGGAGACCGACGGTCACCACCCGCTCGGCTTCGAACCGGGCAAGGGGGATCTGCGGGACTGCGTCACGGCGTACGTGCGTGCGGATCCGCAGGAGAAGCCGACGCATCGGCTGGTGTTCCGTGAGATCGCGGCCGCGGAGCCGGGCGGGCTACCTCGGCGGGAGTTGCTGGCGGTCAAGCCCCGCAAGGGCGCCGGCAATGTCTACGAGCATGTGTGCGCCCGGCTCCGCCGACACCCAGCGGATCGGCAGCCAGGCTTGAATCGGTTCGGCGACCGGGCGCCAGGTGACGGAGGCAACCAGACGCAGCGCCAGGCCGAGTTGGACACCAAGCGCGCGATCGCCCACGCCTGGGCCGGGCAGATACCGCTGGCGACGTCGCGGCCGTTGCGAGGGACACCGAGGCAGGCGAGAGCACCCGGGCCTGCGCCGACGATCGGGCGGTCGGTCGGCTCGCCAGGCGGGACAGGCTGGCCCGAGCGAGCGTGACCACCCACGCAACCGACCACCCACTCGCAACCCACCACCCACTCGCAACCCACCACCCACTCGCAACCCACCACCCACTCGCAACCCACCACCCTCCCCGCGTCCACCTGCCTCTACCTGCTTTCACTTGAAGCGGGCGGCAGCACGCGCACTCGGCGGGCGTCAGCCCGCACGCACGAAGCGAGGGACAGCACGCGCACCCGGCGAGCGCCAGCGAGCGGAGGGCCCCGCGGCGCGCCCCCGACCAGCCGCCCGGCGCCCACCTGCTTTCGCGTGAAGCGGGCGCCAGCACGCGCACTCGGCGGGCGCCAGCCCGCACGCATGAAGCGCGCGCACCCGGCGGGCGTGGGCGAACACCTGCACGCCTCCGACGACAGTCCCCAGGCCACCTGCTTTCGCCTGAGACGCGCGCCGGCACGCGCACCCGGCGGGCGTGGGCGAACACCTGCACGCATCCGACCACAGCCCCCGAGCCCACCTGCTTTCACTTGAAGCGGGCGCCGGCACGCGCACCCGGCGGGCGTGGGCGAACACCTGCACGCATCCGACCACAGCCCCCGAGCCCACCTGCCTTCACTTGAAGCGCGCGCAAGCACGCGCACTCGGCGGGCGCCAGCCCGCACACGCTCGCAAAAGGGCGGGCGGGAGCACGGCATGCAGCGAGCGCCAGCGAGCGGAGGGCCGCGCGTGGGTTAACACCTGCACGCCTCCAACCACAGCCCCCAAGCCCACCTGCTTTCACATGAAGCGCGCGAAAGCACGCGCACCCGGCGGGCGCCAGCCCGCACACCCTCGCAAAGGGCGGGCGGGAGCACGGCGCGCAGCGAGCGCCAGCGAGCGGAGGGCCGCGCGTGGGGGAACACACTCACCCCGCATAAGGTGACCACGTGTTTGTCGTGATCAGGTTCAAAGTGGCCGAGAGCGCTCAGGGCGAGTTCGGGGAGCGGCTGGCGGCTGCTGTGGAGGTGTTGTCGCGGCAGAAGGGGTTCGTGGCGGCTCGGACCGGGCGGAACGTGGACGATCCGGAGTTGCTGGCGTTGAGTATGGAGTGGGTGAACGTCGGGAGCTACCGGCGGGCGTTGTCGCCGTACGAGGTGAAGATGGTGGCGGTGCCGTTGCTGTCGCAGGCGATCGACGAGCCGACGGCGTACGAGGTGCTGGACGACGCCTCTGGCGGGGCGAACCTGCTGCCGTAGCAGGTACCTTGCGGATGCGACGTGGAGGACCCTGGCCCGTTAGCCTGGACCCTTCCGTTCTACCACTCGTGTCAGTTACTGGAGTCGAATAGTGCCCGTGGATACCGTCGATGCCGTCGTCAGCCTCAGCAAGCGGAGGGGCTTCGTCTACCCGTGCGGCGAGATCTACGGCGGTACCCGGTCGGCGTGGGACTACGGACCGCTCGGTATCGAGCTGAAGAACAACGTCCGCAACCAGTGGTGGCGCGCGATGGTGACGAGCCGCGACGACGTTGTCGGCCTGGACTCCTCGGTGATCCTGCCGACCAAGGTGTGGGAGGCCTCCGGCCACCTGCAGGAGTTCGTCGACCCGCTGACCGAGTGCCAGTCCTGCCACAAGCGGTTCCGTGACGACCACCTGCGTGAGGACTTCGCGCGGCGGAAGAACAAGGACGCCGACGACGTCAAGCTCGACGAGATCGCCTGCCCGAACTGCGGGAACAAGGGCACGTTCACCGAGCCGCGGATGTTCAACGGGCTGCTGAAGACCTACCTCGGCCCGGTCGAGTCCGAGGAAGGGCTGCACTACCTGCGCCCGGAGACGGCCCAGGGCATCTTCATCAACTTCGCGAACGTGATGGGTACGGCGCGCAAGAAGCCGCCGTTCGGCATCGCGCAGGTCGGCAAGAGCTTCCGCAACGAGATCACCCCGGGCAACTTCATCTTCCGCACGCGCGAGTTCGAGCAGATGGAGATGGAGTTCTTCGTCGCGCCGGGCTCGGACGAGGACTGGCACGAGTACTGGCTGAAGGCCCGCTGGGACTGGTACACCGGCCTCGGCCTCAACCCGGACAACATGCGCTTCTACGAGCACCCGAAGGAGAAGCTCAGCCACTACAGCAAGCGCACGGTCGACATCGAGTACAAGTTCAACTTCGGCGGCAAGGACTTCGACGAGCTCGAGGGCATCGCGAACCGGTTCGACTACGACCTCACGACGCACTCCAAGCACTCCGGCGCCGACCTGTCGTACTTCGACCAGGAGAAGGGCGAGCGCTGGACGCCGTACGTGATCGAGCCGGCCGCCGGCCTCACGCGCAACGTGCTCGCGTTCCTGCTCGACGCCTACACCGAGGACGAGGCGCCGAACGCGAAGGGCGGTGTCGACAAGCGGACGGTACTGCGGTTCGACCCGCGGCTCGCGCCGGTCAAGGCGGCCGTGCTGCCGCTGTCGCGCAACGCGGACCTGTCCCCGAAGGCCAAGGACCTGGCCGCCGAGCTGCGCCAGGCCTGGAACGTCGACTTCGACGACGCCGGCGCGATCGGCCGCCGCTACCGCCGCCAGGACGAGATCGGTACGCCGTACTGCATCACCGTCGACTTCGACACCCTCGAGGACCACGCGGTGACGATCCGGGAGCGCGACTCGATGAAGCAGGAGCGCGTCGCGCTGACCGAGGTCACCGGGTACCTCGCCCAGCGCCTGGTGGGTTGCTAGGCATGCCCGCCCGTACGACGTCCGCCCGTACGACGGGTGCCCGCGTGCTGGCCGTCGGTGCGGCCGCCGTACTGCTGCTGGCCGGTTGCTCCGACGATCCGACGCCCGACGCGGGGAGCACCCCGCCGCCGTCGGCGCCTTCCTCCGGTCCGTCCAGCGCGCCGATCCCGACCGCTTCCACGCCGTCGCTGACACCGTTGCCGACGCCGTCGAAGCCCTGGCCGACCCCGAAGGTCACCGGTACGCCGGACGCCGATGCCCCGCTGGCAAACCGGATCCGCTTCGCGATCGCCAAGCAGGTCCAGGTCGCGGCCGGTCGCGCCGCGACCACCAAGGTGACCTGCCCGGGCATCGAGGACGCCGACAAGCCGGGTGCCCACACGCTCACCTGCACGGTGAACTACGCGGGCAAGACCTTCACCGGTCAGCTCACCGTCGACGCTAAGCAGTACAGCGCGACGTACAAGTTCACGTCCGAGTCCGTGGCGATCGTGAAGCCGAAGGTCGTGGACGCTGTGCAGCGGGCGGCGTCGGGCGCCGCGAAGGTGACCTGCACAATGGATGACGTGACCGTCGTCAAGCACACCGCGCAGGGCATCGCCTGTGACGTGACCACCGTGGAGAACGCTGTCCAGCCGTTCCGCGCGCAGATCTCCGGGAACGGCCAGGTCCTGGTGGCCAAGGCCTAAGTGATGCTCCAGCTCGGCAACCTCACCATCGACACCCCCGTCGTGCTCGCGCCGATGGCCGGGATCACCAACGCGGCGTACCGGCGGCTGTGCGCGGAGCAGGGCGCCGGGCTGTACGTGTGCGAGATGATCACGTCCCGCGGCATCGTCGAGGGGGACCAGAAGTCGCTCGACATGCTGACCTTCGACGAGCGCGAGACGGTGCGTTCGGTGCAGCTGTACGGCGTCGACCCGGTGTACGTCGGGCGCGCGGTCGAGCTGCTGTGCTCCGAGTACGGCGTCGCGCACGTCGACCTGAACTTCGGCTGCCCGGTGCCGAAGGTGACCCGCAAGGGCGGCGGCGCCGCGCTGCCGTGGAAGCGGAACCTGCTCGGCGCGATCCTGCAGTCCGCGGTGAAGGCGGCCACGCCGTACGCCGTACCGGTGACGATGAAGACCCGGATCGGGATCGACTCCGCGCACCAGACCTACCTGGACGCCGGACGGATCGCCGAGGAGTCCGGCGCGGCCGCGATCGGGCTGCACGGGCGGACCGCCGCGCAGGCGTACTCGGGTCAGGCCGACTGGACGAAGATCGCCGAACTGGTCGAGCACGTGAAGATCCCCGTGCTCGGCAACGGCGACATCTGGGAAGCGTCCGACGCGCTGCGCATGGTCGACGAGACCGGGTGCGCCGGGGTGATCGTGGGCCGTGGGTGCCTCGGTCGGCCGTGGCTGTTCCGGGATCTCGCTGTTGCTTTTGCCGGTGGGGAAGCCCTCAACCTGCCGACGCTCGGCGAGGTGTCGACCGTGATGCGCCGCCACGGCGAGCTGCTCGCCGGGCTGATGGGGGAGCAGCGCGGGCTGCGCGACTTCCGCAAGCACGTCCCGTGGTACCTGAAAGGCTTCCCCGCCGGCGGCGAACTCCGCGCCGCCCTCGGCATGGTCGACTCCCTGGCCCGCCTCGACGAGCTCCTCACCCAGCTCGACCCGTCGGCCCCGTTCCCCGTCGCCGAACTAGGCGCCCCCCGAGGCCGCCAAGGCTCTCCCCGAGACCATGTCGTCTTACCTCACGGCTGGCTGGACGACACCGACGGACTCAACACCGACCTGGCAGACGCCGAAATCGGCGTATCGGGCGGCTGAGCTTTCCGGCCGAGCACGCCCCCGCCCGCAACACCCTGCAGGCGCCGCCCCCGCCGGGCGAGCCTTCGCCCGCAGTACGCCTGCAGCGCCACCCCGGCCGGGCGAGTCCCCGCTCGCGCCGCCCCCGGCCAAGTGACACCACCCCCGGGAGCCGGCAGTTGCTCCCACCGCAATGCAACTCCTTCTTCCCTTCCCGGCCGTCGCGGCCTCGGCTCCCGCGACCTCACCGGCCGCATGGCCAGTCAGCTCAGCTGGCACCCTCCCTGGACAGGTGGATAGCTGTGGCTGAGGTCGCTGCCAATGTGGCCGATGGGGTCGCGAACCTGAGGTTGCACCGGCCGGAAAGAGGATGAGCTGCCTGTCGCGGATAGCGGTGGCCGTTGGCCGGTGCCGGTGGCGGGTTGGGCGGTGGCTGTTGCAGTTGGGCGGTGGCGGTTGGGCAGCGCTTGTCACGAATAGGCGGTGCCGGGTGGTAGTTGGGCGACGCCTGTCGTGGGCAGGTGGTGCCGTTGGCGGTGGGGGGCCTGCCCGGTAGTCGCAGGGGCTGGGCTCAGCCGAAGCAATCCTGGTTGGTGGTAGCGAGGGCGAGTTCGCCGACCGTCTTGGTGTCGTTGGTCGGGATGATCGAGTAGTACGCCGACTTGTTGCCGGGGACGGCGATCTGCAGGCCGTTGGGGCCGGACTCGGCCTTGGGGAAGACGGCGCGGACGTGCTTCATCGTCGTACCGAGTTTGATGCCCTGGGCGGTGATCATCTTGTCCTGGGCGAAGATCGCGACCAGCCCGTGCTGCTTGGAGAAGTAGAGCCCGACCGAGTCGGCCGGGGTCGGGTGGGCGGCGAGGTCGTAGCCGTCGCAGCTGTCGGCGAACTTCTTCTTGCCGAGCAGCCCCGTGGCCTTGGCCTGCGCGACGCTCATGCCGAGCTTCAGCTTGCCGTACCCGTTCGGCCCGAGGATTGCCGCCGAGGTCGCCTGCGTGGTCGCCGCGACCGGCTTCGCCGGGTCGGTCCCGCCGCCGGTCGACGGCTTGCTGATCGGCGTCGTCGCGCCGCCGGCCGGGACCGGCGCTCCGCCCGCCGCGTTGGGCTGCGCGCCGCACGCTGCGAGACCGAGCAGCGCGAACATCCCGCCCGTGGCGACCGCGGCGGACTTCAGGCGACGTGCGGAGGTCCTGCTGACCATGACGATTTCTCCCCGTAGTAAAGGCGTTTCGGTTGATGTTGCTGACTTCGACGCCGGTCTGCGAGAGATGGTTGGTCGCGGCTGCGTTACAGTTCCATGTCGGGGCCTAAGGCAACAAAATTAGGAGCCCTGGGCCCGCAGTTGCTCCAGTACGACGGGATCGAGCTGCCCGTCGACGAGCCGCTCCTCGAAGTTCTCCGTCCCGGCCCACGCATCGAGGGCGTCGGGAGTCGTGTAGCCGAGGCCGGCGAGAAGGGCGATGACCTCCTCGGCCAGAGCACCCTCCAGCGGGAGCAGGGTGGACGGGTCCGGCGTACCGAAGTACAGGTCGTGGAGGGCGAGCAACCGTCCGAGTTCCTCGACCGGAGTGCGGTGGTCGTCGACGCGGAGGTCGATGGCGGTGTCGAGCTGACCGCCGTACGCCGCTCCCGCACGCCACACGCGCAGCGCGGCGCTCTGGCGACCGCGACGGTCGCCGCCGGCCTGGTCGCCCGCCGCCAACGCGCCGAGCAGCCGCCGGTCGAACGGTTCGTCGGCCCGATCACGCCAGGCCTCCGCCATCGCGGGTACGACGCCCGGTCCGGCCAAAATGTTGCCCTGCACCGCAAACCCGTCCCCGGCGAGCCCGCCGGCCCAGTCCATGCACTCCGGTCCGGTGTACGTCGCACCCCGCCCCGCGGCGTCGACGATCCCCACCTGCCGACTGTCCCGCCCGTCGTCCGCCGCCGTCAGCCGCTCAACCACCTCGTCGGCCGAGACGCCGTCCGCTAGCAGATCGAGCCCGTCCGGGCCGTACGACAAGTTCGCCGAAGCCTGAGTCGCCACCGCGCCGGCCCCCGCCCTGCCCCACGGCACCACAGCCCCCACCGCCAGGAACTTCGACGCCACCGCCACACCCCAGGACGCCGACTCCACGTCGTACGCCACGATCGTGAACGTCATTCGCCAGCTCCTCCACGCCGGGCTTAGGCCCGGCCTCGTCCATCAGTTCCGGCCGACGCCTTGTCGATCGGATGCGGCCTACGCCCCGATCATCGGCTCCAGCCGAAGCGTCGTCCGGCCGACGCCTCGCCCAGGGGCACCGGCCGAAGCCCCCGGTCAGCGGCCCCGGCCTACGCCCCGATCATCGGCCCCCGGCCCACGCCCCGGTCATCGGCCCCGGCCTACGCCCCGATCATCGGCTCCAGCCGAAGCGTCGTCCGGCCGACGCCTCGCCCGGGGGCACCGGCCGAAGCCCCGGTCAGCGGTCCCGGCCGAAGCCCCGGTCAGCGGCCCGGCCTATGCCCCGACCATCGGCCCCGGCCCACGCCCGACCATTGGATCCGGCCGAAGCGTCGTTCGGCCGACGCCTCGTTCGTCCGGTGCCGGCCGAGTCTCGTCGATCGACTCCGGCGGGACGCGGTCGGCTCGGCCTGGGAGAGTCTAGGCTCGGCAGATGGCGAGCACACCGGACGAGACGCGTGACGGGGTCGATCTGACGAACCTCGATCAGCCGTTGTTCGACGGGGCGGAGGCGACGAAGCGGGATCTTGTCGACTACCTCGACGCGGTGCACGAGCGGATGCTGCCCGAGCTGAGGGAGCGGCCGCTGACGGTCAAGCGGGTTCGGCCGCGGCAGCAGCCGTTCATGCAGAAGAACGTGCCGAAGTACACGCCGGAATGGGTGAAGACGGTGACGGTGTGGGCAGAGGCGTCCAAGCGCGAGGTGTCGTACGCGCTCTGCGACGACCGGCGCACGCTGCTGTGGTTCGCGAACCAGCGGGCGGTCGAGTACCACCCGACGCTGATGCGCGCCGACCGCTGGGACCGGGTCACGCACCTGGTGCTCGACCTCGATCCGCCGGAGGGTGACGAGACGTTCGGGCTCGCGGTTCAGGCCGCGCATCTCGTCCGGCAGGCGCTGACCGATTCCGGGCTGCAGGGTGCGGTGAAGACGAGCGGCGCGAAGGGCGTGCACGTGTACGTGCCGATCGACGACACGATCTCGATCGAGGACGCCGCCGCGGCCACGCGGGCGATCGCGGCGCGGGCCGAGCGGATCGATCCGAGCGTCGCGACCACGGCGTACATCAAGGAGGATCGCGGCGGGAAGGTGTTCGTCGACTCGACCCGCGCCGGTGGTGCGACGGTTGTTGCGGCGTACAGTCCGCGGATTCGACCTGGTACGCCGGTGTCGTTTCCGGTCGGGTGGGACGAGCTCGACAATGTGTCGCCGCTGGACTTCACCGTACGAAGCGCGCCCGGCCTGCTTGCGTCGGCGGACCACTGGGCGGATGAGCTGCCCGCGCCGCAGGCCCTGCCCGAGGACCTGCTGGAAGAGGGGCGCGCGATTCCGATTGCTCGCGTGGTCGCCATGCACGAAGGCAAACGCCGAGCCAAGGCCCGCCGCGACGCGGAGGATAAGAGCGATTAACTCAGACCTGGGACAGGGCGTAGAGCAGGCTTCGCAGGGGCTCGGGGTCGTTCGGGGTTTCGCGCCAGAGGAGGCGTAGCTGCAGTGGTGGTGTGGCGATGTCGACGGCGACCAGGCGGCCGGCCTCCAAATCACGCCGTACGGCGAAGTCCGGCAGGACCGCCACTCCTCGTCCCGCCGCAACCCAGTCGCGGACCTGTGCTAGACCGCCTACCCCGATCAGGTCGACGTCGGGCCCGAGCCAGCGCCGCGTCGCCAGCCAGAACGAGCACCGGCTCTCCTGCCCGACCAGCGTCGCGCCGTCACGGATCTCGGCGGCTGTCACCGGCCGCCCTAGCAGTGGATGCCCCGCGCCGGCGACAGTGACCATCGGCACCTCCCGCACGTCGACGAACGCCATCGGAAACTCCGGCCCGAACGCGCGCTCCCTCGGCGCGACTCGGGTGTTCGCGTCTCCGACGAGCGCACTCGGGGTGACCTGGGTGTTCGCGTCTCCGACGAGCTCGCTCCGGGTGACCTGGGTGTTCGCGTCTCCGGCGAGCGCGAGGCGTTCGCGACCGCGATCGGCGCCGGCTTCATCGACCTGTCCGGTGGAGAATCCGAGGTCGCCGATCCGGGGTCCGGTGTCGAGCAGCAACGCTGCGTCGAGCTCACCGCGCTCCAGCGCCGCGAGCAGCTTGGAGCGGTCGGGCTCCGGCCGGATCTGCGCGACGAGGTCCGGGCGCCGGCGCGCGAGATCGTCCAGTACGCCGGGCAGCAGCGTGTCCGCGATCGACGACTGGGCGCCGACCGCGACGACCGAGTCGGCGCTGATCAACTGCTCGGCCGCGGCATCGAGCGCCTCCAGCGCGGCACCCGCCGCGGCCAGATAGGCGCGCCCGGCAACGGTCGGATGCATCCCGGACCGGTCGCGCGTGAACAGCTGCGCCCCGAGATCGGCCTCGAGCCGTCGTACCCGGTCCGACACCGACGAAGCGGCCAGACCCTGGGCGGCGGCAGTCCGGTTCACGGTGCCGTGCTGGACGAGCGCGATCGCCGTGCGCAGGTGGTCGACGTTCACGCGGGCAGGCCCTGGGCGGCGGTGGTGCGGTTCACGGTGCCGCACTGGACGAGCGTGATCGCCGTGTGGAGGTGGTCGACGTTCATGCGGGTAGGTCCTGGGTGGTGGTGGTGGTGGTGCGGTTGACGGTGGCGTGCTGGACAAGCGTGATCGCCGTGTGCAGGTGGTCGACGTTCACGTGGGCAGGCCCTGGGGCGGCGGTGGTGCGGTTGACGGTGGCGTGCTGGACGAGCGCGGTCGCCGTGCGCAGGTGGTCGAGGTTCACGCGGGCGGGTCCTGGGTGGCGGTGGTGCGGTTGACGGTGGCGTGCTGGACGAGCGCGATCGCTGTGCGCAGGTGGTCGACGTTCACGCGGCCAGCCCTGGGCGGCGGCAGTCCGGTTGACGGTGGCGTGCTGGGCGAGCGTGATCGCCGTGGGGAGGTGGTCGACGTTCACGTCGGAAGTGTAGGTCGTCGGTGAGCCCGGTGCGTTCGGGTTTGCCGAACACCCCTTCGGTGGTGGCGGTCGAGACCGCGGGCCGATCCGGCGAGGCTGTGCTGAGCCGCACCGGGGCCCCGTCGGCGTGCGCGATCGCGCGACGGCTTCGGTCGATCGATTCCTCCTGTACGGCGTACGCGTCGGAGAGGCGGTGCAGCGGGCCGTCGACGCGCTCGGGTAGGTGCCGAACGCAACGGCCCGCGCGCTGGAGGGGAAGCGATCGGAACCGCCAGCGCCTCGGCGTACTCGAGGATCACGACCGGAGCAGGTCAGCGGCTCGCGCCAGGGGAACGCCCCTGGTGCTTCTTCGACCGAATGGTGGCTCATGTTTCGCAGATCGACCAGGTGGCCCGCGTTGCTCGGGATCTCCTTGGCCTACTTCATGGTGCTGCTCGACACGACCGTGCTGGCTGTGGCCGGGCCTGATCTGATCGCGTCGCTGCCTACGGATGTGATCGGCGTCGGCTGGGCGACCATGGCGTACACGATGACGCTCGCCGCCGCGCTCGTGCTCGGCGGCAGTCTGGCGGACCGTCTCGGCGCGGATCGGGTTCTCCTGGTCGGCAGTGCCGGCTTCGGGATCGTGCCGGTAGCTTGCGCGCTGTCGCCGAATCTTGCGGCACTGCTGCTGGGGCGAGCGGTCCTCGGCTTGCTCGCGGCGGGCGTCGTTCCGAGTTCGATGGCTCTGCTTGCGGCGCTGTACGCGAGGCCGGACGAGCGGGCGCGGGCGATCAGTTGGTGGGCTGCGATCAGCGGCGCGGCCATGGCCGTCGGTCCGGTGCTCGGTGGATGGCTGGTCGAGCTGTCGGGGTGGCGTGCGGTCTTCGTGATCAACGCGCCCCTGGCCCTCGTCGTGGTGCTGCTGTGCCGGAATCGGATCACCGTGACCAGACACCGCCGGACCGTTTCGCCGGGGCCTCACCTCGGGTTGGCGGCAACGCTCGCGGCACTGACCCTGGCGATCACCGAAGCCGGGCAGCTGCACTGGATGACGGCCTCGGGAGCCGGGTGCGCGGTGCTGGTCCTGGCGGCCGTCACCGTCCGCGCCGACCGGCGATCCGTGGCTCCGCTGATTCCGGACGCGCTTCGACGGAATCGGCCGGTTTGGAGCGCGTTCGGGTGGGGGACTCTGGTCAACTACGCGCTCACGACCGTGCTGTTCGCCGTACCGCTGATCGTTGCCGAGGGCTCCTTGTCGATCGGGATCACGTTGCTGCCGATGACGGTGGTGGTGGCGGTCAATCCGTTGCTCACCGGGCGGCTGGTGCGGAGGTTCGGGGCGTTGGTGCCGATTCGGCTGGGATTCGTTGCGTTCGCGGTGGGGCTGTGTGCCGTTGCTGTCGCGCTGGTGGGAGAGCAGCGTCCCGTCGTACTGGCTGCCGGTCTGCTGGGCTGCGGGTTGGGGGTTTCGTGGACTTTGCCGCCGCTGGTCGGGTTCGCTGTGAGCAAGGCGCCCGCGGATGCCACGGGTGCGGTTGGCGGCCTTCTCAATGCGATGCGTCAGGTCGGTGCCACGGTTGGTGCGGCGACGGCGGGTGCGGCGCTGACCGTGCGCGCCGACGGGGTTGTGGTGTTCGTGGTGGCCGCCGGGCTTTGTGTGGTGGGGTTGCTTCTGACGGTGCGAGTGGACGCGGGTTAGCTCTCCGGGCTGGTGGTGAGCTCCAGTGCGCGCTCGCGGACGTCGGGGTCGGGGTGGTTGCGGAGGGCAACGAGTAGGGCGCGCCAGGCCGGGGTCCAGCCGGTGCGGGGGCCGGCGGCCTTGATCAGGGCGTGGGCGATCAGGCCGTCGGCGAGAGTTCGGCTGGTGACGAGCTGGGCGGCGACCGGGTAGAGGTCGTCGGGGGTCCAGTGGGCTTCGATTCGGCTCAGATGGTTGGCCAGGAGATCGGCTGCGGTGGCCGCGGCCAGGGGGCGGTCCGTGCGGAGGAGCGTCAGGTCCTCGGCCAGGTGGGCTGGGTGGAGGGCTGCCGTGAGCAGCTTCTGGCGGAGGTGCACGTACGGCGTGGCGGTGAGTTCGTCGGCGATCGGGCGGAGGACCTGATGGGTCTCGATCGATCGGCGGGACAGGTGGCCGACCAGGGTGTCGACGACTGTGGTGAGGCGTTGGCGGGCGGGGTGGTCGCGGTCGGGGAGAGCGTCGGGGACCTGGGGGTTGTTCTCCAGGCGGACGAGCAGGCGGACCGAGCCGATGAGTTCGTCCAGGCCGCGGTCCGGGTTGGTGGCGACGATGCCGACGAGGGCGGTCGCGGCGCTGCGCCAGGTCCGGGAGCCGAGGTCGGTGACGAAGGCGGCGATGACGGGGGCGACGGCGGTGTTCCAGTTCGCCCAGTGCTGGAGGGCGAGGACTGCGGCGCGGGCGACCTCGGGTTCGGGGCGGTTCGTCACCGCGATCAGGAGGTCGGCGTACCGGGAGCGGTACTTGGTGGCGAGGCCGTACGGCGTGCGCTGGGTGAGGACCGTCGCCGTGGCGGCGCTGTCGTGGACGGCTTGCTGGAGGAGGGCCCAGCTGGCGGGTTCGTGCAGGAGGTACTGCGAGGCGGCGCTGGTGATGGCGGCGCGGACGTCGCGGTGGGCGTCGCCCCAGGCGTCGGTGAGGACGGCGGCGGCGCCGGGGGCGCGGAGTTCGCCGAGGAGGCGGGCGGCTTCCTTGCGGGAGGTCACCTTGGCGTTGTCGCCGGTGAGGACCGGGTGGAGGAGGGCGGGGAGGGTGCTGGGGCGGACGAAGCGGGCGACTCGGGTGGCGGCGTAGATCGCTACTCGGGCGCGGTCGTTGCCGGCGTACTGGAGGAGTTGGGGGAGAGCGAGCTGGGGTTGGTCGGACCAGGAGAGGGCGCGGAGGGCTGCTTCTTGGAGGAGGACGCTGGGCTCGGCGGTTGCAGTTGGGTCGGGAAGAGGCTCGCTGCGGGGGTCGGTACTTGGGGCGGTGGTGGGCTGAGCGGCCTGTGGTGCGGTGACGGGCTGCGGGGGTACGGCCTGTGGCGCGGTGCCGGCCTCGGGACTCGCGTTCGCGTCCGGCGCGGCGCCGGGCTCGGGGTTCGCGTCGGGCGTGGGGACGGGCTCGGGGTTCGCGTCGGGCGTGGGGACGGGCTCGGGGTTCGCGTTCGCGTTGGGGTCGGGGAGGTAGGGCTGGACGGCTGTGGGGCCGATGGTGGGGAGTTGGCCGAGCATGAGGATTGCCTCGGCTCGGGTCCACTCGGCGAGGCGGGTGTCGTCGGCGACGGTAGTCGCTGCCTCGGCGTACTGGTGGTGCTGGCGGGGGAGCCAGCGACGGAGGGTCGAGCCTCCGACTCGCCAGGGGGCGTGGCTCTTGGTGAAGAGTTGGCTGCGGGCGGGGTCGGCCAGTACGGCGTCCAGCAGGTCGGTGCGGACTTGTGTGACGGCGGACCAGACGGCGTCCCACTGGACCATGCCGAGGTCGCGGGCGATGATGCGGCCGACGCGGTCGGCGCGGGTCGCCGGCGGGCGGAGCCAGTGCGAGGCGGCGGTGCCGACGGTGAACTCCTGGTTCGACCAGAGGGCGACCTCGAGCAGGTTCTGCAGGTGGTCGTTGTCCCAGCCCCGGCGGTCGAACGCGGTGGAGACGGCGAAGAGGAGTTTGAACTCGGTGCGCTCGGCGGCGCTCTCCAGGTACGGACGCAGCGCGTCGTACACGGCGGTTTCGCGGCCGCGCGGCAAGCCGTCGATGATGCCGTCGAGGTCGACGGTGCCGCGATTCTGGGTGATCGCGGCGTGGGCGTCGAGGCCCCAGGCGAGCAGGGCGGATTGGTTGCGCTGGGCCCCTTGATGGACGGCGTGGCGGGCGGACTCGGTGAGCGCGGCGCGGCTCGGCCAGGAGGTGTCGCGGGCTTCGAGGGCGTCGGTGAGCAGGGTCTGCAGCGGTACGACGTGGTCGTCGGTGAGCACGGACGGCGGCAGCGCGGCGGTGGCTTCGAGGACGGACTGGCGGACCGGATCGCGGTCGTTGCGGACGCGGGTCGCCCAGGTGAGCGCCTGGTGGACCAGTTCCGGCTGGCGGGAGCGACCGGCCGAGGTGATGATGGCCCGGTAGACGGCGGCGCGGTCGGCTGCTTCGGGGCGGCGGATCTCGGGTTCGAGCAGCGCGAAGGCTTCGTCGTACGGGAGGTAGGCGGTGATCTCCCAGCGGCGGTGCGGTTCCTCGGCGATGTCCGGGAGGGTGAGCATGCGGCGGGCCTGGTCGGTGCGCGTGGATCGGGGGAGGACGTCGAGGAGTGCGGCGGGGAGCTCGCGGAGTTCGAGGTCGGCGGTGACCGCGGCGAAGACGGCGGCTCGGCGCGAGGGCGGGAGGTCGCTGAGCAGTCCGCTGAGGTTCGGCCAGAGCAGGCGGCCGAGGGCGGTGAGGTCCTGGTCGGAGTAGCGGTGGAGGCGGCGGCGGACTGCTGGGGTGAAGGCTCTGTGGAGAGTGTTCGCTCGGTCGGGAGGCAGGAGGAGGGCGAGTACGCCGCTGGGGTCGAGGTCGATCAGGCGGCCGAGGATGCTGACGACCGCCCAGGGGAGGTCGTCGGGGGCGATCGCGGATTTGATCAGTGCGAAGGCGCGGGGTGCGTCGTGGTCGAGGGCGGCGGTGACGCCGTAGCCGACGCCCTGCCACCACTCGTCGCGGTCGGTGCCGGTCGGGAGGGTCTCGGTCGCGTGGTCGAGGACGACCTGCGGGTGGCGGCGGGTTAGGCGTTCCCACTGGCCGGAGGAGAAGCAGTACGCGAGTTCGGGGAGGAGGCGCCGGACGGTGGCGTCGTCGGTGCTGTCGAGAAGCGCTGCGGCGTACTGGTCGCCCCAGCGGTCGCGCTGTTCGTCGATGAGGCGGGCGGCGAGCAGCTGGCGGCCGGTACGGCGGATGACTTGCAGCAGGCGGGGGCGGAGCGCGGCCGGTGCATCGTCGTGGAGGATCCGCAGCTCGTCGTCGGAGACCGCCGCTGTGGGGGTTGCCGAGGAGCGGCGGTTCCAGTGGCCGACGGCCGCGAGGGCTTGGGCCTGGACGGTGGGCTCGTGGTCGTGGAGGAGTTCGGTGACGTAGGCGGCGTTGCCGGTGATCTGGGCGATGCGGAGGCCGATGACGCGGTGGTCGGCGGGGCCGGTGGAGAGGTCGGTGAGGAGCTCGTCCAGCGCTGGGGTGCCGCGCAGGCGCAGGGCCTGGTCGGCGATCGCGCGCACGCGGTCGCCGTACGGGAGGGAATCGATCGACCGGAGCAGATCAGCGGCTCGCATGCCGCCCATCCTGCCGACCCCTGGTGTCAGGTTGGCCAGGGGTCGCCGAATTCGGTGTTGCGGGCCGCGCGGTACAGGGGGCCTTGGCGTTTGGAGACGATCTCCTCGCGCAGCTCGCCCGTGTCGGTGCACAGGCGGAGCGAGACCAGGCCCTTGCGCTGCTGCGGGTGGCGGAGGACCCGGTTCGCGGCCTGGGCGCGCAGGGTCGGGCTGGTGACGACGTACGAGAACTTCTCGTCCTCGAAGCCGAGTTCGGCGCCTTTGGTACGGCGGTGCACGGCGCTGCGGTTGACGCGGCTGGTGAAGTGGCACCAGTCCCGGCCGCGCGGGATCGGGCAGCCGAGGTCGTGTGGGCAGGGCGCGATCACGCTGTGGCCGGCGGCGATGAGCTGGTCGCGGGCGGCGACGATGCGTTCGTAGCCGCCGGGGGTGCCGGGCTCGATCAGGGCGACCAGGCCTTGCTGGGCGGCCAGTTGGGCGACCAGTTTCTGCTGCTGTTCGGTCGACAGTTCGCTGAGCACGTACGAGACGGTGACGAGGTCGGCGGACTCGAAGGTGGTCTGGTCGAGGAGGCCGGTGGTCCAGGTCGTGGTGCGGACGGCGGAGGACTCCGCGTTCGCGGTGAGTTTCTTGCCGAGGGCAATGGCTTCGGTGACCTGCTCGAGCACAGTGATGTTCGCGAGCGACGGCCAGACGTCGGTCGCGGCCCACACCGCGGAGCCGGTACCGCCGCCGATGTCGAGCTGCTTGGCCGGCGCGAAGTCGGGCAGTTGCAGGGCGGTTTGTTCGAGCGTCGAACGGACGGCGGCGAAGGTCGCCGGCATCCGGTACGCCGAGTAGGTGATCACGTCGGCGGGCGACGCCATGATCGGCGAGGTCGCCGCCTGCTCCTCGCGGTACCGGGTGCTGAGCCGCTGGAAAGCACTGGTGAGCTGGGCCGCCGGGACGCTGCTCACGGCTGCCTCGAGTGCAGTCCGCAGATCCTGCGGCAGGTCAGCCATCGTCATCCTTCGTCGGCCGGCATGAACCCGCGAATCCTACTGCCGCGGGGGAGAGGGAGGTGAGAGGAGGCAGTCAGTCGGCAGGCAGAGAGACCTGCATCAGCAGTACGGCGGCCTCGCGCGCCCGCCGGGCGGGTTGGGCCGAGCCGGAGATTGCAGAGGTGGTGATCGCACCCTCGCTCAGCAGAATCAAGTGGTCGGCAAGCTGCTGGGGATCAGGCGCGTTGGCAGCTTCAGCCAGTTCAGTGAGCGCCTGCCGGAAACCCGCCTTGTGCTGCTGCGCCAGCTCCGCGACCCGCGGCGACACCGCGCCCAGCTCGCCGAACGAGTTGATGAACGCGCACCCGCGGAAGTCCTTCTGCGTGAACCACGTGTGCAGGAACTCGAACACCGCCAGGATCCGCTCGCGCGGGTCGGTCGTGGCGTCGACATGCTCGGCGAGCATGTCCTTCCACTGCTGGTCGCGCTGGTGCAGGTACGCCTCGATCAGCGCGTCCTTCGACGGGAACAGCTGGTAGAGCCGCTTCAGCGAGACCCCGGACGCCGTCCGGATCGCGTCCATCCCGACGGACTGGACACCGCGCTCGTAGAACAGCGCGTCCGCCGCGTCCAGCACCTGCCGCTGCGCGGTCGCCGTGTCGATCGCCATCTGTCTCCACCTTCTCGTCGCCGGGCCGGCCCGTCCGCCGCTCGCGGGCAGCCCCGCTCCCGCCCGCCTGCTGTTCCCGTGTGATCCGGAGCACCCCACTTGCGCGGAGAACCATCGTTCTCCTAGAGTACAAGACATCGAGAGAGAACGCCCGTTCTCTCCGATGAGAGATCTTCTGGAGGAGAGTCCGATGACCGTTCTGGAGCCCGCCGCCCAAGCCTTCGCCGACGCGACCGCGCAGCCCCCGTTCCTGTTCCAGCTCGAGCCGGCCGAGGGTCGCAAGCTGGTCGACGAGGTGCAGACCACCGACTACCCGAAGCTCCCGGTCGACGAGGAGTGGGTCACCGTCGCTGACGGCACCAAGGCCCGGATCGTCAAGCCGGCCGGTACGACGGACGAGCTGCCGGTGATCCTCTACATCCACGGCGCCGGCTGGGTGTTCGGCAACGCGCACACCCACGACCGCCTGGTCCGCGAACTGGCCGTCGGCGCCGGTGCGGCCGTCGTCTTCCCGGAGTACGACCTGTCGCCCGAGGTCCGCTACCCGCACGCGATCGAGCAGGCCTACTCGGTCGCCCGCTGGATCGTTGCTGAGGGCAAGAGCAAGGGTCTGGACGCGACCCGGCTGGCGATCGCCGGTGACTCGGTCGGTGGCAACCTGACCGCCGCCGTGACGCTGCTCGCGAAGGAGCGCGGCGACCTGCACTTCAAGCAGCAGGTGCTGTTCTACCCGGTCACCGACGCGTCGTTCGACACCGCGTCGTACCAGGAGTTTGCCGAGGGCTACTTCCTGATGCGGGACGGGATGAAGTGGTTCTGGGACCAGTACACGACCGACGAGGCCGAGCGGAACCAGATCACCGCGTCGCCGCTGCGCGCGACGACCGAGCAGCTGGCCGGCCTGCCGACCGCGCTGGTGATCACCGGTGAGGCCGACGTACTGCGCGACGAGGGTGAGGCGTACGCCGCGAAGCTGCGTGAAGCGGGCGTCGACGTGACCGCCGTACGGTTCGGCGGAATCATCCACGACTTCGTGATGTTGGACGCGCTGCGGGACACGCACGCCGCGACCGCCGCGATCGACCTGGCGATCCGCACTCTGCGTTCCGCACTGGCTTGAGCTACCGAAGGGACCTTCTGAGATGACCGAGAAGAAGAACACCACCGTCGTCCTCGTCCACGGCGCGTTCGCCGACGGCGGCAGCTGGAACGGCGTGATCGACCTGCTCCAGAAGGTTCACATCGACGTCACCGCGGTGCCGAACCCGCTGCGCGGCCTGACGCCCGATGCGGCGTACGTCGCGAGCGCGGTGCGCCAGATCGACGGGCCGGTGCTGCTCGTCGGTCACTCGTACGGCGGGGCGGTGATCAACAAGGCGGCGCAGGGGCTGGAGAACGTGGTCGGCCTCGTTCACGTCGCCGCCTTCGTGCCGGACGAGGGGGAGAGCCCGGCCAGCATCTCCGCGAAGTTCCCGGAGACACCGTTCGGGGCGGCGATCCGGCCGACGCTGTTCCCGCAGCCGGACGGGACCGAGGCGCCGGAGCTGCGGCTCGATCCGGCGGCCTACCCGGAGGTGTTCGCGGCGGACCTGCCGATCGAGGTGAGCCGGGTGCTCGCGGCCAGCCAGCGACCGGTCGCGGCGCAGGGGCTGGAAGAGGAGTTCACCGGCGAGCCGGGGTGGAAGAAGCTGCCGAGCTGGACGCTGATCTCGACCCAGGATCAGGCGATCCATCCGGAGGCCCAGCGCTTCATGGCCGAGCGGGCGGGCGGTACGACGGTCGAGGTCGAGGGCTCGCACTCGGTCGCGGTCTCGCAGCCGGAGGCGGTCGTCGACTTCATTCTGAAAGCACTGAGCTGAACAGATCGGGTAGTCCCGCGGCGGTGCGGAGTTCGCCGTACGCGAGGGCGAGTTTCGGCAGGGTGTAGTGCGCGTTCAGTCCGCTCGGGTTGGGCAGGATCCAGACCCGGGTCGGGCCGATCGTGCGTTCCTGCGGGCCCATCGCGGCCTTCGGAAGGCCGAAGGCGTCGCGGTACGCCGTGACGCCGACGACCGCGAGCCAGTCGGGCGCGAACTCGAGCACCTTGCGCTCGAGGTTCTCGCCGCCGGCGCGGAACTCGGCCTTGGTGAGTTCGTCGGCGCGGGCCGACGGGCGGTCGACGACGTTGGTGATGCCGAGGCCGAGGTCGAGCAGCTCGCCTTGCTCGGCGGGCTTGAAGAGCCTCGGCGTGAAGCCGGCCAGGTGCAGGGCGGGCCAGAACCGGTTGCCGGGGCGGGCGAAATGGTGGCCGGTCTGTGCGGACATCAGTCCGGGGTTGATCCCGCAGAACAAAACCTTCAGGCCGGGCTCGACCAGATCCGCCAGCTGCTGCATCCCCACACCCTAAGCAGAGTGTGGGGATGCGAGGCATCGGGGCAGGGCAGTGGAGTAGCGCGTGGGGACTTGGGCGGAAGGGGTGGGGCAGGGGGCGGGGGCCGGTCAGTCGTTCTGGTTGTTGAGGCCGGCGGGGAGTTGGCTTGCGATGCAGGAGTGGGCGACGAACAGCCAGATCGTTTCGCCGCTGGCGTTGTCGACGCGGATCATCGAGGCGCCCAGGTCGTTGGTCGAGTAGCGGTAACCACCGGTCGTCGGGAGCGCGAAGCCGGCGGGATCGTGCAGCCGGCCGCCGGCGTACGTGCTGTCGGTGAAGTAGTTGTAGTAACCGGTGCACGCCGACGGATTGATCCGCACGATGATCGCGCCGTTGCCTGTGTGCGGTGCGGCGTCGAAGTCGCGGCCGAACGTCCGCCGGTGCGACAGCCGTTCGCTGGTGTCCGCGCTGCAGCTCTCGGCGACCGACGAGCCGGTGCCCAGGTCCAGCGCCGACGGCACCAGGAACGCGCAGAAGTTCGAGCCGTCACCGGCCCGCCAGCGGCCGAAGTGGAAGTTGTTCGCCGTCGTCGTGTGGACGTCGAACCGCGTCCCGGCGATTGCCGTCCCCATCACGTACCCGCACGACTTGTTCGCCAGCCAGCCGCCCGCCGGGATCGTGCCGTGGTTGTTGCACGCGACCGGCTTCGGCACGTTGCCGATCGTCGTGTACTGGTTCACCGCGTACGACGGCAGCTGTGTCGCGACCGCCGTCAACAGCCCCGCGGCCAGTACGGCGAGCAGCCGGCGCATCAGCAGAACCACCCGTCCTGGACCCAGCCCCGGTGGTTGATGTCGCCGTACGCGAACCCGTAGACCCAGGTTCCGGAGACGCGTTCGACCAGGAAGGTCTCGGGGTGGTGCAGCGTGCCCATCCGGGCGCCGAGCGGTTCGGTGCGCAGTTCGAGATCCTGCGCGCAGACGGTCTCGCGTACGCCGACCCGGCCGTTGGCGGCCTCGGCGGACGTCGCGGTGAGCGTGGTGGCGCCGACCAGTACGGCAGCGGCGAGTGCGGTGGTGCGGGTGATGCGGTTCATCGGTCGTCTCCTCGGTCTCAGGTCTCGGTTACCAGCTGCCCCAGCCGCCCAGGCACTCGATCCGGACGAAGCCCCAGTCGTTCGGGCCGAAGTCCTGGACCGAGGCCCAGCCGTTGTAGACCGGGTGCGCGCCGCGGGTGTGGCCGACCTTGTTGCCGGCCTCGAGCGTGCGCAGCTCGTGCACCGGGCCGGGGATCGAGAAGTCGTAGTTCTCGTAGAAGGTCGCGCTCTGGCAGGTGATCACCGCGTGCTCGGGGATCTCGACCGCGTGCGCGGCCGGGGCTCCGGCGGTCAGCGCGGCGGCGCCGAGGGCGAGTGCTGAGAGGACGAAAGCGGGGCGGCGTGTCATCAGAACCTCCAATTGATTGTCATCTGAGATGACGGTAGGTCGTGTCGTCAGAGATGGCAAGAGGTGTCATCAGTGGATACGCTGAGCCGATGAACCACCCGCGGAAGGCCTTCTACGGCATCGCCGAGATCGCCGAGGCGCTCGGTCTGAACCGTCAGCTGGTGACCGCGTGGCGCCGGCGTCGCAGCCACGGCCTGCCCGAGCCGGACGCCGAGTTGTCGTCCGGCCCGATCTGGCGCGGCGAGACGGTCGAGCCGTGGATCGACGCGTTCCGCGACCGTGGCGACAGCGGTGAGATGCAGCCGGTCAGTGGTGAGCTGGCGATGCGGGCCGGACGCCGGATGCTCCGCGTGGCCGCGCTGCTGCTGGAGCAGCCGATCCGGCTCCGGTTGCTCAGCCAGGCGCTGACCGAGGCCCGCGATCTGCTGCCGCTGGTGGACGCCGCGGCCGACGATCCGTTGGGGCGGGCCGCCGTACAGCTGCTGTCTCCGTTGCGGGCCAACGACTCGGGGAATCTGGAGGAGTTCCGCCGGCAGGTGCTGGTCGAGGTGGCACAGCTGGCACCCCTGGTGGAGCTGGCATCGCAGAGCCTTCCCACCTCGGAGAGTGCGGGTTAGTGTGCGAGCCGTGATCGTCGAGGTACCTGGCTACCGCCTCGCGGAGCCGCTGGGTGCGGGCGCGACAGGGGTGGTGTACGACGCGAACCGGCTGGCCGACGGGCAGCGCGTCGCGGTCAAGGTGGTGCATCCCGAGCTGGTCGACCCGCAGTACCGCGAACGGCTGCGTCGCGAGGCGCGGGCGGCCGCGGCGGTGGTGCACCCGGGCGTGGTCCGCGTGCAGGAGGTCGGCGGCGACGGGAACAACGCGTGGCTGGTGATGGACCGGCTGAGCGGGCCGGATCTGCAGCGGCGGCTGGCCGATGAGGGTCCGCTGGAGCCTGCCGAGGCGGCCGAGCTCCTCGCGTCGGTGGCCGACGCGGTGCATGCGATGCACGAGGCCGGGGTGATCCACCGGGATCTCAAGCCGGCCAACATCATCCTCGACAACGGGCGGCCGTTGGTCGGGGACTTCGGGGTCGCTCGGCAGTTGGTGAGCTTGGAGTCGAGCACCGGATTTGATCTCACCGGTGGGTCGGATTGGCTTCGGTCGGACGCGCCCGCCGGCCCGCCGCTGGGCGCGATGGCGGGCAAGGTCGCGTACATGGCGCCGGAGCAGTGGCGAGGCGATCCGGTGGCAGCTGCTGCCGACGTCTACGCGCTGGGCGGCACGCTGTTCTCGCTGCTCACGGGGTTGCTCCCGTACGACAGAAAGACGCTGCCGGAACTCGCGTACGCCGTAGCAATCCTCCCGGCGCCGCAGCCAAGCCAGTACGGCGTACCGGCGGCATTCGATGCGGTGGTCGCGCGAGCGATGGCGAAGGATCCAGCTGATCGGTACGCGAGTGCGGCCGAGTTCGCGGACGCCGTTCGTGCGGCAGTCGGCCCGCAGACCGTAGTAAAAGCTGGTTGGTCTCGGTGGCTGGTGAAAGTAGCTGCCGTTGCCGCACCAGTGCTCCTCGCGGTCGGCGTCGGTGCGTCAATGCTTGCCCAAGGCAAGGAAAATGACCAGCTGACCGTTTGTGCTGAGGATGCGACGGTTCGGGATGCTCCTCGTAGTCGAACGGTGGTGGCGACTGTTTATCAAGGGGATCACCTCACGCCGATTGCGCCGCGGGACGGGGACTCGTGGGTGCATGTGCGGCTCGGTGACGGGAGTACCGGGTGGGCGCTGACGGACTTCGTCCGGCACGAGTGCTGATCGTCAACCTGGGGTTGACGCACACGGCTTGTCAACCTAAGGTTGACGCATGACTCCTGGACCTGATCTGCAGCAACTCATCGACACCATCCGCACCGACACCGGCAACGACGACGTACTGGACCAACTCGCGACCGCGTCCAGCACGATCACCGATCTGACCGCGACCTCCGACGCTGCGCTCGGCTACTTCGTCGATCGCGCCCGCAGTTCGGGCAAGTCGTGGGTCGAGATCAGCGCGGTGCTCGGCGTCAGCAAGCAGGCCGCGCACAAGCGGTTCTCGGACTCCTGGCCGGTCAAGCTCGACCTCGAACGGTTCACGCTGCGGACGAAGGTGGTCATCCAGGCCGCCTCCGGCATCGCTCGTGAGCGCGGGCAGGGCTTCGTCGGCACCGAGCACCTGCTGCTCGGGCTGTTCACCGAGCCGCAGTCGGTCGCCACGCTGCTGATGATCGAGGCCGGCCTCACCGAGAACGACGTCCTGGCCGCGATCGACGCCGAGGCCCCGCCAACGGCTGCCGCCGAGGCAACCAGCGATGAGCTCCCGATGACCCCGCGCGCCTCGCACGTGATCGGCTACGCGACCGAGGAGGCCCTGCTGCTCGGCCACAACTACATCGGCACCGAGCATCTGCTGCTCGCCTTCTACAACTACCCGGGCGGCATCGCGGCCAAGGTGCTGAACCAGCTCGGCCTGTCCGAGGAGGCCGCGCGCGACGGCGTCCGGGCCGCGCTGGAGGAGCTGACCAAGGGCAAGTAGTTTGGCCTCGTGCCTGACTGGACCGCGAGACTGACGCACCTGGCCGCGAAGTACGACGTACCGGGCGCGGTGCTCGGTGTGTGGGTCGACGGCGAGCAGACGATCGCGCCGTACGGCGTGCTGAACCGGCGGACCGGCATCGAGACGACGGCCGACTCGGTGTTCCAGATCGGCTCGGTGACCAAGCCCTGGACGGCGACGATGATCGTCCAGCTGGCGGCCGAGGGCAAGGTCGCGCTGGACGACGCGGTGGTCAAACTGTTGCCTGAGGCATCGATCGACGAGCGGATCACTGTCCGCCACCTGCTGACGCACACCAGCGGGATCGACGGCGACGTGTTCACCGACACCGGACGCGGTGACGACTGCGTCGAGCGGTACGTCGCGCTGCTGGCCGACGTACCGCAACTGTTCGAGCCCGGTACGGCGTACTCGTACTGCAACGCCGGGTTCGTGCTGCTCGGCCGGATCATCGAGGTGCTCGACGGCCGGACCTGGGACGAGTCGCTCCGGGCCCGGCTGATCGAGCCGCTCGGACTCACCGCGACGGTGACGCTGCCGGAGGAGGCGATCCTGCATTGCGCGGCGGTCGGGCATCTGGCCAGCGACGGCTCCGTCGTGTCGACCTGGCAGCTGCCGCGCAGCATCGGGCCGGCCGGCCTGATCACGTCGACGGCCGAGGACCTGCTGAAGTTCGCGCAGCTGCATCTCGACCAGTACGCCGAGATGCGCGAGCCGCAGGTCGACTACCCGGGCGGGACCGGCGGAGTCGCCGAGATCGGGCTGGCCTGGCGGTTGTACGACTGGGAAGGGCGGCGACTGTTCGGGCACGACGGGTCGACGATCTCGCAGCTCGCGTTCCTGCGGATCGATCCGGAGGCGAGGATCGCGTTCTGCCTGCTGACGAACTCGGGCAAGGCGCCGGCGTTGTTCGACGAGCTGGCGACGGAGGTCTTCGCGCACTACACCGGTGTGGGCGTGCCGCCCGCGCCCGAGCCGGCTGCGCCGACCGGGCAAGCAGAGGCCGGGCAAGCAGAGGCCGGGCAAGCAGAGGCCGGGCAAGCAGAGGCCGGGGTGGCAGAGGGCGGCGCGGCAGAGACCGGTGCAGGCTTCGGTGGTCGGCACTTGGGGCGATACGCCCGGGAGAGTGTCGCGATGGAAGTCGAGCGGCGCGACGGGAAGCTCGTGCTCACCTACCAGGCGACCGGCGATCGGCTGGCGTTCGCCGAGGAGCCGGTGCACGAGTTCGAGCTGCTGCCGACCGAGCCGCTCGACGGCGACCACTTCGTCCTGCGCGATTCCGACGACCAGCCGTGGACGCCGATCACCTTCCGGCCGGCGTACTTGTTCACCTCCGGCCGCGTCACGCCGCGAGTCCAGGGATGAGCCTGCGCCCGGTCGATCTCGCCCGCAGGGTCGGGGTGTCGACCCAGCTGATCCGCAACTACGAAGCGGCCGGCGTACTGCCCGAGGCTCCGCGGACCGAGTCCGGCTATCGCCAGTACGACGAGCAGCACCTCGACGCGTTGCTGACCTATCGCGCACTCGCCCCGGGATTCGGTGCCGAGAGCTCGCAACTGATCATGCGCGCAGTCCATGACGGCGACATCGAGCTCGCACTCCGCGTGATCGACCAGAGCCACGCCGAGCTGCACGAACAACGGCGAGCGACCGACACAGCGAGTGAGGCACTCGGTGCGGCAGCCGAGCAGTTCCTCGATGGCCAGCCGGTCTCAGGCCCGCCGCTGCGCGTCGGCGAGCTGGCCCATCAGCTCGGGATCAGGACCTCCGCGCTGCGCGTCTGGGAGGCCGCCGGGCTGCTCATGCCGGCCCGGGAGCGCGGGACGAACTACCGCCGCTACCAGCCCGGTCAGGTCCGGGACGCGCGGATCATCCACATGCTGCGGCAGGGCCGGTACGGCTTCGACCAGATCCGGCCGGTGCTCGAGGGACTTCGCCGTACGGGGAGTACGGAGGCGCTCAGAGCAGCCGTTGCCGAGCGGAGAGCAGCGCATGATCGGCGTACGAGAGCAATGTTGCACGGTGCAGCCTTGTTGGATGCCTACCTCAACAGGTGAAATCCCGAGCCTTTCCTGGGGTGAGCGAGCTAACGTCGTCAGAGTGACTAGTGCACCTGCTGACCTTCCCCGGAAGGCCGGCGAGCTTCGCGCCGCCGGTTACCTTCCCCGCACCATCAAAGCCGAGATCCGCGACAACCTGCTGACCAAGCTGCGCGCCGGCGACGACCCGTGGCCCGGCATCGTCGGGTTCTCCCGAACCGTGATTCCCCAGCTCGAGCGGGCGCTGCTCGCCGGGCACGACGTCGTGCTGCTCGGTGAGCGTGGGCAGGGCAAGACGCGCCTGCTGCGCACGCTGATCGGGCTGCTCGACGAGTGGACGCCTGTGATCGAGGGGGCGGAGCTGCCCGAGCACCCGCTCGACCCGATCACGCCCGCGTCGAAACGCCGGGCCGCCGAGCTCGGCGACGACCTGCCGGTGACCTGGCTGCACCGCGACCTGCGGTACGCCGAGAAGCTGGCGACGCCGGACACCTCGGTCGGTGACCTGATCGGCGACGTCGACCCGGTCAAGGTCGCCGAGGGCCGCAGCCTCGGTGACCCCGAGACGATCCACTTCGGCCTGGTTCCCCGGGCGCACCGGGGGATCGTCGCGATCAACGAGCTGCCCGACCTGGCCGAGCGGATCCAGGTCGCGCTGCTGAACGTGATGGAGGAGCGCGACATCCAAGTCCGCGGTTACACGCTCCGGCTGCCGCTGGACGTGTTGCTGGTGGCAACGGCCAACCCCGAGGACTACACCAACCGCGGCCGGATCATCACGCCGCTGAAGGACCGCTTCGGCGCCGAGGTCCGGACCCACTACCCGCTCGACGTCGATGCCGAGGTGGACGTCGTCCGGCAGGAGGCGCACCTGACCGCCGAGGTCGGGGAGCCGCTGCTGGAGGTGCTGGCGCGGTTCGTCCGGCACCTGCGCGAGTCGACGGCGATCGACCAGCGGTCGGGTGTGTCCGCGCGGTTCGCTGTCGCGGCGGCTGAGACCGTTGCGGCTGCCGCGCTGCGGCGTAGTGCGATCACCGGTGAGGAGCCGGCCGTTGCGCGACCGGTCGATCTGGACGCGGTGCCCGCCGTACTGCGGGGCAAGCTGGAGTTCGAGCCGGGCGAAGAGGGCCGGGAGGTCGAACTGCTGGAGTACCTGCTGCGTCGATCGGTGGCCGACACGGCGCGGGAGCGGTTCGCCGGGCTGGACCTGACGCCGCTGGCGAATGCCGTTGCCGAGGGCCACTTGGTGACGACCGGCGAGCGGATTCCTGGCCGCGACGTACTGTCTGCTCTCCCCGAGCTGCCGGTGCTGCACGACGTCGCTGCTCGCGCGGGCGTCGAGCCGGACGACTCGCCAGGCCGGATCGCGGCCGCCGTGGAGCTCGCTCTGGAGGCGCTCTACCTGTCGAAGCGACTGGCCAAGGACGCCGACGACGACACGACGGTCTACGGGGCCTGACGTGCTGTCGACGAGCCCGGAAGGAGGGCTGAGATGACCGCTGCGATTCCCGAAGGCTGGTCGTACGGGCCCTGGCACGAAGGGCCTGATCCGCTGGCGCCGCCGGTGGATCTGCGGGACGCGCTGGACGAGCTCGGCCAGGACGTGATGGCCGGCTCGTCGCCGCGGTCCGCGCTGGAGGAGCTGCTCCGCCGCGGCACCCGGAACACGCAAGGCCTGGACGATCTCACCCGCCGGCTCTGGGAGCGGCGACGGGAGATCCAGTCCCGGCACAACCTCGAAGGCACTCTGCGCGACGTCCAGCGCTTGCTCGACGAAGCGCTGGAGGCCGAGCGGCACGACCTGTTCCCGAACCCGTCCGACGACGCCCGGTTCCGGGAGGCGCAGCTCGACGCGCTTCCGGCCGGTACGGCGGCCGCCGTACGGGAGCTGGCGGAGTACGACTGGCAGTCACCTCAGGCGCGGCAGAAGTACGAGGAGATCCGCGAGCTGCTCGGCAAGGAGCTGCTCGGGTCGCGCTTCGAGGGCATGAAGGAGGCCCTGCAGAACACGACACCCGAGGACGTTGCGCGGGTCAACGAGATGCTGGCCGATCTCAACGCCCTGCTGGCCGCGCACGCGCAGGACCGGCCGGACGTGGACCAGCTGTTCGAGCAGTTCATGGCCAAGCACGGCGAGTTCTTCCCGGAGAACCCGCGGACCGTCGACGAGCTCATCGACGCGCTGGCCCGGCGAGCAGCCGCGGCGCAACGGATGATGAACTCGATGACGCCGGAGCAGCGAGCCGAATTGGCCCAGCTCTCGCAGCAGGCGTTCGGCAGTCCTGAGCTGTCGCAGCAGTTGTCGCAACTGGATTCGCAGCTGCAGGCGCTGCGGCCGGGCGAGGACTGGTACTCCGGTGAGCGGATGAGCGGCGACGACCCGCTCGGCCTGGCCGAGGGTGCGAAGGCGATGAACGACCTGGCCGAGCTGGACGCGTTGGCTGAGCAGCTGTCGCAGTCCTACCCGGGTGCTCGGTTGGAGGACATCGATCTGGATGCCCTGACCCGGCAGCTCGGGGACGAGGCGACGGTCGACGCTCGGCGGCTGAGTGAGTTGGAGCGCGAGCTGCGCAACCAGGGCCTGCTGGAGCGTGCTCCGGACGGCGCGCTGCGGCTGTCGCCGAAGGCACTGCGGCAGCTCGGGCAGACCGCGCTGTCCGACGTACTGCGGGCTGCTCGTGGGCAGTCGGGCGAGCGGGAGTCCGCGTCGGCCGGTGCCGCGGGGGAGTTGAGTGGATCGACTCGCCAGTGGCAGTTCGGCGACACCCAGGCCTGGGACGTGCCGAAGACCGTGCGCAACGCCGTACTGCGGACCGCTGGGACCACTGGCCGGGTGAAGCTCGACGTGGGCGACGTGGAGATCGCCGAGACCGAGCACCGGGCCCGCGCCGCGGTCGCGTTGCTGGTGGACACCTCCTGGTCGATGGTCCAGGAGAACCGCTGGCTCCCGATGAAGCGGACGGCGCTCGCGCTGCACCAGCTCATCTCGACCCGCTACCGCAACGACGCGCTCCAGCTGATCACCTTCGGCCGGTACGCCGGGGTGGTGGAGCTGCCGCAGCTCATCGGGCTCGAAGGCACCTGGGAGCAGGGCACCAACGCGCACCACGCGCTGCTGCTCGCGGGCCGGCACCTCCGGCGGCACCCGGACGCGCAACCCGTCGTACTGATGGTGACGGACGGGGAGCCGACGGCTCACCTGGAGCCGGACGGTACGGCGGAGTTCTCGTACCCGCCGGAGCCGGCGACGCTGCGCAAGACGATCTTCGAGGTGGACCGGCTCGCCAAGCTCGGTGCGTCGCTGACCGTCTTCCGGCTCGGCGACGACCCGCGGCTGGAGAAGTTCGTCGATCTGCTCGCGCGCCGCAGCGGCGGTCGCGTGCTCGCGCCGGACGCCGACGGCCTCGGTGCCGCGGTGGTCGGTGACTACCTGAGGACGCGCCGCAAGCTCTGAGCTCGGACAGACCCCGAAGCAGGGTGTGTACCCACCTCGAAGGTGGGTGACACCCTGCTTCGGCGTTTCGACGGAAAAACGTCTCGATGTCCTGCGTTGTCAACGTGGTAAGGGTTTTCCGCCGATTCCCGTGTGGGGAGAGTCACGGTCTCAACGTGAGACCAGTGTTCAAGTGGACTGGTTTTTGGGCTTACTCTGAAAAAACGCCCCCGCCACCGGAGTCGACGGGCCAGCGGTCACCATGCCGCGCCCTTTCCCGCATCGCTCGAACACCTGGGAGTGACTGTGCCGAAACTCGTCTACGACTTCGCTGAAGGCAACAAGGACATGAAGGAGCTCCTCGGTGGCAAGGGGGCGAACCTGGCCGAGATGACCAACATCGGGCTGCCGGTGCCTCCCGGCTTCACCATCTCCGCCGAGGCCTGCAAGGTCTACCTGGCCACCGGTTCGGTGCCCGCGGAGCTGGCTGACGAGATCGACCATCACGTCGACGCGCTGCAGCAGAAGATGGGCAAGAAGCTCGGCCAGGCCGACGACCCGCTGCTCGTCTCGGTCCGCTCCGGAGCTGCCGTGTCGATGCCCGGCATGATGGAGACCGTCCTCAACGTCGGCCTGAACGACGACTCGGTGAACGGCCTCGCGCACCAGTCCGGCAACGCCCGCTTCGCCTGGGACGCCTACCGGCGGCTGATCCAGATGTTCGGCAAAACCGTGCTGGGCATGGAAGGCGACGTCTTCGAGGACGCGATCGAGGCGGCCAAGCAGGCCAAGGGCACCAAGAACGATCTCGACCTGGACGCCGACGACCTCAAGGCGCTGGTCGACAACTTCAAGGCCGCCGTCCGTGAGCACACCGGCCGCGACTTCCCGCAGGACCCGCGCGAGCAGATGGACCTGGCGACCGAGGCGGTGTTCGGCTCGTGGAACTCCGAGCGCGCCATCCTCTACCGCCGCCAGGAGCGGATCGCGGCCGACCTCGGCACCGCGGTCAGCGTCTGCTCGATGGTCTTCGGCAACCTCGGCATGGACTCCGGCACCGGCGTCGCGTTCACCCGTGACCCGTCCAGCGGCCAGCCCGGCGTGTACGGCGACTACCTGCAGAACGCGCAGGGCGAGGACGTCGTGGCCGGCATCCGCAACACCGTGCCGCTGGCCGATCTCGAGCAGATCGACAAGACGTCGTACGACGCGCTGATGGAGATCATGGCCACGCTCGAAGGCCACTACAAGGACCTGTGCGACATCGAGTTCACCGTCGAGCGCGGCAAGCTGTGGATGCTGCAGACCCGCGTCGGCAAGCGGACCGCGGCGGCCGCGTTCCGGATCGCGACCAGCCTGGTCGACGAGGGCATGATCGACACCGACGAGGCGCTCAAGCGGGTCAAGGGCGCGCAGCTCGCGCAGTTGATGTTCCCGCGGTTCGACTCCGACGCGTCGAAGGAGCTGATCACCAAGGCGATCGGGGCTTCGCCGGGCGCCGCCTCCGGCAAGGTCGTGTTCACCTCGGCCGCCGCTGTCGAGGCTGCTGACCGTGGCGAGAAGGTCATTCTGGTACGCCGGGAGACGAACCCCGACGACCTGCACGGGATGATCGCGGCGCAGGGGATCCTGACCAGTCGCGGCGGCAAGACGTCCCACGCGGCCGTGGTCGCGCGGGGGATGGGCAAGACCTGCGTGTGTGGCGCCGACGAGCTCGACGTCAACGTCGCGGCCGAGAAGGTCACCGTGAACGGGACGACGTTCGGGCCGGGCGAGATGATCTCGATCGACGGGACCACCGGTGAGGTGTTCCTCGGCGAGGTACCGGTCGTGCCGTCGCCGGTCGTGCAGTACTTCGAGGGGTCACTCGCGCCGGACGCCGGGGACGAGTTGGTGGCGGCGGTGCACCGGTTGATGACGCATGCCGACGAGATCCGGCGGCTCGGCGTACGGACGAACGCGGACACCGCTGACGACGCGGCGCGGGCTCGGCGGTTCGGTGCCCAGGGCATCGGTCTGTGCCGGACCGAGCACATGTTCCTCGGCGAGCGGCGGGAGTCGGTCGAGCGGTTGATCCTGTCCGAGAACGACGCCGAGCGGGACGCGGCGCTGGCCGAGCTGGAGCCCTTGCAGCGCGGGGATTTCCTGGAGCTGCTGGAGGCGATGGACGGGCTGCCGGTGACGATCCGGTTGATCGACCCGCCGCTGCACGAGTTCCTGCCGTCGATGGAGGACCTCGCGGTGAAGGTCGCGCTGGCCAAGGAGCGCGGCGAGGAGCCGGGGCACGACGTCAAGCTGCTGGCCGCGGTCCAGCGGCTGCACGAGCAGAACCCGATGCTCGGGCTGCGCGGCGTACGGCTCGGGCTGATGATTCCCGGGCTGTTCGCGATGCAGGTGCGGGCGATCGCTTCCGCGGCGGCCGAGCTGCGGAAGGCCGGCAAGGATCCGCGGCCGGAGATCATGATCCCGCTGGTCGGTGCGATCCAGGAACTGCAGTTGGCGCGTGACGAGGTCGAAGGCGTGCTGAACGAGGTCGCCGAGGCGTCCGGCGTGGAGTGGACCACCCCGATCGGCACGATGATCGAGTTGCCGCGGGCCGCGGTGATCGCGGATCAGATCGCTGAAGCCGCCGACTTCTTCTCCTTCGGGACCAACGACCTGACCCAGACGACCTGGGGCTTCAGTCGCGACGACGTCGAGGGGTCGTTCTTCTCGCGCTACCTGGAGAAGGGCATCTTCGCCGTCTCGCCGTTCGAGTCGATCGACCGCGAGGGCGTCGGCAGCCTGGTCCGCACGGGCGTCGAGCGCGGCCGGGCCACCCGCCCGGACCTCAAGCTCGGCATCTGCGGCGAGCACGGCGGCGACCCGGACAGCATCCACTTCTTCCACGAGGTCGGACTGGACTACGTCTCCTGCTCGCCGTTCCGCATCCCGGTCGCCCGCCTGGAGGCGGGCCGCGCCACCCTCGACTGATCGCGGGCACGGGCGTCGTACACAGTCCGTACGACGCCCTCCGCGCGCTAGCCTGCTCGCATGGGGCGGTTGGAGTTGCGGGAGACGTTCGGCGAGGACGCGGAGTTGTACGACCGCGTGCGGCCGTCGTACCCGATCAGGATGTACGACGAGGTCGCGCGGAGGCTCGGACCGGTCGCGCGGCCGCGGGTGCTGGAGATCGGCTGCGGGACCGGGCAGGCGACCGTGCCGATGGTGCGGCGCGGCTGGTCGGTCAAGGCCGTAGAGCTGAGTCCGGCGCTCGGTGGGATCGCACGCGACAAGCTGCCCGAGCTCGAGGTGATCGTCGCGGACTTCGACACCTGGCCGCTGCCGGCCGAGCGGTTCGACCTGGTGCTGTCGGCGACGGCGTTCCACTGGCTCGACCCCGCGACCCGCGTCGGCAAGGCGGCCGACGCGTTGCGGCCGGGCGGCGTACTGGCTGTGGTGTCGACGCATCACGTCGCCGGTGGGAGCTCGGAGTTCTGGACCGAGGTCCGGGGTTGCTACGAGCGGTTCACCGACGACGCCGACCGGAGCGTTATGCCGACAGGGGACTCGATTACGGGCGACGAGGACGAGATCGCGGCCTCCGGGCGGTTCGAGCCGGCGCAGGTCCGTCGGTACGAGTGGGAGCTGACCTATTCGGCGGCCCAGTACCTGGATTTGTTGTCGTCGTATTCGGGGCATCGGGCCTTGACAGACCAGGCGCGTGACGGTCTGTACAGCTGTATCCGGGCCTTGATCGAGGCATCCGGCGGTTCGGTCACTAAGCGTTACCTGACGCTGCTGACCGCAGCAAATCGTCTTCACCAACCTCTTGCGTTGGGCTGATCCGGCAGTCCAAGATAGCCGGGCGGGAAGGGCATCACACGTCGACTTTCGGGTCTGACTCGAACCAGCCGCTGTGGCGGCTCGTGACTCCCTTCCCGCACCAAATTCCCTTGTCTGGTTGGGTTTTCGCGCGCTCTAGTAGAGTTGCGGGCATGGCCATCTTCGCTGTGCAGCTGAAGTTCGACGCGTCCGACTCCGAGGCGCGGATGCAGGTCCGACCGGCCCACCGGGACTACCTGGCTTCCCTCAAGGAAGCCGGCAAGCTCGTCGAGGCCGGACCGTTCGCCGACGAGTCCGGCGCGCTGCTGATCTACGACGTCGCGGACGAGGCCGAGATGCGCGACATCCTGGCGAAGGACCCGTACACCCCGGCCGGGGTGTACGAGCTGGCCACGCTCAAGGAGTGGAACCAGGTCTTCACTGCTTAGGCTTCCGCGGCCTCGAGGTCCAGGTAGTCGACGTACGCCCAGAACCAGCTGAGCGGGCCGAGCACCAGCTCCGGCTCGCCGCCGTCGTCCTCGATGAACAGCAGGGTGCCGGTGCCGCCTTTGATGTCCTCGAGGACGGCGCCGCAGACCTCGAGCGCGGCCTCGAACGGGACCAGCTCGGGCCCGCTCTCCCAGCGCGGCCTCGGCAGCGGCAGCACCGGCGCGTCGTCGGTGCCGTCCATGTCGACCGAGACCTGCTGCAGCATCTCGTACAGGTCGTAGGAGATCAGCCCGGCCAGCGGGTGTCCGTCGACGCCGATCAGGTACGGGTCGTCGGCGCCGCCGCGGAAGCTGTCGCGCACCTGCGGCAGCGCAGCGGCCAGGTCGTCGATCTCCAGGTACGGCGCTTCGCTGAGCTCTTCGTCCTCGTCGTCGCTCATCAGCCCGCTGCGCATCTGGTCGAACTGGTGCAGCAGCTCGGACAGCTCCTCGTGGGCGCCGCCGTTCGGGGCCTTCTGCGCGCGCTCCTCGAGTCCGCGCAGGTGCTCGATCAGGTCGTCCTCGAAGTGCAGGTCGTACTTCGGCAGCCCGGGCTCACGGCCGGCGTTGATCTGCGCGACCAGCTGCGTGGAGATCGGGCCGAGCCGCTCGGCGAGTACCTCGAGCGGCGTGGTCGGCTTCTCCTCCTCGTCGTGCGCGCAGGAGTCGTCCTCCTCGGTGCTGCCGCCCTCCATCGCGAGCAGCACGGAGAACGCCGGGAAGGCGATCAGCGCGGCGGTCGCGAGCATGCCGTCGCCGATCAGCATCAGCGGGTTCCCGCCGGCCTCGGTGCGACGCAGGTGGTCGGGCAGCAGGACAGCCGCCTGCTCGACGTTCACCTGGCTGGCCAGCGAGCTGAGCCCGTGGTCGGTGTCGACACCGAGCTGCTCGACCAGGGTCTCCGAGCTCATGTCGAAGTTCGAGCGCAGGTAGTACCGCAGCCAGCCGGCGTCGACCGGGTTGCCGAGCAGCTCGGCGATCCGGGCGCGGAAGTCGGCCAGGTCCGCGATCGCCAGCACGACCAGCACCGGCTGGTCGCCGTCACCGATCACCAGCGGGCGGGTGTCGCCGTTGTGGAAGCCCTCGATCACCTGCGCGAGGCTGTCGGCGGCTGCTTCGAGAGGCCAGGACTCGGCCTCGAACTCGGTCACACCGGCGGCGGTGCTGACGTCGTCGGGCATCTGCTGGTCCTCTCCGATGGCGGCGGCGGGGTGGCGCTAACTGTAAGGGGCGGACGTTCTACCGGGGGTGGCCGGTCGGTGCGGCGTGATATTGGCTACCCTGTGAGCGGCGGGTCGGTGCAGGGGTATCTCACATGTGAGATAAGGTCCGGCGCATGACCGATGACTACCTGAGCCGGATCGGCAACCTGATCCGGGACGCCCGTAAGCACCGCGGCTGGACGCAGACCCAGCTCGCCGATGTGCTCGGCACCAGCCAAAGTGCTGTCAACCGGATCGAAAAGGGTCATCAGAACCTCACTCTCGAGATGCTCGCCCGGATCGGCGAAGCACTCGACTCCGAGATTGTCTCTCTCGGTGGCGGTCCGGTCCACCTCCGTGTCGCAGGTGGCCGGCAGTTGTCCGGATCGATCGACGTCAAGTCGTCCAAGAACGCCGGCGTCGCGCTGCTGTGCGCCAGCCTGCTGAACAAGGGCCGCACCACCCTGCGCAAGGTCGCGCGCATCGAAGAGGTCAACCGGCTGCTCGAGGTCCTGAACTCGATCGGCGTGAAAACCACCTGGCTGAACGACGCCGGCGACCTGGAGATCGTCCCGCCGGAGCACCTGAACCTCGGCGGCATGGACGCCGAGGCTGCCCGTCGTACCCGCAGCATCATCATGTTCCTCGGACCGTTGCTGCACCGCGAGGACACCTTCGCCCTGCCGTACGCCGGTGGCTGCGACCTCGGCACCCGGACCGTCGAGCCGCACATGTCCGCGCTGCGCCCGTTCGGCCTGGAGATCAAGGCGACCGCGGGGGAGTACCACGCGGTGGTCAACCGGGCCATCACACCGGGCAAGCCGATCGTCCTGACCGAGCGCGGCGACACCGTGACCGAGAACGCGATCATGGCCGCCGCCCGGTACGACGGCGTGACGGTGATCCGCAACGCCTCGTCCAACTACATGGTTCAGGACCTCTGCTTCTACCTGGACCTGCTCGGCGTGAAGATCGACGGCGTCGGCTCGACCACGCTGACCGTGCACGGCCGGCCGGAGATCGACGTCGACGTCGACTACGCGCCGTCCGAGGACCCGATCGAGGCGATGAGCCTGCTCACCGCGGCGATCGTCACCAGCTCGGAGATCACCATCCGGCGCGCGCCGGTGGAGTTCCTGGAGATCGAGCTGGCGCTGCTGGAGGAGATGGGCCTGGACTACAGCCGCTCCGAGGAGTACCTGGCCGAGAACGGCCGGACCCGGCTCGTCGACCTGACCACCCGTCCGTCGACGCTGCACGCGCCGATCGACAAGATCCACCCGATGCCGTTCCCCGGGCTGAACATCGACAACCTGCCGTTCTTCGCGGTGATCGCGGCGACGGCGACCGGCCAGACCCTGATCCACGACTGGGTCTACGAGAACCGCGCGATCTACCTGACCGACCTGAACAAGCTCGGCGGCCGCGTCAAGCTGCTCGACCCGCACCGCGTGATGGTCGAGGGCCCGACGCACTTCTCCGGCGCCGAGATCATGTGCCCGCCGGCGCTGCGCCCGGCCGTCGTCACGCTGATCGCGATGATGGCCGCCAAGGGGACCTCGGTGCTGCGGTCGGTGTACGTGATCAACCGTGGTTACGAGGATCTGGCGACGCGGCTCAACTCGCTGGGCGCGTCGATCGAGACGTTCCGCGACATCTGAGGGCGCTCATGGTCGCCGACCTCGTCGGTGGCGGCCTGAGGCCCGCGTGGTCGCCGACCTTGTCGGTGGCGGCCTGAGACCCGCGTGGTCGCCGACCTTGTCGGTGGCGGCCTGAGTCGAACAAGTACCGGCCCCCGGTCGGTGGCCGGTACTTGTTCGTGAGCCGCTGGACGGTCAGGTCCGCGCAGCAGTCCACGCCGGGTCGCGCCCGGTCAGCGTGAGGAAACGGTCGCTGGGCGACACGTCGTCGGCGGTCTCCAGGACCGGGGCGAAGGAGCTGCCGGCCGGCCTGTCCTTGGGGATCGCGTCGGCGTACCGGATCGCCGCTTCCGCAAGCTGCGGCGGGATCGGGTCGTCGAGGCCGATCGCCTTCGCGATGTCCCAGCCGTGCGCCAGGTAGTCGACGAAGTGCATCGTGATCGCCGTACGGGCCGGGAAGACGCCGAACTCGCGGACCTCGACCGGTGCGTCCAGTTCGGCGACGCGGAATGCGCCGGTCACCAGGTTCACGGACTCCGCGAACGCGTCCAGCGCCGTCTCCGGCTGCCCGGGCCGCCAGATCTCGCGGTTGATCGCGCCGGGCGGGTTGATGATGTTCGCCGCGAAGCCGCGGTTCTCGGCGACCTGGTGGGCGAGCAGTTCGCCCAACGTCCACTCGCTGCACGGCGTCGGCAGCCCGAGCTGATCGGGCTGTACCTGCGCGACCACCGCCAGGCACATCACCGCGGCCGCTTCGTCGAGAGCTCGGGGATCGGTCACAGACTCCTCATTCCACAGTGATGGGTTCGAGCGATCGTATGCGTCGAGGTGGCGGGAAGTCGCCGGTTCGAAGGGATCGCGGGGCGTGGATCCGCTGTTATGGTGCCCGCATGAGGGGATGGATCGCGCCCTTGGTGGCGCTGAATCCTGGTCCCGACCGCAGCCTGTACGGCGGTGTGGCTGCGGTGTCCACCGCGCTGCCGATCGTGGTCGGGCAGGCCGTTGGACAAGGGGCCGTGGGGTTGGTCGCGAGCATGGGCGCACTGGCAGCCCTGTACGGCGATCACGGCACGGCTCGGCAAGAGCTCGCGGTCGTCAGCACCGCTGCGGTGGGGGTGACGGCCGGGCTTGCGGTCGGCGTCGCGACGTCCGGCCATCCAGTACTCGCGGTCGTCGTGACTGCCCTGTGGGCTGTCGTCGTCACCGTCGTGTGCCGAGTGCTCGGGGCGCGCCAGCCGGGCATCTTGATGTTCGTCCTGGTGTGCGCGGTCGGTACGACGCTGCCCGCCGCGAAGGGCGGCTCATGGATCCTCGGCGTCGCCGTCGTCAGCCTGTTCGCCACGCTCCTCACAGGAATCGCCGTCGCGATCCGCACCGCGATCAAGCACGGCCCGGTCGCCGCCCCGCCGCCGACCATGACGGCCGCGTTGCCCAACGGCCCATGGCTGGGCGTCCGCGGACTTCCGCATGAACTCCGACTGCTGCCGCACTCGGCCGTTCCCCTGATGGCTCTCCGCGTAGGCATCGCCGTACTGGTCGCCGGAGGGCTGTCCTTGGCATTTCAGTTGCCGATGCCCGCGTGGGCGATGACGGTCGCCGCCGCGATCCTCACGCAGGGAACCTTCGCACTCAGCGCCGACCGACGAGCACTGCTCACCGGCGTCGGTACGGCGGTCGGCTGTCTGCTCGCCGGGGTGCTGGTGCTCATCCACCCGCGGGGCGTCTGGCTGGCGCTCATCCTCGCCGTACTGACCTACGTCATCGAACTAGCCGTCGTCCGCAACTTCGCCCTCGCGATGGTCTTCATCACCCCGCTCGCCGTGCTGCTGGTCGACGCGGCCGGGCCGTTCCCGAACCCGCTGACGCTGGTGTGGACGCGGCTCCTGGAGACTCTCATCGCCTGCTTGGCGGCTGTCGCGGTGGGCCAGCTCGTCTCCCGCAGGTGGGCCGTTCGCCAGCGCGTGAACGCGGTGAGTGCCGTGCTGGTGGCAGCCACCGATGCTGTCGCGACGTCGGCGTTGCCGACGGCTGCCGCGGTGTTGCAGCGGGCTCGGTGGAACCTGCTGCTGGTGAACGAGCGCACGGCGGGTGAGCGGCCAGGGATCCGGGAAGCTGTGGCGCCGCTCGATGGGGTGGTCGAGGAGACGCTGCAGGTCGCCGCGCAGGTTCTGGGTGAGGCGCCGTCGGGCGAATCGTCGGAGGTCCAGGCGGCACTTCGGCGTATCGCAGGAACGCTCGATGGACGGTCGGGCGGGACGGCGAGCTAGGCGCGCGTCGGCAGTACGTCGTACTGGTGTGTGGGCAGGTCTCGGCGGGTGCGGATGGGGGAGCAGAGGAGGACCAAGCCGGCCAGCGGGATGCCGGCGGTGGTGATCCAGAGGGCGGGCGTGAGGCCGAGGAATTGGCCGAGGGTGCCGCCCAGGAGAGCGCCTAGCGGGATGGTGCCGTAGTTGACGAAGGAGGACGTGGCGGTCAGGCGGCCTAGCAGGGCTGGTGGGCAGTAGGACTGGTAGAAGGTGGCCTTGATGACGTTCCCGGCGACTACGCCGACGCCGATGGAGAACGCGCCGGCCAGGTAGAACCAGGGGCTGATCGTGCTCAGGGGGATGAGTAGGGCGAGCGTCGGCAGGCCTAGTTCGGCGACGAGGATGGTGCGGGCGGTGCCGAGGCGGGTCATCAGGCGGCGGGCGGCGAACGCGCCGATGATGCCGCCGCTGCCGGCTGCGGCGATGAGCGCGCCGACTGTGCCGGGGGTGAGGCCGACTTCGCGGACGAGGAAGACGACGGCGATCGACTGGTAGCCCATCAGGGCCAGGTTCGAGACCGCGCCGAAGAGTGTGAGGGTGCGGAGCCAGACGTCCTGCGCGACCAGGCGGAGGCCTTCGCCGATCTCGGCGCTGATCGTGAGGCGGCGTACCGGCGTAGGAGATGGTTCGCTGGGGAGGGTCGGCGTACGGCGTGGTTCGCGGTGGCGGATCGCGGCCAGGCAGGCGACTGCGACCAGGAAGGTGGCGGCGTCGACCAGGAGGCCGTTGACCGGGCCGGCGAGTTGGATGATCAGGCCGCCGCAGCCGGCGCCGGCGATCTGGGCGGCGGAGGCGCTGCCGTGGAGTTTGGCGTTGCCCTCGGCGTGGTCGACCGGGTCGATCAGCGTCGGGAGGTACGCCGTGTAGGCGGTCTGGAAGAGGACGGCGGCGACGCCGGTCAGTACGACGGCCGCCAGCAGGAGGTGGACGGTCAACAGCTCGGCCAGGTGGGCGAGCGGGACCAGCGCGAGCAGCAGGAACGACGACGCCGCGGCGGTCAGCATGATCGGGCGACGCGGGAGGCGATCGACCCAGGCCCCGACCGGGAGCCCGATCACCAGCCAAGGCAGCCAGGCGAACGCCGTCAGGAGGCCGACCTGGAAAGTCGTTGCATCGAGCACCGAAATCGCAACCAGCGGGATCGCAACCCCGGACACCGCGGTGCCGAAACGGCTTGCCGTCTCCCCGGTCCACAACAATCGAAAGTCCCGATGCCTCCGCAGGAGACTCATTGGTCCGGGTCTCTCGGGAACGACTGGAGCTGGACGATGATCGGCTTCGCGTTCTCTCCCGGCTCGACCGACTTGTACCGATCGATCACCGCCGCCAGTTCGTCGTTCAAGGCAGTCAACTGCTCCGGCGCCAGCCGCAGGTCGCGCCAGTCCGACAGCGCCGCCGCGTGCTGCCACTCGCCCGGCCAGTTCTCCTCGACGTACGCCTGCACTCGCGCGTAGTACCGCTGCACCAGATGCTGCAGATACACCCGCAGCGCCCCGCTCGTCTCCGGATCGTCGCGGAACTCCGAGGGATCCAGCACCGTCTGCCCCCGCGGCACCCTCCACCACCGCTCGCGCCGCGTGCCGCGCTCGGTGTCCTCCTCGATGTAGCCGTGCTCGGCGAGCAGCCGCAGGTGCCAGCTGATCGTGCCCGTGTTCTCCCCGAGGCGCGCCGACAGCGTGCTCGACGTGGCCGGCCCGTCCAGCTCCAGCGCTTCCAGGATCGTCATCCGCAGGGGATGGGCCAGGCCGCGCAGGCTCCGTGCATCGATCTTCCGCATGTTGCAGAGGATACTCTGCAAAGGAGTCTCTGCAACCCCTAAATTGTCGGTGCCGCCGCCTACGGTCTGAAGCATGCGGCCACATGTGGTGGGTCATCTGGCAATCTCGCTCGACGGCGTGACGGCCGGTTTCGCCGTGGACCTGGCGCGGTTCTACGCGATGGCGACCCTCTGGCAGGAGGACGTCACGCTCACCGGCGCGGACACGATCCTCGCCCAGGAATCGGCGATCAGATCGGCCCCACAGCCAGGCCCTCGCGAGAAGGCCCCGCTGCTCGCCGTCGTCGACAGCCGCGCGCGGGTCCGCGAGTGGGACCGTCTGCGCGCGACCGGCCACTGGTCCGACGTACTGGCCTTGTACGCCGACCAGACGCCGGCCCGCCCGCCCGACAGTCGGACCCGCGAGTTGATCACCGGCTATGAACGCGTCGATCTCGACGAGACGCTGCAGCTGCTCGGCAAGCATCACGACGCGCGCGTGGTGCGCGTCGACAGCGGCGGCACGCTGCTCGGCGTACTGCTCGAACAAGGCCTGATCGACGAGCTCAGCCTGCTGATCCACCCAGTGGTCGTCGGCGAAGGTCCGCGCTGGCAGGGCGGGTTCACCGACCGGCTCGACCTCGGCCTGGCCAACGTCGAGATCTTCGAGGGCGGTGTCGTCTGGCTGCGCTACTGCATGACCTAGGTTTGGCTCCCCGGATAAACTGGGTACACTGTACGAAGTTAATCCGAGGAGGGGTTCGATGACGGGTTTTGAACCGACCGAGGCCGACGTCGCGAGCGTGCTGGCCTGGTTCGAGCAGTACGACGCACTGGCGGCGGCGAAGGACTACGACGGGATGGCCGAGCTGGCGGTCTTCCCGCTGAACGAGGTCACCGACGACGGCCAGGGCCACGGCTCGGCGACGCAGTCGAGTCGCGAGGCGTACCTGGCGCAGATGGCCCAGGTGATGGGCGGCGCGGAGGACGTCAAGCTGGACACCGTGCGCACGCCGCACTTCCTGTCCGACGCGCTGGTCTTCGTGATCAGCGACGGCACGATGACGTACGCCGGCAACACCACGCCGATCCGGTACGGCGACCTGCTGCTCAGGACCGATGGCGGGTGGAAGTTCCAGACCATGGTTCAGGGAGGGTGGGGCTGACGTTCGCCTGAATGTCGGTGCCGCCCAGTAGTTTGAACTGTGATGAGGAAGCAGTCTGAGGGGTACGACGAGCACGACGCCGAGCGCTGGGTGCCCGAGCCGGTCAAACGGCCGGGGAGGACGGCCTTCGCGCGTGATCGTGCGCGCGTGCTGCACAGTGCCGGCCTGCGCCGCCTGGCGGCCAAGACCCAGGTGGCGACGGCCGGCAGTGACGACTTCGTCCGCAACCGCCTGACGCACAGCCTCGAGGTCGCCCAGATCGGCCGCGAGCTGGCCGGCACGCTCGGCTGCGATCCCGACATCGTCGACGCCGCGTGCCTGGCGCACGACCTCGGCCACCCGCCGTTCGGGCACAACGGTGAGCGGGCGCTGGACCAGATCGCGGCCGACATCGGCGGGTTCGAGGGCAACGCGCAGACCCTGCGCCTGCTCACCCGGCTGGAGTCGAAGGCCTTCACCGCCGACGGCCGCAGCGCGGGGCTCAACCTGAGCCGCGCGACCCTCGACGCCGCGACCAAGTACCCCTGGGCGCGGCGCGAGGGCCAACGGAAGTTCGGCGTGTACGACGACGACCTGGCCGTCTTCGAGTGGCTCCGGCAAGGGCTCGGTGACGAGCGCTGCCTGGAGGCGCAGGTGATGGACTTCGCCGACGACGTCGCGTACTCGGTGCACGACGTCGAGGACGGGATCGTTGCTCACAGCATCGATCTGGACCGGGTCGGAGCCGAGCGTGCGCCGTACTGGGAAACCGTTCGCGAGGCCTATCTGCCGGACGGCGAGGACGCCCAGCTCGACGAAGCATGGGCGCGGCTCACCGCGTTGCCGTACTGGCCGACCGGTCCGTTCGACGACAGCCGTCGCGCGCTCGGCGGGCTCAAGGACCTGACCAGTCAGCTGATCGGACGGTTCTGTACGGCGGCCGAGCAGTCCACCCATGCGCGCTTCGGCCGGCGCTCCCGGCTTGTTCGGTACGACGCCGACCTTGTTGTCCCCGACGGCACCCGTGCCGAGATCGCGCTGCTCAAGGGCATCGGGATGTTCCACGTCCTCAACTCGCCCGAACGCCAGCGTCGCCGCGCCGTGCAGCGCGAGCTGCTCACCGAACTCGTCGAGGCCTTGGCGAAGACCGCGCCCGACAACCTCGACCTGCCCTTCGCCGCCGACTACCGCGCCGCCTCCGACGATGCCGCGCGCCTCCGCGTGCTGGTCGATCAAGTTGCCTCGCTCACCGATCCCTCGGCCCAGGCCTGGCACAGCGCGCTGACTGGCTGACCGCTGTTTGACAGAGACTTGAAAGCCGGCGCCCCTAGCGTCCTCGGATGTGCGGCCCTGATCGGGGCCTACGACAACCATCTGAGAGGGATTCCCATGCGTGCGATGAAGATCACGGCCACGGTTCTCGGCGCTGTCGCGCTGGCGGGCGCCGGTCAGCAGAGCTTCGCGGCATCGTCGCCGACGGCAACGACTCCGGCGACGGTGACTGCCGCCGCACCCGGCTGCATCGGCGCCAACTTCAACGAGAAGCGGGCGCTGAACTCCGGCGAGGCGATCTGTAACGGCAACTACCTGGTCCGCATGCAGCCGAACGGCGACCTCGTCCTGCGGGTGATCTCGACCGGCCGCGCCTGCTGGGCCAGCGGCACCCGCGCCGCGGGCGCGTCGGCGACGTTCCACGGCGGCAACATCCAGGCCGGCCTGCGCCCGTACGTGCAGATCGGGTCGACCCGCGTCGGCGGCGACTACAACCTCGGCGACCCGGGCACGAACGCGAACGTCAACTCCAAGGGCGAGTTCTGGATCGCGTACGCCAAGCGCGGGTGGTGCTGACCCGCCGCTTGTCCACAGGCCTGCTTGTCCACAGGTCGCCGCCGGCGGGCGGCGCGAGCGCGGCCGGAGGAATAGGCTGCTGTGCATGAGCGATGGACAGCGGATCGTAATCGTCGGGGCGAGTCTGGCCGGGGCAACGGCGGCCGAGACTCTCCGGGCCGAGGGCTTCAGCGGAGACGTCGTGCTGATCGGCGCGGAGCGCGAGTTGCCGTACGAGCGACCGCCGCTGTCCAAGGACGTGCTGCTCGGCAAGAAGGAGCCGGTGTCGGCGCAGCTGCACGATCAGCAGTGGTACGACGACAAGTCGATCGAGCTGCGGCTCGGGACCACCGTGACCGCGCTCGACCCGGCGGCCAAGACCGTCACGACCGACGACGGCACCAGTACGTCGTACGACGAACTGCTGATCGCGACCGGCTCGCGGGTCCGCCGGCTCGACGTACCGGGCGGCGACCTGCCCGGCATCCACTACCTGCGGACCGCGGCCGAGTCCCAGGCGCTCACCGATGCGTACACCGCGAAGCCGCGCGTGGTCGTCGTCGGCGCCGGCTGGATCGGACTGGAGTCGGCCGCGGCCGCGCGGGAACGCGGCTGCGAAGTGACGGTGATCGAGCCGCAGTCCACCGCGCTCGCGGCGGTGCTGGGGGAGCAGGTGGGCGGGCTGTTCGCCGACCTGCACCGGCAGCACGGGGTCACGTTGCTCTTCGACACCGGCGTCGAGGGTTTCGAGGGCACCGACAAGGTGACCGGCGTCCGGACGTCGAAGGGCGACGTGATTCCGGCCGACCTCGTGGTGGTCGGCGTCGGCGTCCAGCCGAACACCGAGCTCGCCTCCGACGCCGGCATCGAGGTCGCTCCTTCGGATCAGGGCATCGTCACCGGGCCGAACCTGCAGACCTCGGCTGCGGGCGTCTTCGCGGCCGGTGACGTCGTCCGTTGGGACCACCCGCTGCTCGGGCACTCGGTGCGCGTCGAGCACTGGCAGAACGCCAAGGACAGCGGCGCCGCGGCCGCGAAGGCGATGCTCGGCCAGGACGTCGCGCACGACGCGATCCCGTTCTTCTTCACCGACCAGTACGACCTCGGGATGGAGTACGCCGGCGACGTGCCGCGCGGTACGTCGTACCAGGTGGTCCTGCGCGGCGACCCGGCCTCCGGCGCGTACCTCGCGTTCTGGCTCGACGACGACCACCACGTGCTGGCGGGTCTGCACGTCAACACGTGGGGCGCGATCGACGGCATCCAGGACCTGATCCGCTCGGGTCGCGCGGTCGACCCGGCCAAACTCGCCGACGCGTCGACGGACCTGGCGGAGGTCTAGTTCAGCTTCAGCTCCGTGCGCAGGATGTCGAGGTACGCCGAACCGTCGCGCTCGTTCGGCTCGATCACGCCGCCCTCGTGCCACTCGTTCCACGCGTACAGCCAGACGTAGTTGTCGACCGCGGTCGGCCGGGTCGACGCCGCCATGTCGGCCTTCAGGTTGCGCACTGCCTGCCGGTACCCGTCGAGCGACTGGTCCGGCATCCAGCGGATCGCCTTCACATCCGGCGTCTCGATCGGGAACCGCGGCCGCTCGTCGAAGTCCGACAGCACGCACCGCCCGTACGCCGCCGGCGCCTGCGCGTAGAACGCGCGCTGTCCTTCGAGGTAGCTCGCATACGAGCGACTCTCGATGGCCGGCCCGTCGGTGGTGCAGTACGGCGCGTCGCCGCCCGCCGCCGGGACCTGGCGCGGGTCGAACCCGGCCTGGTTGATCATCACGTAGATGTCCTCGCCGAGCTCGGCCTTCGCTTTCGCCCGGACGGTGTCGGCGAACTGCTTGACCTGTGCGGGACTGCCGTCGCCGAGGCCGCGGGCGTCGCAGATGTTGAGGATCTTGCGGCCGTCGTTGGTGCGCAGGGTGTTGTCCTGGCCCAGGTACGACGTCAGGTTCGCGGCCACCGCGCCGTACTGGCTGGTGGGGATCTGGAGATTGCCGTACGGGTGGGCGCAGACGCCGACGGTGAAGTCGATGGTGTCCTTGTTCCTCGCCTGGGCGAACGCGTCGAGCGCGGCCTTGGTGATGGCGTTGGTCTGCTGGGTGTTGTCCCAGTACCAGTAGAAGTTGAAGAAGCTCAGACCGGCCGACGTCGCCTGGGTGATGTGCTTCTCGAGCGTCGCGGGCAGGCTGTCGTCGTAGTAGCCCATGGAGGGCTTCAGGTTCGACCAGTCCTCGCCGGGCCAGTTGTCGGTCGCGTAGTGGGTGCCGCTGCGGAAGTCGCGGACGCCGCCCCACCAGTCGTTGTCACGGCCGTAGATCTCCTTGGTGCGCGCGATGATCGTGCCGTGGCCGTTGGCGTTGAACATGCCGAAGTAGACGGCGCCGGCGCGCACGTAGTCGGCGTACACGTAACCGAGCGGACCGTCGAGGGTGTAGCCGGCCGCGATCAGCTCGGCGGTCTTCGGCTCGAGGGCGAGGCGCCATTCCTTGCCGTTGGTGAATCGGCGGAGCTGCTGGAGGCCGGCGCCGGGCTGCGGGTAGAGGTAGGCGGCGATGCCTTCGTCGATCCAGCCCTGGTTCGTGAGTGTCTGGCGCTCTGTCGGTGAGGCGGTGAAGAGCCACGTGCTCGCTGACGCCGTGGGCTTCATGCGGTACATCGGGACCGCGCCGGTGAAGGGCCGGCGGGGGAGGAAGCCGATCTGGCCGGGCTGGCGGGTCAGGCCGCTGCTGGTCGCCGCGGCGACCTCGTTCGGGTCAGTGCTGTAGAAGCGGCCGGCTGGGGTGATGAGCTCGGTGAGGGGGACCGGGGTTGCTTTGGGGGCTGCTGCTTGTGCTGTGGGGTCCGCCGGTTGTGCTGTGGTCTGGTCGGCTGCGACCGGGCCGGCGATGCCGACTCCGGCGGCCAGGGCCGCCACCAGCGCCGTACCGAGGACAAGGCGCTTCACGAGGTCTGACTCCTTCGGAGGGCTTCTGGTACAGACCGCCGCAAGCTAGCAGCCGGGCGGGGCAGCGAACGGCTTCGGGATCCCCGTAGACTCACGGCGTGGCAGGCAGGATCAAGGAAGAGGACATCGCGCTGGTGCGCGAGCGGGCACGGATCGACGACGTGGTCGGCTCGTACGTGACCTTGAAGAACGCCGGCGGTGGTTCGCTGAAGGGGCTGTGCCCGTTCCACGACGAGAAGTCGCCGTCGTTCAACGTGACCCCGGCCCGCGGCTTCTTCTACTGCTTCGGCTGCCAAGAGGGCGGCGACGTGATCGACTTCATCCAGAAGATCGATCAGATCAGTTTCAGTGAGGCCGTCGAGACGCTGGCCTCCAAGGTCGGCATCCAGCTGCGGTACGACGACTCCGGCGCGCCGATCCCGAAGTCGCAGGGCAACCAGCGGCCGCGGCTGGTCGAGGCGCACAAGGTCGCGGGCGAGTTCTACTCCGAGCTGCTCTTCGGTGCGCCCGAGGCGATGCTGGGCCGGCAGTTCCTGGACAAGCGCGGGTTCGACCGCGACGCGGCGGCGCACTTCGGGGTGGGGTTCTCGCCGCGCGGTGGCGAGCAGCTGGTCGCGCATCTGCGCGGACGCGGTTTCTCGAACGCCGAGCTGGTCGCGTCAGGGCTGTGCGCGGAGGGGCAGCGCGGGCTGTACGACCGCTTCCGCGGCCGGCTGATGTGGCCGATCCGCGACGCGAGCTCGGACACCATCGGCTTCGGCGCGCGCCGGCTGTTCGACGACGACAAGATCGAGGCCAAGTACCTGAACACGCCGGAGACGGCGATCTACAAGAAGTCCAAGGTCCTGTACGGCGTGGATCTCGCGCGACGCGAGATCGCCAAGGGCAAGCAGGCGGTCGTGGTCGAGGGGTACACCGACGTGATGGCCTGCCACCTGTCCGGCGTACAGACTGCTGTGGCGACGTGTGGGACATCGTTCGGTGACGACCACGCACGGGTGCTGCGGCAGCTGTTGCTGGACCACGACCAGTTCCGCGGCGAGGTGATCTTCACCTTCGACGGCGACTCGGCGGGACAGCGGGCCGCGGTGAAGGCTTTCGAGGGCGACCAGGCTTTCGCGGCGCAGACGTACGTCGCGGTCGAGCCGGACGGTCTGGACCCGTGCGACCTGCGACTGCAGAAGGGTGACGCGGCGGTCCGTGAGCTGATCGGGCGGCGAGTTCCTCTTTATCGCTTCGTGCTGACGGACCGGCTGTCGAAGTACGACCTCGACCGCGCCGACACCCGGATCGACGCGCTGCGCGACGCGGCGCACCTGGTCGTGAGCATCCGGGACCGGTCGAAGGTCGACGCGTTCACGCGCGAGCTCGCCGGGCTGCTGGGGCTGGAAGTCGACCAAGTCCGCGCCGAGGTGCACCGCGCTGCCTCGCGGCCTGCCCCTGCTGCTCGTTCCGGCCCTGCGGATCGCACGCCGGTCGTCGTACAAACCGAGGCCCCGCCGCCCCCGCGCCAGAACCTCCCGTCACCCCGCGAGCCCCGCTTCCAGATGGAGTGGGACGTCCTCAAGCTCGCGATGCAGTACCCGGCGCTGGTCGGCGTCGCCTTCGACGAGCTCGACGACCACGACTTCACCCACCCCTGGCTGGCCGCCGTCCGCGCCGCCATGTCCAAAGTCGGCGGCCCCTCCCAAGCAGCCCCCGGCGAAGCCTGGGTAGTAGCCGTCCGAGAAGCCATGGGCAACGACCCCGCCGCCGCGGTCGTGTCGGCTTTGGCCGTAGAAGGTTTGAGGTTGGGCCGAGACCCCGACGAACGCTTCGCAAGAGCCCACCTGGCCCGCCTCCAGGAACTCACCTGCCTCCGCCGCATCGCCGACCTCAAGTCAAAACTCCAACGCACCAACCCCATCGACAAGGCCGACGACTACAACCGCATGTTCGGCGAGCTGATAGCCCTAGAGCAATACAGAACCGAACTAAGAGAACAAGCCATCTCCGGCGCGTTGTAACCAGCACCCAGCGGACGGCCCCAACAGCCTCAGCCGCCACCCAGCCAAGCCTGCTCCAGCCCGCCCCAGCCGAGCCTGCTCCAGCGCAGCCCCAGCCGAGCCTGCTCCAGCGCAGCCCCAGCCGAGCCGGCCCTTACCTGGGGCTCGGGCCTGCCCGCCCCCGCCCCGACGCCTGTGCCCTCCCGTCCCCGGCGCCTGACGCCGAGTGCGAGCCGACCCCCTCATTCACGCTTCCCCCTCTTCTTCTTCCCGGCCGCAGGGGCCTCAACTCACGCGACGCTCCCGGCCGCATCGCCGGCAACCTTGCCCACGCCTGCTCACCGCCCGGCTCGGCCTCCACGCAGCGGCGCCGGCCCCAGCCAGCCTCTCCTTCTTCCTCCCGGCCGCCGCGACCCTAGCCCTCACGACCTCCCCGGCCGCATCGTCGGAGACCTTCACCGTAGGCATGCGAGGTTCCTCTCGCCGCCTGCGCGCCCACCTCGCCTCGCCCCCGCGACCTCAGCCTCTGACCTAGAAACCAGGGCCAGCTCAGGGGTTTGACCCAGTGCTTCTCACCACCCACAGGGGATGATGGAGTCCAGGTCCGACCGAAGGAGAAGTTCGATGGGCTGGTTCATCCTGCTGGTGCTGATCGTGGGCGCGGTCGCGGCGTTCAAGTACCGCGTCCCCCTGATCGCCAAGCTGACCGGGCAACCACAACACCGCATCCAGCGCGCCCTGGAACGCCGCAAGAACAAGAGCTGACCCACCCAGCCACCGCCCCGTCGCCCCAAGCGACGGGGCGCCCCAACCCGCGCCTACCAAACCGGTGCGCACCAGCGCCTACGGAGCAGTGCAACACCCGCGCCCAGACACCTCCTGCGCCACGGAGCGAAGCAGCACCACCGCCCAGCACCAGCACCACCGCCGAGCAGCACCCGCGCCACCGAGCAGGACCCGCGCCACCGAGCAGCGCATCACGCGCGCCCAGCAGCACCTCCCGCGCCACCGAGCAGCGCATCACGCGCGCCCAGCGCGCACGTCCCGCGCCACCGCGCAAGGCAGCGCCTGCGCCCAGCGCAGCATCCGGCCTCAGAAGTAGCGCGGCATCTGCGCCCAGCGACTCCGCGAGCATCAACCTGAGAGCCCAGCGGGTCGGTTGGATCACGGCGAGTGGTTGAGGCTGGATGTGGTTTTCTTCACCTCGACCACCGCCGCCCTGCACCAACCAAGCCGGCGGCAACCATCGCCCGTCGTACAGACAACAAAAAGACCGGTTCCGAAGATCGGAACCGGTCGATCGTTTGTTGCTCCCGCGACTGGACTCGAACCAGTAACCTGCCGGTTAACAGCCGGCTGCTCTGCCAATTGAGCTACGCGGGATCGTTTGTGTTCCCTGCCCCCGATCCCCGAGGACCGGATTAGGTTAGCAGGATCGGGCCGAACTACAAAAACGGGATTCGCTGCTCGCGATCGCCCGCTCAGACTGCCTTTCGCGTCAGATTCCGAACTCGTCCCGGACCGCCGCCAACGCCGCCTCGGCCTGCTCGATCAGCCCCGGGCGATCCGGCTCCAATCCCTTGTCCAGAACGAAGTTCCACGCCACCGGCGCGTCCGTCGTCGCAGGATTGCGACGCCCGACGATCCGTACGCCCTTCTTCCCGACCAGCGGCACGTGACGCTGTACGACGATGCTCGCGTCCACCCGCTCCCGCAGCAGCTGCCCGAACCGGCCGGGGTCGTCCACTGCCAGGTCGGTCGACCGCAGCGGAGTACCGAACGCGGTCGTCTCGAACACCCGCAGCACCGACTCCTCCGAGTCCCACGCCGCGCGCTCGATCGCCTCCCACCCGACCCGCCGGACTTTGTCCCCTTCCGGTAGGTAAACCGCGGACCGAGTCCCCGCCACCCAGTCCCCACCCGTCAGCTGCACCGCCGCCAAGATGTCGTCCCGCCCACCCGCAGCAACCCGAACCCCCTCAACCAACTCAGAGGGCCACACCGAACGCCGAAGTCTCAACACACCCCCATCGTCCCAGCCCACGCCAACTCCACCCCGCCCACCCCAAGAACAGACGCCGACCACCGCCAGCGCCAACAACCCACCGCCTAGTCACGCGCGGTCGCACGAGTCGCAACCCTTACTGCCGCCGGCGCCACCATCACCACCCGCCATCGCCTCCGCCAGCACCTGCCATGCCGTCACCACCTGCGGCCGCCAGCACCTGCCGTGCCGACACCACCCGCCATCACCACCTGCCGCAGCAAACACCTGCCGCGCCATCAGCACCTGCAGCTGCCGCTAGCTGCCGCGCCGCCGCCGGCACCCGCCGCCGGCGTCTGCCGTGCCGGCACCTGCCGCGCCGTCACCACCTGCGGCAGCCACCACCTGCTACGTCGCCACCACCTGTTGCCGCCGCCAACGTTTGCTGCGTCGCGGCCTCTATCACCGGCCGCCTGGCCCTGTCGCGGGCCTTCAGCGGGTTCATGACCGTGGCCCGTCTGGATAGCCAGAAGGTGGCCCGCCTACAGGTCACGCTGCTGTAGACCGGCGACAACTGGAAGCTGGTCCTGCAGCCCGACGGCAGCTTCAACGGCGCGGTCGCGCCGGTTGGGGCGGGTCCGTCACTGCGACGGGAGCTCAGCGGCCGCGGAGTGCGTGTGGGCGGGGGACGGTGAGCACGGGAGCGGGATCGGGCAGAACCTCCTGCTGGTTCCGCTCGCGGCGTCAGGTGGTTGGCGGAGCTCGCAATAGGCAGGGGGCGGCGTGGTCTGCAGCAGCCAGTAGTCCGGGCGGGGCGGCGAGGTCGCCGATCACGGCAGCGGGCTCGTCCTGCCCGCGGTGTTGTGGCCGGGTTGTCGTCTCGGGAGAGGTGGTGAGTGGTGGAGGTTCGGGGTGGGGGGAGATCGGCGATATCAGCCACGCGCGTACGTGAGCCGACATGACCGCCCTGGGGCAGGAGGCGGCCTGGTGTTGGCTGTGGGTGGGGATGGGTGAATAGGTTGGGGGCTATGCGAATCTTCCGGCGGCCCAAGACCGTGTCTGTGCCGGATCGGTATGGGCTGGGTGGCGCAGCCTTGATCGAGGTGCCGGCTCGGCCTGATGTTGCGCGGCTGTTTGACGGCGTACGGGCAGGCGAGCGGACTCGGATGGTCGTGGGGTATCTGAACCACCCGGATCCGGCGGTGCGGCTGGCTGCTGTGCAGCAGGGGCCGGAGGTTGGTACGGCGACTGTGGCTGAGGTTGAGGAACTGGTTGATCGGCTGGCTGATCTGGATCCGGCGGTACGGGCTGCTGCTGGCGCTGCGCTTTGGGATCTTCAGGCGGACTCCGACTGCGAGCGGACCGTGCTCGTGCTCCGCGATGAGATACGGGGGCACACGATGAGCTTTGGTGCGCCGAGTACCGAGTCGCTTCGGCTCGGGCGGGAGCCTGCTGAGCAGGCGCTCCAGACCCTGCTCGCGTCGGCGCCTGACGACGAGGCTCATGCCCGTCTGCAGGCTTTGATCGACGAACATGTTCTCCTTCCTGATGCTGTGGAGGCCGACCCGACGTTGACTCTCGAGTTCATCGAGAAGGTCCAACGGCGGTCGGGCGACGGGCAGGTGGCGACGTACGAGGCTTATCGCGCGGACGACCGGGCGCAGGCGCTCGCGTACCTCAAGGCGCACCCGGTGACCGAGGAGTTCTACTACCTGGAGGTCGAGACTCCGGCCGGCACGTTCGGGCGCGACATCAACGGCATCTACGACATCTGACGCGCGCCGTCTCGCGACTCTCAGACCCGGCGCGCATCGCCGGGTCTGAGAGTCGGCGGCGTCAGGTGGCGTTCGAGTACTCGCGCAGGCCCGGGGATTTCCGGAGGTTGCGGAGGGCCTCCAGCTCCAGGGCTCGGACTTTCGCGGGTGGTAGGCGGAGCTGCTCGGCGGTTTCCTCCAAGGTGGACAGCGGCGTGTTGTGGAGGCCGAAGCGCAGGCGGAGAACGTCTTGGGCCAGGTCGTCGAGGTGTTCGAGTTGGCAGTGGAGATCTCGGATCAGGGCGGCTCGGTAGAGGAGTTCCTCGTCGTCGATCAGCTGATCGGCTTCGTTGAGGTCCAGGGGAGCGGGGCGGACCTTCCAGGCGCGGGCGCGTTCGACCCGGGCGATGGTGAGGGACGCGGCCTTGGCCAGTTCCTCGGTGGTGGGTTCTCGCTCGAGTCGTTGGATCAGGTCGCGGTGGACGGAGGCCACGCGGCCGGCGTCGACGTACGCCTGAGCAGGCATGCGGATCAGCCGCGAGCGGTCGGAGACCGCCCGACCGAGGGATTGGCGGATCCACCAGATCGCGTACGACGAGAAGCGGTGTCCGAGCTTGTGGTCGAAGCGTTCGACGGCCCGGATAAGGCCGATGTTGCCCTCCTGGATCAGGTCGAGCAGCGACAGGCCCTTGCCGGCGTACCGCTTGGCCAGCGAGACGACGAGGCGGAGGTTGCCCTCGATCATGCGTCGGCGCGCGGCTTGGCCCAGCTCGGCGATCGCACCCAGTTCGGCACGGTGGGCGAGCTCTGCTCGGTCTGTCGTCGGTGCGGCCCGGGCCAGTTGGTCGGCGGCCAGTACGCCGGCCTCGATCCAGGACGACAACTCGTACACCTCTTCCGGGCTCAGCAGCTCGTGCCGCCCGAGGTCGCGCAGGTACGCGACCAGCCCGGTCACATCAGCGGCATCGCAGTCGATTGTGGCCATCGGTGCTCCCCTCTCTCTTGAAGGGATGGTGCCGCGAAACACGGCGCCGGAACGGCCCGATCTGCAATCGGTGGACAACTACGCCAAGTGACCGGAAAGTAACCCTGTGTCTGTGGATAACTGTCATCACGCCCGGGCCTCGCCGGGTTATCCTCCGGCACCGACAACTCGGGAGCTACCAGATACGATCTCCCGGACAAGCGCCGACCAGGCGCCGGGGGCGGTAGCTCAGCCGGTCAGAGCAGGGGACTCATAATCCCTGGGTCGTGGGTTCGAACCCCACCCGCCCCACAACGCAAAGGTACAGGTCAGGCGCCGATTTCGTGCTGGGTCCAAGCGACTTCGATCACCTCCATGACATGGTCCGTGACATGAAGTGCTGATACCGTCCATGACATGGCACGCGCAGCAGAGCCCCGGAAGCGGAGAAGGGGAAGCATCTCTGCGCTGCCATCGGGAGCCCTCCGCGTCCGGGTATATGCCGGCCGAGATCCAGTCTCGAAGAAGGAGCTCTACCTCGACGAGGTGGTTCCACCCGGTCCCCGGCAAGCACGGGAAGCCGAACAGCACCGCACCCGTCTCCTAAACTTGGTCGACGAGAAGCGGAACCCGAAGACCCGTGCCACGGTCGCGCAGCTCATGACTAAGTACTTCGAAGTGCACGACGTGGACCCATCCACATTGCGGGGCAACAGGTCGAAGTATGAAAGTCACATCAAGCCGCTGCTGGGAGACGTTCAACTCGCTCGGTTGGATGCTGAGATACTGGAATCGTTCTACGCGCAGTTGAAAGTGTGCCGCGCACACTGCGGTAGCCGAAGGTACATCGAGCACCGAACGAAGGTCGAGCATCGGTGTGATGAGCACCGGGAGGCACCGTGCTGTCCGCCTCGTCCTCTGGGGTGTCGAGCGTGCAGGCGTATGTGCAGACCGCACGTTTGCGAAGGGCTGTCGGCCTCGAGCATCCGCGCCATCCACTGGCTCCTCAGCGGTGCGCTTCAAAGAGCGGTCGTCTGGAAGTGGATCTCGGTCAATCCGGCCGAGCATGCCGCGAAACCAAGCCTCCCGAGTCCGGAGCCGACGGCTCCAACTCCGGACGAGATGGCGACGTTGATCATCGAAGCGTGGAAGGATGATCCCGACTGGGCCAGGTTCCTTTGGGTGAAGGCGACCACTGGCGCACGTCGCGGTGAAATGTGTGGTCTGCGTCGTGCGGATCGGCGACGAGTCGACGGCGACTCGGTCTTGACCATCGCCCGCTCGATCTACGTCGCTGCCGGAAACAAGCTCGTCGTCAAGGACACAAAAACGCATCAGCAGCGGCTCTTGGTCCTGGATCCGGAGACGGACTTTGTCTTCGACGAAATGGAGCAGTCCGCCGCGGGAAGACTCGCCGGCGTTGGCGAAGAGCTAGCGAGGTCGGCGTACCTCTTTTCTCCAGTCCCGGACGGCAGCCTGCCTCATCACCCGGACCTCCTGACGCGCCGCTTCACCAGATTGGCTCGCCGCCTGCGGATTGACGCATCGCTTAAGCATCTGCGCCACTACAACGCAACGGAACTCCTCGCCGCCAACCACAACGTCAAGATCGTCGGCGGCCGACTCGGCCATGGAGGCGGCGGCACGACCACGCTCAAGGTCTACGCCGTCTACCGCGATCAAGCCGACCAACGCGCTGCCGGCATCATCACCCCAAGAATGCCGACACGTCCCGGCGCGCAGCTGCGAAGACCACCGGGCGAGCCAGCCGCTTCGGAGATTCACGAGACCGTCCCGACCGCACCCATGTTGCCGCGAGAAGAGAGCAACGCCCCGTATACGCGAATCGCTGCTGACCTCCGGGGTGCGATTGCCAGCGGCGTATTGAAGCCAGGTGACTCTCTGCCGGCCGTGAAGGAGTTGGCGGATCGGTATAGCGTTTCCGCGAGTACTGCACACCGGGCTATCGTCTACTTGTCGAACCTCGGCCTGGTCGTCATCCGAACAGGTAAACCAACGAGGGTTGCCCAAACGATGTAGCTCGCCTCCGACGTCTGCTGATTGAAGGCCAGCCAGCTCACCATCTGAACCTGTGAATTGGAAGGCTGCCCGATCCGCCTCGTACGGCCCCGTCGGGCGTCGGCAGTCTCGAACGAGCCTCTATAACCGCCTCTGGCATCGCTGTTTGTAAGTAGTCCGCGTCACAACCGCGTCGCAAGTCAGGTCTTCTCGGCCTCGATTTGGTGCCAGCCGGCTGAAGCCGCTCATGCTTCCGGACTGCTCCGTGACAGATCGAACCTGCATCGGGTTTCCGCTAGCTGCTTCGGGTCAACGGCTCGTTGATCCCACATTGAACCGCGAGTGCGATGCCTCCGGCTGACTGAGCGCTGGGTCCGACAGGTCGGTCTACCTAGGATGTGGTCCGGTCGGCCGCCGACTTAGCGCTGGCGAGGTTGTCGCGGTAGATCCGGGTGGAGGGGTGGTTGGGGCCGAGGAGACGGTCGGAGTCAGCGAGGTTCTGCGCAAGGAGGGAAACGGCATCGCCTATGCGTCCGGCGGACCTGTAGGCGCTGGCGAGGCTATTGCGGGATGTCAGGGTATCGGGGTGGTTGGGGCCGAGGATGCGTTCATACTCGGCGAGGTTCTGCTCGAAGACGGGGATGGCGTCGTCGAGGCGCCCGGCGGACTTGTAGGTGCTCGAGAGGTTGTGGCGGGAGGCCAGAGTGTCGGGGTGGTCGGTGCCGAGGACGCGGGTTCGGTCGGCGAGGTTCTGCTCGAAGAGGGGGATGGCGTCGTCGAGGCGCCCGGCGGACTCGTAGGCGTAGGCGAGGTTGTTGCCGGCGCTCAGGGTGTTCGGGTGGTCGGGGCCAAGGACGCGTTCCAAATCGGCGAGGTTCTGCTCGTAGAGGGAGATGGCGTCGTCGAGGCGCCCGGCGGACTCGTAGGCGCCGGCGAGGTTGTTGCGGGATGTCAGGACGTCGGGGTGGTCGGTGCCGAGGACGCGGGTTCGGTCGGCGAGGTTCTGCTCGAAGAGGGGGATGGCGTCGTCGAGGCGCCCGGCGGACTTGTAGGCGCTGGCGAGGTTGTTGCGGGATGTCAGGGTGTCGGGGTGGTCGGTGCCGAGGTCGCGGGTTCGGTCGGCGAAGTTCTGCTCGAAGAGGGGGATGGCGTCGCCGGGGCGCCCGGCGGACTCGTAGGCGCCGGCGAGGTTGTTGCGAGATGTCAGGGTGTCGGGGTGGTCGGTGCCGAGGACGCGGATCCGGTCGGCGAGGTTCTGCTCGAGGAGCGCGACGGCGTCGCCTAGGCGTCCGGCGGACCTATAGGTGTAGGCGAGGTTGTTGCGGGATGTCAGGGTGTCGGGGTGGTCGGGACCGAGAACGCGTTCAGAGTCGGCGAAAGTCTGCTCGTAAAGGGGGATGGCGTCGTCGAGGCGCCCGGCGGACTCGTAGGCGCCGGCGAGGTTGTTGCGGGAGCTCAGGGTGTCGGGGTGGTCGGTGCCGAGGACGCGGGTTCGGTCGGCGAGGTTCTGCTCGAAGAGGGGGATGGCGTCGTCGAGGCGCCCGGCGGACTCGTAGGCGCCGGCGAGGTCGTTGCGGCAGATCAGGGTGTCGGAGTGGTCGGTGCCGAGAACTCTTTGAGACGCAGCGACTTGGTCCTTGGCAAGGTCGATTGCGCGAGTCGAGTCAGCGGCCGCCATCAGCTGCCTGACCGCCCAGGTCCGAGCTTGCAGGACGGTCCAAGTAAGCGAGCGTTCGGAGTTGTCGAGCGTGCCGTACTCCCAGAGAGCCTCGATGTGCCCGATTAACTCAGCGCCTTCTGTGCGTCTCTGCCAGGCCATCGTGCTATCGAACAGCCATGGCTGAATCAGATGTACCGCGTCGCGGACTGCGATACCTCCTTGCTCGCCGTGGTGGCTGCGGTCGCGGAGAACGCGTGCAAGGAGGCGGTGCATGATCAGCGCGTCGCCCGCGACTGACCATGTCAAGAGAGATCCTGCGACGCAACGTTCAAGAACTGCGTCGATTTCGGGTTCGGCTCCTGCACCGCGAAAGCGACTGAAGAACGCTTGGCGGACTCCGTCGTGAGAGAGCAGGGAGAAGACCGCGAGCACGCGTCCTGTCATGTCGGAGTTGTCGAGACTTTCTACGGCGTCGATCGACATCAGCAAGGCGGCCGCGGTGGACCGTGGGTAGGCCTCACCGGGGGTTCGCCCGAGGATTGCTTCGACAGGTAGCCGCCTCAGCCTGTCGAGGTACTTCAAGTAGGAAAGGTGCCTTTGACGACTCAGTGTGGCTGCTGCTTGTGCGAGAGCCAGTGGAAGATCCCCGAGCTCATGGGCGACAGCGCTGGCGCCGGCAACATCGTTCCGTTTCGCGCGTTCGTTCAGGTAACGGATTGACTCTGACCGCGTGTATGCCTCGACGTCAACGCTCTGGCCGACGGCGTGAAATGCCAAATTTGTGCTCGTGATGACAATCTGGGTTCTACCCACCGCAGGAAGGTAGGGGAGGAGATCGTCCGGATCGGTTGCGTTGTCGAAGATCAGTAGACCGCGTTCGGGGCGGGTCTGGAGATGATCGCGCAACCGTTGGGCTGACCTGGTCGAGTCGCCGTCAGGGTCGTCGACCCGAAGACTCCTGGCGGCGTTCGCCAGGCCTTTCAAAAGCGTGTCGCCGGACTCGGCGTTCACCCAAGCGACGAACCTCCACCCATCGCGCACACATGCTCGGGCGTAGGCTGCCGCGACTTGGGTCTTGCCGACTCCCCGCTGCCCGGTAACAGCGCACACCACAACGATCCCGCTGGCAACCGAGGTAGCGGCGAGGCGGTCCACCGTCTCGCGCTCGACAAAGGCGATCGGTTCACTCGGCATTTCCCCGACCACGACCTGCTCAGAGGACACCGGTAGATCGGGAACTGGCTCAACTGGACCGGGCAACCACGGCAGCAGTGATGAGTCCGCCACTCCCAAAGCGCTCCAGAATCGGGCCGCAGTTTCGGGTGGGAGGTCGTCGATGCTGCCCAGAGAAGTCACGCTTAGGGAACTGCTTCCTTCGGCGAGGTTGTGGCTTCGCACCACGCCCACGAGGAGCCCGTGCGCGGTGACGACTGCCGCACCCGACATCCCAGCCCAGTGGGTACCAGCCGTATCCAGCCCACCGGTGGAAGTGGTGCGGTGCTGTGCTGGGGGGTCGCTGAGCTTGAGCGTAAGCAACGGGACAGCGCCGGGTGTTGAGCTCGGATCGCGGCCCTCCGCAGTGGGCACAGACCCTGCGACTTGAGCCAAGATGGCCCGGCTTGGATCGCCTGGCTTGTCCTTCCATACGGGGAATCCCAAAGCCACGCAGTCTTCAAGGCGGGCGGCGATGCTCCGGTCGACCAGCACTGGCTTGGAGTTCTCCACCTCGGGCAGCCCGACTCCCTGTAGAACGGCTATGTCCACGGCTGCCGTATTACTGCGGACCGATACCACAGCCGGGTACCCGCTCCCGTCGACGAAGATGCGATGGTTTGTGCCATCGGCGCAGTGATCTGCGGTGAGTACGAGGTCAGCTCCGATGCGCAGGCCAGAGCCGCGGCGAGGCTGGCCCCCGCGTGTGTAGCGGATAAGCACGGCTCGGGCAGTGGCTAGCATCGGTCGTCCGGTCAGCCCACTGCATCCGTCGGAATGTCGGTGGATGGGCGCGTTGTCTGTCCATCGACGGTGTCGATGAGGAACTCGACAGAATTGCCGGCCGCGTCAAACAGCCGCGGCTTGAGGGTGAGCTTCACGGTTTGTGTGGTGACCGACTGGCGTGAAATCTCGCCCCCAGCGCTGATCAACCACCACTTAATGCCAACATCGGCCCTTCCGCCCCACGTCACAGCCGTCTGCAGCGTCAGCTCCACTGGAGCCGCCTCGAACCGCAGCGACTCGTCAGCCCCAGACATGAAGGCCCGCATCAGCTCGGCTCGCAACGCCTCGATCGCCTCAGACAGCGGCACCGCGCCTTTCGGAACCTCCGCTTCATCGCCATGCTGCATACGTCCCCCTAGTCGTGAATCACTGACCGTAACGATGCGCCGAACAAGCGTCAACCACCAGGTCGCGGTCTAGGCCAGGTGTCTTTCGGTCTCTGGGTCAGTGCCGCCACGGTCCGAGCAGATCAAACCTAAGACTCTCGGTTTAGGAAACCGACGCCACTCATCGACAACGTCCTCTTCAAGCGCAGCTAGTGCACTCCACTTCGAGGGTTGTTGACTCCAGTCGACCCGGTTTGACGCCTGTCTGTTCCCACGGGTGTTCCCACGCCGAACTTGAGCGCGGTGGCGCATGTCGCGCGCTGAGCGACCTGCACGGCCGCTACGTCATCGCTTCTGTTCCGGATCCGAGCTCTTGGTGACAGCGCTCTCGATGGGGGTGCGTGCGGTTGCTACCACTGGGATCCGGCGGATCGCACGGTCGGTCGCAGGGATCAATAGTGCAGCTTCACGTCGGCCCAGGCCGCAGTTTCAACGTTGGTGCCACTGCCGACCTTGAGCGTGATTCGGCTGGCGTCCAATTTGATGTCGAAGCTGATCTTTGCCGGGTACTCCACCTTCTTCGGTCCGAAGACCAGTCGGTCGTTGGCATAGATCGAGGCATATACAACGCCATCGATCAAATCGTCGTGCCGAGTGTCGTCAGTCAGGCCGAAAACACCCGTCATGCGGGTATACGCGCGATCAATCTTGATCTCATCCACGTACGTGCACACAGAACAATTGCTGAAGGTGTATGAATAGGCGCTCGGATAATTCTGGCCATCTATTGTCACCGCGCCAGCGTGGCCTCCGAAGGACCGCTTCACGTAGTTTTCGCGCGGGATGTCGGCGAGCAGTAGAGGGTTGGGTTTCGGCTCAGGTCCTGGCGTGTCGGGTCCAGGCGTATCCGGGCTTTCCGTCCCAGTCGTGACTGTCGCGGTCGTGGTGACCGTCTCGGTGACGGTTGTGGTTTCACGAGACGTCACGGCAGTCGGTGTCGGTGGCAGGACGCCGCCGAGGGTGCCGCCATTTCGAGATTCGATAGCGACGGCTATGAGTGCGAAGGCGCCAGCGACGAACGCGGACACCAGCGCGACGAAGAGCGGGTGGCGCAGAAAGTCACCGAGCCGCGACTTGTTTTGAGGTGAGTTCATAGCTCCTGTGCAGTCCTGTGTCATCTTGGGCAGATCCGCGAGGCGAGGGTCGCTCAACGAGTACGGCCGAGTTCTCGCCCGCGGTCCGCCTAGTGTTGATTTTGGTCCTCCCACCTCCGGTTGGACGGGATGAGGCGACTTGTGATTAACGGCGGCTAGGTCAAATAGATCGAACAGCCCTACTTCCCAACGACAAGCACGCCGAGCACGCCGGCCAATAGTCCGATCACAAGGCCAGCGCCGACGCCGTTGGTTATGTCCAGCTTGCCAATCGTCACATAACGGCGCCAACTGAATGGTCGCGGCGAGGTTAGACGGCGGAGGAATCGCCGCTTGCTAAGACCACCGAACCCTCCTGGATCGGCGAGAATGAATGCAAAGATGCCCGCGAAGGCCACTGCAATTGTTATAAGTAGGTACCACCACGGGCCATAAAAGTCCGAGCCCGGAGGATCCGTCGGGTTAGCTGCTGGGACGTCGCGGCTCCACGCTCCGAACATTAAGAGCGACACGAGCATCACCGACCAGGGCCACGTAAGCCTGAAGCGCCGGCGACGCCGACCTCTCTGTAACGTCCTACTGAACTCAAATGCCGCGTCGTGAGCCGCGCCAGAAGTGGTCCAACGCCACCGGCGCTGGACAGGCGGTAGATCTAGCCAAAGATTGGACCTATCGCCATACGTCGCCTGGATAGTGGATAGCCGCACGTCGGCCAACATGACTGCGAACTCGTCGGCGCTGCACGTCCCGTTCCATGTCCGCCGTACCACCCTGTGATCCTCCAGCGTGGCGATGAAAGCCATCGTCGCGTCGTCGGTCGCGAGACTCGCGAGCGCGCTCACAAAGGTGCCAAAGTCAGCGCCGGCCGCCGGCAGCTTGATGTCGTACCGATTGCTGTTCAGATCCCATTGGAGCGGCGTAGGAGCCGCGAACCGGCCATCGATCTGCATGTCACTCACTGTGGTCTCCCCCCACCATGACAGGCGACCAGTTTCCACCCAGAGTGACAGTGCGTCTATAAGTAGCCCCGCACTGATTCAGACACCTGCCGCGACGCTCCTCGGGCGGCGCCCAAACTGAAAGACACGCGACGTGCCGGTGCTAGATGATGGGACCGCGGGCAGCAACGGCCTCCGCGACTGCCGCCTCGCTGCCGCCATCCGGTCCTTTGCTGGCACGCAGACGTCCTGAACTCGCTCGATGTCTGGGCGCTACCGCGGATGTGTAATCTGGTCAGCCGTCGCTCGGAGCCGTGTGATGACGAACCTTCGGATTGGAAGGCCGCGCGGTGCCGTAGACACTGCTCTCTTCAGGCATCTTCGGTATCGAACTCAGCCGCTGTGGGTGTCTTGAGGACCTTCGTTTGACTCTAGTTCGCGTCATGAACCGTGTCACGCCGGGGTTGGCAGTCAGCGGCGCCCGGCGGGTTACGCTACGGATCACCCTCGCCAATCCACCTCGGCCAGAACCTGTGTTTGACCGATTCCGGCTGAACAAGGCGGGGTCCCTCGCGCACAGCCTCCGCTATGGACCGGAGTACCCACCAATCCTCGCGTACAAGGAGTTGCTGCCATGGCCCAGCGCATTGAGGTCTTTCTGACCGATGACACCACCGGGAGCGACATCCCAGCTGGAAAAGGCGAAACAGTATCGTTCGCACTGGATGGCCAGGGTTTCGAGATCGACCTGGCGGCCAAGAACGCAGCGGCGCTGCGTAGGGCGCTCGTGCCATACGTTGACGCCGCGCGAGTGGTGACGACTGCTCGTGGTGCGAAGGTGAAGCGTACTAAGGTCGGATCGGACGCCAGGACGGTCAAGGAATGGGCGCGGGCCAACGGGTACGAGGTCAACGACCGTGGCCGGATCCCGGATGACGTTCGCGCGGCGTTCGAGGCAGCGAACTGAGTTCTCACCGTGACCGGTGCAGGATCTCAGTTCGAGGAGATCCTTCTCGGCACCAATCCTTCGCCGACCTCCAAGCATGGCTCCGCGCCCTTGCGGAAAGCAGCCGGAGCGAGCGTCGGGCTGGAGGTCGTGATTGGGACCCGCGATGTGCGCGGCGGTACATGGTCAGTAGGCCGCCTGGTGACACGGCGGCAGCTACCTCGTTGTCCGGCGGTTCGATTCTGAACCGCCGGCGACAACCTACTCGCGCCAGGCCAGGGGAGACGTCGTCAACTCTGCGTCGGCGACCCGGATCGCAAAGTCGGTCTTGAGAGCAGCCCGGGACGAATCGATCCAGTCCTGGATTCGCTTGGTGGGCCGAACCTCGGCCAACGAGAACGGCCAACTAGATCAGTTCGGAAGAGACGGCCATCGCACAGTGACCACAACGGAGTCTGTCTGGGCCTGCCAGAAGTGGTCGATACCAGGTCCCCAGACAACGTAATCCCCAGGTTGATCCAGGGTGATCGTCTCTTCTGTCAGGTCGAGTCGGAAGCTACCGCTGATGAGCATCAGCAGGGTGGTCCGTTGATCGCCGGCCGTCCATTCGGGCCGCTGCTGTCCGGCGGGGTGGGTGCCCCACTTGACCTCAACGTCCTTCGTCGACCTAACGTCATCAGCGGGCTCTATGAAGTGCCCGAGAATCCATCCGCGCCTTTCTTCACTTTCCATATTCGCATTCCCGTGGTGCCAGTTCTTCTCGCTCATGCCGGGGTCTCTCGATCGATTTTAGGTAGGTCCACTCTATCGCCGCCGATTTCACGCAAGCGTCGAAGACCTTGGAGTAGGGCAAAGAGCCCCTCGTTGCTCCATGACTGGTCTCTGATCAGATCTCCCAATAGGTCACGGCTCATGCTTGAGTATTGCCGAACGCCGCTCGATTCCCAGTTTGCTTGAACCTGGCCACCGAACTGAACCCAAAAATCGGGATCGTCGATGACGATCAGATTCGCGAATTCGAAATTGCCGCTGACGAGATTAATGCCGAAGCCTGTGCACTCGAAACGCAGGCGCTCGCCTTGACTATCGTCGAGAAGCCATCGCATCGGCGCCGATAGCCTTGTTGGATGCATGGGGTCGGCGTGCCGCTGGTTGCTGTTTGTACTGTCCACGTCCTCGCGACCGAACAGTTCCTCTTCCATCTCGCGCAGCAGGGTGGCGCGCAACTGCGCATCGTCCTGGAAGTTGACCAGCGGTTGGTGAAAGCCTTTCGGGATTACAGCTAGACGACCTGCAGCATTCAGAACATGGCCTGAACGTTCCTGTATCAGCAGAAGATAGTCCGCCTCGCCCTGACGCGAACGACTCGCTGGCCTGGCTATCGCACATAAGGCCAGCGTGCCGCCAGCGCATAGCCTCCCTGGAAAGTCGAGTACAGCAGCGAGGTCTGGGAGGTATTGATCTCGCAGCGGGAGAGCGCCTGGCGTCGTCGGCTGCCCGGCAGCGATTGTGTCGAGTAGTTCGCCTTCGAGCATGTCCATGGTAAGCGCGTAGTCCATGAAGGTCGTCAGGCCGACGGTTCCATTGATTCGGCCGGATTCGAGGTCAAGACTCAACAGCCGATACAGCGGTGAATCTACGACCCGCCGGCCCGATGACACGATCTCGACAAGGTGATGCCGAACGCGCTCGGCCGGCGCGGCTTCCATAATTGTCGGTCGGGCATCGGTTGCGGAATTCGCTAGAGTGAGCCGATCTGAAGCCGTATCTAACTCGATGCTGAGATCCAGCCAGTCCGATCGAGACAGGATGCTGACAAGTGCTACGTCCCCCTCGGAGCGCGCGCGATATAGCGAGTGCTCACCGAGCCCGGCGGCGTAGTAGATGCCGAGGGCATCTGCGACTTCGTGCTGACTAATTCGGGCCCGCCGACGTGCCTGCTCCTTCATCCGACCGTGGTCGAAGGCGGCCAGATCTACCTCAACTAACTGCCGTGCTGCGATCTCCGGATATCCCTGCTGGCGATCCAGCCACTCAAGCGCAATGGCAATTTCGTTGTCCGTGTCGAGTCTCTGCATTGCTTCACTGACCGCCCGCGCTACTGACGGAAGACGGTTTGGAGAGCGCTCGCACCCTTCATCGTTCAGCGCTGAGAATCGTTGCTGGACCGGTTCCGATGCCCGATGTAGGGCCGCGTCGAGCGTCTCCTGCATCGCTGGTGACAGCACGATGTCCGGCTTTGCTTCCCAATTGGCCACCGTGCGGACACTAGCGCCGAGGTGCTGGGCGAATGCCTCGATGGTCATACGGCAGGCTCTCCGCAGCGCGGAGGTCTTCTGACCTGTCCACGTCTCAACCACTGGCACGGGGCGGTTCGCTCCTAGTTCGTCGCCGGTCGATGCATGTTCGTTGCATCCTCGCTGCTACGTGGATGCATGTCGCGGTTCGCAACTCCAGTATTCACTAGTTCGTATGGAACCAAGAGGTAGCAGCAGCTCGCCGAGTCACTCCGTTAGCGGTTGTGGCGCGACGATGCCGAGCTGCCGCTCGACCACACCAAGCCGCTCCTGCAGCTGTTCAACGGTTGTGCGCAACACCGAAAGATCGTCGGCCGGCTGCTGGTCGTCGGGCGAAGCGACGAAGACGCCTCGCCCCTGCTGGGCGTACACGCGGCCTTCGTCCCGCAGGTGGTCGATGGCCTTCTGCAAAGTCATGAGCGAGACGCCCCACTGCTTCGCGAGTTCTCGACCCGACGGCAGCTTGGCCCCGACGGCCAGCTCGCCAGAGTCGATCGCCTCGCGAACGCCGTCCGCGATCTGCACGTACGACGGACGAGGGTCGTTGGTGTCTACCGGCATCCCACAAGAGTAGTCGACCTAGATAACTAGATCAGTTCCGCGACCGGCACCCTTGTAGACTTATGTGACCCAGGTTAACCTAGGTCAACCTAGATAACCCAGTTAAGGAGTGCACATGAACGAAGCGAACGAGGTCAGTTCTCCGATCCCGCCGAAGGCGTGGCTCGACGTCGCCGAGGCCGCCGCCGATCTCGGCGTCTCGAGGATGTCGCTGTACCGCTTGATCGCGGCCAACAAGTTCCCGGCCGTTCGGATCGGGACGCGAATCCGCATCCCGTCGGAGGCGTTGACGGCCTTGTCGGCCGCCGCGATGCAGGCCGGCGCCGTGATCGACACGGCCGATTGGCGAGAGGTGCTGATGACCGGATGACCAGCGCACCGCACATCAAGAGCGTGGACCGGCCCCGAACGGGCGCCAACCAGACCGGGGCCGGTTCTCCCAGCACTCAGGTACGAGTTCGAGAGGTCTACAGCATGACTGAGGCAGTACAGGACGGCATGGAGTGGGTGCCGCGGTTCGGGATGTTGGAGGTTCCGCGCGGTCGCGCCGAGCTGATCCGGGGGCTGTTCGAGCTGGCCGCGTTCGTCGCGGATCACCCCGAGTTGCCGCTGCCGAAGGTGCAGGCGGACATCTGGCCGCGCGGCGACGACTACGTGGCCGAGGTTGACCAGGTCAACGACGTGGCGGCCGCGTTGGGTGTGACGGCCGGGTTCGCCTCCGGCGGTGCGCACTACCGCGCAGCGCGTCGTTTCGGCGCGGTCGAGGTTCAGTCGGTGGCGATCACACGGGAGTCGATGGAGGCCCTCAGAGCGCACATGTCCTACCGGGACAACGTTCAGCCCGCCGAGGCGACGGAGCAGTCCGGTGGTGGTTCGCGATGAGCGAGGGTCTGGACTTCGCGAAGTGGATGTACGACTCAGCCGCGAACGCGATCGAGCGAGCCGACGACAAGGCGGGCTTCGCGGTGACGGTCGAGACCGCGCTGACCGCGGTGGTGCTGGCGCTGGTGTCGGAGTCGGGTAGCTCGCCGTTGGCCGCGCGTGTGCTGCTGGGGCTGTCCCTCGTGGCGCTGGCGGTCTCGATCGTCGCCGCCATGCTCGTCGTCGTACCGCGCCTGCACACGCCGGGCAAGGACCTGGTGCCGGGGGAGTTCTTGTACTTCGGCGCCGTCCGGTTGCGCTCGATCGAGCAGCTGCGTCGCCACGTGGCCCACTGGGGTTGGCGGGTAGAGGATCGCCAAGTTGCGGAGCCGTGGGCGGCAGTGAGCCACCAGGCGAAGGTGCTGGCTGAGATCGCGTGGGTCAAGCACCGCATGTTCCAGGTCTCGGTCCTGGCGTTCTCGGTGGGCGGGTTCCTCGCAGCAGCCGGGTGGCTGCTGGGTGGTGGTCGCTGATGACTGACGACCGCAGTAGCAAGCATGCCGCGCGCCGCTTGGCGCAGGTCGAGGGCAGCTCCTACACCGCGGCGCAGCGACGGCTGATCGATGCCGGTTATTGGGGCCGGGGGCAACGGTTCTTTGACGACCTGCTGAACGCCCACGTACCGGGACGGCCGTTGCCGTCGCTGGACCAGCTGGCCGACAACGACGAGAAGGGAGAGCTGTGATGGAGCGTCGACCGAACGCACGAGACGGTGTCGTACTGCCGAAGCTGGGCCTGTCGATGGCCGCTGTGCTGGCCGGCGGGATCGCGCTCATCGCGCTCGCCCCGGGCACACGGGCTGTTGAGGTCGGCACCTGGATGGCGGTCGGCGGCGCGCTCGGTGTGCTGTCGGTGGCCCTGATATTCTGGCAGGTCGGCCGCGGCCTGATCGCCGCTACGCCGCTGTGGCTCGGCTTCGCCGGTCTCCTGACCATCCGGGCGGGCGCGCCCGGAGGCATCGGTACCTGGCTTGTTGCGGCCGGGGTGCTGGTGCTGGTCTCAGCGGCCCTGGTCAAGGTCAACCAGCCGATCGGCGCCGGGATCTCCGCCGGCGCCTGGCTGGTCTACGCCGGGCTGGCGCTGCGGGCTCTGCCAGTCGGCCCGGAAGTCCACCGCTGGTGGCTCGCCGCAGTCGCGGTCGGCGGTGTGGTGTCGCTGGGCACGGTGGCGCGAGTGCTGTTCTCGCGGTCCAGCTCGCGTGGTCTGCTGCGCCGCCTCGGTCGCGCCGGGCGTGAGACCGATGGTCTCGCCTCGAGTGTGGACGTGTTGCGTACCGCGTCGGCGCGGGGTCTGCGCAAGCAAATGGCGGTCCTGCGGCCGTCGCTGGCCGGGCTGTCGCGCTGGCAGCGGCGCCTCGTCCGCACCGCCGAGCTGGGAGTGAAGATCGCTCGCGTCGGACTGGTGTGGCTGTGGTCGTCGATCCAGCACCACACGATCACGTTCGGCGGTCCCCGGCAGGGCAAGACGCAGCTGCTGATGAACTGGATCCTGGACGCGGTTGGCGCGGTGATCACGACCTCGACCAAGCAGGACGTGCTGCGCGACACCGCGACCGCCCGCGCCGCGACGGGGCCTGTGTGGGTGTTCGACCCCAGCGGCGTCATCACCGCCGGGTCCGAGGTCGACGAGCTGGTCGAGTCCCTCGGCGGCACATGGGTCCGGTTCGATCCGCTGCAGGGCTGCGAGCTCGCCGCGAACGCGATGGACCGCGCCGCCGACCTGATCGACGGCATCGGCAGGAACAAGAGCGACGGCCAGGGCGAGCGCTGGGACGGCTTCGCCAAGCAGACCCTGCAGGCCCTGCTGCACGCCGCCGCGCTGGGCGGCTACTCGATGTACGACGTGCAGCAGTGGGTCGCCCACCCGTCCAAGGAAGCGGCCAGCACGGTCCTGTACCAGCTGGAGGCCGCCGGGACGACGGCCGCCGGCATGATGCAGGAGGCCAAGCAGTTCTTCACCAACAACCCCAACACACAGTCCAGCATCAGCACGACGATCATGCCCGCGCTGGGCTGGCTGTCGGTCCCGAGCGCGGCGAAGTCGGCGGCGCCCGGCGGTCAGCAGTTCGACGTCCAGGAGCTGCTCGCCACCAACGGCACGGTCTACCTGATCGGTGCCGAGGACAAGAAGACCTCGCCGCTGGTCACCGCGCTCACGGCGAACATCGCCCGACAGGCCAAGGCGATCGCCGCCCGGTCGCCGCGCGAGCGGCTCGACCCGGCGCTGACGATGGTGCTCGACGAGGCCGCGCTGATCTGCCTGATCCCGCTCGACCAGTGGTCGGGTGACTTCGGGTCGCGCGGGATCACCATGCACATCGCAGCCCAGTCCCGTGCGCAGATGCGGCAGCGCTTCGGCGACGCCGCGACCGGTGCCCTGCTGACCAACTGCGCGACCAAGATCCTGTTCGGCGGCTCGGCCGACGGCGAGGACCTGCAGTACTGGTCGACCGTCGCCGGCGAGCGCGAAGAGCCCGCCGTCACCAAGGACCGCGCGACCGGAGCCCAGTCGGTGAGCACCCGCAAGTCGACAGTGCTCACCCCGGCCCAGGTCGGACAGCTGCGCACCGGGCAGGTGCTGATCATCACCAACGGCATGCCGCCCGCGATCACCAACGCCCGGATGACCTACAAACGCCGCGACGTACGCCTGGCCAAGTTCCGGCACCGCCCCGCGGTCCGCTGGATCACCACCCGCACGGAGACCGTCTCCGACGCGACCGGTGGCTGGCTGCTCGCCCAGCTCGGCTGGCTGCGTGACCAGGTCATCGCCGCCGACCGCGCCGTGACCACCCGGACCCGGGCCGTCGTACGGAAGGCCACCGCGCCCGCGGTACGTCGTACCGCCAGCGTCCTGGCCTGGCTGGAGACCAACGACCCGGCCCGCGAGTTCATCGCCCGCGTCCGGCTCAACGGCGCGATGCGCAAGGCCCGATACGCCCTCGCTGCCCGGACGGCGACCACGACCCAGCCGCGCGCGATCACCGCCGCCAAGACCGACAGCGAAGGAGAGCAGCGATGAGCGCCACGAATCCCGCCGTGTCGCCCGGCGACGAGCTGCGCGCCCACTGGGCGGTTCTTGAGCTGGCCGAGCTCGGCATCGATGCCGTAGCGGCGCACGACGAGCACGGCCGACCGACCGGCTTGGTCGCCCTCGACGGCCACGGCCTGGCCGGCCTTCTCGAGGAACTCGGCCACGGCCAGGAGGAGGACCGATGCGTGAACGCATGACCGCCGCCGTCGCGTTTCCACATGCGGGGCGGATCGTCACGATCTGCGGATCGACGCGGTTTCGCGACGACATGGCGCTGGTTAATCGTGAGCTGACGCTGGCCGGGTACATCGTGCTCGCGCCGGGCGTCTTCATCCACGACGGTGACCCGGTCGACGATGATGCCAAGGCGAACCTCGACCGGTTGCACCTGGCCAAGATCGACCTGGCTACCTGGATCTACGTCGTCAACCCCGGCGGCTACATCGGCGAATCGACTCAGCGCGAGATCGACTACGCCACCAGCAGCGGCAAGGCCGTCTGGTTCCTCACCGAGGGAGCACGGTCGTGACCGGGCGCGCCGAGTGGGTCGAGCTGTGGGACGGCCGCAGCTGGCCCGGCATCGTCCGCGACGGGTTGCCGGAGTTCCGACGCCGCCAGGCCCCCACCGGGTTGGCGACTCGTCGGCAATTGCGCGATCAGGGCCTGCGCCCGGGCGGCCAGGAGCCGTTCGCGCGGCTCACGTGGAACCGCAGTGACAAGTTCGCCTGGCTGTACGTCGAGGCCAAGGCGAAGCCGAAGCGGACCGCGACCGAGGCGCAGTTGGCCGCGATCGAGAAGGCGCTCGCGGCGCGGAAGGTCTGCGCCGAGTGCGGCCCGGTCGACCACTTCGTCCGCACTACCGACCGCTTGTGCGGTGACTGCCACGCCGACGGCGTTGAGCCCCGCCCCGACCAGGGCGCTACCTGGCGGACCCTGCACGACTGGATGGCCGAGGCCAGGGACAGCCCCGGCGACGCCCCGGCGGCCGAGGCATCGGCCGCCGTCGACCAGGCCGCCAACGCAGTCGAGCAAGCCGCCTGCGAGCGCCGCGCCCGAGACGACGCTGCACGCGACGAGCAGCTCGCGCGCTGGCACACCGACGACACCGACCGCGCCCAGACGCGCGGTCACCACGACGAGATCCCGGCCGGTGACGAGTCCTGGCCGGGGCTGGAGGTAGGAGCAGCATGAAGCACGACGACCACGAGGATCCCGGCGTCGCCGCGCAGCGCGCCGTCGCGGGTCTGGCTCGTACCGTCGAGGCCTTGAGCCGCGACGTCCAGGCGATGAAAGGCGGTCTGCGGAATGTCGCCAGCGCAGGGGAACTGACCCGGCTGGCGAAGGTCGTGACCGAGCTCGGCGAGGTCCTCACCCAGGCCCCGGCTAAGCGGACCAGCAGCGGCGCCGACACCGACGAGGCCGCACCGGCCGTGCGGTCGTGGCTGGTTCTGGCCGAGGACGAGGCCGCCGTGCAGACGGTGCTGTCCGAGTTGCTGCCGTGGCTGCAGACGGTCTACCTGCGCTACAAGGACGGCCGCGAGTCGTTGCCGGTGTGCTGGCTGTGGCACCCCGAGATCGTCGAAGAACTGCTGTGGCTGATGGACGCCTGGACCGCCGCGTTCCACGGGCAAGAGGCGTCGCTCAAGCTCGCCGGCGACTGGCACGACCGCCAGCGCCCCGGCGTCGCCAAGCGCGTCACCGGCTACGGCGAAGGCTGCAGCGTCCTGGCCCACCGCGAGCATGCCGGACAGCCCGCCGTCACGGTCCCGCTGATGAACGACGCGGACCCGTTCGTGACCTGGTGGGCCACCGGCCGCGACCAGCACGGCCCCACCCCGACACCTGAGCAGGTCAAGGCCGGGCGCCCCGGCGGTGCCGCCCTGACCGCCGTACCGAACACCGCTGGAGGCCAGCGATGAACACCAACCTGATCCTTGCCCTCAGCAACCCCTTCGGCGATCACGCCCTGCCGGGCCTCGCGCGGGTTGCCGAAATCGCTGCGATCGCGGCTGCTGCCGCCGTCACGATCGGCTTGGTCGCGTGGCTGGTGCTGCGGGCGGTGCGTGCCGCCGACCGGGTGGCCAGCCGCCCGGGTGCGGGGCGGCGGGTGCTGATCGTGGTAGCGGTCGTTGCCGCGTTCGGGGTCGCCGCGATCGGCGGTGCCCGGTCGTTCAGCGCGGTCTCGGAGAAGTTCAACAGCCCGCTCGTGCCGCTGGTTGCCGACGGCATGATCATCGCCTGTACAGCGCTGCGGCTCGCGGCGCTGACGCGGGGTTGGCGGATCCCGGGCGCGCTGGTGACCACGTACGTGTTCATCGGCGGCACCGTGTGGCTCAATGTCGACACCGCTACCGGGATTGCCGACGCGGTGGCGCACGCGCTCGCGCCGATTGCCTACGCCGTCCTGGTCGAGATGCTCGCTCACCTGCTGCGCCTGCAGATGAAGCTCGCGCAGCCCGCCCGCGCGAAACTGTCCGCGCTGACGTGGTTCACCTCCCCGGTCATCACCACCAGGGTCTGGCTGCACCTCGCGCGGACCGGCACCGACGACCCAGTCGCGGCCCGCGCACTGGTTCAGCAGGTCGTGCGGATGTCGTCGCGGCTGAACACCGTCTGCCCGAGCCGCCGCGTCCTGCCGATCGACTCGGCTCGCGCCGCGCGGTCGGCGGCGCTGCAGACGATCCGCGACGGACTGCTGACCGCCGGCCAGCTCGCCGCCTTGCTGCCCACTACCGACCGGATGACCGCGGGCGAACTCCTCGCCGTCGTCGATTCCGCCGCGCTTGGCCTTCCTGTCACAAACGAGCCGACGCAGGCCCGGACCGAGTTCCCGCTGTGGCTGGTGCTGTTCCTGCTTGCCGCGCGCTGCGACCAGGTCGACCCGGCCAGCGCCGACGAGGACGAGTTGGTCGACGGCTCCGAGGACGACGCGGCGGCGGTGCAGTTGATGGTCGGTTTCGTCGTCGGTGCACTGCTCCACCAGGGCGGCGCCCGGATCGTTTCGGAGCAGAGCGCTCCGCTGGCCGCACCGCACCAAGACCGCACCGGTGCAGCCGCACCGCGCTCCACTGCACCCGCTCCGGTGCACCACGTGAACGCGACCGGTGCAGGTGCTCCGGTGCACCAGCCCGCCGCAGCCCGCCGCGGCGGTGCATCGGTGATCAGTGCACCTGTCCTCGAGTCGCCGCGAAGCGGTGCAGGTGTGGGGGCAGAGGCGCGGGTCAAGGGATCCGACGCGGAAGTCCTGGCGTTGCTGGTCGAGGTTTCGCGGCGCGAGCACGGCGGCGAGCCGCTGGGGCAGCGCGAGATCGTCCGCGTCCTGGGCTGTGGGTTCCCGAAGGCCCGGCGGCTCGCCGAGCTTCTCGGCTGGGTCGAGCCCAAGGACAGCACCGACAACGCGACCCCGGCAGACGGCGCAGAAGAAGCGGCCGAAACCGATGCCAACAGCAACAACCAGCAGCACAACACCAGCGACGAAGCACACGAACTCGAAACGAGCAGCACCCGATGAACACCCGAAGCGAACAGGCAAGCCCGATCCACAGGTCAGGCCCATCAGCATCTATCCAGCACCCCTCAGCAGGGGAGCGAAGGAACGAATACGTCGATACACACCTATGCATCACGATCAAATGGAGCCTCGACTCCGCTTGTCGTCGGTCGGCTGACCGGCCCGCCGCCGCAGCTTGCGCCGCCGTCGGCGTGGCCCGGGGCCGGGCAGGTGGTCGCTCGTGCTGACGGTTTCGAGCGGCCACAGCGCCGACTACCTGACCGGCGCGGTCGCGGCCGGCCGGGAGAACTACTACACCGGCGCCACCGCCGCCGGGGAGCCGCCGGGCCGCTGGTCCGGCCGGGGCGCGGAAGCGCTCGGGCTGTCCGGTGAGGTTGGCACCGAGGAGATGACCGCGCTGTACGAGCGGTTCGTCGACCCGCGAGACGAGCGGTTCGGCGACCCGGTGCTGTGGGACGAGGCCGACACCCTCGGCCACACCGGCCGCGCCTACAAGTCGGAGGAGGAGATCTACCAGGCTGCACTGGCCGCCGAGCCCGGTGCGGACGCGGAGCGGCGTGAGGAGCTGCGCGCGGAGGCGGGTCGCAACGTGCGTCGCAACGTCGCGTTCTACGACGCGACGTTTTCGGTGCAGAAGTCGATCACCGTCCTGCACACCTCGTTCGAGGCACAGGAGGTCCGGGCGGTGCGGGCAGCGGAGCAGGCCCGGGCCGCTCTGCCCGGTGCGGTTGCGGAGGCGGAGCGGAGCGGGGACCGCTCCGCGGTGCACCGTTTGCAGGCCACAGTGCAGCGCGCCCAGACCGAAGCGCTCGCTTGGGGGCAGCAGCGCCAGGCCGTCGAGGACGCGATCTGGGCCGGTAACCAGGCCCTGCTCGGCTACCTGTCCGACAAGGCCGGATACACCCGGGTCGGGCACCACGGCGGCGCGGCCGGCCGGTGGGCCGACGCCCACGACTGGACCGTCGCGTCGTTCTTCCAGCACGACTCCCGCAACCACGACCCGCAGCTGCACATCCACAACGCCGTCCTGAACCGGGTCCAGGGACCCGACGGTGAATGGCGCACGATCGACGGCGCCGCGCTGCACCGCTACCGCGGTGCCGCCGGCGCAATCGGCGAGCGGGTGATGGAACAGCACCTGACCCAGGCACTCGGCGTCCGGTTCGCGATGCGACCCGACGGCAAGTCCCGCGAGATCGTCGGCGTCGACCAGAACGTCATGGACCTGTTCAGCTCCCGCCGCCGAGCGATCACCAAGAAGACAGCCCAGCTCGTGGACGAGTTCCGCACCAAGTTCGGCCGCGAGCCGAACGGGCTAGAGCTCGACCGGCTGCAGCGGTCGGCGACATTCGCGACCCGCAAGGCCAAGTCACACGACGGCGAGACCGTCGAGCAGCGCCTGGAGCGGTGGGACCGCGAACTGCGCGCCGAGGTCGCCGGAGGACTGGCCGCAGTCGCTGATAAGGCGCTGCAGCACGCAGAGGCCGACCGCGACGCGCAGCCGCTGACCGAGGCCAAGGTGGTCGACGAGGCGCTGGCCGAGGTCCAAGCGACCAAGGCCGCGTGGACCGCCGCCGACCTGACCCGGGCCATAAGCAACCGCCTGCCCGACGATCTCGGCAACCGCACGCCGGACGAGATCGTCGACCTCCTCGACACGCTGACCGAACGGGCACTCGAGCGCGCCTGGTCGATCGAGGCATCCCGCCCAGGCGACATGAGCCTGCCCGACGAATTGCGTTTGAACGATGGATCGTCGGCGTACCGGGCGCCCGGCGGGGAGCGGTTCATGACCGCCGCCCACCGCAGTGTCGAAGAATCCCTCGCCGTGCTGGGCTACGAGCGCGGCGCGGCAGCCATGAACAGCGTCGACGCGGCCAGCTTCATCAACCAGCTCGCAGCGCGCGGGTTCACCCTCGGCCGCGGGCAAGACCTCGCGCTGCGCGGGATCCTGACCTCCGGCGCGAAGGTCGAGGCACTCATCGGCCCGGCAGGCACCGGCAAATCCCGCGTCGTCGGCGCCCTCGCCAAAGCGTGGGAAGACCCCGCGCTGTGGGATGGCCGCCAGCAGCGCATGGTCGGCCTCGCGGCATCGCAGGCCGCGACCGAGGTCCTGGCCGGCGACGGAGTCACGGCCCGCAACATCACCCGCTGGCTGATGACCCAAGCCAAGATCGCCAACGGTACGGCGAGCCGTGAACAGCTGGCGTGGGCGCTGCGCGACGGCGACCTGGTCGTCGTCGACGAGTCCGCGATGGCCGAGACCGCCGATCTGGCCGCGATCAACCGGCACTGCGAGGCGGCCGGCGCCAAGCTGCTGCTGGTCGGCGACCCGCGACAACTGGCCGCCGTCGGCGCCAGCGGCGGCATGGAACTGGTAACCAAGGCCGCGCTGACCCACGAGCTCGCCGAGACCCACCGCTTCCAGCAGGACTGGGAAGGCCCAGCCTCGCTGCGGCTGCGCGCCAGGGACACCTCGGTACTGGCCGAGTACTACAAGCACGGCCGCATCATCGACGGCGAGCACGCCGAACGTGCCGAACGTCTCGCGGCCGACGCGTGGCTGGCCGACCACCTCAAGGGCCTGAACACCCTGCTCGTCACCGACACCAACGAGCAGGCCGCCAGCGTCGCGGCAGAACTGCGCGCGCGTCTGGTCAAGCTGCGCCGTGTCGACGACCGCACCGTCGTCGAGCTGGGCGCTGACGGTAACCGCGCCGGTCGCGGCGACCTCATCCAGGCCCGACTGAACGACTGGAATCTCAAGGGCCATCTGGACAACACCTGGGCCGTTTTCAACCGCGACGAGTTCCGCGTCGACGCGGTCCTACCCGACGGCTCGATCCGGGCTCTCCCGCTCGACCGCGAGACCCGCGAGCCGATCGCGGACGAGATCGTGACGCTGCCGGCCTCGTACGTCCGCGAGAACGTGACCCTGGCCTACGCCGCGACCGTCCACGCCGCTCAAGGCGCCACCGTCGACACGACGCACGGCGTGGTGTCGGCCCGTACGTCGCTGCGATCGCTGTACGTGCAGCTGACCCGCGGGCGGATCTCCAACACCGTGCACGTCGTCACCAAGGCCGCCCACGCCGACGCCGAGACCGGCGAGGTCGCGCGAGCTACGCACAAGTCCGCGGTCGCCGTTCTGGCGGCGGCCTTCGATGCCGACGCCGCTGCGCCGGAGACGTCGGGTCTGCAGGCCGAGGCCGACGACGCTGGCGAGGCCGCCACGTTCCGTACGGCGTTCGAGCGGCTCACCGATGCCATCACCGTTGCCACCGGCGACCGCACCGCTCAGTGGCTGCGCGACCTCGAAGCTGACGAGGTCCTCACGCCCGACGAGTGCCAGCGGCTGATCGGTGAGGACGGCGCCGCGACCCTGTCGACCTTGCTGCGCCGCGTCGAGCTCGCCGGAGGCGACGCAGAGCAGATCCTGCGCAGCGCTGTCGAAAAGCGGTCCCTGGACGGCGCGCGGCAACTGACCAGCGTCCTGCAAGACCGCATCACCCGTACCGCCGACGTGGATCCGACCACCTCGAGCCATGCCGGTCTGGTCCCCACCGCGGTCGGCGCCCAGTGGAGCGTCTACCTCCACGAACTCGCGGCCGAAGCCGACAAGCGGCGCCACCAGCTCGGCGAGGAAGTCGCCGAGGAACAGCCCCAATGGGCGCTGGAGGCGCTCGGTCCGGTGCCGGCCCAGGGGCTCGACTCCGCGAACGACCGAGCCGACTGGGTCTCGCGCGCGGCTGCTGTGGCCGCTCACCGCGAGATCGCCTCGATCACCGACGCGGCCGAGGCACTCGGCTCCGCTCCCAAGCCCGGCCAGCCCGAGATGTACGCCACCTGGCGGACGGCATGGCGCGCGCTCGGTCGTCCCGAAGCCGACCGGGCCGAGGCCGAGATGACCACCGGTCAGCTCCGCGTCCGGGTCCGCGCCTACGACCGCGAGCAGACCTGGGCACCGCCGTACGTCGCACACGAACTGGCCGGGACCCGCGCCGGCGCGGAAGACCAGCGCCGCGACGCCACCCGGCAACGCGCGGAAGCCATGGCGCTCCACACCGAGGGCGTGGACCGAGTCCATGAGCTACACGCCCGAGCGGCCGAGGCCGACGCGCTCGCCAAGGCACTCGACGCCCGCGCCGCCGAGCTGCAGATCGCCGATGACGCCCGCGCAACCTGGTACGCCCACACCGCCGAAACCCGCGCCGCCGCGCAACGCGCCGCCGACGAACTCGCTGCCCGCGGTGTCGACAACACCGACGACGGACCCACCGTCGACGACTGGGTCGCCGCGAACATCGCCGCCGATCGCGCCGAAGACCCCCACCGTCTCATCACCGACGAACACGACCTCACCGAGCTCGCAACACAGCAAGAACGTGACCGCGCCAGCGCCGTACGCGCCGACGAATTCGTCGAAGCCGAACTCGTCCACGACCAGCTCGACTCTGGCCGCAACGGCACGGACGACATCGCCGCCGAGTCCATTCCCGACGCCGAGATGGTCGAGGAGCGGGACCACGCTGATCAGGCAGCCCCGGCCGAGACCACCAGCGACGACGCGGCAACTAAAGCCGTCGACGAGCAGGCCCCTGCAGACCTGCGCGACGTCGCCGCCGCCGAGGACCACGCCATCGAGGCCGACTCGATGCGGATTCCGACCGCCGACGAGACCGCCGATGCGGTACGGCGTGCGCAGCGGGCGCTGATCGAGCTGCGGCAACGCGAGCGGGCCGACGCCGAACGCGAAGCCACCGAGACCGAGCGGCGCGACGAAGACCTCGCGGCCTGGCACACCGAACGCGAACTCGGCGAAGCCGATGCCACCAGCAACAACAGCCAAGCCGGCGACTCGCTCGGCCTGGACGACTAACCCCACAAGGAGAACGATCATGGCGAAGTTCACAACCTGGCTCGATGGACTGCTCAACTGGATCGCACCGCTGCAATCGCCGGGTGACTACCCGGCCCAGATCCAGCGGGCTCAGGACCGGATGGACACCTTGGACCGGCTGGCCGACACCGAGCCGGACTCGCTGCGCGCAGCGGCGTACCGGTCGGTCTGGCAGACCATGGGAGAGGAACTTGGATTCGTCGTGGCCGACCTCGACCGCGGCAAGCTCAACGACGAAGCGCTGACCACAGCGATCGAACAATGGGAGAACTACGGCCGCGCCTACCTCGCACAGAACGCGATCAGCGCCGACACCGTATTCCCTCAGCCGCAAGGGGCGATCTACGACCCGGCCGGCGACGTAGCGCTGGCCCGCGACGCGATCCGCACCGACCTACGCCAAGCCGAGGCAGACGGCAACCAGCACCGCGCCACGGTCCTGCGCGACTTCGACGCCCAGCTCGACAAGATGGTCGAGCTGTACACGCTGCAAGCCGCTGACCAGCGCGCCGCGGGCCGCGATGAAATCCCGGAGCTGGACCGCGAGGTGTTTCGCCGGGAGCTGGGCGAGCACGCCGCGTACTTCACCGGCAAGGTCCACCCGGGGGCGGAAATCGCGCTGCCGAACGATCTCTTTCCGGAGCTGTCGTCGTACCACCCCGGATTGTGGGAGCGGCACCAGCAGGTGTTCAGCGCGACGATGGGCTGGTCGTCCGAGGTGCGGCACCCGATCTTGGACAGCACCCAGTACCAGCCGCCTACGTCGGCGTCGTCGGCCGTGCGTGACCATGCCGCCGCTGTGCACGCGTGGGCACTGGCCGAAGCCAAGCAGGCCCGCAACGCCGGGCAAACAGCGCGGCAGGATGGACTGCACGACTTCGCCGACGACGTCGTCATGCTCCTCAGCCAGTACGAAGCTCGTGCTACGAGCAGCCCCGGTCAGGGCGGCGAAGACTTCGACCGGTTGGACCGTCACGCGTTCGGCGATGCACTGGAGCACGTCGCCGGACTCGGCAACGAGATCCTCACCGACGAGGATGCGATCGTGCTGCCCGAGCAACTGCGCACCGGGGCGTACAAACTCGCCGACGATGAGTACCCCGAGGAAGTCGAGCCTCGACTGGCCCTGCGCAGCCGCCAGCTGTTCCCCGGCCTGGAACAACCCGTCGACGCAGGCGAGGGAGAAGACGCGCTGCTCGACCACCTGGACAACGCCGAGGACTGGATCAGGCTCCGCCCGCCTAACTTGGGTCACCGGCCGGTGATCATCGGGTTGTCGCAGCAGGCCGACCGGGCGGTTGCCGCCGGCGACTTCGAGCTGGCCGCGCGGTACCGCGACCTCGCCGACCAGGTCGCCGAGAACGCCCAGTTCGACGAATATGCGGCGATCGAAGGCGCCCTGCGCGCCGACGACCGGCGTGCCCACATCGCCGAGCAGCAGACCCAGACCACAGCCCGCCTGCAGGAGCAGATCGCGCGTCACAGCCTGGTCCTGCCCGACAGTGCCACCGACCATGATGACGACGACGGCGTCGCCGAGCGCGACAGCGAGCAGGGCATCGACAACGCCGTCCGGCACGCGTACGACATGATCCTCATCGAGCGAGCCGCCGAGCGACAGTTCGACCTCGGAACCCCCAGCGACCACGACCCCGTCGAACTCGACCAGCTCAAGCTTCGACTCTCCCTCAACAGTCGAATGAGCGGAGTCACGCCCCACACGCCGGAACAGATCGACGCGGCCCTACAGCGACTGACCGCCAGCCAGGTCGGTCCGCGCACCGAACTGCTCGACAACAACCACCACGGCGAGCGCCGCTCTAGCGTGCGGATCACCAACGACGACCAGACCGACGCCCTGGTCGACGAGAGCGCCGACGCCGCCGCAGAGGCCGACGACAGCGACTGGCCGGCCGACCCCGCTTCGTATCTGACGGCCCGGCAGCGCGCGGTAGCTGAGGCCATGGACACCCCTGACCTCGGACACGCCCGGATCGCCGAACGGCTCGCGCAGCTGGCCGGTGAAGCCGCCCACGCCGGGGACGGGGAGCGTGAGGAGCGGCTCGGGATGCTCGCCGACGACGTACGGTTTGCCGCGGTCGACGATGAGTACAACGCGGTCATGCGCGCTGCCTCGAGCAGCGACAGCGTCGCCGAGCTCGCCCAGGCGCGGAGTGACGTCTACGCGTGGGTCAGTCAGCAAGCTGAAGGTCTGCGGGTCGAGTTACCGGCAGATCTCACCGATGATGCTGACGCCACTGACGGCCATTCTTCGACGGATCAGACGTCGGAGCCCGCCGACTCGCGGCATCACGCCGAACAGGACACGGGCCGCATCGATCAGTTGGTCAGTGACGCCGAACGTGCCGAGATGAACGCCGAGCGCCTCGACGATGCCGACGACCCAGCCGGTGCAGCGCGGCTGCGGGCGCAGGCGCGGCAATGGATTCAGGAGGCCGAGGCACTCGCGGCCTCGACAGACCTGGGAAGCATCTACACCGACACCGACACCGAGCTGGAGCGCTCCGGGCAAGCCGCCGGCACAGAGACCAAGGGCACTTCAGATCTGAGTCAGGCGGATGTCGCGAAGTGGCGCGACCGTCTCGCGGCATCGGTCATGGAGGAGACAGCACGCACGGATGAAAGGCTCTGGTCCAGCTCAATGTTCATCAACGTCGCCTCGCCTCCTGTGACGGCTCACGCCCCGGTGGGGGAGACCGGCACGGGCAGCGCCGCCGAGGGACGCATCCTCCAGCCCCGGGTCGACTTCGATAGCTGGCTGGATCAGTCCCAGCAGTACCAGGTTGAGCAGGACGACGACGCGTCCGATGCCGCCCGGCGAGAGCTTGACGCCGACCTCGAGGCCGCCGAGTACAACGACCCTCAGCGACGCCGCGAGGCGCTCGCGCGCGAGGTCGACGACCTGTCGGCCACCGCCGAGAGCGGTGGCGACGTCGACCGTGCGGGACGGCTGCGGATCCTCGCCAGCGACACCCGCCACGTCCCGTACGACTGGGACGGCGAGTCGGCGATCACCTCTGAGCCCTGGCAGGTCGAGGCCAGCGAAGCAGCCGAGGCCGAGGTGTCGGCAGCGCGCGAGGCTACCGCCCGCGAGAGCGCCGACAAGGCCGAGCAGGATGACGACGCCGGCGTCGAGCAGCGCGCCCCGGCCCGCGAAGAAGTCGAGCAGGTCGACGTGGATGACCGCGGCGACGATGCAGCCGAGCAGGTCACGGCGGCCACCGAGACCAGCGCGTGCTCGGTAGCGATCAGCCGTGCGCGGCGCTCGGTCGAGCAGGTGCACGAGCGGATCGAGGTCGACCAGCAGGCGCGTGACGAGCGCGATGACGAACTGGCGCGCTGGCACGCCGACGACCGTGCCGCTTCAGCGGCCGACGAGCAGGCCATTGAAGACACCGGACCGGCGCTCGGCGACGACCAGCAGGTCTGACTTTGGCTGCGCCCCGCCCCTCTCGGGGGCGGGGCGTTCTCGGTCCTACGGCCCGAGCAAGGTCCCGGTGCCTGGCTGGGGCTGGCGGGCGGCTAGCGGATTGGGTCCCTCAGTCCAAGTCGGCCCCGGCAGTTCTCACCTGGAGGACAAACCGCGTCCACCAGCTGACAACGACCGAAACCAACTTGGCCCGAGCCTCTGACCCAACCCGCTAAGCGGCAGTAGCCGGCAGGCCCCCAAGAACGGGGCTGCCGCTACACGAAGCCCACCAGCGAAAGGGATGACCACCGTGACCAACGACCGGAACAGCATCCAAAGCACCACCTGCGCCCCCTGGTGCAGCCCCAAGCACTACCGGTTCTGCGGCTCGCCGATCTGCTGCGAGCACCTGCACACCCCGCAGGCCGTTGCCGCCCGCAACAACACCAAGGGCGGCAAGCGATGACCACCAAGACCGTCAGGACCACCGAGCACCGCGACGTGACCCCGGGCGAGCAGCCCTACGTCGACGGCAAGTTCGTCAGCTTCTGCTCGTGCGGCCAGGAGTTCTTCGGCGACGACGGCGACGACGCCGATTTCGCGCTGTACGGCCACCTGTTCCCCGAGGACGCCAACTAACCCCACCGGCCGGGGAGGCGCCGTGGTGAAGGACCACCAGACACCCACGGCGCTCCCCGCACCACAGGAAGGAGCCGACCATGACTTTGAGCTTGACTGACCTGTTCTGCGGCGCCGGTGGATCCAGCTCGGGCGCGATGCAGATCCCCGGGATCGACGTTCGGATCGCCGCGAACCACTGGGCGCTGGCGGTTGCCGTGCACAACCTGAACCACCCCAACACGGACCACTCCACCGCCGACCTGCACAAGGAGGACCCCCGGTTCTTCCCGCGCACCGACATTTTGTGGGCGTCGCCGGAGTGCACGAAGTGGTCCCAGGCCAACGGCAAGGCACTGCCCGCGATCGAGGAAGGGCTGTTCGAAGACCCACTGTCCAACGAGGCTGCGCAGCGCTCGCGGCTGCTGATGTTCGACGTGCTGAAGTTCGCCGAGCACCACCGCTACCGGGTGATGATCATCGAAAACGTCGTCGACATCGCCGTCCAGGACAAGTACCGGCTGGCCTGGCACGTGTGGCGACAAGACCTGATGAAGCTCGGCTACAAGTTCCGGGTTGTGTCGCTGAACTCGATGCACGCCCAGGCGTTCGGGCCGCCGGCGCCGCAGTCGCGCGACCGGATCTACATCGCCTGCTGGCTCGACGGGACACCGGCGCCGGACTTCGAGCAGATCCTGCGGCCCCAGGCGTACTGCACCCGGTGCGAGCAGATGGTGGAGTCGCAGCAGGCCTGGGCTCAGGGCAAGTCCGTGGGCCGGTACCGCCAGGCGTACCACTACGTGCACGCGGCCTGCGGCACCGTCGTCGAGCCGGGCTACCTGCCCGCCGCAGCGGCTATCGACTGGAGTGTTCCGGGGGAGCGGATCGGAGATCGGCTGAAGCCGAAGACCCGGGCCCGGATCGCCGCCGGGATCGCCCGCTACTGGGGAGCATTCCACTTAGAGGCCGCCGGGAACGCCTACGACGCTACGGACCCGAACCACCCGCGCTACGGCGACCCGGACGGCTACTACCGGACCTGGGGGATGGACGAGGTTCTCCGGACCCTGCACACCACCGTGTCGAAGGGGCTCGCGGTTCCGGTCGAGGGCCGTGACGGGAAGCAGGCCGACCCGATGTGGTGGCCGATGAGGACCCAGACGACCCGGGCCGAGACCGCGATGGTCACACCGTTCGTCGCGGAGCTGCGAGGTGGCGGGTCGGATGCCCGGTCGGTGATGCAGCCTGCGGCGACGTTCTGTGCCAGCGGCAACCACCACGGGCTCGTGACCCCGTCCGGCGGCTCGTGGAACGACGACGCCCGCCCCACCGACGAGGCGCTGCGGACCCTGACCACCCGAGAGGCGTACGCACTGGTCTCGCCGTACTACGGCAACGCCCAGTACGCGAAGCCCGCCGACGAGCCGATGGGCACCCTGACCACCGTCGACCGCTACGCCCTCGTGCACCGCAACAACACCGGCGGTGCGGAGATGACCACACCGATCACCGAGTACATGCGAACGCTCACCACCAAGGGCCACCAAGCGCTGATCCAGGCCGGGCCGCGTGGCGGGCGTCCGAAGGTCTCACCGGCTGATCTGAAGGAAGCCGAGGCGATGGTGCCGGAGTGCCTGTTCCGCATGTTCATGCCGCGCGAGGTCGCCGCCGGGATGGCGTTCGCACCGGACTACCGCTTCGACGTCCTCAACGAGAAGGGCAAGCCACCCAGCAACCGTGACCTGGTGAAGATGACCGGCAACGCCGTCACCCCACCCGCCGCCAGAGACATGATCGGCGCCGCCATCGCACCGCTCGGCTACGCCGCCTAACCACCCGAAAGGGGAGGGCCGCACAGCGTACCGGCGGCCCTCCCCACCACCCGAAACACCAGCAGGAGAAGGGGAAACGATGACCGAGACCACGGCGCCGGCCAACGAGCCGGACAACTTCGAGATGGCGGCGCAGGCGCTGACCCGGGCTATCCGGGCGATGAACGCAGACCAGCGACCCGGTGACGGGGGCGAGTTCCTCACGCGCCTGCTCGCCACCGTGGCCGCGAACCTCGGCAGCAGCGCGGCCGTGACAGCGAGTCGCCCCGGATCGTGGGAGGCCACCAGCGTGCAGCAGGTGCTCGCCAGCACCGTCGGCGAAGACGACCGGTACCTGCTCACATACCGCACCGAGCCGATCGAACTGATCGTCGACACCGTCGATTCCCTCGACGAGCTGGGGATCTACCAGACCTACGAAGCGAGCCTGAACCACATCGGGCAAGCCATATTCGGGAGACGGTGGAGCCCGGCACGTAGCCGCCTGACACTCGACGAGCTGGGGCAGATCGAGGACGTCATCGAACTACTCGCCGACCTCGAGCGCCGCGACCGCGCCGAGTACCAATTCCGGTTCACCACGACCGTGCTGGCCGGATTCGAGCAGCTGCGCGCCGACGAGCCCGACAGGTACCCCGCGCACCTGACCGTCACCGTCCGGTACGTCGACCACACCACGCACGCGACACCGCACCGCAGAGATCCCTGGGACACGCCCCTGATCGAGCGCCTGTACGAGTTCGGCCGGACGCACACCACGCTGCCCGGCAGCGAGACCCGGCCGCAGTGGGAGGGCCACGACCGGTTCGCCGGCGAGCTGCTCGCCGCCGGCCACTGGCCCCACATGCGCATCCCCGAACTCGCCCACCACGGCGTACCCACCACACCGAAGGACAACTGACCATGTACCAGCGCATCCCCATCGGAACGCTCATCACGACCTTCGACCAGGTGGAGGAGCTGAGCACCGACACCCTGTCCGTCGTGGTCATCGACCGCGACGGGACACTGTGGATCGTGTTCCAGAACGAAGACGGCGACGACTTCGCCATCACCGCGGAATGCCCCGACGAAGGCATCCCGGCCCAGCTCGGCTTCTGGGGACTGTGCGAGCGCGGCCCGCTGCGAGTGGTGTTCAACGGCGACACCAGCACCGAAGCGTGGGGCGGCCGGGAGCAGCACAATGAGGTGAAGCCATGACGATCAAGGTCCGGCTGCTCGGCGAACCCGACGAGATCAACGCGATGGTCGCGCACCTGCAGCAGGAGTTCGAGGTGACCGGCGGCGAGCGCAGCTACCCCAACCGTGGAGATTTCGGAGTCCGCGTCTACCTGGCGGTCCGGCCCCGCACCGCGACCACCAGCCCGCGTGTACGGGGCGAGTGTGTGCAGGACGAGGCGAAGGAGGTCGAGCCGTGAACACGAGCCCCAACACCACCAGGGGACGGTCTCGAGCTGCTACACCCGATCGGCTGGCGCGGGCAGCTCACTGGCACGCAGCACGTGGTCTGGCAGTTTTTCCACTGTCGCCCGGCAGCAAGATTCCGGCGGTCGAGGACTGGCCGCACGTCGCCACGACGGACCGGGACCAGATCACGCTGTGGTGGCGCGAGGCCGCGTACAACGTCGGCGTAGCGACCGGACCGTCTGGGCTGCTGGCCGTCGACCTCGACCAGCCCCGAACGCCGGACCAGGTCGCGCCGGCCACCGCACGCGGCGCCACCTGCGGGCGTGATGTTCTCGACCAGCTCGCGGAAGCTGCAGGTCAACGGCTCCCGAGGACGTGGAGCGTCACCACCCCCAGCGGCGGACAGCACCTGTACTTCCGGCGGCCCGACGGGACCGAGCTCGGCAACACCGCAGGGCGGCTCGGATGGAAGATCGACACCAGGGGAGTCGGCGGGTACGTCGTCGGAGCTGGATCGATGATCCAGGGCCAGCGCTACCGCGCCGACGTCATCCGCCGGCCCGCCCTGCTGCCGGACTGGATCGCCGTCAACCTCACACCACCACCGCCACCGGCCGAGAGCCCCAGCGCACCCCACAACGCCGACGCCTACGCCCTGGCCGCACTGTCGGGAGAACTCGACAACCTCCTGGACGCGACAGAAGGCCACCGCAACCACGCCCTGAACCGCGCCGCGTTCCTGCTCGGTCAACTGGTCGCCGGCGGCGCGCTCGACCAGGCGACCGTGCACGACGAACTCTTGTCTGCAGCCGAGCGCATCCGTCTCAGCCGCGCCGAAGCTGAACGCACCATCCGCTCCGGACTCCGGGGCGGCGCACAGCACCCCCGATCCAGGAAGACCGCCTAGAGCTTTCCGGACGTACGTGAGGGGCGGAACCGCGGCTACGCGGTTCCGCCCCTCAGCGGTTCGGCTGGCGAGACGCTGTCAGGCTGAGCGGTGCTCGACCGGGCTCACAGCGCTGGGCACCGTTCCCCGGCCTGCGGCCCAATCGATGACGTCGCGGACGCCCTCCAGGTACCCAGGCTGAGGAGGCATCGATGCGGACTTGTAGCCGTCAGGACACCGCTGGATCAGCGATCCCACCTCCGTCCGGACAGCATCGACCGCGGCCGGCGTCGCAGTCTCCACATCAACTCCAGGTACCTGGAGCGGTGGCCACATGCGCGTCCAGTCCGTAGGTGAGGGGCTTAGGCGCTGCTCGGCGCCGGTCAGCCAGCGGAAAGTTCCGACCGCACCGGAGGTGTAGTTCGTCTCCCACTCCCGCCCGTCGCTGCCCATCACCAGATGGGGCAACGCGGCCTCAGCCCGTCGCCAAACGTCCACAAACTCCGATGAACCGACCCGCACGTTGGCGAACGGCTCAACCACCCGTACCCGGTCAGTGATCTCCATACCACCAACGGTCCCAGACACCGCCGACAGTTTCTACGCTTTGAGCGAGTGTGCGGGGTACAGCAATCCCGGTATCGAACACCTGTTCGATTTGTGGCATCCTAAGGGCATGGCAGGACAACGCTTTGGTGTACGTCCCGGCGGCGCGGATGGCTTCGCTGTGTGGGATGCCTCAGTGAACGGCCAGCGCGGCAGCCGGGCAACCGAAGCCGAGGCGCGAGAGCTGGCGGCCGACCTGGAGCTGCAGTACGGCACACACGGTCCGCGTGACCCTAAGACCGTCCGGCGGCTGGCCGAGCCGGTCGCCGTCGATGTGTGGCAGCACGAAGCCGGCGTACTCGACGCGTGGGTGCAGGAGGGTGGGCAGTGGATCGGCCGCGTCAGGCTCGCGGATGGCGCGGTGAGCTGGGTCGGTCAGGACGAGCTGCGGCCCAGCGACGCCGCTGCCGGCGGTAGCGACCGCACAGGCGGTATGGCCTGATGCCCGGCCCGCTGCGCGAACCAGTGATCACGCTGGTCGGTGGTCTCGGCGACCGATGGGTGTTCTACGTGTCCGATTGGGAGGACCAGCGCCGAGCGGCCCAGAGCATGAGGCGAACGGCCAGCGAGTTCGCTGGCTGGCCGCTCGCGTACCGGCAGGAGTCGCCAGGGAGCAGCCGGTGGGTGTGGGCGGCGGGTGACCACTGGCCCAGGTCAAGCACATTGCACAACGCCGCCTAGTCCACCCAGTCAAAATCCGGTCGAAGGCACGCGCCGACGGCATCTCGCGTGCGCCGGAAACCGGCCACCGTACGGAGACGTCTCCGGCTGATCACCGCACGTACGCGGTCCGGTGACAATCCCGACAAGTGACGACGCACCCCTCGATCGGGGCGCATGCTGGCCTCATGGCTCGGCACTGTGGCAAGTGCGAAGGGGCGGATGTCCCTGAACACCACCGCCTGTGCCCGCGCCGCCGCCCGGGCCTGCGTGTAGGCAAGATCAAGGTCGTCGTCTGGCCGCCGTTCGGGCGGCGACCGGCGAAGCGGCGAGATTCCGATGCCTCCCCGGGCGCGACGGACTGACCCGGCCGGGGTCCGGCTGCCCGCGGACCTCACCGGTCCGGTCGAGGTGGAGTTAGCCAAGCTGGTCGGAGCGATCCCCGCCGAGTCGGCGCTGCCGGGCGGAAGCCGGTACGACGTGAAATGGGACGGCTACCTTCACTGAACTAGTCAAGGGGGAGCCTCGGCCGCGGTGCTCCTCCCGACCGACTCTGCGGCGTACGAGGCGGCGTCGATCGAAGTGGACCTCGTGTGCGCGGCCCGCCGAGCATGAATGCCGTTCTGGCGACGGTTTAAGGTCACATAGTACTATTCGTTTCCAAGTGCTCCCGCAGGGGACGTCTCCCTCCTGGCAATTGCGATAAATTTGCCGACGTCGGTTTCATTTATCGGCTGCTCAAGCTTGCCATCGCTGCGAAAACCGTACATGGCGAGCGGCTTGAACCCCGCACTCACCAGGAGCGATTCGACCCGTCCTGGCGAATAGTGGCGTTGGGCGTGTGGAGACGATGACCTGGTCCAAGTATTTTCGGAGGCTCGTTCAAAAATGTAGAGATCGGCCGATACCTCCCTTTCCGCAGCGTGATCGGGTCGAGAGTGTCCTTGCCAGACAAACATGACATCGTCCAGCGCGGTGACCTCTGCGGAGCTGTACCAGGTTCGGTAGGTCTTTAGAGTGTTGCAATCGAACACGTAGAGGCCGCCGGGGTTGAGGACCCGATAAGCGCTTTCGAATGCGGCAAGGACATCCTCTTCAGTGAGGAGGAAGTTCAGTGCGTCATCCATGCAATTGACTACGTCGAACCGCTCCTCGACCTCATCGAGCGCTCGCATGTCCGATGCGAAGAATCGAATCGATGTGGCCGAAGTCTTGCTATGAGCTATCGCCAACATGCTGGAACTGAGATCGCATCCTGTGACCTTGTAGCCTCGGGCGGCCATAGCGAGTGCGCTTTTCCCAGTTCCACAGGCTACGTCCAGCAATGATTTCCCGGGGGCGCCCCATTTGGTGAGCAGATCCGACAGAATAGTGCTCCACAGCTCGTAATTGTCAAACTGCGTGAACTGATCGTAGTAGGTTGCGAGAGGATCGAACGCGGCGAGAGCTTCCCGGGCGCTATCCATCCTTGGCGTTCTCGTTTGCTGTGGGGCTGCAAGTTCTGTCGCGGTCTTTTCTGTTTCCGCTCAATTGAAGGGCGCCAATCTCGTGCTGGTCGTCCAGTGCTGCGGCATCGATCCGGTCCAGGAAACGGCGGGTCGCGTCAGGAGCGCCGTGAGACTTCACATCGAAGTCGCAGGCTACCCAGCGCGCGGCGACGCTAGCTCGATCTGCGTACCCTCTTTGGACATCGCCGACTTGCCACCCGTCTCGGCCGGCATTCTCCCAGCAGCTGTACAGTCCGCCGTCGCCGTTGATCACGGCACCGCGGCCGCCGCCGACTGTTGAGCAGTACGGGCAGACGCTCAGGGGTTGTGAAGGCGGGATGCGCATGCCCATGGCGATCGCGCGACGGTTGACCGCGATGAACCTGTCGGCGAGGTCGTCGTCGTGGCGTACGTCGTTCTCGTACCCGAGTCCGGTGTCGTCGATGAGAGCCAGGTGAAAGCTCACCTTCCTCGCGACGGCGGCGATCGACGACAGATCATCGATGAGTCGGTCGAGGTGACCGACGGTACGATGCGAGACGTTGACTCGGAAGTTCCATGCGAGGTTGGGAAGCTTTTCAGCGGCTACCCGGACATTGCGCAAAATGGTTGCGTAGGTCGGCCGACCGTTGCGCGTCACCCGAATTTGATCATGCGCTTGCTGCGCACCGTCGAAGGTGATCTGCACCCGACGAAGACCCGCTTCGTGCAGCGCGCGGGCTGTCGGCAACGTCAGCAGCACGCCGTTGGTGACGATCTCGGCGTCGGCCAGGCCGAGCCCCGTCATCCCTTCGAGCACGCGAACGCAGCCCTCGATGTTGAGCAGCGGCTCACCACCGAACAGCAAGACGCTCACGGTCGACAAGCCGGCGGCGTTCTGCTGCCGACGCACGAACGCAACCGTGGCATCGACAAGATCTCGGTCCAACGCGGCATTCTTGATACGCGGCGGCGCGAACGACCCGGGGTCGGGCGCGGCCGTGTTTTGGAAGCAGTAGGCGCAACCAAGGTTGCAGGCGGTCGCTGTTAGCACCGTCACGGCGTAGTTGTCCGGCCGGTGCAGGCGATAGAAGTCGCCGGCGTCCAGCGCCGCCGCAGCTTGGGGGGCGAGGCGTCTGCGCCGGACCTGGTCGGTGTATCGGGCGTTGTCGAGAGAGCCGACCCCGGATTCGAGGTTGACATTGTCGGTCTCTACGAGGGGGATCACTGCCGTGAGAGGCAGGCGCGCAACCTTGGTGTCGTACATCGCCCACCAGCATCCCCGGCCATCGACCAACCGAAGAGAAAGAGTCATAAGACGAGCCGCCTTCTGGGCAGGGTGCAGCACAAGACATACTTCTGCCGTGGCCGGCGACGGCAATTCCAGTGCCGTCGCCGGCCCGCTCGATCACTGCTGACAGCAGTGTGAGATCACTTCGACGCGCTCGGGTCAGCCCTTGAGCCCGCAGTTGTCACGCTCGTCCAGCTCGAAGATCTCGACCGCCATACCACTCACCTCCTTCCGTCTCAGTAACGGATGGAACACGCGCAGTCTGTCATGCAAGATCAATTGCGCAATAGATCTAGCGCAACTATTCCTGAGCTTTGCACCTTTGGGCAGAGGCATCAGGCCATACTCAGGAGCAGGTCCAACTGATGTTCAGGATCTATTGCGCAAGTTATCTTGCGGACTTACTGTGGTGGTGTGGCAAGCGATGATGATCGGATCAGGGACATTGAGCCGCTGCGGGCGTTCGCGAACCCGCTGCGGCTGCGTCTGTACTACGCGCTCACCGCTGAGGGGGTGGCGACGGCGACAAGGCTCGCAGCGATCGTTGAGCAGCCCTCCTCGTTGGTGAGCTATCACCTGCACAAGTTGGCTGAGTACGGCTTCATCGAGGAGGCCGAAGGTCACAGTTCGGACGGTCGTGAGCGCTGGTGGCGCAAGGTTCGAGCGCTGACATGGCAGCCGACGGATTTCACCGGACAGCCGGCCGAGCGGGCAGTGTCGGCGTCTCTTCGACATGCCTTGGCCAATCACCAGTCGACCCGGCTTCGGCAGTACCTCGACGAGGAAGACAGGGACGTGTGGCCGCGGGAATGGGCTGCCGCGGCCTTCTCAAGCGACACATTGCTACAACTCACGCCGTCAGAGATGGCCGACTTCGAGACGGCACTTCAAGAGGTTGTCATCCGGTTCGCCAAGTTGCGAGACAACCAGTCCGATACCGGGCAGTCCGCACGCGCTGAACGAGTTGAATCTGCCAGCGGCGAGGATGGATCTCCTGCCGAGCGCACACCGGTGATGTTCTTCATGCACGCCTTCCCGTTCCGGCCGTAGGAGGCGAATCGTGGACGTCACACCGCCGCCGTTGAGGGACGGCAATGTCTATCGCTGGCTTGGTGGCCTCGCGTTGTCACTGGTCGCCGATCAGGTCTACTTCGTGGCCTTCGCGTGGGCGACTGTGCGCTCGGTCGAGCCAGCCATGGTCGGTGTGGTGATTGGCGCGGGAGCGCTACCCCGAGCGCTCCTGATGCTGCTCGGAGGTGTTCTGGTCGATCGCTGGTCTCCCAAGGCGGTGATCATCGTCAGCAATCTGGGCCGCACAGCCGTCATGTTCGCGGGTGCGGCGGCGGCCTTCCTGACCTCGTCTGGTCTGACCCTCCCGGCTCTGATTGCGGTCGCCCTCTTGTTCGGCGCAATCGACGCGATGTTCTGGCCCGCGGCTGATTCGCTTCCACCACGCGTCGTGGAACGTCAGCACCTCGTCCGACTGCAGGGCGTACGGTCAATCACCTACAGAGGTGCAGCGATCCTCGGTGCACCGCTCGGTGCAATCTTGCTGACCGTTGTTCCGGTCGGCGGGGTCTTCCTCGCGGTCGGAGCGACCACGCTCCTGTCCGCGCTCGTTATGGCCACGGTCAAGTTACGCGTCGTTTCCGGCGAACCGGCCAGCACTGAATCGGTGGCCCGGGCCCTCGCCGAAGGCGTCCGCTACGTCATCTCGCGGCCGCTGACACGCAGTGTCCTGCTGGTCGCCGCAGTCGTTGAGGTCGCCTTCACTGGCGTCTTCAACGTCGGCGTGCCACTGCTGGCGAACGCCCGCGACTGGGGACCTGACGGTATCGGCTGGGTAATGGGAGGCTTCGGCATCGGTGCTGGGTGCAGCGCGCTCCTGCTGATCGTGCTCGGCACCATCCCACGCGCGGGAGCGGCACTCATCGCAAGTATCGGCGTACAAGCTGCCGCACTCGGAGCCTTCACTTTGACTGACAGCCTTGCGATCTGCACCGCGGCGGCCGCGATCGTCGGCATCTGCTCTGGTCTGATCGGCGGTGTGATCGGCAGCCTGCTGCAAACCACCACGCCAGTGAGGTACCTCGGTCGTGCAATGAGCTTGATGAACCTGGTCAGCTTCGGTCTCACACCAATCGCGTACGTCGCTACTGGCTTGATCAGCAGCCAGATTGGAATCGCCGCAACTTTCCTCGGAGCAGCCATCGTCACGGGCGCCGCAACTGTCGTAGCAGTCGCTAGCAAGACCCTGCGAGCAGCACAACTTCCGGCCATTACGACCGTGGACGACGAACCGCCTGTGGCGGAAACCACCTCGACCATCTCGCCGAGGCCCTGAATCCCAACCATCAGAGTCACCACCGACAAGGAGCGCCAAAATGAGTGGAGCGCCTAACCACCTGGACATGCCGACAGTGGCTGCCCTGGACGACCTCATCGGTCCGGCCGGCTTCGGAGCACTGGATCGCGGACACCGGGCTGGAACCTACGCCCTCGCAGCAGGCAAGGCCGGTCGGTTCAGCAATCTGTTGTCCTGGCCGGACTTGAACGAAATCGTGCGGCGACAACGCGTCTCCAACCCGCGGCTCGATCTCAGCCTCGACGGCGAAGTGCTGCAGCCAAGTGTCTACACCAGGCAGGTAGCCACGGCGCGGGGAAGCCTGGCTCAGCTCGACGCCACCAAACTTGCGCTGCAGTTGCGGCGAGGAGCGACGCTGGTTCTCAATTCGATCGATCAGGAGCACCCGCCGATCCGAAGTGTCCGGCAAGGCCTTGAGCAAGCATTCGCGACGCACGTCTCGGTGAACTGCTATGTCAGTTGGGGAACCACACACGGATTCGATCTGCACTGGGACGACCATGACACCGTGATCTTCCAGATCAACGGCCGCAAACGGTGGCAGATCCATCAACCAACTCGGGAGTGGCCGCTACACGACGATCTCGAGCAGCCTTTACGCCCTACCACTCAGCCAGCGGAAGATCTCTTGCTCACCGACGGGGATGTTCAATACGTGCCACGCGGCTGGTGGCACGACGTAACCGCAGTCGGTGAGCCGTCCGTGCACCTGACCTTTTCGCTACTCGCCCCCACCGGCGCGGACGTCCTGGGATGGCTTGTCCACCAGGCCAAGGAGGCCGCACTCACTCGGCAAAACCTGCCCAGCCTCGAAAGTCAGCAAGAGCGGGAGGCCTACGCTGCAGCGCTCCGCAACGCGCTCGACAGCCACATCACCGCCGAGCATCTCAAACGGTACGTAGACGAACTGGAGTACAACAGCAGCCTGGACCCCGCACCCAGCTTCCCGCTGATCGACCCAGCCACCCAAGAGATCGCCCAGGAAACCCGCGTCGGGCTCGCCACCGGGCGCGCGAAGCGGTCAACCGACGGCAGCGGGGTTGCGCTTCGGATCGCCGGGCGAACCAAGAACTATCCGGCCTCCACCTCCGGGTTTATCGACTCGCTGATCAGCGGAGCTCGTCCCCAACTCGACAAGTTCGCAGACAGAGCGGAGCGATCAGAGATCGAGGCCGCAACTCGTGACTTGTGGCAGGACGGCGTGGTGACGCTGACTAATCCTGGCCAGGACCGAGTAGTCGAGGAGCAAACAACACCGCCAACAGAGTTGGCGGACCAGCCATTCGACCAAGTCCCCGGCTCGAACCTGCCTGAGCAAGCGCTCGGCTCGGCCGGCGAACAGTCCGGATTTCAACGTCGCGTCGAAGAGCACGATGTCCGCCTCCTTTTCGGCCCTTGAGCCATGGGCCCCACCGGGACGGCCGAGGCCCCGGCATCCGTCGCCGTACCAAATCAGCACCATTGGAGTCGGGGCGGCAAGAGCCGCTGGGGACCGTCCGGCCGTGGTGGTCGAGGTCGCCCCCAGGCCACATTGCCGGTAGGCCCTACCTGGTCAAGACGCGGTCACCCCGGGTCCTGGGGCACGGAGTTGGCCTCGAGCCGGCGCTGCCGCAGATGCTTCAGCGATTCCTCCAAGGCAGCAACTTCCCCGAGCCACGCCCGTTCCTTGGCTTCGGCCAGGCGCGCGGTGGCGTTGCTGGTCATCTCTTCGATCCGGGGCAGCTGGGCGGGATCGACGCGCAGGAACCGGCATCTGCTGCAGGCGTGCTCGTGGACGCACGGGGTGCCGTAGGGGCGGTGACAGTCGCCGAGCGCGACCTTGCGGAGCAGGAAGTGGTCCTCGAACTCGGCCCACTCCTCGCCGGTGGCCGACCGGAGCTCGGCGAACGGTCTGGTCTCGCGGCGGCGTTCGATGAAGTGCTGGTGGGCCGCCATGACCTGTTCGGGGAAGACTGCGGTGTAGCCGCGGGTGGTGTCGAGGCTCAAGTGCCCGAGCAGCGTGGCGGCGATGTGGAGCGGCAGCCCGGTGGAGACCATCTCGGTCGCGAACAGGCGCCGGAAGTCGTGCGGGGTGAAGTGGACCGGCTGGCCGGCGCGAGTGGCTGAAAGTGAATTCTGTTGGGGTGGCTGGTGCACCGCCACGTCTCCGGGGCTGTGTTGCGCTGGTCAGGTGGCTGATGTCGCGGTGGCAGCTGTGCGCGACAGGTGTCGCGGACGTGTGGTGGCCTGATGGTGCATCTGCAGGTGGGGCTGGTTGGGCCGGTGGACTTCGAGCTGGCGCAGCCGGTGGAGGCGCTGCCTGTGGAGTAGGCGCCGCCGGGCGGGTTGAGGTATCAAACGAAGTGGGATGGCTTCCTTCCCTGAACTAGGAGAGCGTCTTACGGAGCAGTGTGGCCACCTCCCCGCCTCCGGTTGGGACGAGTTCGTCGATCTCCCAGCCGCAGGCTTGGTAGAAGGCGATGGCCTCTCCTCCGGTGGCTACGTAGACGCTGGCGGCGCCAAGGTGGGCGGCGTGATGTTCCAGATGGGTTAGCAGAACGGCTCCGACCCCAGCTCGACGGTAGGCCGGCGCGACAATGGTGCCCACGATCCATGGGCCGCGGTCACGCCGTTGGCGAAGGTCATGGCTGGCAAGTCCGACGCCGCCGAGCAGAATGTCGCCGTGAGAGGCGACAAAGGTGACCGGCAGGCTGTCACGTCCCGCTTCCCGCGCGGTAATCGCGACCCAGTCCGTGAGCCTTTCACGTCCTGGTTCGGGTCCCCATTCCTGGAACCGAAGTGCGGCCAGCGGTTCGATGAAGTCGGATTGATCTGCCAGCAGGGCCACGTGGGCTTTAAAGTCGGGCATAGCCCGATTGTGACCAAGAGCTAAGCGAGTGGCTACGAGATATTGGCGCTCGCCGCATCCAGCGTCCGCTGAGCAGGACCACTCAGACCGAGCTGGGCGATCTGGGCGAGTTCAGCCAACACCGTCCAGTACCGCACGCCCGACGGCAACCGAACCACAAACGTTCGCACCCCGGCCTCCAGCCCATCGGCATACAGATTCGAGCGCCAACCGTAGATCCGCGCCTGCTGCCGCGTGTGTGCTCCAAGAGGGGGTGTCGTACGCCAGGCGAAATCCCGTCCCAGTGCGACAGCGCACGACACCAAATCCAACCCGTTAAAAGGTCAAGCGCAGAGACTCCGTCGAGGTGATCGTCGGCGGCGTCATCGGACCCATCGACCGGCCGGAGGTCGTGATCGCCGGACGATACCGCGCCGGAGAGCTGCTGATGGTCGGCCGTACGGTTCCACTCGACAACGACCAGTCCCGCCAGCTCGGTGCCGTCCTGCGCGCAGCCAGGCGTGGACATCCGTGGCCTGACGAGATCGCGTCAGTTCGTTGGGGTGGCAAGGACTCCAAGAGGCCGTTGACGAAGGTACGCCCAGACGTCGTGGTGGAAGTCCTCGCCGACGCCGCGATGCAAGCCGGCCAATGGCGGCACGGGCTGCGCTACGTCCGGTACCGAGCAGAGTTGCAGTCGGAGGACGTTCCAACACTGCCAGGTACCGCTGCTGACGTGTGATGGAATCGTCGAGACTCGCCCCAAGAGTAGTTGCAAGCGTTGGGGCGGCCGGTTGCCTCTAGCCACGACGCATCAATGTTGTGTTAGATGCAACCGTGTCCGATGCGGGAAGAGGGCTCCCTGGAGCCGCGAGTCTGGTGCTGGTGGAGGGACTTGGGCTGCTGCAGCCTGAGTCGGCAGTGCTGAAAGCGCGATGATCGAGGGATGGGAGCGTCAGCAGCGCGTTCGGTTCCTGAAGGCCGATACCTTGCGGCGGCGTCGGCGGATGGTCGAGCGGCTGGTGGAGTTCTCCGGCCTCTACCCGTGGCAGTGGACGGCGGCCGAGGTCGAGGCGTTCGTTGACCACATGCGGTCGGGGTCCGCGCCTATCGTCGCGTCGACCGCGCGGAACTATCTGGTGGATCTGCGGGTGTTCCTGGAGTACGTGACCGACCCCCGCTACGGGTGGGCGGAGGTGTGCATTGAGCGCTTCGGGCAGGCCGCCTCAGCAAGTCCTGAACGAGTGGAACACCATCGCCCACGTCAGCGAATACGAAGGTTCGCCGGGGCGCCGGCCTTTGACGTATGAGGAGGTGCAGCGGCTGTTCGACGCGGCCGACGACATGGTCGACCGGGCGGCCTCGAGCGGTCGCAAGGGCCTGCTCGGTGCACAACGAGACTCCGCTGCGCTGAAGACGATCTACGCGTTCGGGCTGCGGCGCCGCGAGGCCTGGGGCCTGGACCTGCCGGACCTGCGGCGGAACCCGAAGGTGGCCGAGTACGGGGCGTTTGGCGGGTTGTTCGTGCGGTGGGGCAAGTCGTCGCGCGGCAGCCAGCCCAAGCGTCGCACCGTGTTGTTGACGCCGGAGATGGACTGGATCGTCCCGGTGCTCCAGCAATGGGTCGATGAACTGCGGCCGCGGTTCGATCCGGGCGCGTTGCCGGCGATGTGGGTCACCGAGCGGCGCAGCAGGTTGTCGATACGCGGCTTGAACTCCGCATTCGCGGCCGCGCGTGATCTGGCCGGGCTGGATCCCGTGCTGGATCTGCACAGCTTGCGGCATTCCTACGTGACGCACCTGGTGGAGTTCGACTATCCGGAACGGTTCGTGCAGGAACAGGTCGGCCACGCCTACGCCAGTACGACCGCGATCTACACCAGCGTGTCCGATGCCTACCGCAACACCCTGCTGCGACGATCGCTGATCGGGCGGCACCCAGATCTGTGGAACGACGACATCGACAGCGAGGCCGAGCGATGAACAAGAAGATGGGCATCGAGTGGAATCTACGGCTGCGGATGGCCGAGCAGGGCCTGTTCTCCACCAGCGACCTCGTTCCTTTGCTGGCCGAACGTGGCATCCACCTGTCCCGCGAGCAGGTCTATCGCTTGGTGACCTCGACACCGCAGCGCCTCAGCACCGACGTGCTGGCTGCGTTGTGCGACATCCTGGGCTGCACTCCTAATGACCTGATCACGGTGGCTGTCGTCAACCAGCAGGTCGCCAAGCCCGCCCGCAGCGGGGGCACGGCGACCGGCCGGGACGCGGCGGCGCGGCGCACGACGATCCGGCGCCCGGACCCCGGGAGGTGACCGGCCCCAATCGGCAGGTTCAGTGCGGCAACTGCGGGCAGGTGCGCAAGGCGATCGTCTACTGGCCGGTCGGTCCGGTATGCCGCAGCTGCTACGTCCGTGCTCGCGCCTATCCCGCGCAATGCCGAGCTTGCGGCCTGGTTCGGGTTCTGATCGCGGAGTCTCCGGCCGCCTCAGGAGACCAGGTCGAGCTCGCAGTCTATGGTCCATGCGCAGGCAGCCGACACGCCTACTTGTGCAGCAAGTGCGGGAACGGCGATGAGCCCTACAAGAATGGTGTCTGCGTTCGCTGCGCCGTCGAGGAGAAGCTGACCACCGCCTTCACTGGCCCCGACGGTCAGCTGAGCCAGCAGGCACGACGCATCATCGACGCCATGACCCGCAGCCGCCGGCCGCGCTCGGTCCTTCAGTGGTGGTCCAACTCCAATGGCGGCGCTCACATCCTGCGCGAGACCTTCAGCCGCGGAGACAAAGTCACCCACGAACTACTCGACCGAACCGGCGAGCAGAAGGTGTGGTCGCTGCGCCGAACCCTCATCGACGTCGGCGTCCTGCCTGAGCGCGACGAAACCTTGGCACAACTGCAGACCAGGATCCGCCGAATCGCCGCCGCAGCCCCACCACGGCACCGGCACCTGCTACTCACCTACGGCACCTGGCGGATCCTGCGCGCCGCACACCGCCGCCGCGAACGCACCGGCCGATTCACCGCGGCCCAAGTCCGCTCTGCCGAGCGCCGCCTCACCGGCGCCGCCGACCTGCTGTCCTGGCTCGATCAGCACAACCTCGCACTCGAGGACCTCACCCAAGCCGACGTCGAGCGCTGGAGCGAGAACCGCGCCCTGGCTCGCGAAGCCGCCGACTTCCTGCGCTGGACGCGACGGCGCCGCTTCGCCCGCGAGCTGACCATTCCCTACCCACCAAGGACCGACCCCGACATCATCCTCAGCGAGGACGACCGGTGGCGGCTACTAACCACATGCCTGCAAGACTCCGATCTGCCAACCGACCTTCGAGTCGCAGGCGCACTGCTCCTGCTCTACGGGCTACCGCTGACCCGAATCGTCGAACTCACACGCGACCACCTCGACCCACCCGAAGCCACGGTCATCACCGGTCTCCGGATTGCCTCAGACTCACCGCCCATCGCCATTCCGCCCGCGCTCGGACGCCTCCTCACCCAACTGCCGACCACGCCCCACAACCCCAGCGCAGTCGCCCTCATAGACCCAGCAGAGCGACCCGCCTGGCTGTTCCCCGGACGCTCCGCCCGCGGCACCGTCAACGCCTCAGTCATCTCCAAACGACTCAAGGACTACGGAATCCAGCCCCGCGCATCCCGCAACGCCGCCCTGATCGCACTCGCCGCCGACCTTCCCACCTCGGTGCTGGCCGATCTCTTCGGGATCAGCATCACTTCAGCAATTCAGTGGACCCACCGTGCAGCCAGGAACTGGAACGCCTACATCGCGGCCACCATCACTGCCAAGCGCGCGGCTCATCCGTCAAACTTCCTGGTGCTATCGGACCAGTAAGAATCGGTCTCCGCCCTGGGCGAGGCGGCCGTTCCGTCGACCTGGCCTGATCAACCCCATTCGCCACCATGCAGCCCGGTGGAAGCCTCCAACCGATGCTGAAGCCAAGCTAAAGCACCCGCCGCTGATCGCTGCTGATAGTCGAGCAGACTTCGATCTCGCCCAGCCCGAGGCCGGCGGATCGCGTTGCTCCAATAGCCAGCTAGTGCCGCGAGGTGAGCGTTCACGGCGTTCGGATCCACAGAGGTGCGGTCGGTGCCTCGTTCCAAGATCCGCTCAGCGTCATAGCCATCTGCCGCCAGCGTGACAGCAAGTGTTGCGATGTCGACCCATCGCGCACCGACACACCCTCGGCTCCAGTCCACAACCCAAGCGCGCCCGTCACGGTCGATCAAAAAGTTGTCAGCCCGCGGATCGAAGTGGCAGAGCGTCTCGCCGGCTACAGCGATAGGCCACCTTGCCTCCAACTCAGCCAGTTGTTCAAGATTGCTCAGCGCCCAAGAATCCAGGTCGGACTTCGTAACCGCCCGAGGGCGACCCGCCAGCAAGTCGTTCCATACGGTGAAGGCTCCCGTCTCGGCGATCATGTCGGACATCGTTCGAAGCAAGGGCACCGGGCTGGGAGTGAGCCGCACGGCATGCTGGCTGAGTGCTGCTACAACGGCATCCGTCGCCTGGGACTGCCAGGGCTGAACCGGTGGTGCGCCGCTGACAGCGTCGAACCACAAGACGATCCACCGGCCTCGGGTCAGCCAGCCCCGCAATTTCGGCGTGAACAGCCCAGTCGGCAGGCAACCGCCGATCAGAGACTCAACCTCGTAGTCAGCTCGACGTGCTCGATCGCTCGACGCTTTGACGAAGACCGTCGAGGCGTCCTTCAGCGTCAGCACTGCAGCGAAGTCCGAGGCAAATGTGCCAGACGCAGGCTGGACATCGGTGACCGGTTGTCCCAACCGGTCGACCAACTGCGATGCCAGTGGCCCGGGCAACCAATCGTTCACAGTCACACCTGAGAGCATGCCAGGGCTCAGATCCCACGACAGGACTGCGCCTCGCTCCTCGGCGGTTCGGTCGTGGGCTTCAGCGCGAGAACTCGAAAGTGCAGGGCTCAAATATGACCCGTTGCCAACGCGCGCAGACTTGCGTCCAGATGACCTGACCGACTCTGCAGCATCGAAACTGCGGACGGCTGGTTCATGGGGCGACTCACGCCGGCCGCGACCTCACTCGGCCGGGGTGTCTACTGGTGCGGACAACAGTTCAATGCGTCGACGCAGTTTCCTGGGAAGGTACCAACCCGAGTACAGGTTCCCGACAGCGACTAATGCATAGAGCAAGGCCCAAAGCGATCTGGATACAGTCGCACCGACAGCGGCAATCGCCATCACGACGCCGAGTGCGGTTATCAGTCTGGGACTCGGATGCCAGCGGGATCTTGTGAGACCGTCGAAGGCGATCCGGAGAGCCGCTGCTCGGATCTCAGGATCGGTCGGTACTTGCCCACGCATGGAGGCGCGACGAGCGAGCTTCAGTCTGTCGGATGGAAGGCCGCCTGCAAGCTCTTCGCGTTGGCGCCGCCAGTTCGGCTCTGACCGCCAAGTCGCCATCGCAAACGGAACTACAGCGATGCCGGCGACGATTCCGGATGCTGTCCAGCTCGCCCCCTCAGTCTTGAGAAAGAACCCCACTCCCACTCCGCCAATGAGGCCAATCCAGACTGCCAGCAGCCACCTGCGCGGGTCGGAGAAGTTGCTCTGCACGGGCTCATCATTGTCGACGAGGCTCGTGCACGCCAGACCACCTAACGCATCGCCCGCCTCGGGCCGGTGACAGACGGCTATCCGCTAGCGACCAATACCGCACGGTCCAGATAACGCTCGTTGCCAACGTACCGAGCAGACCTGCAACCAAAACGATGTTCCGGCACTTCCAGACCCGAGTTCGGATCGATGATGGGTGGCGAAGGCGTTCTGCGAACGAGGTTGCTCATGTTTGCAGGGTTTGGACGATCGTCTGATTCTGTCTGGCCGTCGCTTCCGCCGATCTTTTGTGAAACCCCAGTGAGACCTACTGGCGCGCGCGAGGCCTGATCAGCGTGAAGCTGGACTCCCGGGTCGAAGGAGGCAGTTTCGGTGGTTAGCACCCAGTTCCACGTAGACGAACTCTCACCGTCGTACTGGCGAGTGGTCTTCGATAACGGGCCGGTGAACCTGATCGATGCCGACTCTGTCGACGACCTCGCCCGCCTTATCACCCGGATCGAGGAGGCGCCGGATCTGACGGTGGTCGTGTTCGACAGCGCCAACCCGGAGTACTTCATGGCTCATTGGGATCTCCGCGCTGATCGGCGGCGGGTCGCATCGATGAAGCCGGGTCCGACCGGCTTGCACCCTTACCTCGACAATTTGATCCGTCTCAGCAAAGTACCCGTCGCGACGATCTCGTCGATCCGGGGCAGGGTGCGGGGCGCCGGCAGTGAATTTGTCCTGGCCACGGACATCCGGTTTGCGGGGGACCGAGCTGTTCTCGGGCAGTTTGAGGTAGGCATCGGGTCGGTACCTGGTGGTGGGGCTATGGCGCGGCTTGCGCGGCTGGTTGGCCGGGGCCGTGCGGCCGAGATCCTGCTCGGTGCGGACGACTTTGATGCCGCGCTTGCAGAGCGCTACGGCTACGTCAACCGGGTGGTTCCGGATGCCGAGCTGGCCGGCTTCGTCGACGGCTTCGCCTGGCGGATCGCCGGCTTCGACAAGACCGCTGTGGCCGATACCAAGGCTCTGCTCGACTTCGCTGGGCTTCCCCCGGACGAAGAGTTCGTCCCCGGCCTCGCGGCGTTCTTCCGCACCTCGGGACGTCCCGAGAATGCGGCGGTGATCCGGTATTTGTTCGACAACGGATTGCAGACACCGAATGGTGCCGAGGCGGATCTCGGTCGAGCTGTCGGTGGATCGTTCGAATCGCTGGATGGTGATTAGCTCCGCGAGGCCATCGCCTGAGACATCCCTTGCCGCCTTGGATAGCTGGTGCAAGACTGCGATTGGCTGACCTCGGCGCCCGTCTGGCGCGCGCCCCGCACGTTGGTCGTGACAGGGGTGGTGGGGATGGCCGGCAAACCCTTCTGGGCAGGACTCCGCGGACGACAGCCCGAGTGCGAGACTCTCAGCGGTCTGGTCGCCTCGGTCGAAGCCAGCCGCAGCCAGGTTCTGGTTCTGCGCGGTGAGGCCGGCATCGGCAAGACCGCTTTGCTTGCCTTCCTCACCGAGCAGGCTGCCAACTGCCGGATCGCAACGGCGGCCGGAGTGCAGTCGGAGCTGGAGTACGCGTACGCCGCCCTGCATCAGCTGTGCGGCCCGTACCTGGGTCGGATCGACTCTCTGCCCGAGTCGCAGCGCGACGCCCTCGGTATCGCGTTTCGCACCCGGCCGGGAGCAGCGCCAGACCGCTTCCTACTCGGTCTGGCGGTGCTGACGCTGTTGTGCGAGGTCGCCGAGGAGAAGCCGCTGATCTGCGTCGTGGACGATGCGCAGTGGCTGGATCAGGCTTCGGCGGAGACGCTTGAGTTCGTGGGCCGCCGCCTGGTCGCTGAACCGCTCGGGTTGGTCTTCGCGACCCGGAACATTCAGGAGGAACCCAAACTGTCTGGGTTCGCCGAGCTGCCGGTGCGCGGACTTGGCAGTGCCGACGCCGCCGCGTTGCTGCAGTCCGCGGTCCCCGGAACGCTGGATCCGCAGGTCCGCGACCGCATCCTGGCCGAGTCGCACGGTAACCCGCTCGCCCTGCTCGAACTCCCGCGGGCGTTCACCGCGACGGAGTTGGCCTTCGGAACCGGAGCGGGCGAGCGCAGTACCGAACAGCTGGCCAGCCGGCTCGAACAGGGCTTCATCGATCAGCTGGCTGAGCTGCCGGCAACTACTCGGCAGTTCATGTTGGTCGCTGCTGCTGAACCTGTTGGCGACGTTGTCCTGCTGTGGCGGGCAGTAAATCAGCTGGGCATCGGCGCCGACGCGGCGGCTACGGCTGAGTCAACTGGACTGATCGAGTTCCGGGATCGAGTTCAGTTCCGTCATCCGCTGGTCCGCTCGGCTGTCTATCGCTCCGCGAGCCAGGTGGAACGGCGTGCGGTTCACCAGGCGTTGGCTGACGCCACCGACCCTGAACTGGATCCGGACCGGCGGGCCTGGCATCGAGCCAGTGCGGCCTTTGGCCCGGACGAAGACGTCGCCGCTGACCTCGAGCGCTCCGCCGACCGTGCCGTCGCTCTCGGCGGCCTGGTCGCGGCCGCCGCGTTCCTCGAGACAGCGGCGGGATTGACGCCGGACCCTGCCCGGCGGGCGCAGCGATCGCTCGCGGCCGGGCAGGCCAAGGCCACCGCCGGCGCGTTCGAGGCTGCCTCGTCATTGCTCCGTATCGCAGAATCCGGGCCGTTGAGTGAGGCGGGCCTCGCGACGATCGACCTGCTCCGCGCGCAGATCACCTACAACTCGATCCACGGCAATCAGGCACTACCGCTGATGCTGGCTGCGGCTCGTCGGTTCGAGCCACTGGACGGAGGCGTCGCCAGAGCTACCTATTTGGATGCCCTCTCGGCGGCCCTGTTCGCGGGCCGCCTCGCGCCAGGTCCGGCCGCTGGTACGCGGCAGGTGGCGGAGGCCGCGCGCCAGGCGACCGCACCGATGGAACCCCGCAAGGCCGACCTTTTGCTGGAAGGGATGGCGGTGCTCTATACCGACGGCTACTCGACGTCCGCGCCGCTGCTGCACCGCGCCGTACAGGCCTTTGGCCGCGAAGACCTCACTCTCGAGGAAGCCTTCCGGAGCGCGTGGGTGGCTGCCGTGGCCGCCGTCGACCTGTGGGACGACGAGCACTGGGATGTCCTTAGTGGAAGGCATCTGGAGACTGTTCGCGCGGCAGGCGCACTCAGCTTATTGCCGCTGGCGCTGGCCAGCCGCGCCATTTTCGACATTCATGCCGGCAACCTGACGGCAGCCGCAGCCCTCGTCGCAGAAAGCCACTGGATTGCCGAGGTGACCGGTGGCGAGAACACCTTCACCGCAATTCCAGAGTCCTGGCTGGCCGCCATGCGGGGCCAGGAGAAACAGGCTGAGCTACTGATTCAAGACACCCTGAACGACGCGACCACCCGCGGTCAGGGTGTTGGTCTGAACATGATGTACTCCGCGCGCGCCACCCTCTACAACGGCCTCGGCCGCTACGACGAAGCGCTCACCGCCGCGCAGGAAGCCGCCACCGACCCGCTGGAGCTCGGCCCGACCAAATGGGCGCTGGCCGAACTCGTCGAGGCCGGCGTCCGCAGCGGCAACACCGACGCCGCCGCCAAAGGGCTCGAAGTACTGACCGCGATGACCCAAGCCAGCGGCACCGAGTTGGCCCTCGGCATCTCAGCCGCCCGAGGCGCCCTGCTCCGCGAAGACACCAGCGCGGAGGATCTCTACCGCGAAGCACTCGACAGACTTGCCACCAGCAGGATCCGGGTCGAGCACGCCCGAGCCCAGCTCCTGTACGGCGAGTGGCTCCGCCGGCGGTCACGCAGAGTCGACGCCCGCGGCCAGCTACGGCTCGCCTTCGAGTCGTTCAGCGCGATGGGTGTCGAGGCGTTCGCGGAGAGGGCCCGCCGCGAGCTGGCGGCCACCGGTGAGTCCGTCCGCCGTGCCACAGTCCGAACGAAGGCCGAACTGACACCCCAGGAAGCCCACATCGCGGGCCTGGCCGCTGAGGGCCTAACCAATCCCGAGATCGCCGCTGCTCTCTACGTCAGTCCACGCACAGTCGAATGGCACCTCCGCAAGATCTTCACCAAGCTCGGCGTCAACAGCCGGCGACAACTACGAGGCCGGCAGGGCCTGTGAGTCCGAGGTGATCAGTGCAGTCGCCAGCTCCCGGCGGGACCGGATGCCGAGTTTCATGTAGGCGTTCCGCAAGTGCCACTCGACTGTGCGTCGGCTGAGGAACAGCCGTGCGCCGATTTCTGGGTTGGACAGTCCGTCTCTGGCCAGCCAGGCGATCTGCCGCTCCTGCGCGGTCAGGTCGTCGCGTACTCCGACCACGCCCTTCCGCACCTTTTCGCCGGCATCCCCGAGCGCGGAGCGGGCTCGTTCGGAGAAGGCCTCCATACCGATCGCGACGAACATCCCATGCGCAACCCGCAGGCTCTCCCTGGCGTCGGCGTGCCGGTTCTCGTCACGCAACCACTCGCCGTACAGCAGGTGTGCCCGGGCCAGTTCTGGCCGCAACGGAGTTCGGCCCAGTCGCTCGATCGCCTCCAGATACAGGCTGGCGGCGCCCTCACCCTCGGATACGAGTGCCTTGCTGCGCGCCTCCATGCCGAGCGCGACGTCAGTGCCACAGGGTCGTGTGGTCTCGGCGAGCCGCTCGAACGCGGTCCGCGCCAAGGCGATGTCACGATTCCGTGCGGCCGCTTCGACCAACTCCGGCAACGCCCACATGGTCATGAACGGATTCAGGCTGTCAGATGCGGCGTGTTGAGCTGCCGACGAGGCCTCTTTGAAGCGGCTGAGTCCGTTGTAGAGGACCGCGGCCGACCAGTTGGCCCAGGCACCAGCCATTCCCTGGCCCGCGGCGGCCTGTTCCACTGCGGCTGAGATCGCCGCGTCGGCCTCACTCTCTCGACCCTCCAGCGCGCGGAGCCTCAGCAACGTGTACGGCGCCACGGGACTTCCGATTGCCGCGGCGACATTGTCGACCTCGGTGATCAGCGACGCCGTCGCGGCGAAGTCGCCCATCCACGGCAGCGCAATGCCCAGCTGGGAAAGATAGAGCGGGAGCAGACTCATCGCTCCGGCGTCGCGAACGAGCTGAACCTGCCGAATCGAGATCGCGTGCAGACCATCGAAGTCCCACGTGATGGCGCTGGCCGTGGTGGCCATCCAACCCCACCGCATCACATCCTGAATCGGGATGCCGATCATCAGCTGCGCGGCTTCCTGCAAGCCTGGCACCGCAGCGGGATGCCCGTCGGTGGTCAGCCGCGCGATCGCGTCGAGTAGAACCTCAAGAGGAGTCGCCTGACCGTCGGGCGCGGGCAGAGCCTGGACACCACGACAGATCTCAAGGAGAGCTTCGCCGACAGAGTCGCCGGCGAGGCCCGCGGCCCCCCAGGCGTACAGGTACGTCTCGCGTGCGAGCCCCAGGTCAAACGCCTCGAGCTGTCGCGCCGCGCTGAGCAGGAGAGGCGGCGCTTCGGCACCAAGCCCCGAAGCGAAGGCGATGTGACCGCGCAACAGAGCGGCCCGAGCCAGCTGGAACGCATCGCGCTCCGTGCCCTCCAGCGTCGCCAGCAACCCAAGCGCGGTCTCGAAGTCGCCGGCCTGGAAGGTCCCCTCGGCCGCGGCCAGCGTCCGGTCCGTCCGCCGGGCCGGATCACCGGTCAGCATGAGTGCACGGCGCAGAAACGCTGCGCCAGCGGCGAGCTCACCTCTTTCCTGGGCACGCCGGGCCGAGTTCTCCAGTTCCAGTGCTACGGCTTCGTCCGGCCCCGCAGCGGCCGCAGCCAAGTGCCAGGCACGCCGATCGGGGTCCGCCTCACCATCGGTCGCGTCCGCGAGTGCGAGGTGAGCTGCCCGACGGCCTTCGTCGTCGGCCGACCGGTAAACCGCCGAGCGCACGAGAGTGTGCCGGAAAGTGACTGTCCTGCCTATGGTTACCAGTCCGTGCGCTTGCGCAGCCTCGCCGGCCGCGGGGCCGATGCCGCGCCGCTCCGCTGCGCGCCACAGCAGCAGTGGATCGCCGACCGGTTCGGCGGCAGCGATCAGCAGCAGTTGTCTGGTGTCTTCAGCAAGCGGGTCGAGTCTCCGCAAGAAGCTTTCCTCGATCTGGCCCTGCAGTGCCTGGGCCTCGAGCAGCCCAAAGCCGCCGGCCAGTTGCGTCGCGGTCAGACCACGTGGAAGTTCGAGCAGGGCCAACGGGTTGCCGCGGGTCTCGGCGACGATCCGATCCCGGACACCCTCGTCCAGAGCGAAGCGCACCACCTCTCTCAGTAGCTCGCGCGCGTCGCCGTCCCGCAGCCCATGTACCGGCAAGGTATCGACGTGTTGAAGGTTCTCATCCGCCTCACGCATTGCGAACACGACGCCGACCTGCTCGGCCATCAGCCGGCGGGTGACGAACGCCAGCGTGACAGCCGAGGCCTGATCGAGCCATCGCGCGTCGTCAACGACGCACAGCACGGGTCGGTGCTCAGCTGCGTCCGACAAGAGGCTCAGGACCGCCAAACCAACGAGGAATCCGTCCGGGGGTGGGCCTGCGCTCACCCCGAACACCACCCGCAGGGCATCTCGCTGCGGATCAGGCAGGGAATCGACCCGATCGATCAGCGGAGCGCAGAGCTGATGCAGGCCGGCGAAAGCCAGTTCCATCTCTGACTCCACGCCTGTTGTCTGTAGGACGGTGAGGTCGGAGGCTGAGGACACCAGGTACTGCAGCAGGGCGGTCTTGCCGATCCCGGCTTCACCTTGGAGTGTCAGCGAGCGGCTCTCACCGCGCCGGACGGCCGAGATCAGTTCGTCGAGCCGCGCGCACTCGCCGGCCCGGCCCAGAAGTACCGGGCGTGAACCCGACCCGGTACCGGTGATGTGCACAGCCATGGCCAACGCCCCCTCATCGCTCCGCGCCGGAGATTGTCGTACGACAGGCGCAGCGCCGACCGCCGGACCACTGAGGGTCCTGACGTTGTCCCTGGCCAGACATTACGCCTGGCATCGGGAGTGATTCCAGCATTCGCGGGTGTCTGATCGCCCCTCCGACGCGCCGTCGGCGGACGTAACCCAGTGAAGGCCCCAGTGAGCAACCCGGTGAAGCGCCCCAGGGAACTCGACCGGCGCGCGGATGCTGTGCGGCGAGGAGCGTCGTGTGTGTCGGCAACGGCCCCTCTATCAAGGAGTACCCCATGGCAATCATCGCCGAACAGCCCACCACCAGCACCGAGATCCGGCCCTTCCGGATCGACGTTCCTCAGGCCGAGCTCGACCGGTTGCGTCAGCGGGTCGAGGACACGATCTGGCCGCCCAAGGAGACGGTCTCCGACCACACCCAGGGTGTCCCGCTCGCGACCAGTCAGGCGCTGGCGCGGTACTGGGCCACCGAGTACGACTGGCGCAAGGTGGAGGCGCGGCTGAACTCGTACCCGCAGTTCCTGACCGAGATCGACGGGCTGGACATCCACTTCCTGCACGTCCGGTCGCCGCACGAGGACGCGTTGCCGTTGATCGTCACGCACGGCTGGCCGGGTTCGATGGTCGAGCAGCTGAAGATCATCGAGCCGCTCACCAACCCGACGGCGCACGGTGGCCAGGCGTCCGACGCGTTCCACGTCGTGATCCCGAACATGCCGGGCTACGGGTACTCCGGCAAGCCGACCGAGCCGGGTTGGGGTCCGGACCGGATCGCGCTGGCGTGGACCGAGCTGATGCGTCGCCTGGGCTACACGAAGTTCGCCGCGCAGGGTGGTGACTGGGGAGCGGTCGTCACCGAACTGATGGGCGTCCAGGCACCGCCGGAGCTGGTCGGCATCCACACCAACATGGCCGGCGTCGTACCGCCCGAGGTCGACGGCGCCGTGTTCACCCACCAGCCGGTACCGCCGGGTCTGTCCGCGGAGGAACAGGCCACCTGCGACCAGCTCGCCAGCGTCTACTCGCACATCGGGTACGCCGTGATGTTCGGCGACCGCCCGCAGAGCCTGACCGCGCTGGCCGATTCGCCGGTAGGTCTGGCCGCGTTCTTGATCGATCACGACCTCAAGAGCATGGACATGATCGCCCGGGTCTTCGACGGGGTGCCCGAGGGGTTGTCGCGGGACGACGTGCTGGACAACGTCACGCTGTTCTGGCTGACCAACACTGCGCTCAGCGCCGGCCAGCTGTACTGGGAGAACAAGTTCGCGTTCTTCGCGACCAAGGGCGTCGAGCTCCCGGCCGCGGTCAGCGTGTTTCCGGACGAGCTGTACACCCCGCCGCGCAGCTGGGCCGAGAAGGCCTTCCCGAACCTCGTCCACTACAACCAGGTCGCCAAGGGCGGGCACTTCGCCGCCTGGGAGCAGCCCGAGATCTTCTGCGACGAGGTCCGCACCGGCCTGCGCTCGGTGCGCTGACGCCGCCCTTCACCACCCGATTTCGAGAGAGGTACTCATCGTGTCCGAACCGTCCTCGTCGCCCTCGCGACGAACCGTCCTGTCGCTGACGGCCGCGGCCGCAGCGGCCGGCGCCACCGGTCTGCTCTCCACCCAGTCGGCAACCGCCGCCGGCACCGGAGCAGCCGCGCCCACCCTGGCGTCACACGAACGGATCCGCCGATTCCAGGTCGGCTTCCCGAACCGGGACCTGGTCGACCTGCGCCGTCGCATCGCCGCGACCCGCTTCCCCGACAAGGAGACCGTCAACGACCACTCCCAGGGCGTACCGCTCAAGACCCAGCAGGCGCTGGCGACGTACTGGGCGACCAAGTACGACTGGCGCGACGTCGAGCAGCGGCTGCAGAAGCTGCCGCACTTCATCACCGAGATCGACGGTCTCGACATCCACTTCATCCACGTGCGGTCCAAGCACGACAACGCGCTGCCGCTGATCGTCACGCACGGCTGGCCCGGCTCCATCGTCGAGCAGCTCAAGATCATCGAGCCGCTCACCAACCCGACCGCCCACGGCGGCAAGGCTTCCGACGCCTTCCACCTGGTGATCCCGTCGATGCCGGGATACGGGTTCTCCGGCAAGCCGACCCGCACCGGCTGGGGACCGAACCAGATCGCGACCGCCTGGATCGAACTCATGCGACGCCTCGGCTACAACCGGTACGCCGCACAGGGCGGTGACTGGGGAGCGGTCGTCACCGATCTGATGGGCGTGCAGGCACCACCCGGCCTGCTCGGCATCCACACCAACATGCCCTGCTCGGTCCCGCCCGACGTCGACGCCGCGCTCTTCACCGGCGCCCCGCTGCCACCCGGCCTGTCCGACGACGAGAAGGAAGCCTGCGCCCAGCTGGCCTTCTTCTACCAGCACATCGGCTACGCCCGCCTGTACGGCGACCGCCCGCAGACCCTCAGCGGACTGTCCGACTCGCCGATCGCGCTGGCGGCGTACATGCTCGATCACGACGCCGCCAGCCTGGCACTGATCGCCCGCACCTTCGACGGGGTGCCCGAGGGACTCAGCCGTGACGACGTCCTCGACAACGTGACGCTGTTCTGGCTGACCAACACCGGCGTCACCTCCGGCCAGCTGTACTGGGAGAACAAGTACCCCTTCTTCACCCCGAAGGGCGTCAAGGTTCCGGCCGCTGTCAGCGTCTTCCCCGACGAGCTCCACACACCCCCGCGGAGCTGGGTCGAGAAGGCGTACCCGCAGCTGCTGCACTACAACAAGGTCGCCAAGGGCGGGCATTTTGCCGCCTGGGAGCAGCCGAAGATCTTCTGCAACGAGGTCCGCAACGGCCTCCGTGCTCTGCGCTAGCCCCTCCTGCCCGGTACGCCGGCCGTGCGCAACGCCGGCCGGCGTACCGGTTCCATCCCCGGAGCCCCTGATGGTTCAACAGTGCAACGCCGACTCGAGCTGGGACGAAGTGGTCCGGACGCACACCGTCCGGGTCTACCGCTACGCCTACCGCCTCACCCAGAACCGCCACGACGCCGAAGACCTCATGCAGGACGTCTTCGTCCGCGTCTTCCAGAATCTCTCCCGGTACCGTGCCGGAAGCTTCGAGGGCTGGTTGTACCGGATCACCAGGAACCTGTTCCTCGACCGACTGCGACGGCGCCGCGTCCACCTCGTGCCGATCCCGAGCGACCTGCAACTCGTCGACGGCCTGACCCCGGACCAGGACTTCGATGCCCGAACCTTCGACCCGGACGTCCGCGCGGCGCTCGGCGACCTACCGTCCTGCTACCTGGCGACGCTCATCCTTCACGATGTCGACGGTCTGAAATACGACGAGATCGCCGTAATCCTGAACATCCAGCCCGGAACAGTCGCCAGTCGCCTGCACCGAGCACGCTCGCGACTCCGCATCGCCCTTGTCCACCGATCGCCGGCACAGCGTGAGTTGTCCGCGTAATCAGCCTGGGACGCGAGCCATGGAAGGTCCAGCAACCGACTGCTGCGGACCGAGCGCACCACAGGCTCATTGCTATGGGCAACCGACACATCGCAACTCTCCGACAGTGGAATCTCTGGCTGAGCGGAGCTGCACCCCGGAGAGCTCGCCCGACCTGCGTGGCCATCGGGCATTACCTGCACGACCCGAACAGGGGAAAGATCATGACGCTGAGCATCGAGGACTACGCCCTGATCGGTGATCTGCGGACTGCCGCATTGATCGGCATCGGCGGGGAGATCGACTGGTTGTGCTTACCGCGGTTCGACTCGCCGGCGGTCTTTTCGGCAATCCTTGGCGACGCGCGGCACGGCCGATGGAGCTTGGCTCCTGCCGACCGGACCGCGTCTGTCCGGCGGCGGTATCGCAGGGGCACTCTCGTGCTGGAAACTCGATGGACGACCTCGGAGGGCGCAGCGCGCGTCACTGATCTGATGGTCCCGACTTCGCCGGTGCCGATGGTGGTGCGGATCGTGGACGGTTTGACCGGAACCGTGCGGATGCACACCCGCTTGACACCGAGAATGGGCTACGGCAAGGACGTTCCGACGGTGTACGCCGCCGGCCGGCGCCTGATCGCGACGGCCGGCGATGACGAACTGTGGCTCGACAGCGACGTCCACCTGGAGTCGGACGACGCCTCCTGGAGCGGTGAATTCAGCGTGACCGCCGGCGAGCGGATCGCCTTCAGATTGAGCTGCCCCGAAAACGCAGCGCAGGCATCTCCGCTGTCCGTCGACTCTGCGCTGACAGCAACCGTGGAGTTCTGGATCGAATGGGTGGGGAAGTCGACGTACGCGGGTCACTGGAAGTCGGAGGTGACGCAGTCGCTGATCATGCTGAAGGCGCTGACCTATGCGCCGACCGGCAGCATCCTGGCCGCCGCGACCACGTCGTTGCCCGAAGAGCTCGGCGGGTCGCGCAATTGGGACTACCGCTACTCCTGGCTGCGCGACGCCAGCTTCACACTGCAGGCCTTTCTCGCGACCGGCTACCTCGACGAAGCCGCGGCCTGGCGCGACTGGCTGATTCGCACGGTTAAGAGGAGTCCGGGCGGACCTCAGATCATGTACGCCGTCGACGGCGTCACCGAGCTGCCGGAGCAGACGCTCGACTGGCTCCCTGGCCACGCCGACTCCGTACCCGTGCGGGTAGGCAACGCGGCAGCAGCTCAGCAACAGAACGACGTCTGGGGTGAAATCCTCGACACCCTCTACGCGGCCCGAGTCGCCGGCCTACCGGACGCCGCCGGGCAAGAGGACCTCGAGCAAGCTCTCCTCGATGCCATCGAAAGAGACTGGCGCGACCCTGACCACGGCCTGTGGGAGGTCCGCGGACCACGGCGCCAATTCGTCCACTCCAAGCTCTTGGCCTGGGTCGGCGTCGACCGAGCCGTACGCACCCTCGAACACAGAGGTGGCCGCCGATCTGCCCGTCTCCGTCGCCTCAGGATGTTGCGCCGCACCATCGCACGCGAGATCTCCGAGCGCGGCTTCAATTCCCGCCGCCAAGCCTTCACCCAGTCCTACGGATCCTCACGACTCGACGCAGCCGTCCTGCTGATGCCTCGCTACGGCTTCTTGCCGTGGGACGACAAACGAATGATCGGCACAGTCGACGCCATCCAGCAGAACCTGACCCAACAAGGCCTCGTACTCCGGTACGCCGTAGCCGACGGCCGGCGCAACGTCGACGGCGTTCCAGGCGGAGAAGGTACATTCCTCGCCACCTCCTTCTGGCTTGCAGACGCACTTCACGGCATGGGACGCACCGACGAGGCGATCGAGCTCTTCGAAAGACTCCTCTCGCTCCGCAATGACGTCGGCCTCCTCAGCGAGCAGTACGACCCGACCACCGGACGCCACCTCGGCAACACACCGCAAGCCTTCAGCCATGCAGGCCTGATCACCACAGCTCTCACGCTCACCTCCGAAAACGCCCCAGCAGCTGGATGGACCGGAGTACCTCGGACGTCAAGTGCTCAGGCCGAAGCAGTTCACTGGGTAGTTGCCGACGGGAACGGATCCCGAGCGTCCTGAAGCCATTGCCGGCTCGCCCCACCCTGCAGCAGGCTCGGCCGCGGCGGTACGAGCCCAGTTGCCCGTGGTGCGGTTCGTGGTGCGAAACGGCGGAGAAGCATGAGAACCCTGGCTGGTGACGACGGTCGCCGTGCAACCACAAACGCCTCATGGAAGCGAGCGACACGCTGAGCGTCCTCCTCGTAATGAGAAGGTCGTCGGTTCGATTCCGACACCTGACCTGCATCCGCGCTTCCTGGGTGCCCGTAGCTGGGTGAGGGGTCGCTGGCCATGTCACAGAACTTTGGTCAGCGCCAGCCGAACCCGTTGTCCGGGCCGTAAGGCGACAGGCCGCGCATATATGGTTTGATCGCCTCCGGACTCGGATCAGGGTCAGCTGGCAGTACCAGACGCCGGTTGAGCGGATTCGACCGCTGATGGTGGTCTTCTACCCACTCCAGCCATTCACGTGCACCGGGCTGCTCGTCGCCCTCCAATGAGGCGATGCGCTGCTGCATAGCGGCGATGTAGTCACCAAGCAGTTGGCTCTGGTGCCATTGGGCGGCCTGCTCGGCCAAGATGGCGGCGCGGTTGTGTTCGCGCAGGGCGACGACCGCCTCGCCTCGGACCTGTTCCCAGCGCCGGCGGCGTTCGGCTTCCTGCTGTTCACGTTCAAGGCGGCGTTGCTCATCAGCAGCGGCCCGGAGTTCCAGTTCCTGGACGAGGACTGGTAGACGGTCGGCGAGGTTGATCGTTTTCGTGTCGCTGAAGGCGGACTGGCGGGCTGGGACGCCGCCGTTAACCAAGATGGTTAGCCGCCTTGAAGGAACCTTGTCGTACGTCGGGATCCGTGGGTAGCCCCACCTCTCGAAGTCGCGAAGTTCCTTCGCGGTCGGTTCATGCGGGACCTTGTCGTCGTTCTCGGAGACCTGTAGGCCGTACGTGTACCCGGTGATGGAGACGGCCAGGTCCGAGGGATGGTGATCGTCCCGCGTCCACGCCGGGCAGGTGACCTCCCACCCCCGCCCCGAGGCGCTCTTGGCTATCGCGTCGAGCAGACGCAGCGCTCGTTGCCGTACGTCGCCCTTGAACCGCAGTCGCTGCCCCTTGTCGGCGCGGAGCGCGACGATCGCGGAATGGGGTTTGAGGAGCCTGTCAGATACTTCGATCGACTCCAAGACGGCGTTCATCCAGGATGGCTTGTCTACAAGCTGCAGCTGCTTCTGAGGCCAGCTACGGCCGCGCGCTATCTCCAGCAGCTTGCCCTCAGGGACCTTGCCGTGCCGTATGGCTGATGACACAAGGTTGTCGTAGTAGTTGTGGAAATCCTCGACTTCGAGGCTCCCGCCTGCGGCCACGATGTCGGCGATCATCTGGTCAACCGGGCGCAAGGCAGTGACCTTCCGCTGTGCGCGTTCCGGGATGCTCGGCCTTGCCGGCGACAACGTCGGCGCGCTCTTTGCGCGTGTTGTGTCCGAGGCGATCGTCCAGTGTCCGGCTGGGTAGCAACCGTCCTCGGCGAAATGCCGACCAGCCTCCGTTGCCTCCGCCTTCCACACCCCGCGCTTCTTGGTCACAGTCGCCAGGCGACGGTTCTGGAGCGCGATCGCAGTCGTCTTGTACGTCGTGTCGTCCATCACTCCCTCGGGACATCCGGCAACGACCCACTTCAAGACCTCGAGTTGACGTGCGTTCACGGTCCGCTCAGCCACGCAAGCCACCGTATCGATGCACAGGGCCGATCAGTCCCAGGCGAGGTCGGGTGCCGCGGCGCTCCGGAGCGCAAAGCGCGAGCGGTCAGGCCACGGCGCCGGGGAGCGGTCACCGCGAGCGTGTCGGTGCTATTGCATGGGTTTGGTTTGACGGCTGTCGTCGAGGAGGTCCCAGGCGCGTAGCAGGTCGAGAGCGCGGCGGACGGTCCCCTCCGATACTGCGTGCTGTTCCAGCTTGCTCGGTGACGGCGCCGACCAGTTCCTGCGCGTCGCAGCCGCCGAGCTGCGCACCGCGCTGACCGATATCCCGACGACGACTACCTCCGCGGCATACTCGCGGAACTCACCGCGACCAGCCCGACCTTGCGCGACTACTGGGAACGCGGCGAGGTCATCGCGTGGCGATCGGCAACCAAACAGCTGCACCACTCCACCTACGGCCGGGTCAGCTTCGACACGAGCTTCTGCACGACCGGGAACGAGATCACTGGGCCATGCTCTACACGCCCCGCGACGACGCCTGATCTCTGCCACGGACTCGCGCATACTGCGCCCGCTGGAGTGCCTCCTCTTGAGACTTCTCCATAGCTCCTGTAATGTATTACGCGTCATCTATGACACCTGAGGCACCTGTGGCACCTGATTGGAGAGGGATATGAAGACGACCTTTGAGACCGCCAACATCCCTGCTGGTCAGCTTGATGAGCTCGAGCAGTTCGCTCAGGAGCGTACTGACCCTGAACTTCGTGCAGCACTACTGCTCATCACCCGCTTCGCCCGCGACTCCAGTCAGCTGATCGTCAGTGACGCCACCCAGACGCTGACGCCGAACGAAGCAGCCAAGCGCCTCGGTATGAGCCGTACGCACCTGTACAAGCTCCTCGACGCAGGCGAGATCCCTTTTCACAACGTCGGCCGTGACCGTCGAATCGAGATGCGTGACCTCGTCGCCTTCGAGGAGAAGCGTGACACCGCCCGTCGTGAGCTCGCCGAGCGTTTCGCGCATCAGCGTGCGACCACCAAGACGGCAGTCGACGAACTCGCCGCCGAGCTATAAGCCGCACGCAGGCGATTAGTTAGGCAAGATTGCCTACGTGCACAATCGCCGCGCCCGCCCAACGCTCCGAGTGCTTAAGGATGACCTGACGTCGGGCTGGGACTCGACCCAGCCCCAGCGCCAGCTGTCTGAAGGCGACTTCGAGGGACTCCATCGCCTTAGCGAGCTTCCCCACCCCATCGTGGTTAAGGCGGTTGAGTCCTTCGGTACGGATCATGATGACGACAACCATGCAGGCGCGATCAAGAGCTCGACCAAGATTCCGCTGCTGGAAATCAAGTTCTCTCAGTGGCGCGGCGGCGTTTGGGAGGACCCTGCTGACGGCGTCTGCTGGCTGGTAGTCGCTGGTCTCGCAAAAGGAGGCCACCTCGATCGGGATGACTTCTACCGCCGAGTTCAGCGAGAGAACGACTCAGGTGTGTCAGGTAAGTGGCTGCCGACGGACAAGGACCGGGCGCTACTCAGGCAAGAGACCGCGGCACGCTTGATGCTTGAGTGGGAACTCGGCGTCCAGCGGCAAGCGTTGGAAGCGCTCGAAGCGATTCACGCAGGCGGAAACTGTCGCTTCAAGGTCCCGCATCCCTCTCCCAAGAGGCCAAGAGACCTCGCAGAGGTCGAACTGACCGTGGACCAGGTCCGCAACAGCGACATTGACACTGACGATGTCCTCTTGGAGGTCCGGCCAGCCTCGGACGACACCTACTCATTGATCATGCAACTCGAGACACGGATGCTGATATCGATCAACCCGCCTGAGCAAGACTGGGACACGTCCGGAAATCACATCTTCTCGAACATGGGTGACGTTGGCGCCTGGACCGAACGGGTTGTCGAGCTAAGAGCGCTCTGTGAAGCAAACGAGCTAGCGATCTCCGAGCCGGGAACAGCAAGCCACTACACCCATCGCGCTGGCCTTTTCAGCAGCACCGTCGAAGGGCGTGCCGTGCGCGCCTTATGCGGCGTCTACTTCGTCCCGACTCAAGATCACGAACAGCTGCCCAAGTGCGATAACTGTTCGACCAAGTATTCAAAACTTCCCGAGTTCGGCTGACTTCCTGCGATGGCCAAAGTAAACGGTTAGTTGGCCTCCCTGGGCTTCGCCGCAGAGAGGGGGGACGACGTCCCTCGTGACATGACTCGTGACATGAACTCACGTCAACCAGGGTGGTTGAAGACGCCTCTAGAGGGCGGGAGTGCAAGCCTTGCCGCCTGAAGTAGGCCGGTGATGCGTGTGACGTGGCTCTCATAATCCCTGGGTCGTGGGTTCGAGCCCCACCCGCCCCACAGCAAAAAACCGCAGGTCAGGGCTAGGTTTGGTCTTTCAGCCGAGCGCGCCGCGTTCGAGCTGGAGAGCCGCGGCCTCGACAACAGCGACGACGGACCAACACCGCGCGCAGTTCAAGCTCTCCCGCCCCTGGCGGGCGGGAGCCGAGCCGGCTGTCCGTCCAGCTCGCAGGCACCTGAGGGAGGTCAGCGATGCGCAAGGCCCGGGTCGCGTGTGGAGCCCGGACCTTGCGCTTCGTCGATGGAACGAACCGAGACGGATCCCTGGTCGTGCGTCAGTTGGGCTGGGTGCCCGTCACCGTGACCTCGGCCAGGCTGATCACACCGGCGCTGGTGGCCGGCGACTGCACCTTGACGTAGCGGGCCACGGTGTTGGTCGTCAGGCTGGTGACCGCCCCCGGCGTCGCCCCGAGGTTCAGCTTGGTCACCGAGGAGTCGGCCATCAGTTGGGCGTAGGTCCGGCCCGACATGCTGGCGGTGGAGAGGAACACCACCGCGTTGTTCAGCTTGTCGGCCGAGGCGTCGGTCCGGTTGTGCACCGTGACGTTGCTGACCCGGGAACTGGTCAGCAGGTCGACCTGCCACCACGGCTGCGAGCTGGACGCCGTCCGGCTCACCGACCCGGCGGCGAAGACGCCGTTGGTGTTCCCGTCCACGGCCCGGGCGGCGGTGCCGACGTCGGTCGACGACTGCGTGGCCGGCCGGCTGGTGGACAGGTTCACGGCGCCGGTGGTGCCGCCGACCTGCAGCTCGGCCAGGTTCATGATGGCGATGATGCTCGACAGCTGCACCCGCACGTACCGGCCGGTGGCGTTGCCCGCGTTCAGGGTCAGGCTGTTGGTGGTGGACGAGAACGCCGAGAACGACATCTCCTTCACCGAGTCGTCGGCCTGCAGCGAGGACATCGACCGGCCGGTCATGTCGGTCGAGGAGATGAACACCGAGCCGCTGCCCATCCGGTTCGAGTCGGTCCGGCTCCACACCGTGACCGTGGAGACGGCCGCCGCGGAACCGAGGTCGACCTGCCACCAGGGCTGGGTGGAGATGTTGGTCTGGGTCACCGAGCCGCTCGCGAACACGCCGTTGGTGTTGCCGTCCACCGCCCGGGCCGCCACCGCGGTACCGCTGGTGCTCGACTGGGTGGCGGTCTTGCCCCGGGCCAGGTTCGGACCGGTGACGGTCACCGTGGTGGTCGACACCGCGCTGTCCGCCTTGCCGTCCCGCACGACCAGGCTGAAGGTCAGCGTGGCCGGTACGGCCGGGGTGGTGAAGGTCGGCTTCTGCACCGTCCGGCTGGACAGCGTCACCGCCGACCCACCGGTCTGGGTCCAGGTGTAGGTGAGCGGGTCGTTGTCGGCGTCGCGGCTGCCGGAGCCGTCCAGCGTCACCGTGGTGCCCGTGTAGACCGACTGTGCCGTACCGGCGTTCGCCACCGGCACCGTGTTGTTGGTGGTGACCGTGGTGGTGACGGCGGCGCTGTTGGCCTTGCCGTCCCGCACCACCAGGCTGAACGTCAGCGTGGTCTTGTTGGCCGGGGCAGTGAAGGTCGGCTTCTGCACTGTCCGGCTGGACAGCGTCACCGCCGACCCACCGGTCTGGGTCCAGGTGTAGGTCAGCGGGTCGTTGTCGGCGTCGCGGCTGCCGGAGCCGTCCAGCGTCACCGTGGTACCCGTGTTGACCGACTGTGCCGGACCGGCGTTCGCCACCGGCACCGTGTTGACCGGGATGGTGGTGGTGACCGTGGTGGTCGCCGCCGCGCTGTTGGCCTTGCCGTCTCGCACCACCAGGCTGAAGGTCAGCGTGGAGGCCGAGGACGGGGCGGTGAAGGTCGGCTTGGCCGCCGTCGTACTGGACAGCGTCACCGCCGGTCCACCGGTCTGGGTCCACGCGTAGGTGAGGTCGTCGCCGTCGGCGTCGGTGCCGGACCCGTTCAGGGTCACGGTCGTACCAGCCACGACCGACTGCGGCGCACCGGCGTTCGCCACCGGGAGGCGGTTGTTCGACTCCGAGACCGGCCGCGGAGTGCAGTTGCTCATCGAGACCGTGAAGGGCTCGACGTCATTGTCCGTCTCGATCATGGCGCCGTTCTCGGAGCCGCTGAGCGAGATGGTGTACGCCTGGCCGGCGTTCAAGCGGGTCTCCCGCCACTCGTCCGTACCGCGCTCCCACTCGACGATCAGGACCCGGCCGGTGACCACGCGGACGGTGCACCCGTCGGCCCAGGCACCCATGTACGGGTAGAGCGGAGCGCCCGAGTCCGAGTAGACGGTGCGCGCGTTGTCGCCGGAGCGGCCGTTGCCCTGGTAGGCCGTGCCGACCGGCCAGGTGATCACGCCGCCGTACCAGTCACCGGGGTTCTCGCCGGTGCCGGCGTAGCGCCAGCGGGCGTTGACCCAGGAGACCGGGTCACAGGTGGTGGGGTCGGTACAGGCGGGCGGCGTCGGCGGGACCGGCGGGCCGGGCACGAAGGCGTACTCGAACGGCGAACCGCCCTGCACGCTGACGATGCTGCTACCACTCAGCGTCGTCGGCACGGTGTAGCTCTGGCCGGCCGACAGGTTGGCCAGCGACGCGTGCGAGTCCCCGACCGGGCCGGAGAACACGGTGGCGCTGCCAGAGGTGACGGTGATCTTCCAGTTCGCTACCTGCGGGGCCGGCGCGTAGACGTCGTGCGAGGCGGTGTAGCCGTAGCGGGCCCGGCTGGGGTCGGTCTCGGCCGGCCAGACCGCGGCGTACCCGCTGTCCGACGGACCCCACGGGCACGGGCTGCTGGTGCAGGTCCAGGTCACCTGGGCCGCCCCGCCGTCGCCGGCGGGCGGGGGCGTGACCGGCGCACCCGGGGTGAGCGTGTACTCGAACGCGGAGCCACCCTGCACGCTGACGATGCTGCTGCCGCTCAGGGTGCTCGACACGGTGTAGCTCTCGCCGGCCGACAGCGCGGCCAGCGACGAGTGTGAGTCCCCGACCGGTCCGGCGTACACGGCGGCGCTGCCGGAGGTGACGGTGATCTTCCAGCCGGCAACCTTCGCCGCCGGTGCGTACACGTCGTGGGAGACGGTGTAGCCGTAGCGAGCCCGGGTGGGCTCGGCCGTCGCGGGCCAGACCGCCGCGTTGCTGGTGTAGCTCGCACCCGATGGGCAGGGCGTGCCGGTGCAGTTCCAGGTGGCCGGCACCGAACCGTAGCCGGACGCCGGCGGCGTGGTCGGCTCGCCCGGAGTGAAGGTGACCCGGAACGCGCCATCGTTCTGCACGCTCACGATGCTGCTGCCGCTCAGGGTGCTCGACACGGTGTAGCTCTCGCCGGCCGACAGAGCGGCCAGCGACGAGTGCGAGTCGTCGGCCGGGCCTGCGTAAACCGTGGCGCTGCCGGAGACGACGGTGATCTTCCAGCCGGCCACCGTGGACACCGGAGCGTAGACGTCGGCGGAGACCGTGTAGCCGTAGCGGGCGCGGACCGGCTGAGCTGCGGCCGGCCAGACGCCCGCGTTGGTGGTGTAGCTCTGGCCCGACGGGCACGGGCTGGTGGTGCAGTTCCAGGTGGCCAGCACCGAGCCGTCACCGGAGGCCGGCGGCGGGTCGGTCGGGGCGCCGGGGGTGATCGTGTACTCGAACGACCCACCGTCCTGCACGCTCACGATGCTGCTGCTACTCAGCGTGCTGGGCACGGTGTAACTGTCGCCGGTCTGCAGATTGGCCAGCGACGAGTGCGAGTCGTCGGCCGGGCCTGCGTAAACCGTGGCGCTGCCGGACGTGACGGTGATCGTCCAGCCCGCCACCTTGGGCGCCGGGGCGTACACGTCGTGCGAGACGGTATAGCCGTAGCGGGCCCGGACCGGCTCGGCCGCGGCCGGCCAGACCGCCGCGTTGCCGGAGTCCGACGGGCCCCACGGGCACGGGCTGCTGGTGCAGGACCACGTCGCCACAACGGAGGACGCAGGATCACCCTCGGCTGCCAGCGCGGGCGAGGCGGTGAGGCCCAGCACCATCATGACCGCAGTGGTGAGAACGAGAAATGCGGTCGCAGAACGTTTGAACATGCCGGCCCCCCGGATTGTGACTCCCCTTGCGGCAAACCGTAGCCCAAGTCGCTCCCTGTCAACCGAATAAGAAGCGAAAAAATGCAACCACGTACCGTTTGTTATGGACTTCATCACGCTACGGAAATACCCCATTACTCATTGATGAGAAAATGGGGTATCGCGGGACTCGGTGCCGGTTTCGCTGAACGGCGCCGGTGCGCGCTCGAGCTCCGCAGGAGCTCGAGCAGCCGCCTGCAGGTGAGTCGACATGAGCCTCGCAGTCGACGAAGGCGAGTGGCCACGCGACTGGTTCCAAGCCCAGTAGTCCCGCCAAAGGGCCGAGGGTGTGCGGGCCGGATGATTAGCCCTAAAACATCTGTTCGTTTCGAACAACCGCGATTGCTCTGTGGTAGATGAACGGGACTGACAGCAACCAGAACCCGGGCCGCCGCCTGCTAGGAGCTCACCCGATGCGGCTTGGCGGAGTATCAGGCGCCAAGCCGCCGTCGTACGGACACCAGAATCAGCGGAGGCGGGCGATGCCGCCGTACTCGATCCACTCGGTGGTGAGTTGCTTGGCGGGGACCTGGGTGTCGTCGGGGCGCCAGGTGGAGACCTCGACGAGGCCGGGCTCGAGGATGTCCATGCCCTCGAACCATGCGGCGACGTCCTGCTCCTCGCGGACGCGGCCCCAGTGGCCCTGGGTGGCCTGGTCCATGATCTTGGTGACGGAGTCGCGGATCTTGGCGTCTTCGCTGACCAGTTGGCACATGACCAGGCAGCTGCCCGGAACGAGCTTGTCGACGACCCGGCGGACCACGGCCGGCGGGCCGTCGGTCTCGCTGTCGGGGATGCAGTGGAAGACCGAGTTGAACAGCACGGCCACGGGCTGGGAGAAGTCGATCAGCCGCAGCGTGTCGGGGTGGTTGAAGATCGTTTCCGTGTCACGCATGTCGGCCTGGATGACCGTGGTGCGCTCGTCCTCGACCAGCAGGGCGCGGCCGTGGGCCAGCACCACCGGGTCGTTGTCGACGTAGACGACCCGCGACTCCGCGTCGACCTTCTGGGCGACGTGGTGCACGTTGTCCTGCGTCGGCAGGCCGGATCCGATGTCGAGGAACTGCCGGATGCCCTCATCCTCGGCCAGGACCCGTACCGCCCGCTGCAGGAACTGCCGGTTGTTCACGGCCAGCGCGCGGGTGCTGGGGACGACCTTGTCCAGCTCCTCGACGGCAGCCCGGTCGGCCGCGAAGTTGTCCTTGCCGCCCAGGTAGAAGTCGTACATTCGAGCAGCTGTCGGAATGGATTCGTTGACCGTGGACTGTGGCGCCTCAGGCTGCATGACCTTCCCCAAGTTCCGAGCTGTGCCGAGCGGACCGTCGGCCGACGCACACATTACTAGCTCCCGGTCACAAGGGGTATCGGCAGGCCACGCCAAGTGACAGTCGCTCTGACCGACCGCGTTCCGCTGAAGGTGAAATTGGTTCGCTGGGGGTGAACGAGGGTGGTGGTCAGCGGCAGGCGCCGACAGGGTTTGGGGGATGCGATGGCGGCGGAATCCCGAGTTCTTGAAGTTGTGGGTGGGGGTTGGGGTTTCGGCGGCGGGGTCGGCGGTTTCTTCGGTGGCTTTGCCGTTGGTGGCGGTGGTGGGGTTGGGGGCCTCGGCGGGGGAGATGGGGGTGCTGGCCGCGGTGCGGGTGGTGCCGCATCTGGTGCTGGGGCTGGCGGTGGGAGTTTGGGTGGATCGGGTGAGCCGGAGGCGGCTGATGGTGGGGGCCGATCTGGGGCGGGCGGGGTTGCTGGGGGCGATTCCGTTGCTGGCGGCAACGGGGCAGTTGGGGATGGGGTACCTGTACGTCGCGGCCGCGCTGGTGGGGGCGTTGACGGTGGTGTCCGATACCGCGTCGTTGGCGTTGCTGCCGGCGTTGGTACGGCGGGAGGAGTTGGTGGAGGCGAACAGTGCGACGACGTTGAGCCAGACACTGGCGTCGACGGCTGGGCCGTCGGCTGCGGGGGTGCTCGTGCAGGCGGTCAGTGCGCCGTTCGCGATTGCGGTGGATGCGGTGTCGTACGTCGGGTCGGCGGTCGCGACGTACCTGATCAAGGAGCCGCCGCGGGAGAAGCAGCCGCGGGAGCAGAGGCCGACCCTGGGGCTGAAGGAGCTGTTCGGGGATCCGGTGCTCAACCCGTTGGTCCGGTCGGCGACTGTGGCGGCGGTCGCGGGGGCCATGCAGGGGCCGCTGGTTGTGCTGTACCTGGTGCGGGAGCTGGGGTGGTCCGCGGTTCAGCTGGGACTCGCGGTCACCACGCTGGGCGTCGCGTCCGTCCTCGGCGCACTGCTCGCACCGGCGTACAGCAAGCGGTTGGGGACGGGCCGGGCCTACCTGACCGGTCAGAGCGTGGCCGCGTGTGCTGGGTTCGCGCTGGCGCTTGCGTGGTGGCCGTTCGTCTTTGTGGGACAGGCGATGGCCGGATTCGGTATGTCCCTGTACGGCGTACCGCAGCGCGCGCTGCGGCAGTCGCGCATGCCCGACCACCTGCTAGGCCGTACGACGGCCGCCTGGCGCACGCTGGTGATCGGCGGTCAGACGGTCGGCGCCCTGGTCGGCGGGCTGGTGGGGACAGTGCTGGATCTCAGAGCGGCCCTGGTGATCAGCAGCCTCGGCATGCTGGCAGGTGTCGCGCTGGCTTACTTCTCGCCGGTGCGGACTACCCGGTAGCGCAGGTGGGTGACGTCGCGGCCCTGGAGCTGGCGGAGAGGCTCCAGCTCGACGTACTGGCCGTCGAAGAGGCTGCGGCCGGCTCCGAGGAGTACTGGGACCAGGTGGATCTCCAGCTCGTCCAGCTCACCAGCTGCGAGTAGTGCCTGAGCAGCTCCGGCGCCGTGGACCATGACGTCGCTGTCCCCGGCAGCAGCGCGGGCGTCGGCAGCACAGGCGGCGACGTCGTTGTAGTACCGGGCACTGCCGAGTGGCGGGTCGAGGTCCGTCCGGTGCGTCAGGATGTTGATCGGTACGCCGTCGTGGTGGTCACCGTTCCACTGCCCGGCCAGCTCGAACGTGCGGCGGCCCGCGATCACCGCCCCGGTCGCCGTCGCCTCGGCGTACACCTGTCCGTTGACGCCGGTCCCCATCCTGTCGTCCAGCCAGTTGAACAGCCGGAAGCCGCCCTGCCCGAGTTCCTGTCCTGCACGGTCGTCCGGTCCGGTCACGAATCCGTCGAGTGACATCGACATGTAGAGCCTGATCATGCGCCACTGTAGACCGCGCCGGGGTGTCACGAAATCCTTCAACGACAACTGGAAGGGTCCACGCTCAGGCGCAACGGCACCTGGAGCGCGCAACCTTAAAATCTTGCATCACGCTTCTAGGTTGAGCTTCATGGCAGTTGTCCAGGTTGACGGATTGACGATGACGTTCCAGGCGCCCGTCCGGGAAGCCGGTCTGCGGGCCGCGCTCAAGGCGGTCACCCACCGCGAGTACCGGCAGATCGAGGCGGTCGCAGACCTCTCGTTCAGCCTCGACGAAGGCGAGGTCGTCGGCTTCCTCGGGCCGAACGGCGCGGGCAAGACGACCACGATGAAGATCCTGTCGGGGATCCTGCACCCGACGAGCGGAGACGTCAGTGTCCTCGGATTCACGCCCTGGCAGCGGAGGCGTGACTACCTCCGGCGGATCGCGCTGATCCGCGGCAGTCAGCCGATCGGCGGCCCCCCGGAGCTGACCGTGATGGACTCCTTCAAGTACCAGCGCGTCCTGTACGACGTACCGCGCGCTGACACGACAGTCGACGACCTGGTCGACCTGCTCGACATCGGTAACCTCCTGCATCGGCAGATCCGCGCCCTCAGCCTCGGCGAACGAATGCGCGCCGGCCTCGCGATGGCCCTGCTGTACAAGCCGAAAGTGCTGTTTCTCGACGAACCGACGCTCGGCCTCGACGTCCTCGCCGCGGGCGCGCTGCGCCGGTTCGTCGCCGAGTACGCCGCGAGCACGGGCGCGACGATCCTGCTGACCAGCCACTACATGACCGACGTCGAGACGCTGTGCAAACGCGTCATCCTGATCGACCAGAGCCGCATCCGGTACGACGGGGAGCTGGCCACCTTGGCCGCGAGGTTCTCGGACAACCCGTCGCTCGAGGTCGTGATGGACCGCTTCTACCGCGACGGGATTCCGACGTGAGCACAGTCAGCCGTACGGCGGTGCTGCTCGGGATGGGGGTCTGGCGCAGCTCGGTGGAGTGGTGGAGCTTCCGGTCGTTCGTGATCACGCTGGTCGCGGGGCAGGTGGTGACACCGCTGCTCGGGTTGTTCGTGTGGTCGGCGGCGGTGCCGGGCGACAGCGGCATCTCGACGTACTACGTGCTGCTGCTCGCCGTACAGCTGATGACGGTCTCGTACGAGCACCACACGTTGGCGGGCAGCATCTACGGCGGCGACTTCGCCGTCGAGCTGGTGAAGCCGCGGCCGGTCGTGCTCGACTTCCTCGGGACCAATCTGGCGCTGCGGTGCTGGCACGTGGCCTTCGGGGCGCCGGTGATCGTCGCCGTGGCGTTGCTCGCCGGCATCAGCGTGGACGGCACCGACCTGCTGCTGGCGTTGCCGGCGATCGTCCTCGCGGCGGCGCTTCGGTTCGCCTTCACCTACACGCTCGCCCTGACCGCGGTCTGGACGCAACGGGCGCACGGCGTGGTCGGGATGGGCGAGGCGATGATCTTCCTGCTCGGCGGTACGGCGGCGCCGTTGACCTTCCTGCCCGAGCCGTTCCGGGCGGTGGGGTCGGTGCTGCCGTTCTGGTCGATGCTCGGGGCACCGGCTGAGGTTGCCGCAGGCAACGTTGACGACGTGCTCGGGGTGTACGCCGTTCAGGCCGCCTGGCTGGCCGTGACCGTGCTGCTCGCCGTACTGGTCTGGCGGCGAGCGGTCCGTCGATTCACCGCTTTCGGAGGTTAGGGATGTTGTTCGGTGTGCTGTTCTCGTTGTCCGTACGGCGGGCAGTCGCCTTCCGGGCCGACCTGCTGTTCGAGCTGCTGGTGACGATCGTCGGCGCGGGCGCCTCGGTCGCCGCGCTGCTCGTCGTCTACACCCGCACCGACACGCTGGGCGGGTGGGGACCGGGCGAGGCGATCGCGTTGCTGGGAACGTTCCAGGTCGTGAGCGGGCTGCGCAGTACGTTCGTCGAGCCGAATCTGCAGTTCTTCGGGGAGCAGGTGAAGAGCGGGCGGCTGGATGCGATCCTGTTGCAGCCGGCGCCGAGCATTCTGCTCGCGAGTCTCGGGTCGTGCGCGCCGACGGCGTTGATCCAGGTGGGGCTCGGTGTCGGGATTGCTGTCACGGGGGCCGCGCGGGCTGACCTCGTGGTCACGGCGGGTGGGGTTGCGGCGTGGGTGGTCCTGGTGCTCGCGGCGACGGTGGTGATGTGGGCGACGCGGGTGGTGACCGCGTCGGTGGTGTTCTGGGCGTTCGGGCTGAGTCTCGACGTGCTGTACGACGCGCTGTGGCAGTTCGGGCGGTACCCGGTCCAGGTCTACCGGTCGGGGCTTCAGGTCGTGTTCACGTACGTCGTGCCCGTGTCGTTGATCGCGACGGTGCCGGTGCAGGCGCTCAGGGGTGAGGCGCTCGTGGTGGTGCCGGTGATTGTTGCCGTGGGCACCAGTACGGCGGCCTGGTGCGTGTGGCGGCGCGGGTTGCGGCGTTACACCAGTGCGACGAGTTAGGCCGTGCGGAGGCGGGCGGCGTCCGCGCCGGGTGGGGTGCCGAAGAGACGGCGGTACTCGCGGTTGAACTGCGACGGGCTGTCGTAGCCGACCAGGTGGCCGACGCCGGCGATGTCGCGCGGGTGGGCGGCGAGGAGCGAGCGGGCCTCTTGGAGGCGGATGCGCTTCTGGAACTGGAGGGGGCTGAGGTTGGTGATGCCGCGGAAGTGGCGGTGGAAGGCGGCCGGGCTCATGCCGGCCAGGTTGGCGAGGTCGGCGACGCGGAGAGGCTCGGCGTAGTTGTCGCGGATCCAGTGGATCGCGCGGTTGACGTGGGTCAGGCTGCTGTCGGCGAGGCCGATCTGGCGGATCACGTCGGCGTGCGGGCCGGTGAGCAGGCGCCAGAGGAGTTCGCGTTCGATCAGCGGGGCGAGGACGGGGATGTCGGCGGGGGATTCGAGCAGGCGCATCAGCCGGAGGGCGGCGTCGAGGATCTCGGGGCTGGCCGGGCCGGTCGCGATGGCGGGTGGTGCGCCCGTACGACGTCCGCCCGCGTCGCCTGCGCCAACGGAGCGGCCCGCGGCCTCGCCGGTGCGCTGCGCGGCGGCAGTACGGCGTACTGGCGGAGCTTGCAGCAGCAGCGGCGCGATCGCCTCCGCCCGCAGGGTGATCCCCATCCCGAGCGCGGGCGTCTTGGTGCTCGCGCCGACGAAGTGGCCGGAGACCGGGAGATCGGTCGTCACGATGAACAGGTCGCCCGCGTGGTAGTCGAAGATCTCGTCGCCGAGCAGCAGCCGCTTCGCGCCCTGAGCCATCACGACGAGCAGCGGCTCGGTGAGCGAGTAGTCCGGCTCGGAGTACTCGACCTTCGACAGCGTCAGGCCGTCGACGGCGGTCGACAGGTCGGGACGCGCGTGAACAGCGATGCGGTCGCGGAGCTCGGTCAGCTGGTCTCGGGGCACGTCCCCAGCGAAGCACGGCTCACTCGCCAGGACAACCTGATCCGGACTTGTCTGAGAGGAACAGGCAAGAGGACGAGCGGATCCGGTTAGTCCTTCTTCGGCGGGAGCGCCGGGTAGTCGAGGATCGGGTACACGCCGGTGACGAAGCCGTACGTCGTGTCGCCGGAGCGCGGCAGGGTGTCGAAGTCGTGGACCAGCTGCTCGACGCGGTCCCAGAACTCGGAGACCCGCTGGTCGGGGATCCGCGCGTGCCGGATGAACGAGCGCAGCTGGCCGGCGTCGTACGCGGTGGTCGACTCCTTCATCGCGACCTCGAAGTCGTTGAAGTCCGGCGGCAGTTCGACGCCGTCGACGCGGCGGCCGAGGCCGACGAAGAACATCCGGGCCGCACGGCCGTAGTACCGCTCGTCGATCGCGCGGACCTTGCGGGTCCGGACGACGCGCAGGATGCCGGCGTCGGCGAGCACCTTCACGTGGTGCGCGACGGTGCTCTTCGGGCGTTTGACCGCGGCGGCCAGTTCGCTGACGGTCGCGGCGCGTTCGTGCAGGAGGCCGAGGATCGTGGTCCGCAGCGGGTCGCTGATCGCCCGCACCTGCTCGGCCGTGGTGAGCTCGATCGTCTCCTCGAGCTCGTAGTCCGGAACGGCGGAATCACTGGCCATGATCGGATCAGACTAACATCGCGGATCGTTCCGCGACCGTGGATCAACGGCGCTTCCCGGCCGCCTGGTAGCCCGCGAAAAGAGGGCCGCCGGCAAGAGTCAGTGCCTCCTCGGCGAGCTTGCGGATCGCGTCGGTGTCCGTGCGCGCGGCCAGCCAGCGATCGGCGTACGCGGGGTCGAGATCGCGGAGCTCCCGGAGCAACCACTTGCCGTTGCCGACCCAGTGGTCGCGGAACTGGAGGGTGGCTTCGGCCGTGCGGATCCAGGTGTACGTCGCGATGACGGCCTGCTCGTCCAGCGGAGCGTGGGTGAGGTCGTCGAGCAGGTCGGTCAGGGCGTAGCGGAGGTTGTCCGTCTCGGCCTGGTCGAGAGGCGGCGGACCGGCGTCGAGGTGTTCGCGGGCGGCCTTCTGGTCGTCGGTCGGATCTCCCAGCGCCGCGGTGCCGAGAGCAACCATCCGGTGCAGCGCAGGGCGGCGGCCGTCCCCGGCGAGGTAGTGGGCGAGGCTGGCCCGGTCGTGCACGAACAACTCGACCGGCCAGCCGTCGTACTCGATGGACTCGCGGCGCGGGGCGCCCGGCGTACCGTCGGGCAGCAGTACGACGACGTCGAGATCGGAGCCGGCTGTCCGCGCCGAGGTCAGCACGCTGCCGCCGAGGACGACCCAGACAGCCGTCGGAAAGAGCTCCGCGGCGAGGCGGCGAGTGGTCTCGAGGGGATCCATGGGGACATCATGCAGGCAGGCGCCCCGGGCCTGGCGAACCAATTTACGAGAACTGGCGAGCGGTTCCGCTCGGCGAGTTCGTTGCTGGGCGAGGGCGTGCTGGAGCCCGTACGCCGAGGTGAGGCCGTGTCGTACCGGCCGCCGGCTTGGGACGTGCACGGCCGAGCGGGTGCGATCGAAGTGCCGGGGGCCTCGCCGGATGCTGCGGCCGTGGTGGTTGCCGGGGGTTGACGGCCGTTCGATGGGCCGGTTCAGTGCGAGCATGTGGCTCATGGAGTCGTACGTCGAGCGCGCGCCCGTGGTGGCGCTGTCGGGCGTCGTACGGACCGTGTGGATTCAGCGGACCGGCGATGCGCCGTACGTGCAACGCCACCTGCCGACGGGTGGGGTGGAGATTCACTTTCCGCTCGGTGGGCGGCCGCAGTTGGTGGGGCCGTTGACCGGGCCGGAGGTCGAGGTGATTCCGGCGCGGACGACGATCGTCGGGGTGCGGTTCATGCCGGGGACGGCGCCGCCGCTGCCGGCGGGGCTGGACGATCTGGTGGACCAGCGGCTCGACCTGACTGATCTGTGGGGCGGCTTGGTCGATCGGCTGGTCGAGACGATGGCCTTGGCCGGTACGCCGGAGTTGGCGTTGATGGTTCTGCAGAAGCATCTGGAGCGGGAGTTCCGGGGGCGGCTGGATCCGTTGATGGGTGAGGCAGTGCGGGCATTGATGCCGTGGCAGCCGCTCACGATCGACGCGCTGGCGGATCAGCTGGCGCTCTCGGCGAGTCAGCTGCGGCGGCGGTGTCTGCAGTCGATCGGGGTCGGGCCGAAGGTGCTGCAGCGGACGCTGCGGTTCCAGGGGTTTCTCGCGCTGGCGCAGGCCGGCGCTTCGGCGTCCGGGAAGCGTGGTGAGGACGGGACCGCGGGGCTGGCGATCGATGTCGGGTACGCCGACCAGGCCCACCTGAGTCGCGAGTGCCTGCGGCTGACCGGGCTCACGCCGACCCAGTTGCTGGGCGGGACGGTGGATCGATGCCTCTGCGGGCACGACCACTCGGCGTCGTACCGGCCGTTCCTGCATGCTCGATTTGTTCAAGACGGGCCGGAGCGCCGCCCCTAGATTCGAGGCATGTTCACTGTGGAACCGCGGCTGGTGATGGTGTGCCGGTCGGTCTCGGACGTTGTGGAGGGACTCCGGCAGGGCGCCGCGTCCGGGGTCCGCGTCGTGCCGCGCGGCGGCGGGCACTGCTTCGCCGGGCGCTCGTCGACGGACGGGATCGTGCTCGACCTGTCCGGGCTCGACGTGATCTCCGTGCGCGATGGCCTTGTAACGGTCGGGGCCGGGGTGCGGCTGGGGGCCCTGTACGCCGAGCTGCACCGTTATAGGCGGGCCGTGCCGGGTGGGTGCGGGGCTTCGGTCGGGATCGCCGGGCTGACGCTGGGCGGTGGGATCGGGCTGCTCGGGCGGAAGTACGGGCTGACGTGCGACCGGTTGGTCGGCGTACAGGTGGTGCTTGCGGACGGGCGGGTTGTGGAGTGCTCCGAGTCGTCGGAGCCGGAGCTGTTCTGGGCGTTGCGGGGTGCGGGCGGTGGGCAGTTCGGGGTGGTGACGTCGCTGCGGTTCGCGACCGTGCCGGAACCTTTGATGACTCGGGTCGAGGCGCGGTGGTCGGAGGTCGACCTCGCCGAGGTCGTGTCGGTGTGGCAGGAGTGGGCGCCGGACGCTCCGGACGAGGTGACGGTGAATCTGAGTTTGGGAGCGGGTGGGGCGCGGCTGTTCGGGGCTTCGATGCTGGGGGCCGCGGAGACCCGGGAGTTGCTGGGGGCGTTCGGCGGTTCTGTCGAGCTGCGCGGTGGGTTGGCGTACGCCGAGGTGAAGAGCTCGTTCGCTGATCCGTTGGAGAGGCCCGCGCTGCGGATCCGGTCGGAGTTCTTCACGTCCTCGTTGCAGGCCGGCACCGTCGCCGCGCTTATAGGGGACCTGTCGGCGGGGCGGGAGCTTTCGTTCACGGCGATGGGTGGGGCCTATAACCGGGTCGCGGCGGAGGCGACGGCGTTCGCGCACCGGTCGTCGCGGTTCCTGCTCGAGTACGTCTCGGACGTCGGCGATCCGTGGGTCGACGCCGCGTGGGCTACCGCCCGGGTGGACGGCTCAGGCGGGGTCTACCCGAACTTTCCCGATCCGGCGCTCGAGGACTGGGCTTCGGCGTACCACGGCAGCAACTTCGCACGGCTGCAGGCGATCAAGCGGGCCTATGACCCGCAACGTTTTTTCGACTTTCCGCAAGGGATCTGAGGGAGCGAGATGAGCAAGGTCATCACTGCGTTGTCGGTGTCGGTCGACGGGTACATCACCGGGCGCGATCCCGGCGCCGGGCGAGGGCTGGGGGACGGGACGATGCTGTTCGACTGGTACTTCGACGGCGACACGGTCAGCAAGGAGTTCGACGGGTTCCGGCTGAGCGCGGAGAGCGCGCGGGTGTTCGACAGCTTGGCGAGCCGGGTCGGGGTGAGTCTGGCCGGGCGGAACACGTACGACGACTCCGGGTGGATCGACGGGGGAGCGCCGCATCCGACGGCGCCGCTGGTGGTGGTGAGCCACCGACCGCTGGTTGATGAGCCTGGGGCCGAGGTGGCTTCTGGCGTCGTACCGGGAATGAGCGAGCGGCAGACCCTGGTGACCTCCGGCATCGAGGACGCGGTCGCCGTGGCGCAGAAGCTTGCCGGGGACAAGGATGTCGCGTTGATGGGCGGTGGCGTGGTGAGCACCGCGCTGGCGGCCGGACTGGTGGACGAGGTCGTCCTGCACCAGATCCCGATCCTGCTCGGCGGCGGACGCAGCTTCTTCCAGGAGCTCCCGCAGCACGTGAACCTGCGCCTGATCGAAGCCGTCGCGGCCCCGGGCGTCACGCACCTGCACTACGAGGTGGTCCGATGATCCTCGTCACCGGCGGCCTCGGCATGATCGGGGCCCACACCGCGCACGCGCTGGTCGAGCTCGGGCAGGAGGTCGTGGTCACGACGTACCGGCAGACCGACGTCCCGTCCTTCCTTGCCGGACGGGTGGTTGTCGAGTCGCTCGACGTCACCGACCGGGACGCATTCCTTGCCCTGGGCAACCGGTACGACATCGACGCGATCGTCCACCTGGCCGGCACGATCCCCGGTGAGAACCCGGTCGACTACTACCGCGCCGACCTGACCGGTTTGCTGAACGCGCTCGACGCCGCACGGACGTGGGGCGTACGGCGGTTCGCCGTCGCCAGCAGCCTTGGCGTCTACATCGGGCGGCCCGAGATCCCGTGGCGCGAAGAGCTCGACCTGCCGACGGTCGACCTGCCGCACCACATCATCGCGTTCAAGAAGGCCGTCGAGCCGATCACGACCCACGCGCTCCAGGGCAGCGGCGTCGAGCCGGTACTGCTGCGGATCGGGAGCATCTGGGGTCCGCTGATGGATCCGGAGTCGCCGTTCAGCCCGATTCCGGCGTACGTCAGCGCCGTACTGCGTGGTGAGACTCCGCGCCCGCTGCCTGCCGGCGAAGGCGGCGACAACTGCTACGCCCCGGATGCGGGCCGCGCGATCGCGTTGCTGGCGAACGCGGAGACCCTGCAGCACACGGTGTACAACGTCTCCGCCGGTCGTCCGTCGACCAACCGCGACCTCACCGCGGCCGTGGAGGCGGTCACTCCCGACTCGCAGCTCCCGGAGCGAACCGGTGGTGAGCCCGATCCCGGCGAGCAGCTGTACCTGGACATCAGCCGCCTGACGCAGGAGACCGGCTTCACGCCGCGGTTCGACGCCAAGTCCGCGGTCGCCGACTACTTCAGCTGGCGCAGCAAGAACGCGCGCTGAGACCGCTCGTCCGTCCGCTCGCTCGCCCATCCGTCCGTCTGCCCGTCCACCGGACCGCTCGTCACCCGACGACCCGACCGATCCCCGCATCCGCGCTCTACCTGTCGAAGGAGCACCTCATGCTCGACTCCGTCGTACGCCGTGTCCTCGAAGGCACGTCGATCGCCCACCTGGCCACCGTCTCCGCCGACGGCTCACCGCACTCGGTCCCCGTGTACGTCGGCACGCGTGGCGAACACGTCGTGCTGTTCACCGGCCCCGGCAACCGCAAGGCGCGCAACCTCCGCCGCGATCCTCGCCTGGCGCTGTCGATCGCCCCCGCCGACAACCCGTTCGAGCCGGTCGTCATCCGGGGCCAGGTCGTCGAGTGGCTCGAAGGCGACGCCGCCTGGGAGATCGTCGACCAGCTCGCCATCAAGTACGCCGGCCAGCCCTACCCCCGCGGCGACGAGCGCGTCGTCGCCGTCATCGAGCCCACCCACCAGGCCGTCGGTGTCGGCTGAGCGACTCTGAGCACCGCCCAGCCACGGACTCGGCCGCACGACAACCGAGCCGTGCACAAAGTGCCGGCACAGCGGCCGGTCAGCCGGCCGCCGTGCACAAGGTGACAGCACAGCGGCCGGTCAGTTGACCGGCCGCGATGCGTTGACCGCCGTGGGTCAGTCGGTGCCCGACTCCATCGCGGCCCGGTCGAGGAGGGCGGCTTCTTCGTCGACCTCGCCGCGGGAGGCGATCAGGTTGGCGCCGCCTTCGGGCATTTCGCCGATCAGCTGGGGGATGCCGGTGCCGATGAGCTCGGCGTGGGCGGTGCCGATCATGCCCAGGCCGGCGTACTGCTCGAGCTTGGCGCGCGAGTCGGCGATGTCGAGGTTGCGCATGGTGAGCTGGCCGATCCGGTCCAGCGGGCCGAACGCGGAGTCCTCGGTGCGCTCCATCGACAGCTTGTCGGGGTGGTAGCTGAACGCCGGGCCGGTGGTGTCGAGGATCGAGTAGTCCTCGCCGCGCCGCAGCCGCAGCGTGACCTCGCCGGTGATCGCGGCGCCGACCCAGCGCTGCAGGGACTCCCGCAGCATCAGCGACTGCGGGTCGAGCCAGCGGCCCTCGTACATCAACCGGCCGAGCCGCCGGCCGTCGTTGTGGTACGACGCGACGGTGTCCTCGTTGTGGATCGCGTTCACCAGCCGCTCGTACGCCGCGTGCAGCAGCGCCATGCCCGGCGCCTCGTAGATGCCGCGGCTCTTCGCCTCGATGATCCGGTTCTCGATCTGGTCGGACATGCCCAGGCCGTGCCGGCCGCCGATCGCGTTGGCCTCCATCACCAGGTCGACCGCGGAGCCGAACTCCTTGCCGTTGATCGTCACCGGCCGGCCCTGCTCGAACCCGATCGTGACGTCCTCGGCGGGGATCTCGACCTCGGGGTCCCAGAACGCGACGCCCATGATCGGCTGCACGGTCTCGATCCCCGCGTCGAGGTGCTCCAGCGTCTTGGCCTCGTGGGTGGCGCCCCAGATGTTGGCGTCGGTGGAGTACGCCTTCTCGGTGCTGTCGCGGTACGGCAGCTCGTGGGCGAGCAGCCACTCGCTCATCTCCTTGCGGCCGCCGAGCTCGGTGACGAACGCCGGGTCGAGCCACGGCTTGTAGATCCGCAGGTTCGGGTTGGCGAGCAGGCCGTAGCGGTAGAACCGCTCGATGTCGTTGCCCTTGTACGTCGAGCCGTCGCCCCAGATCTGGACGTTGTCCTCGAGCATCGCGCGGACCAGCAGCGTGCCGGTGACGGCGCGGCCCAGTGGGGTGGTGTTGAAGTACGCCCGGCCGCCGGAGCGGATGTGGAACGCGCCGCAGGTGAGCGCGGCCAGGCCCTCCTCGACCAGCGCCGCCCGGCAGTCGACCAGGCGGGCGATCTCGGCGCCGTACGCCTTCGCCCGGCCGGGCACCGACCCGATGTCGGGCTCGTCGTACTGGCCGATGTCGGCGGTGTACGTGCAGGGGACGGCGCCCTTGTCGCGCATCCAGGCGACCGCGACCGACGTGTCGAGCCCTCCGGAGAAGGCGATGCCGACGCGTTCGCCGACGGGCAGAGAGGAGATCACCTTGGACATGAGAATAAGTATGCAGTCTCCTGCATGATCATGCAAGCTCGGCGCGGGGGTGAGTGTGACGGAAATCGGCGGCCGGGTGGGTGGTGACCGGTGGATGCTGGGGGTATGGCATTTCCTGGGGCCGAGTTGCTGGAGGACGCGGACTTCTCGCCGGTGACGCGAGGACAGATCGCGCGCGGGGTCGGTGAGTTGGGTGTAGGGCCGGGGGACGTCCTGATGGTGAACGTGCGACTGTCGGCGCTGGGGTGGGTGGTCGGCGGGATCGACACCGTCGTCCGGGCGCTGCGGGACGTGGTCGGCGCCGAGGGGACGTTGGTGGCGTTCTGTGGGTGGGACGACAGCCCGTACCACGTGGCGTTCTGGCCGCGGCGCTGGCAGACGGCGTACGGCGAACTGCCCGGGTTCGACCCCGCGGTCTCGTCGGCGCGGCGGGACTTCGGGCGGTTCCCGGAGCGGCTCAGGACCTGGCCGGGCGCGATCAGGAGTCCGCACCCGGAAGTGAGCTTTGCGGCGCTCGGTGCGCGGGCCGGCGAGTTGATCGTGGACGTGGAGGATCCGTGGGGAGCGGACGGGACGTTGGGGCGGCTCGTGGCGGTCGGGGGGAAGGTGTTGATGCTGGGGGCGCCGTTGAAGACGTTGACCTTGTGCCATCACGCGGAGGCGATCGCGGACGTCGCGGGGAAGCGGTACCACAGCTATCGGATGCCGGTTCGGGCCGGTGCGGGCGAGGTTTGGCGCGACTACACAACGCTCGACACCTTCTACGGGGCTTTGCCGTACGGGGCGGGGAGCGCGGTGGGGAACCTCGCGCAGCAGGCTGTTGCTGCGGGCGCCGGCGTGCAGGGGCGCATCGGTGCGGCGGGCGTCTGGGTGTTCGACGCCCGCCGGACTGTCGTGGCGGTGCGAGGGTGGATCGAGGGGAACTTCTCAGACCGGCGGTAGGTCGTTCGCGAGTTTGATGAGGCGATCCAGGACTGCGCCGCCGGACGCGCGGGCTCCGTCGTGTTCGTACTCGTTGGTGATCCAGGTGGTGACGTTGCCTACGCGGGAGGCTGTTTCTATGGAGAGGTTGGCGTCGACGTACATGTCGTCGTGGTAGATGGCGGCGGCGACGGGGACGCGGTTGGTGGCGAGGACCGCGGGGTCGTAGAGCGGGGTCCAGTCGGTGGCGGCGGCGAGGAGGTTGGCGGCTTCGGCGAAGGGGCGGAGGCCGCCCAGGTCTTCGACCATCCAGGGGTAGATCATCTCGCCGGTGAAGAGGAACGGCTCGGCGGCGGGGGCGAACTCGGCCGGCATCACGCGGGACGCCGCCCAGTTGGTCGGGCGATCGTCCTGGCCGTAGAGGGATTCGTGCAGGACCACGAACAGCGGGCTGAGGGTGTGATCCGTGCGCGCCATCGCGCCGTACAGGAAAGCGTCGGAGAGTTCGTCGCCGTCCCAGGCCTCGTCGATCAGCCAGTGCAGGGACTCGGCGGACTCGCTCATGCCGAGGCCGAAGCCGAGGGTCTGGAAGCGGTCGACGGTCAGGCGGTCGCCGTTGGGGAGGCGGACGTCGTTGGCGGTCACGTGGTCCGCGATGCGGCGGACCTTCGCGACGTCCTCGGGGAAGAGGCGGTAGTAGCGCAGCGTCTTGGCCTTGGCGCGCGGATACGTGCGCGTGTAGATGTCGTCCGCGGTCGCCTCGATGCCGGCCAGGCCGCCGGTGACGTAGCAGGCCTTCAGGCCCGCGGGCGCCTTCGACAGATAGGTCAGCGTGATGAACCCGCCGTACGACTGGCCCAGTGTCGACCACGGCTTGCCAGGGCTGAGCTGCCCGCGGATGAACTCGGCGTCCGCCACGATCGAGTCCGCGCGAAAGTGCTTCAAGTACGCCGCCAACTCGGCAGGCTCCATCGACAACGCCGTACGACGGGTGACCGGCGTGCTGCGACCGGTCCCGCGCTGGTCGAGCAGTAGCACCCGGAACTCACGCGTCGCACGCTCGAGCCAGCCACTGCCGCTCGTCGGCCGCGGTGACGCGCCGCCCGGCCCGCCCTGCAGGAACACCAGCCAGGGCAGGTCGTCGCCCACCTTTGTCGGCGCGACGGCTTCGCGCGCGAACACCTCGATCGTCGAACCGTCCGGCCGCTCGTGGTCGAGCGGCACGGTGAAGGTGTGATCGGTCAGCACAAGTCCCGGGATTCTGGCCACCCGCCCATTGTCCCGGATCAGCGCACGAAGGCCGGATCGTTTTCCACAGCCTGATCGACGACGCCGAGCGCGGTCTGCACCCGGAAGACGTGATCGAGCGCGTCCTGGCCGGCGAGAACTCGCCGTACGGACTCGAGATGGGCGGTCCGGTACGCCGCTGTCGTGAGTGCCGCGACCAGCCGCGGCTGCCGGACTCCGGTGGCCTCCATCGCCATCGCGATCGCGTCCTCGAGTTGCTCGGCCATCTCGCGCGCGCGAGCCTGCAGCGGTCGGGACTCCGCGACGATCCGGAAGAACAGCGCCTGGTGCGGCCGGACCAGGAACGGCGGCGACTCCTGCGAGGCCAGGAAGAGCGCCCGGTCGGCGATCGCGCGCACGGGCGACACGCCTGGTGGGCGATCGAGTACGGCGCTGACCAGCTGGGCCTCGGTCTCCGGGTACTGGTCGAAGAACAGGTCCTCCTTGCGCGGGAAGTGCGCGAACACGGTCGGCCGCGCGACGTCGGCGGCCTCGGCGACCTCCGACACCGACACTCGGTCGAACCCGCGCTCGACGAACAGCGCGGTCGCGACGTCCGAAATGTGCTGACGGAGCGCGGCCTTCTTTCGTTCCCGACGACCTTCCACGGGAAAAATCATACCCAACTCAAACTCATACCGAGTATGGTTATGAGATCGACGCGACGAGGAGGAGCAGGTGTACTACCTGGAGGAGTCGGTCGAGGTGTTCGAGCAGCTCGAGACGGCGGCGGAGTTCTGGTGGGGTGCTGCCGAGGAAGAGGGCTTTCCACAGGCGGACGCAACTCACCACCGAACGGAACTGAGCCGGGCTACGGTAGGCGGGTGCGCGTAGCTACCTGGAATGTGAACTCGGTCAAGCAGCGGATGCCGCGGTTGCTCGACTGGCTGGACGAGCGGGAGCCGGACGTCGTCTGCCTGCAGGAGACCAAGCTGGCCGACGACGCGTTCACCGCCTTGCTGGGCAAGGAGTTGGCGGGGCGTGGGTACGAGGCTGCCCTGTACGGCGAAGTGCAGTGGAACGGTGTCGCCCTGTTGTCGAAGGTCGGGATCGAGGACGTGGTGACCGGCGTGGCCGGGGCGCCGGGGTTCCCGAATCCGGAGGCCCGGGCGGTCGCGGCGACGTGCGGCGGGATCCGGATCCACTCGCTGTACGTGCCGAATGGGCGCGAGCCCGACTCGGACCACTACGTCTACAAACTGGCGTGGTTGAAGGCGCTCAGGGACGTGGTCGCGGCCGGACCGGCCGAGCAGATCGTGTGCGGTGACATGAACATCGCGCCGGCGGACGCGGACCTGTTCGACCCGGCGGCGTTCGTCGGCTCGACGCACGTGACCGTGCCGGAGCGGGAGGCGCTGGCCTCGCTGCTCGCGACCGGGCTGCACGACGTCGTACGGGATCGCTGGCCGACCGAGCGCGTCTTCAGCTACTGGGATTACCGCGCCGGCATGTTCCACCAGGACCTGGGGATGCGGATCGACCTGATGCTCGCGTCGGATCCGGTCGCCGAGCGGGTGAAGGCGGCCTGGATCGATCGGAAGGCACGCAAGGGGACCGGGCCGAGCGACCACGCGCCGGTGATCATCGACCTGGACGTCGCGCCGGACGGCGACATCGGTCCCGTCGTACCGCCGCCGTCGAACCCGCGCGGCGCTCGCAAACGGACCACCAAGCTGCCGCAGAACCGCTGATGCGCAGAGCTCTGCTGCTCGTCGTACTGCTGCTGATCACGGCTGCCTGCAGTGACGACAAGCCGCAGGCTCAGCCGGTGGCCTGGTCGCAGGTGAAGCTGCCGGCCGAGCCGGTCGTGCTCACCGGGCACGGCGACCAACTGCTGGTCGGACTGCGCGACCGGAACGCCAAGGTGGTGCCGCGGCTGGTGCTGGTCGAGGGGGACACGCAGCAGGAGGTCAAGCTGTCGCCCAACGCGAGCAGCCCGTACGCCGCCCTGGCGATCTGGAAGTCCATCGCGTACGACGGCCGCCGCGTGCTCGCGCTCGGCGGAGCGGCGGGCGGCGCGCACTCCAACGTGCGCTGGACAGTGTGGACCGGGACGACCACCGAGGTGCAGGAGCTGCCGCAGGAGTTCAACACCTTCGGCGGGCCGGACGCGGGCACGTTGTACTCGGCCGTGATCGCGCCCGCCGGGCAGGCGTTGCTCGGAGCGTGGGCCTCCAGGACGTCAGGACTGGACGCGGCGGTCTGGCTGCCGACGGGGACCAAGTGGATCCGGCAGGACTCGGCGGGCACTGTCCTGCGCAGTACGCCGGGGCTGCTGCCTGGACCGGGAGACGCGACTGTTCTCGGCGACTCGATCGTGCAGACCGGGTCGCAGGTGCGGCTCGCGCCGAACGTCGTACGGCAGGAGGCCGCGGTGTGGAAGTCGCAGCGGCTGAACGACGGGTGGTCGGGCTTCGCGCTGCCGGAGGGCGGCGAACGCAGCCACGGGCAGCGGGTGACCTGCGGCGAAAAGCTCTGCACGGTGACCGGTTGGGTCGAGGGCAAGCTGGCGATGTGGCAGTTCGACCCGGCGAAGCCGGACAGCGCGCGGCGGCTGAAAGGTCTGCCGGACGTCGCTGTCGGTGACAAGACGCCGCTGCCGCCACCGATCCTGGACGGCGACCAGCTCCTCCAAGTAGTTGCTGACGGCAATCAGGTGAAGGTGCTGCGCGGCGCGGACGGCGCCTGGACTGTCAAGACCTCGGACGGTCCGACGGGTGACGTCACCGACGCGCGGCTGGTCGGCCGCACGCTCTACCTGATCGCCGGCAGCACGCTCTGGAAGTCAGCCGCCGAGTAGACCGCGGACGTACGCCGCCTGGCCGGCGTGCTGGAGGTCGTCGGACAGGACGCTGTTCAGCCGGACGCCGAGCGTGACCGGCGGGTCCCAGCGCTTGTCGACAACGCGCTCGAGCTCGTCGTCGGTCACGGTCTCCAGGTACTGGACCGAGCGGGCGTGCACGGCGTCGTAGTACCCGGTCAGTTGCGACGCCGACAGCTTGACCGCGGCAACGTCCTCGGGAGTGTGGCCGTAGCCGGTGTCGGACGGGTCGAACGGCAGGCCGAGGCGGTCGTGCCAGCCGTCGGCGGTGATGAGCTGTTCGTAGCCGCCGGCATCGGCCAGGTGATCGTCCTGGATCCGGGTCAGGTGCCAGACCAGCCAGGCGATCGAGTTCCCCGCGTCGTTCGGGCGGGTGCTCAGGACGTCGTCCGACAGCCCCTCGACGGTCTCGTGCACGACCTCCTGGATCCGGCCGAACGCGTCGATGAGAAGTGCGCTGGTGTTCATCTTCTTCCCTCCATCACACGGACTTCTGTCACCGTACTCCGGCCTGTGGACGGTCTCGCGCACCGGCGGCTGAAACGTTCTACTGTGAGCGGTACCAGACCCTGAAGGAGCAGCTGTGGAATACCGCACCCTCGGTGCGAGCGGCACCGTCGTCTCGACGTACGCGCTCGGCACCATGACGTTCGGGAACGAGACCGACGAGGCCGGCGCGCACCAGCAGCTCGACCGGTACGTCGAGGCCGGCGGCACGCTGATCGACACCGCGGACGTGTACTCCGCGGGCGTGTCGGAGCAGATCGTCGGCACCTGGCTGGCCAAGAGCTCCGCCCGCGACAACGTCGTCCTGGCCACGAAGGGCCGGTTCCCGACCGGCGACGGGCAGAACGACGTCGGCACCTCCCGCCGGCACCTGCGGCGCGCGCTCGACGAGTCGCTGCAGCGGCTCGGCGTCGACCACATCGACCTGTACCAGCTGCACGCGTGGGACCCGATCACCCCGCTGCAGGAGACGCTCAGCTTCCTGGAGGACGCCGTCCGGGCCGGCAAGATCGCGTACGGCGGTCTGTCGAACTTCACCGGCTGGCAGCTGCAGAAGGCGTGCGACCTGATCGACCGGCAGGGCTGGTCGCCGCTGGTCACGCTCCAGCCGCAGTACAACCTGCTGGTCCGCGAGATCGAGTGGGAGATCGTGCCGGCCGCGCAGGAGAACGGGCTCGGCCTGCTGCCGTGGTCGCCGCTCGGTGGAGGCTGGCTGACCGGCAAGTACTCGTTCGACGAGGCGCCGACGGGCTCGACCCGGCTCGGGGAGAACCCGGAGCGTGGCGTCGAGGCGTGGGCTCGGCGGAGCAAGAACGAGCGGGTTCGCGCGGTGGTCGACGCGGTGCGGGCGATCGCCGAGGCGCGCGGGATCTCGATGGCGCAGATCGCGCTGGCCTGGCTGGTGGACCGGCCGGCGATCACGTCGGTGATCCTCGGGGCGCGGACGCTCGAGCAGCTGGACGACAACCTGGCGGCGGCGGACCTGCACCTGACCGAGGAGGAGCGCAAGCAGCTCGACGAGGCGAGCGACCCGGGCGCGGCGGACTACCCGTACGGCGTACCGGGCGTGCAGCAGCGCGACCGGCCGATCGCGGGCGGCCGCGGCTGAGTAGGCAGCTGGCGGCGGGAGCACGCGCGCCTCGACTCAAGTCGTTGAGGCGAGGCTTGTCGCTGGAGGCTCAGAGCTGGGTGTGCTCAGGTCGGTAGGACGTCCGACCAGAGCACGCCCAGGGCCAGGCAGGCGAGCGTGATCAGGCCGAAGACGCCGACCCAGAGGATGGCCGGTACGCCGGTGATGCGGCGCAGCTGGTCGGCGTCGGAGTTGCGGCCGGCGCCGTGGCGGCGGGAGCGCTGCAGCTCGAGTACGGCGCGCGGCGCGGCGAGCAGCAGGAACCAGGTGAGCAGGTACGCGAACGCCGACTGCACCTGCTCGGAGCCCCACCACGACACGCCGAACACGACAGCGCCGAAGACGAGCACGGACCAGAGCCCGAAGAGATTGCGGATCTGGAGCAGCAGGATGACCAGCGCGAGCAGGAGTCCCCACAGCAGCCCCACGGCGTACCCGCGACTCAGGACGAACGCGGCGGCAAGGCCGAACAACGCGGGACCCGGGTAGCCGACGAGCAGTACGGCGACCATGCCGAGGCCGTCCGGCTTGCCGCGCGAGACGGTGACGCCGGACGTGTCCGAGTGCAGGCGGATCCCCGCGAGCTGGCGGCCGGCCAGCAGCGCGATCAGCCCGTGCGCGCCCTCGTGCGCGATCGTCACGACCTGGCGGGTGTGCCGCCAGACCGGTCGCCACGCGATCAGCAGCAGCGCCGCGACGCCGGTGCCGATCACGACCTGGATCGACGGATCGGCCTGCACGGACGTGATGTTGTCCCAAACGTCAATCACCGGGACATCCTGACAGGCGGGTGGTTGACCCGGCGATGGGGTGTGAATGGGGGGAGGTATGTGCGGGCGCTGATGCGGCGACGGGCGTGGGTGGGGGGAGGTATGTGCGGGCGCCGCCGCGGGGGTTGAGGTGGGCGGCTAGGTGCGGTGGTTTGGGGTTTTGGACTCGGCGCTGGGGAGTGTTTTTGGGCAGCTGGGTGGGGGTTCGGCGACTACTTGTTGTCTTGGCGGTGGGGACTGCGTTGTTCAAATGCTTCGCTCGGCGAGCTGCTCGACCGAGCGCAGGATTCCGCGAGTTGCGAGCGCGTGGGCGCCGGAGCTGATCACGAGCAGGCGGTAGATCCGCCCGTGCGGGCCGGGGAAGGCGGCGAATGTCAGGGCGCTCAGCTTGGTCGCGGCTGGCCCGGCCTCGGCGGTGCTCGCGGATTCTTCGTCGGCGAGCTCGAAGCGCAGCAAGTAGGTGGAGAAGTGGTGGCGGCCGACCAGGTCAAGTCGTTGCTTCTCGACACTTTCCGTGATCTCGAAGCCGCCGCGTGGTTTCGTGCCGAGGATCAGCGCCAGCGGGTTGTGTGGGCCGATCAGCAGGTCGCCGGTGGCGTGTTCGTTGAGGGCTTGCCAGACCACGTGCCGTGGGTACGGGATGGTTCGCGAGTGTTCGTCGACGAAGGGTGGCTCCACCCTCGGCACGCTACTGCCAGGGGATGTGGACGGTCACGCGTTCGCGGAGTTGCTCGCTGATCAGCCAGAGCTCGTTGGTGGCCGGCCAGTGGGACAGGTTCTCGGTGTTCTTCGGGGCCTTGGTCCAGACCGAAGTGGACGCTCCGGCCGTGCCGCGGTGCAGGCAGCTCGGGTAGTCGACGCCGTCGCCGATGTTGTCGGCGTACTCGGGACAGACCCCGGTGATCACGAAGCTGTTGCCCGACGACACCGCGCCCTGCATGCCCCAGACGGGAGAGGCGAGCGCCTCGGAAGCCTGTACGACGCCCGCCGCGTTCGACTTCGGCAGACCCGTCGCCGGGTCGTGCGGCCAGCGAACGATCCGGCCGCCGCCGCGCGTGGTGTGCTCGACGCTGACGAAGGATCCGGTGTGATCGAGGGCGAGGCTGGAGAAGCACGGTCGGTTGCCGGTCGACGCGGCACAGCCACCGCCTCCGGCGTACCAGTAGGCCCCGATCTGCGGCAGCGCGAAGGCGTGCCAGCGCGCGTGGTACTTGCCGTCGGCACCTAGTCCGACGACCTCGCTGGTGGTGTCGGTGCGCCAGACATGCCGCAGGTCGAAGACGCGCAGCACGGATCCGCTGGTCGCGACGACGAGATAGTTGCCCGACCAGTACAGGCCGTGGCCGTGCCCGGTGATCGCGGCGAAGTTGGTGTCGGAGGTCGGCTCGACGAGCAGGACGTGCCGGTACTTGTTGGTCGCGACGTCCAGGAACGACACCCGGATCGCGGTGTCGTCCGCGTTGTGCCACGTCGCCGCGATCACCCGCCGCGCGCCGCCGCTCCGCTGCGCGTCGCCCGAGCCGGTGACGCCCTGCGGGATCCAGACGTTCTCGTCGTCGTCCTCACCGTCCTGCCAGCAGAAACCTTGCGGGTTCAGCGCGGCGTTCAGGTACGTCGTGTGGCAGAGCGCGCGCCCGGTCCGGTTCGATGCGGCGAGCACCTCCGGTACGCCGACCGGCGCGAGCTGCGGCTTCGTCTCCAGCGCGGCGATCCGCGCGCCGTACGTCGCGAAGGTGCTGCCCTGCACGAGCTGGAACCCGGACGCGTCGATCCTTGGGAAGGTGGCGGCGGCCTGGGCGGCCTGGGCGGCCTGCGCAGCCGGGGGTGCGCCGAGCAGGCCGGTGACGAGGGCGATCGTGACCAACAAACGACTGATCCGCATGCTGTCGATGCTGACCGGGTTCGCGAGGGTTGGCCACCAGGACAACGCACCAGCACAACGCACCGGGCCAACGTTCTGGGACGACTCGTCGGGAGCCGAGGCGTTGACACGGAAGTACCGGCGGCGGACGGTGGACAGATCGCGACGCCCAGGGGAGGGGCGCGCCCGTTGGGGGATGTCATGACCGAACCGCGCAAGACCGTCACCAAGAAGCCGACGACCCGGCAGCGAACCACCGGGAAGGCCGTTGCCCGGAAGGCAAGTCGAGCCCCGAAGGCCGAGCAGGCGGCCGCCGTACCCTTGCCGCAGTTCCTCACCGGAGCCGGCACTCTGACGCTCGCCCAGCGCAAGCTGCTGGTCGACCAGTCGCTGCTGCTGCTCGGCGAGAACTACGTGCACCTGCCGCTGAAGGCCGCGATGCACGCGGTCAACCCGCTGCAGCGGCTGCGCGTGCTGCGGGCCCGGATGGAACGCCAGACCGACGCGACGATGGAGGCCGAGTGGATCTTCCACCGGCAGATGTCGAGCATCTTCCACTCGGTCCGCGACCTGCACACCAACTACCTGCTGCCGGCGCCGTTCGCGGGCAAGGTCGCGTACCTGCCGTTCATGATCGAGAAGTGCTTCGACACGGTGGGCGAGCACTACCTGATCACGCGGATGGTCACCGGCTACAGTGCGCCGCAGTTCGGGCCGGGGGCGGAGGTGACGCACTGGAACGGTACGCCGATCGCGCGGGCTGCCGCGCTGAACGGCGCTGTGTTCGCGGGGAGCAACGATGCGGCGAATCTCGCGCGCGGGCTGGAGTCGCTGACGCTGCGGCCGCTGGTGATCCAGGCGCCACCGGACGAGGACTGGGTCACGCTGACCTACACCGGTCTGGACGGGTCGGCGCAGGAGCTGCGCGAGCAGTGGAAGGTGACGACGAACTTGCCGCCGATGACGGACCTCGACGCGATCACCGAGGCGTCGGCGTCGATGGGGCTCGACCTGGATTCCGACGAGAAGTCGCGGGCGAAGAAGGTCTTGTACGTACGGGATGTGGTTGATCTCGAGCGGGGGGAGAGCTCCGCTGCGCTGGCGGCGCCGGTTGCGGTGGGGGCGGCGGATCTGCCGACGACGATGCCTGGGGTGTTCCGGGCTCGGGCGGTGACGACGTCGCACGGGACGTACGGGCATCTGCGGATCTTCACGTTCAGCGTGACGGATCCGGTGGGGTTCCGGGACGAGTTCGTCCGGCTGGCTGCTGCGCTGCCGCAGGATGGCCTGATCGTCGACGTACGGGACAACGGTGGGGGGCACATCTACGCGAGCGAGTTCACGTTGCAGACGATGACGCCGCGGCGGATCGCGCCGGAGCCGGTGCAGTTCATCAGTACGGCGCTGAACCTGCGGATCTGCCGGCGGCACAAGGACAATCCCTCGGGGATCGATCTTGGACCGTGGTTCGACTCGTTGGATCTGGCGACGGAGACCGGTGCGGCGTACTCGGCGGCGAAGCCGATCACGCCGGACGACGGGGCGAACGAGGTCGGGCAGACGTACTACGGGCCGGTGGTGCTGGTGACGGATGCTCGGTGCTACTCGGCGACGGACATCTTCGCGGCGGGGTTCGCGGATCATCAGGTCGGGATGATTCTGGGGGTCGACGACAACACCGGTGCTGGTGGGGCGAACGTGTGGACGCACGGGTTGCTGGCGACGCTGCTGAACGAGCCGCCGCCGGCCGATCCGACTTCGCCGTACGTCGCGCTGCCGAACGGGGCGAACCTGCGGGTGGCGATCCGGCGGACGCTGCGGGTGGGGGAGCTGTCGGGGACGCCTGTTGAGGATGTGGGCGTGCGGCCGGATGCGATCCATCGGATGACTCGGGCTGATCTGTTGTCGGGCAATGCTGATCTGCTGGAGGCGGCGGGGGCGATGCTGGCGGGGATGCCTCGACGGCGGCTCTCGGTCAGTACGTCGATGACTGGTACGACGTTGACTGTTGGGTTGGAGGTGGAGGGGATCGATCGGGTCGACCTGTACCTCGACGACCGGCCGATCAGCTCGGAGGACCTGGTGGGCGTGCCGATCGCGATCGAGATCGTCGAGGTGTCGGTCGGTCAGTTGCTGCGGGCTGATGCGTTCTCTGGTGGTCAGCTGGTCGCTTCCCGAAGGGTGTCCGTCTGACTTGCTGTGGGCGGCGATGCGGCCGGCGAGGCTGCCAAGGGTCGGCCGCCGCTGCGGCCGGAAAGAGATGTTGAGTGAGCCTGGCCGAGAGTTTCCGGTGGGTGCGCGAGGGCGCGCACCCACCGGTGACCTCAGAGGTCGGCGTCTGCGGGGGTGTTGGCGGTGGCCAGTTGTTCGTCGGCTCGGACCAGGTAGGGGGCGTGTTCGATGACGAGGCGGGCGGCGGTGGCGCCGATGTCGAACCAGAGGCCTGTGAGTTGCAGGCGGCCTGCTTCTTCGGCTTTGCGGACTGAGGCGAAGGTGCGGAGGTTCTCGAGTTGGACAGCGACGTTGGCGACGGACAGCTTGTCGGCGGGGGTTAGTTTGACGCCGGTGGCTGGGTCGACGATGTCGGGGAGGGCGACGGCTCGGCGTACTGACGGCTCCAGGTGGCGCAGCCAGGTGCGGAGGCCGGAGCCGTCGTCGGCGGTGCTGTCCAGCGCGGCGCCGGCGGCGCCGCAGTGGGAGTGGCCGCAGACGACGATCGAGGTGACGCCGAGGACGTCGACGGCGTACTCGACGGCGGCGTCGACGGAGTTGCTGTTCGATCCGTACGGCGGGACCAGGTTGCCCACGTTGCGGACGCAGAACTGCTCGCCGGGACCTGACGTGGTGATCAGGTTCGGCACGATCCGGGAGTCCGCGCAGGTGATGAACAGCTGCGTCGGTTTCTGCCCGTCGGCGGCGAGTTTCGCCATCATCGGCCGGATCAGGTCGGCCGACTCCTCGAACTCGCGGATCCCGTCCAGCATCGAGACGCGCTGGTCCGGCGCGGGCACGACCTGCTCGTGCTGCCACGGCAGCCGGCGCTTCGCATCGCCCTGCAGCGCCGCCCGGAACGCCGAGCGGTTGAGCTCGACCGTCCCGCCGCGCGCGACGTGCCCGCGGCTCCAGTCCTCGATCGCCTCGTACGCCGCGTGGTCCAGGTGATCGACCTGGAGCTTCACCCGTACGTCGGCGCCGGCCGGGATCGTCCGCAACGTCCGGACCAGTGACGAGACGCCGAGAAACACCAACGTGCCTTGGATCCGCACGGTCCAGACGCCGTTCTCCTCGGTCGCCGTGACTGTTGCCCTGGCCAACCGATACAGCACCCGCCCGAGCGCGAGCACCAGCCCGGCCAGCACCCCTTCGGCCAGGCCGAGCGCCGCCACGCCGGCCGCGGTCACGACGTACACGAGCAGTTCGTCGTGACGTCGCAGGGTGCGGATGTGGGCGAGCTGGACCAGCCGGAGCCCGGTGACGAGCAGCACGCCCGCGAGAGCGGCCATCGGGATGAGCTCCAGCATGGCGCCGGCCGCGAGCACGAAGACCGCGATCCACAGGCCGTGCATGATCGCCGAGGCCCGGGACTTCGCGCCGGCCGCGACGTTGGTCGAGCTGCGGACGATGACGCCGGTGACCGGCATCCCGCCGAGTGCGCCGGAGACTGCGTTCGCGGCGCCCTGGCCGATCAGCTCGCGGTCCAGGTTGCTGCGCTTGCCGCGGTGAAGCTTGTCCACGGCAACGGCTGAGAGCAACGACTCGACACTGGCGACCAGGGCAACGGTCAGCACCGCGGTCCCGATGTCGAGCACGCTGCCGGACGGCATCGCCGGGAGGATCAGCTCCTGCAGCGGGTTGTCCGGCAGGTCGACGCGGGTGACGTCGACCATGAACAGAGCGGCCAGCGCGGTGACGACGACGACCGCGACCAGCGGAGCCGGAACGATCTTCACCTTCGGGATCCGCGGCCAGGCGAGCAGGATGACCACTGTCAGCACACCGACGAGGACCGACCCGGCGTGGTGTGCGAGCAGTTGGTCGGGAAGCCCGGCCAGGTTGGCGATCAGCGAGCTCTGCGCCCGTCCACCGAGAACGACGTGGAGCTGCTGGACGGCGATCGTGACGCCGATGCCCGCGAGCATGCCGTGCACGACGGCGGGAGAAAGAGACAGTGCGAGCCGGCCGATGCGGGTGACACCGAGCAGGATCTGCACCAGGCCGGCCGCGCAGGTGATGCCCGCGGTGGCGGCCCAGCCGTACTGGCTGACCAGTCCGGCGACGACAACGGTGAGGCCTGCGGCCGGGCCGCTGACCTGGAGAGGGGAGCCGCCGAGTGCACCGGCGACCACGCCACCGACGACGGCGGCCACGAGGCCCGCGATCAGCGGCGCCCCGGATGCTGCGGCAATCCCCAAGGACAAAGGGATTGCGATCAGGAAGACCACCAGCGAGGCCGGTAGGTCATGACGGACGATGGACCTCCACGCAACCTGTTCGACAGCAGGCTCGCGCGAAGGCGGGGAATGGGATTTGGACTGCGTTCTGGACATGGTCGGCACGGGTCCCTCCGGCGTCGGTGCGAGTGCATCAGGCGTCGAAACAAAGAGTGTCGATCTCGTTACTCATAGTACCCAGCCGTTCAAGAGCCGACGACCCTCGATTTGTTGCCCTGGGCTCAGATCGCCCGGAGTAGTGGTGAAATCGTTGCCTAAGGCAGCGTTGTGACCCGGCGCTCGGCATCCACGTCGGCCCTGAGCACGACACCGTGGCCGGGGGCATCGGTCGCGGCGATCCGGCCGTCGACGATCGGCGGCAAGCCGTCCACCAGTTCGGCGTACCAGGTCCGCAGGAAGGCGCGGACGGTCTCCTGGATCAGGCCGTTCGGCACCGACTGGGTCAGGTGTACGCACGCGGCCAGCGTCGCCGGGCCGGTGCAGTCGTGCGGAGCGACCGGTACGCCGTACGTGTCGGCGAGTGCCGCGACCTTGCGCGCTTCGGTGAGTCCGCCGGTCCACTGGACGTCGACGGTGACGACGTCGACCGCGCCTCGTTCGAGCAACGGGAGAAAGCCGCGGCGGCCGACGAGCGTCTCGCCGGTCGCGATCGGTACGTCGACATCGCGCCTCAGTGAAGCCAGGGCGTCGACGGCGTCGGGACGCATCGGGTCCTCGACCCAGTACGGCCGGTACTCGGTCAGCGCCTGCAGGATGGTCGTCGCACCGCGCCGGTTCCACAGCCCGTGCAGCTCGACCATCAGCTTCATGTCGAAGCCGACCTCCGCGCGAATGGCCTCCAGAACGGCCAGCCCTCGGCTCAGCTCGGCGGGCGAGATGTCCGTCCCGCCGGTCGCCTCGGCCGCGCGGTCGAACGGCCAGACCTTCATCCCGGTGATGCCCTCGTCCCACAGGTCGCGGGCCAGCGCGGCCGGACGGTTGAGGAAGGCATCGAGATCGTCCCAGCGGTCCGGAGTCGTTGCCGGCACCCCCCAGTTGTCCGATCGTTGCCTCGTACTCGTACTGATGTAGCCCGGTCCCGCGCAGGTGTTGTACGTCGGCAACGACTCCTGCACCGGCCCGCCGAACAGCCGGACCAGCGGCAGCCCGGCCTGCCGGCCGACCAGATCCCAGAGCGCCAGATCGACCGCGCCGTTCCCGCGCGTCTCGACTCCGGCCCCGGCAAAGCCCGTGTACGACGCGAGCGCGCGGGCCATCGACTCCGGCGTCGGGTCCGCGGCACGGAGCAGGACCTCGGCGGCCGACTCGTGCAGGTACGACTCGACCGTCCGGCCGCCGAAGAACGCCTCGCCCAGACCGGTCCGCCCGTCGTCGGTGTGCAGCAGCACGAACACGATGTTCGGCTGGATGCTCGGCCTGACCGTCTCGACCGCGGTGATCCTCATCCCCGGCGTCCTTCCCGTCGACTACCGCAATCCTGTCAGCTGAACAGCACTCGGCGGGCGTGATCCGTGTCGAGGAACTCGCGCACCGCCACGATCCGGCCGTCCCGCACGGTGAAGACGCCGCCGCACCGGTTGTCGTACGCGGCGCCGGACAGGGCGGTCGCCTGGGCGGTCCACTCGGCGAAGACCTGCTCGCCGTCGGCCAGGAGGTTGGTCAGCTCGATCACCACCGGTTGGTCAGCCCGGAACAGCTTGCCGGCCGCGGAGCCCAGGAAGTCGTCGATCACCGAGTCCCGGCCGCGCCAGGTCCCCGACAGCGGCAGGTCGCCGGGGTACGTCCACTCGACGTCGGGGGAGAAGCTCGTCCGGATCGTTGCCAGGTCACCCGCCGCCACCGCCTCGACGTACCGGGTCACCACGGTCTTCGGGTCCTTGCTGGTCATCTCTGGTCTCCTTGTCGTCAGTACGGCATTGCCGCGGATGCGGCGGTCGCGCAGTTTCCCGAGTACGGCGTCCGTGGTGGTCCAGTCGGCGATCCGCCCGAGTTCGGGGTGCAGGCGACCGGCGGCGACGAGCCGGACGAGCGTCGCCAGGTCGGGGCCGTCCGGGATTCCGAGGTCGTAATGGAAGTGGCGGATCACGGCCGCCTCGGGCGCGGTGAAGAAGTCGAAGAAGTTCAACTCGACCGGTTGCCGGCTGGCCTGGCCGAACCAGATCAGGGTGCCGCCGGGGCAGAGCTTCGAAAGGGCGACCGGCAGGCTCGTGCCACCGACCGACTCCAGCACGAGGTCGAACGGACCGCGAGCGTCGGCGACGTCGTACACGAGTTCCATCGCGCCGAGCTCGAGCAGTCGCGCGCCGCGTTCGGGGGAGCCCACCACTGCGGTGAGCTCCGCTCCGGCGGACGCGGCGAGCTCGGTGAAGTAGTGCCCGACCCCGCCGGACGCGCCGGTGAGGAGGATCCGCCGGCCGATGACGGCGCCCGCCGTACGGAGCAGTCTGAGAGCGGTCAGCCCGGCGAGTGGCAGGGCTGCCGCCTGCTCGTACGAGATCTCATCAGGCAGTACGGCGACCTGCGCGGTCCGCGCGACAGCACGCTCGGCCCAGCCCGAGTGCGGCAGGTGCGCCACCACTCGCGTGCCGACCGGTGGACCATCGGGCGTCGACCGGATCACCTCGCCGGCGATGTCCTTGCCCGGACGCCACCCGGGCCGGGGCTTCTCCAGTTGGAACGTCTCACCCCGGTTGATCGAGAACGCGGCGACCTCGATGAGTAGCTCGTTCGGCGCCGGTTCGATCTCGTCCACCTCGGCCAGTTCGACCTGCCCCGGGCCTGCCGGTACCACTGCCTTCACGGCTCTTCTCCTTCGTCGATAGACTCGCCAACGAAGCTACGGACCGGATCGCGGCTCGTGGAAGACAGCACTTCCTACTGCTCTAGGCACCGAATGGATACCGACCAGGTCAGCGGCAGGTGGGACGCCAATAAGGGTGCCTGCCCGACCCGTCAGGTGCTCGGCCGGATCGGCGACACCTGGACGATGCTCGTCATCACCACGCTGGAACGCGAGGGCACGCTGCGGTCCGGCCAGCTGAAGGCGGCCATCGAGGGGATCACCCAGAAGATGCTCACCCAGACGCTTCGGCACCTCGAACGCGATGGGGTCGTCCACCGTGACGTAATTCCTACGGTGCCCGTCACCGTGACGTATACGCTGACTCCGCTGGGCCGGAGCCTGGGCATCGCGGTCGCCACGATGCGTTCCTGGGCCTACGACCACATGGACGAGATCGTTGCCGCGCGCAACGAGTACGACGCGCGCGACTGAACCCCGGAGGAAGAACCAGTGGATCTGCAACTGTCGGGCAAGACCGCGGTCGTCACCGGGGCGAGCAAGGGCATCGGGCTGGCCTGCGCGGAGGCGCTGGCCTGGGAGGGTGTGCAGGTCACCGGTATCTCCCGTGATCCCGGGAACCTCGCGAAGGCGCAGGCCGAGCTGAAGGCGAAGGGCCTCGAGTACGCCGTCGAGGCCGTCGACCTGACCGATGCCGAGGCGACCAACGCGGTGTTCGCGCGGATCGGCGTCCCGGACATCCTGATCAACTGCGCGGGGGCTGCTCGCCGTACGCCGGTCGACGAGCTCGACAGCGTCACGCTGCACGCGGCGATGGAGGCCAAGTACTTCACGTACATGCACGCCACCGAGGCGGTGATCCGCGGGATGGCCGAGCGCGGCAGCGGTTCGGTCGTGAACGTGGTCGGCCAGGGCGGCCGGCAGGCGAACCCGCTGCACATCGGCGGCGGCGCGGCCAACGCGGCGCTCATGCTCGCGTCGGTCGGCTACGCGAAGGCGTACGCCGGGCAAGGCGTCCGGGTGAACGTGATCAACCCCGGTCTAACGCGCACCGGCCGCGTCGACGAGGGCCTCGAGGCCGCCGTACGGGCGTCCGGTCGGCCCAAGGACGAGCTCCTGTCCGAGATGGTCGCCGAGATCCCCCTCGGCCGCGCCGGCGAACCGTCCGAGGTCGCGAATCTGGCCGTCTTCCTGTCCTCCCCTCGCGCCAGCTACGTGACGGGCGCGGTCATCCCGATGGACGGCGGCGTCACGTCGGCGATCTGAACCAGATGAAGCTGCTGAGCATCGGCGCCCTGGCCGCTCGCTGCGGCGTCGCGACCCACGTCCTGCGGCACTGGGAAGACGTTGGCCTGCTCACCCCGGTCACCAGGGTCTCCGGCCAACGCCGGTACGACGAGTCGCACGTAGCGCGCGTGGTGGTGATCCGCCGCGGCAAAGCCGCCGGCCTGTCGCTCGCCCGCCTCCGCGAGATGCTTGACGCACCCGACGGCCCCACGCGCCGCGCCGTCCTGGCCGAGCAGCACGCCCGCCTCGACGAGCAGATCCGCCAGGCCCAGGAGTCCCAACGACTCCTCGCCCACGCCCTCGCCTGCAAGTCCCCGGACTTCACCGAGTGCCCGCACTTCCAGCAGTTGATCGACGAGTTGAGCGGCTAGGAGAACGGCGTGATCGGGCGGTCTACTGCGATGCCGTCGAGGGTGAGGTCGACTTTTTCGTTGAAGAAGGCGATGTGGTTGGCGACTGGCAACAGAGGCGCGGTGGGGAAGTTGTAGGACCAGGCCAGGTCGTCGTACAGGGCCTTGGTGGTGCGGATGGACCAGTACTGGCTGGTGTGGCCCTTGTACGGGCAGGACGTGGCGGTTTCGGTGGGCTCGAGGTGCGCGAAGGACACGGCGGTGCGGGGGAAGTAGTAGCGCGGCGGGAGGCCTGTTTCGTAGACGATGACGGTCGACGTGGAGTCGGCCAGTACTACGCCGTCGAGTGAGACCTGGACGTGGCGGCCGGACTTGAGGGCGTCGACTCGGGCGTAGGGGTTGCGCGGGTGGACGAAGACTTCCTCGTCCTCCTCGAACCAGCTGTCGACGGCGTCCCACTCGAAGCGGACCAGGCCGGCGAGCTCGCCCTCGTCGTACTGCCAGGCAGTGCCCGACCCGGCGCGCAGAACCCGCGCTTCGCCGTGGTGGAAGGTGCGCGTCTCGCCGGTGTCGGTCAGAAGGCCGTCCGCGACGTCGACGGCCGGCAGGTAGTACTGCGGGTACGGCGGGAACTCCCAGACGTAGACCGCGTTCAGGGTGTCGAGCACGAACTTGCCGTCGTGCAGCGCGCGGATCCGGCGGGAGACCGGCACGGGCCCGGTCGGGACGATCGATTCGGGGTAGCCGCTCATGCAGCCCAGTAAAGCCCGCTGGGGCCGACCCGCGAAAGGTCGGCCCCACCGGGAGCAGGGCTAGACCGTGATCCAGTCGATGTCAGCGATGTAGCCGTTCGGGTTGCTGATCTTCAGGGCGTTGGTCCCGGCGCTGAGCTTCACCGGCAGGTAGGTGACCTGCGGTGTTCCCCAGTCGTTGTCGCCGAGGCCGTGGTAGTTCACCCAGTAGGAGTCGGCGTCGTTCACCGTCAGCATGCTCTGCCGGCTGGTGTCACCGTCGGTGTAGGCGATCTTCACCAGGTACGTGCCGGTCGTCGGCACCGTGATGCCGTTCAGCGTCACCGACGCGTCGTACCCGATGTTGCCGACCTTCTTGCCGCCGGAGCACAAGGTGCAGTCGCCGGCGCTCGCGTTGCCGGTGAAGGTGCTGGTCGAGGCCTCCGCTTCGTACCGGACCGGACCACCGCCCGACTTCGCGGTCAGGATCGTCGTCGACGCACTCGCCTCCGACAACTTGTTGCCCTTCACCCCCAACACCTCGAAGGAGTAGGAGGTCTGCGGCAACAGCCCGGCGACGATGACGGAGGTCGACGAGCTGGTCGCCACCTGCTTGCCGTTGGCAAACACCTTGTACGACGAAGCGCCGGTGCTCGGCTGCCACGTCAGCGCGGCCGTCGTACGGCTCGTGTCCGTGACGGTCAGATCGGCCGGACGGCTCGGCGCCGCCGCCTGGTTCGGCGTGATCTTGTAGAGCTTCGACCCGTGCGCGGGCAGCGCGGCGCTGACCTTGCCGGAGACGTTGCGCGAGGTCTGCCCGGCCCACACGTCGCGGACCGACGCCTTGCCGGACAGCCCGAGCTGGGCGAAGTCGCCGGTCACGGTCGCGGCGGTGTCGGCCAGGTTGAACAGGCCGACCGTGACGCTGCCGTCCGGGTTCTTCGCGTACCAGGTCTGCTGCAGCTGGTCCTGGTTCAGCGGCCGGGCCGGGACGCCGGCCTGGTTGATCGCGATCACCTCGCGGTTGGTCAGCAGCTTCAGCCCGTACGGGTCGAGCTTGGTCAGGTCGTCGCCGATGAACAGCGGTGCGGCGTTCATCGCCCAGAACGTCATGGAGCTCTGCCGCTCGACCTCGGTGATGCCGTCCATCTCGCCGTTGCCGACGTTGATCGCGTCCAGGTTGTTCCAGTGCCCCGGCCCGGCGTCGTCGACCCACTGCGGCAGGTCCCACCAGCGGCCGACCAGCGAACCGTTCCAGCGCACGATCGTGTCGCAGTAGCACTCGACGTCGGTGTCGATCCGCCAGCCGTTCGAGTTCGCCTTCCACGTCTCGGCGTACCGGTGGCTGAGCGACCACGACAGCGTGTACATCATCGGGCGGCCGGCGTTCTGGACCGCGCGCCACCAGGCCTCGACGTCCTCGGTGTTGTTGTGGTTCGGGTCGTCCGGCGCGCCCTTCCAGGAGCCGGGACCGACGCCGTCCATCTTGATGAAGTCGACGCCCCAGTCGGCGAACAGGTTCGCGATCGAGTCGGCGTACTTCTGCGCGCACGGGCTCGAGTAGTTGATCTTGTACGCCTGGTCCCAGCCGTTTGTGGTGCGCAGGTCGGGGTAGACGATGTCGCGCGTGAAGCAGCCCGGTGCGTTGTAGATCGGGGTGTTGCCCTCGCGGTAGACGTCGAACCCGAGGCCGACCACGGTGTAGATGCCGAACTTCAGTCCGAGCCGGTGGATGTCCTGGCCGACCGCCTTCATACCGCGCGGGAAGCGGGCGAGGTTCGCGGTCGGGCGGCCGTACTCGTCGCCGCCGAGCTGCCAGCCCGCGTCGATGTTGACGTACTCGTAGCCGTACGGCTTGAGCTTGGTCGCCATCGCGTTGGCCTGGGCGAGGATGTTCTTCTCGCTGATGAAGCTGCCCGGGCCGTCGGGGTTCACGCCCGGGTAGTTGGTCGACTGCAGGCTCCAGCTGCTCCAGCCCAGGTACGGCTTGGCCGCGACCTGCGGATGCTTGGCCGGTACGGCGGCCTTGGCCTTCGGCGCCTCGATCGGCGCGATGCCCTGGAAGGCGGAGTCGGGCTCGACCAGCGCCGGCTTCGGGCCGGGCTGGGAGACCGGGGGCGTGCTCGCGTCGGCGGGAGCGATCGCTACGGCTGCCGATACCAGGGCGGCAGCCGCGGTGACCACGATCGCGGCACGGCGTTTTCGGCCGGTGGGGAGAGGCATGGGGGAGTTCCTCCGTCTCGAGGCGGGAGCGGGGCGAGTGCGGCCGAGCCTAGGATGGATAAATTTACGGGGTCAAGTAACAAGGCCCGATAATCTGCGTAGGGTTCGCCGTATGCACCTGTACGCCGAACGCCGGGGCTCCGGCGAGCCGCTGCTGCTGATCATGGGGATGGCCGGTCACCACCGGATCTGGGGCGAGCCGTTCCTGGCCGGGCTGGCGAAGCATTTCGAGGTGCTGACCTTCGACCAGCGCGGGATCGGGACGAGCGATCGCGCCGAGGGACAGTTCAGTACGGCGGACCTCGCGGACGACGCCGCGCGGGTGATGGACGAGGCTGGGTGGGCCGACGCGCACGTGTTCGGGATCTCGCTCGGCGGGATGGTCGCGCAGGAGCTGGTGCTGAATCATCGCTCGCGGGTCCGGCACCTGACCTTGGGCTGTACGTCGCCGGGCGTGGGGACCGGCGTACGCCGCGGGGACTCCGCGCGGGGCGCTGCAGGCATCGGCCCTGGGCCTGAGTTGCTGCTCGCCGCGATGCGGTCGGGGCGGGAGGCGACCGTGCTGCGGACCGGGTTCGAGGTGAACCTGTCGGCCGGGTTCGCGGCCGATCCGGCGCACTTCGCGGCGTACCAGGAAGATGCTCTGGCGGCGCGCGTCCCGGTGCCGGTGGTCGGGATGCAGTTCCAGGCGGCGTTGCAGCACGACGCGGTCGACCGATTGCCGGCGATCGACGTACCGGCGCTGGTGATCCACGGGACCGCCGACCAGATGATCCTGTCGACCGAAGGTGAGCGGTTGGCTCGGTTGATCCCCGGTGCGCGGCTGGAGCTGCTCGAAGGGGCAGGACATCTGTTCTGGCGCGAGCAACCGGAGTGTGTGATCGAACTGCTGAACAACTGAGACAAACTTAACGGTCCGCGACCGTCGTCCCACCTGGAGTAGATATCCATCTAGGAGGGGACGGATCATCAAGACTTCAAGGCGAAACGTGCTGCTCGCCGCAGCCGCTTCATTGACGCTGGTCACCGCGGGGGCGAGTGGCGCAGCAGCCCAGCAGCAGTCCGCCGAACCGCCGCTGAAGATCGTGGCCGGGAGCACCGAGGTCACGCTCGACCGGTTCCCGGACTACGGCGTCGATCTCGATCTCGGGACGCACCTGGTGGCCGGCAAGTCGGCGATCAGTCCTTCTGCCTGAACGGCGAAGGGTCGCGGACCCGGCCGGACGCGCCGGACACGTCGCCGTACCCGGACGACTGCAACGCCAACCCGTTCACGCTCGGCGCGGTCTGGGGGCTGCAGGCCGGCTGGTCGGCCAACACCTACGGGTACAACGGTGAGCCGGTCGATCTCCCGGTCGGCAAGTACACGGCCACGATCAGTGTGAACCGCGTCTACCGGGACTTCTTCAAGATCCCGGCGTACGACGCGAGCGTGGGACTGAACCTGACCGTTCGGGAGGCCGAGGACTGTGGTCACGGTGGGGCCGCGGGGTGTCGTACGGCTCCGAAGACGTTGAAGGCGCCGGAGGCGAAGCGCGCGACGGCTGTCGCGCCGAAGCCGAACGCGTCCCGGCCGACCGGCAAAGCCGGCGTACCGGCTGGTCCGAAGCCGGACCTGCGGGCTCTGCCGGCCTGGCAGATCACCGTTCAGCCGGGGGAGGAGGGGACGCCGGAGGCGAAGAAGGACTTCCTGCAGTTCTCGGCGAACGTGTGGAACGCCGGGCCGTCGACGCTCGTGCTGGACGGATTCCGCCAGCAGGGCAAGGACCTGATGGATGCGTACCAGTACTTCTACGACGCGGCCGGCAAGCAGGTCGGCTACCAGAAGACCGGCACGATGGAGTGGGACGCGCGCGACGGTCACACCCACTGGCACTTCACCGACTTCGCCCGCTACAGCCTGCTGAACGCGAAGCAGACCGAGGTCGTCCGCAGCCAGAAGGAAGCGTTCTGCCTGGCCGCGACCGACTCGATCGACTACACCGTGAAGAACGCCAACTGGCACCCGTCGAACACCGACCTGCACACCGCCTGCGGCAACCACGGCTCGCTGTCGGTCCGTGAGGTGCTCGACGTCGGCTCCGGCGACACGTACGTCCAGTCGCTGCCCGGCCAGTCCTTCGACGTGACCGACCTGCCGAACGGCACGTACTACGTGCAGGTGGTCGCCAACCCGGAGAAGCGGCTGTTCGAGTCGAACACCGCCAACAACGTCTCGCTGCGCAAGGTCGTCCTCGGCGGAACGCTGCACCACCGCACGGTCCAGGTACCGCCGGTCGGCGTGATCGACGCTCCGTAGTACAACAGAGGAAACCGCCGACCAGTCGGCAGCTGACTGGTCGGCGGTTGTCTGGAGCGCGGGGCCGCCGGCTGACATCGTCGAGTCGCGCGGGGTTGATCGTCCCCGGCGAAGCCAGGGGAGGGCGGGCCTGCCCTCCCCTGCCCCATCCTTCAGCGGTGCAGCGGCTTGCGGCGGGTTCTCGTTGTGGTGGTGTGGGGATCGGTCCGCTGGTACCTGCGGCGGGCCAGTGTGAACGGGCGGGGTTTGGAAGGGATGGCAGGTTCGGGGCGGGTGAGCTGGATCGGGAGCTGCTCCAGACCCAAGCGCACCGGGGGTTCGCGCCACGGAGAACGGGTGCCGCGGACAACGACCACCCGGAAGCGGCCGGCCCTCGCCAGCTTGATGCCGATGGCAACTGTCGCCACGGCCGGGATCAACCCGGCGAGCAGCAGGCTGGTGCGCGCGCCGAAGTGCTCGGCGATCGCACCGACGGTCGGTCCGCCGATCGCGCCGCCGCCGATGAAGACCAGGTTGTAGATCCCGGCGACCCGACCGCGCAGACCGTCCGGCGTGGTCAGCTGCACCATCGACTGCGCCGCGGTGAGGAACATCAGCGTCGCCATGCCGAGCGCGCACAGCAGCGGCAGGAAGGTCCACAGCGACGGCTGCAGCGCCGCGATGATCTCCGTCACGGCCAGGATCGCCGCGATCCCGACCAGGTTGCGCAGCCGGGTCGGCCGGATCCGCCGTGCCGAGAGCAGTGCGCCGGCCAGGGAGCCGACGGCAACGACCGAGTTCAGTACGCCGTACCCGGTGGCTCCGGTCTTGAAGACGACGTCAGCGAACGCCGTCAGCGTGACCGGCAGGCTGATCGTGAACATGCCGAAGATGCCGACCAGCACGATCGCCCAGCGCACGGCCGGCTCGTGGAACGCGTACCGGACGCCGTCGCGCAGCCCGTCGCGGATCCGCAGCGCCTGACCCGCCTTCCGGGCGGCCTGGAGCCCCGGCATCTCGCTCTCGCGCATCATCAGCAGCGCCGAGATCGAGCCGAAGAACGTGATCGAGTTCAGCGCGAAGGCCCAGCCGGCACCGATCGTGCCGAGCATCGCGCCGCCCAGCGCCGGGCCGATCAGGCCACCGAGCTGGAAGGTGGACGAGACCATGCTGATCGCGTTGCGCAGCCGCTGCTTGCCGACCAGTTCGGTGACGAACGACTGGCGGGTGGGGTTGTCGACCGCGGTCGCCAGGCCGAGCACGAGCGCGAGGGTGTAGACCTGCCAGACCTTCACGTCGCCGGTGAACGCGAGGACCGCCAGTACGGCGGCCAGGGTGCCCATCGTCGACTGGGTGACGAGCAGGATCTTGCGCTTGGGGAAGCGGTCCGCGATCACCCCGCCGTACAGGCCGAGCAGGAGGGTGGGCAGGAACTGCAGCGCGGTGGTGATGCCGACGGCGGTCGGGCTGCCGGTCAGCGTCAGGACCAGCCAGTCCTGCGCGATGCGCTGGACCCAGCCGCCGGTCGAGCTGACGAACAGGCCGCTGACCAGGAGCCGGAAGTTGCGGACCTGGAGAGCGCTGAAGGTGTCGCGGAATCCGGGGCGCCGCTGGGTCGGCGGCAGTTCACCGGGGGTGGTCCGCGGAGTGGAACGGTGGGTGTGGAAGTCGGGGACGGGGACAGAACCGGTGGCCCGGGTGGTCAAGAGTCAACCCTTTGGAAGTGGACGTGTCAGGGGAGGTCTGTTCCATCCTCACCGGTCCGGGCCGGATTCTCACAACGAATTACTCCTATTAGTCTTATTACGAGTCGCGATGAGAGGGAAATCGATGGCCTACGACCCGGACCAGCTGCGCACGTTCCTCGCGGTGGCGCAGTCGCTGAGCTTCACCCAGGCCGCCGAACGGCTCGGCATCCGCCAGCCGACGGTGAGCCAGCACATCCGCAAGCTGGAGGCGGCGGTCGGGCGGCCGCTGTTCGTGCGCGACACGCGGACCGTGACGCTGACCGCGGACGGCGAGGCGATGGCCGGGTTCGCCCGGACGATCCTGGCCGCCCACGAGGAAGCGGTCGGGTACTTCACCGGCTCGGAGCTGCGCGGCCGCCTGCGTTTCGGCGTCACCGACGACCTCGCGCTGACCCCGCTGCCGCGGATCCTGCGCGACTTCCGGCAGCTCTACCCGCGGATCGACCTGGAGCTCACCGTCGCCCAGAGCCCCAACCTGCTCCGCCGCGTCGAGTCGGGCCACCTCGACCTGGCCTACGTGAAGCACTCGGTCGGCGCCGCCTCCGAACCCAACGGTCGTCTGGTCCGGCGCGACCCGCTGGTCTGGGCCGGCATCTCCGGCACGCGGATCGCGCCCGACGGTCCCGTCCCGCTGGTCGCGTACCAGGCGCCGAGCCTGAGCCGGATGCTCGGCGTACAGACTCTGGAGAGCGTCGGCCGTCCGTACCGGGTGACCTGCATCGTCCGCGGCGTCAACGGAGTCCTCGCCGCCGTCCGCGCCGGTCTCGGTATCGCGATCTTCGCCCATTCGCTGATGCCCGCCGACCTCGTCGAGCCGCCACCGAGCGCGGGTCTGCCCGAGCTCCCGTCCATCGACCTGGTCCTCATCACCAACCCGCGCGCCGCGAAGGAACCGGCCGAAGCCCTGACCGCCGCCATCCTCGGCAGCAACGCGCCGTTGAAGCCCTCCAGCAACTGAGCCCGCCCCAGCCGGGAGCGGCGGCGGGCGAAGCCCGCTCGCCTCGGGGCGGCCGGCCCTGAATACACCCCCACCCCTGGGGCACCGGGGCCTCATGGCTAACACCGTGGGTGACTACTTGTTGGAACGGCTCCGGGAGTGGGACGTCGGCACCGTCTTCGGCTATCCCGGTGATGGCATCAACGGACTGCTCGCCGCCTGGACCAGGGCCGAGGGCCCTCGCTTCATCCAGGCTCGGCACGAGGAGATGTCCGCCTTCCAGGCCGTCGGGTACGCGAAGTTCACCGGCCGGGTCGGCGTCTGTGTGGCAACCTCCGGGCCCGGCGCGATCCACCTGCTGAACGGCCTGTACGACGCGAAGCTCGACCACGTCCCGGTCGTCGCGATCGTCGGCCAGACGAACCGCTCGGCAATGGGCGGCTCCTACCAGCAGGAAGTGGACCTCCACAGCCTGTTCAAGGACGTGGCCGGCGAGTTCCTGGAGACCGTCAACGTCCCCGAGCAGCTCCCGAACGTCCTCGACCGAGCGATCCGTACGGCGCTCAGCCGGTCGGCGCCGACCGCGATCATCATTCCGGCCGACGTCCAGGAGCTCGAGTACACGCCGCCGGAGCATGCGTTCAAGATGGTCCCGTCGAGCCTCGGCTTCGAGCCGGCAACCCAGCAGCCGGACCAGGACGCCGTACGACGCGCTGCCGAGCTGATCAACGCAGGCGAGCGCGTCGCCGTACTGGTCGGGCAAGGCGCCCGCGGAGCGCGCAAGGAGATCGAGGAGCTGGCCGAGATCCTCGGCGCCGGCGTAGCGAAGGCTCTCCTCGGCAAGGACGTCCTGAGCGACCACCTCCCGTACGTGACCGGCTCGATCGGCCTGCTCGGCACGCGGCCGTCGTACGAGCTGATGACCGGCTGCGACACGCTCCTGACGATCGGCTCGAGCTTCCCGTACTCCCAGTTCCTGCCCGAGTTCGGCAAGGCCAAGGCCGTCCAGATCGACGCCGATGCGTCGATGATCGGGATGCGGTATCCGTACGACGTGAACCTGGTCGGCGACGCCGCGACCACGCTGCGCGCCCTGATCCCGCTGCTGCGCCGCAAGGAGGACCGCTCCTGGCGCGAAGGCATCGAAGACGGTGTCGATCGCTGGTGGAACGTGATGGCCGGGGCGGCTCACGTCGACGCGGACCCGGTGAACCCGCAGCGCCTGTTCCACGAGTTCTCCGAACGTCTGCCCGACGACTGCATCGTCGTCGCCGACTCGGGCTCGGCCGCGGACTGGTACGCGCGCCAGCTCCGCTTCACCGACTCCACCCGCGGCTCGCTGTCCGGCACGCTGGCGACGATGGGCTCGGCCGTCCCGTACGGCATCGGCGCGAAGTTCGCCCACCCGGACCAACCGGTCGTCGCGTTCTCCGGCGACGGCGCGATGCAGATGAACGGCCTCGCCGAGCTGATCACGATCAAGCGGTACTGGCAGGAGTGGTCGGACCCGCGGCTGGTGATCGCCGTACTGCACAACAACGACCTCAATCAGGTCACCTGGGAGATGCGGTCGTTGCAGGGCGCCCCGAAGTTCCCCGACTCGCAGACGCTGCCCGAGGTCGACTACGCCGGCTTCGCGCAGTCGGTCGGTCTGACGGGGATTGCTGTCAGAAAACCTGACGAGCTGGCCGCCGCCTGGGACAACGCCCTGGCCGCCGACCGGCCGACCGTGCTCGACGTGTACTGCGACCCGGACGTCCCGCCGATCCCGCCGCACGCGAGCTGGGACCAGATCACCAAGATGACCGAGTCGCTGTGGAAGGGCGACGAGGACCGCTGGGGCGTGCTCAAGGAAGGCGTGAAGACGAAACTCCAGGAGCTGCGGCCGTGACCCTCACAACGCGTCGCCGCGGACGACGAGGACGACCACGCTGACGACCGCCACGCCGATGGTGACGAGGAACGGCGCCTGCTTCCACGCCACGATCACGCCGAGCAGGACGGCGACCACGGCCAACGCGATCCAGCCGACAGCGCCGATCGGGCCCGCCGGTGCGACCGTGAGCAGGACCGTCGCGGCGGCGAGGGGGAGTGGCGCGAGCAGCCTGGAGGCCTGCCCAAGCCGCTGCGGCCATCCTCGTACGCCGGTCGCCAGGTCGTCGGCGAGATCCGGTACGACGTTCGCGAGGTGCGCGCCGACGCCGAGCAGCGCGGTCGCCGCCGTGGCCCACCACGGCGCCCACTCCCCACTCGTACCGAGCGTGACGAACGACGGCAGCGCGCCGAACGCCACGGCGTACGGAAGCCAGGAGACCGGCGTCGACTTGAGCCCGAGGTTGTACGCCCACGCGCAGGCGACGAACAGCAGATGGGCGAGGCCCGCCAGGAGGCCGTTGGCCAGCGAGACCGGGATCGTGACGACCAGCGCGACGACCGCCGCGATCCACAACGTGCGGCGGCCGACGAGTCCCAGGACGACAGGCTTGTCACGCCGGTTCACAATGGAGTCGCGGGTGGCATCTATCGCGTCATTGCTCCAGCCGATCGAGAGGTGGCCGGTGAGGATGGTTGCGGCAACGAGGAGAGATCCGGTGAGGCCGCGGCCCGCGGACCAGGCAACGGCCGTGACGAGCGTGGTGACGGCAACGGTCGGGCCGGGATGGCAGGCCAGAGCCAGACCCTTGACGGTTCCGAGTCGGCTCACCGAAGCAACGATGCCACGATGAGCCGGATCGCCGCGGTGCAGGCCGCGTTGCCGCCGTACCGGTATCAGCAGGCCGAGCTCACCGAGGCGTTCGCGGAGCTGTGCCTGACCGACGGCAAGGGCTTGGCGCTGCTGCGTCGGCTGCACGCGAACGCCGGGGTGTCGCACCGGCACCTCGCGATTCCGCTGGAGCAGTACGGCGAGTTGAAGGACTTCGGCGCGGCCAACGACGCGTGGATCGCGGCGGCGGTCGACCTCGGGGCCGAGGCGGTCAGCGGGGCGCTGGCGGCGGCCGGGCTGTCGGTCGACGACGTGGATCTGCTGATGTTCACGACCGTGACCGGGGTGGCGGCGCCATCGATCGACGCGCGGGTCGCGATGCGGCTCGGACTGCGCGAGGACGTGAAGCGGCTGCCGCTGTTCGGGCTCGGATGCGTCGGGGGAGCGGCGGGGATCGCTCGCATGCACGATTACCTGACCGCGTGGCCCGGGCACGTCGCCGTACTGCTGTCGGTGGAGCTGTGCTCGCTGACGCTGCAGCGGGACGACTCGTCGTTGCCCAACCTGGTGGGTGGGGCGCTGTTCGGGGACGGTGCTGCCGCCGTCGTGATGACTGGTTCCGAGCGGCCGGCTGCAGGGCCTTCGGTGGTGGCGACGCGGAGCCGGCTCTACCCGGACTCCGAGCGGGTGATGGGGTGGGACGTCGGGTCGGGCGGGTTCCGGATCGTGCTCGGGGCCGACGTACCGGAGGTGGTGCGCAAGTACCTCGGCGGTGACGTCCGGGACTTCCTCGGTTCGCACGGGCTGACCGTGCCCGAGATCGGGACGTGGGTGAGCCATCCGGGCGGGCCGAAGGTGCTGGAGGCGGTCGCGGAGACGCTCTCCTTGCGGCCGGGGGCGCTCGACCTGACCTGGAAATCGCTCGATGCGGTCGGCAACCTGTCGTCGTCCTCGGTGCTGCACGTGCTCGGTGACACCATGAGGCTGGATCCTGCAGGTCCGGGCGTGCTGCTGGCGATGGGCCCGGGCTTCTGTTCCGAGCTCGTGCTGATGGAGTGGTGATGGATCCGTCGTTGTGGTGGTACGTCGTACTGGTGCTCCTGGTCGGCCTCGAGCGGGTCGCGGAGCTGGTCGTGTCGCTGCGCAACGCGGCCTGGAGCTTCGGGCAGGGCGGGGTGGAGTCCGGGAAGGGGCACTACCCGTTCATGGTGGTGCTGCACACCGGGCTGTTGGCCGGGTGCCTGGTCGAGGCGATCGTTGCCGACCGCCCGTTCGTCCCGGCGCTGGGGTGGACGATGCTGGCCGTCGTACTGCTGGCGCAGGGGCTGCGGTGGTGGTGCATCGGCACGCTCGGGAGGCAGTGGAACACGCGGGTGATCGTCGTACCAGGGTTGTCGTTGGTTGCTAAAGGCCCCTATAAGTTGCTCCGGCACCCGAACTACGTGGCGGTCGTGCTGGAGGGGATCGCGCTGCCGCTGGTGCACACGTCATGGGTGACGGCGGTGGTCTTCACGGTGCTGAACCTGCCGCTGCTCGCTGTGCGGATCCGCGCCGAGGAGACAGCGCTGGACGGTGCGCTGACCGCTGGTCGACCGCCGGCGCCGTGATCGATCTTCTCGTCGCGGGCTCTGGTCCTGCCGGGGCTGCCACGGCGATCCGGGCAGCGCTGGCCGGCTTGGACGTTGTTGTCGTCGAACCGCGGGAGGCGCCGATCGACAAGGCCTGCGGGGAGGGGCTCGCGCACAGCGCGGCCGCTTACCTCTCCCGCCTGGGTGTGGTGCTGGAAGGCCGCCCGTTCCATGGCATCCGCTACCTCGACGCGTCGCACTCCGTCGACGCCCGCTTCCGGGCTGGACCTGGCCTGGGAGTACGCCGCACGGAACTTCATCGGGGCCTGCGGCACCGCCTAGATGCTCTGGGCGTGCCAGTTGTCCGAGCAAGGGTCGGCGAGATCTCGCAAACCTCGTCCTCGGTCACCGCCGCCGGCCACACCGCCCGCTACCTGGCGGCCGCCGACGGTCTCCACTCACCTATCCGCCGACAGCTAGGACTTGGTAGTGCTGCCGGTGCCGTCCGGCGGGGCCTGCGGCAACATTTCGTCATCCGCCCGTGGAGCGACCTCGTCGAGGTCTACTGGTCCTCCCTCGGTGAGGCCTACGTGACGCCGGTCGCCGACGACCTGGTGGGTGTTGCTGTGCTGACCAGTGCTGTCGGTTCTTTCGACGACCATCTCCGCGCCTTTCCCCGCCTGCGTGCCCGCCTCGGCGATGCCCCGCCCGCGTCCGGCGTACTGGGCGCCGGGCCATTGCGTCAGCGAGTCCGACGCCGCGTCGCAGGACGTGTCCTGCTGGTCGGCGATTCCGCCGGCTACGTCGACGCGCTGACCGGCGAGGGCATCGCCGTCGCCCTCCGCACCTCCGCCGAGCTCGTCGACTGCATCGCCAAGGATTGCCCCGAGGACTACGAGGCCGCCTGGCGCCGCGTGTCCTGGGAGTGCCGTGCGCTCACCGCATCCTTGCTCTGGGCCCGCAACAGATCGTTGCTCGCTCCCCGCATCGTCCCCGCCGCGGCCGCACTGCCCGCTGTCTACGGCGCGATCGTCAACCGCCTGACGTGAAGGGGCCCGGCGATCGCTCAGACAATCGCCGGGCCCAAATGGTTCGAGCTCCCTGGTGAAGAGTTCGACCCAGTCGGCTCAGCTCCCTGGTGAAGAGCTGAGACGTCTTCGTGATCAGTACTTTTCCACCCGGATGTTGCTCATCGATTGCCGGAATGTGAAGCCTTGTTACGTAGCGCTGTGGCGAACGTCTCAGTGCTCGGTGCGCACCGACGCGATCTGCAGCTGGAGCGCGAGTCGCTCCCGCGGATCCGACAGGTCGAGCCGCGCGATTTCGCCGATCCGCTTCATCCGGTGCCGCAGGGTGTTGGTGTGCAGGTGCAGGTCCTTGGCGGCCTGCTGCGGCTGGCCCGGATGGTTCAGCCACGCCTCCAGGGTGTCGACGAACGCGGTGTCGTTCTCGATGTCGTGCCGCAGCAGCGTGGCCAGCGGCCCGTCCATCTTGGTGGTGTCGAGCGAGGTGACCGCTCGGTGAACAGTCAGTACGTGCCAGGCCTGCTCGACCCGGAGCGCCGGTCCGCGCGCAACACCACGTCGTACGAGGTTGAGCAGCTCCACCGACTCAGCACGTGAGCTGGGCAGGTCAGCGGGGTAGCGGGCGCGTCCGCCGGCGGCAGCCGCCGTACCGGGGTTGTCCTTGGCCTGGTCGCCGACTAGCTTGCGCAGCCAGCGCCAGGAGCCCGGCACAGCTTCGCCGTCGGACACCACCGCGAACACCGTGCCGTCCAGGTCAGCCAGCAGCGGCTCACTCCAGCCCTGGCGGCGGCCCAGCGACTCCCAGAGGTCCAGCTGCTGCGGTACGTCGTACCCGTCGGGTGAACTGAGCGCGACCACCCGCCACGGCGCCGACGGGAGCCTGACCTCGACAGGCGCCTCAGGGGAGAACTGCCGGAGCACTGTGCGCAGACGGTCGATCGCCGAGCGCCTGGCGACGTCTGCCTGCGCCCTGAGCCGCAGCAGGTGCAGTGCGAGCACTGACGCGGCGTTGCTGAGCTCTTCGGTGACCTCCTTACTCACTGGGCCGTCCACCACCGCCCAGATCGAGCCCAGCCACTCACCACCCGCCCGGACCGGTACGACGAGCCGCGGGCGGATGCCGTTGGGCCCGTCGGGCACCAGGAACGGTTCGCTCGACCGGGCCAGCCGCCGGAAGATGCCCCGGGCGCGGAAGTGGGCGATCACCTCGGCGGGAACTCGCCGACCGACGATGGTCGACACCCGGGTCGGGTCGGTGTCGGACAGGTCCTGCTGGGACGAGTAGGCCAGCACGCGCGACTGGTTGTCCTCGATGGTCACCGGTGCGTCCACGATCGCTGCAGCCGCGTCAGCCAGGGCAAACAGCTCCTGGTGGACTCCGGCGTCACCAGCGGCGGGGGAGTCCGGTGCGGCCGCCCGGTCGATGACTCCGCGGAGCAGCCAGACCACGTGCGCCCAGGTGACGGTCGGCTGGAGCGCGATGAGGGTGAGCAGCCAGCGCTCCGCCGTAGCCACTACTGCGGGCTCCTGCGCCAGACCGGTCCGCAGTACGACGCCAGACGCATTGCCGGCGGCACAGCGCTCCAGGAGCTCGACCGCCTCCTCGGCGTTGCGCAGGCCGAGTCCCAGGACCAGGTCGCCGGGCCCACCGGTCGCCGGCTCCTGCGGATCGGCGAGGAAGACGTCCCGCACCTCGGTGTCCCCCTGCCCGGCGACAACGGTCTCGAACAGGGCTGGGCCGACGGCGACGACCAGGTCAGGCGCGGTGATCATAAGGTTATTGTGCTCTGCGCACTGTCATTTGCTCCAGCAGTGGTGCGATCGCACCATGACAGCGCTCCGGGACCGGCGCACCATCGAACCATGGTCGCTGCTGGTTCAACCACACACATCGTCCCCGACCGGGTCGCCATCGTCGGCGCCGGCATGGTCGGCCTCGCCACTGCCTGGTTCCTCCAGGAGCGCGACATCGAGGTCACCGTGTACGACCGTGAAGGTGTCGCCGCGGGAGCGTCCTGGGGCAACGCGGGCTGGCTCACGCCGGGTCTGGCGACCCCGCTTCCGGAGCCCGCGGTGCTCAAGTACGGCGTACGCGCTGTCCTGAGCCCGTCCTCGCCGGTCTACGTACCGCCGACGGCGAGCCCGCGGCTGCTGTCCTTCCTCACCCGGTTCGCTCGCAACAGCACCGCCGGGCGCTGGAAGACGGCGATGGAGTCGCTGGTCCCGATCAACCGGCAGGCCCTGAGCGCCTTCGACCTGCTGGCCAAGGCCGGGGTCGAGGCCGAGACGTACGAGGCCAAGTCGTTCCTCGCGGCGTACCGGACCGCTGAAGAGCGCGCAGTGCTGCTCGAGGAGATCGAGCACATCCACGCCGCCGGGCAGGGCATCGAGTTCGAGGCCATCACCGGCGACGACGCCCGGGAGATCGAGCCGTCTCTGTCGGACGAGATCGGCGCGGCGATCCGGCTGCACGGCCAGCGCTTCATCAACCCCGGCGACTACGTCAAGCTGCTCGCCGACTCGGTCGTCGCCCGCGGCGGCCGGATCCTCACCGGTGCGAACGTCGCCGACATCGTCGACGGGATCCGCGACACCCGCGTGGTCACCGCCGACGGCGCGAGCGAGCAGTACGACTCGGTCGTGATGGCGACCGGGGCGTGGCTCGGCGACCTGGCGCGGCGGTTCGGCGTCAGGACCGTCGTACAGGCTGGTCGTGGGTACTCCTTCAGTGTCCCGATCGCGCACGTACCGGCCGGACCGGTGTACTTCCCGGCGCAGCGGATCGCCTGCACGCCGCTGGGCGACCGCCTCCGGGTGGCCGGGATGATGGAGTTCCGCAAGCCCGACGCGAAGCTCGACCCGCGCCGGATCGACGCGATCGTCGAGGCCGCCCGTCCGCTCCTGCGCGACGCCGACCTGGACGCGCGCACCTTCGAGTGGGTAGGACCGCGCCCCTGTACGCCGGACGGCCTGCCGCTGATCGGTGCCACCTCGTCCCCGCGGGTCTTTGCCGCCGGCGGGCACGGGATGTGGGGCATCACGCTCGGCCCGGTCACCGGTCAACTCCTGGCCGAGACCATCACCACCGGCCGTCGTCCCGCCGAGCTGGCGCCGTTCGACCCACTCCGCTGACCTTCGTGGCGGATCGCATCCAGCGACCCGCCACCGACCCGGGCCGTGGCGACACCTCACCGCCACGACCCACCCGGCCGGCCAGAGATCTCTGACCCGGCCTCACCCGCCTCCAGCGCGGGCGCCGTACCCGCTCTCTCCTCGAGCGGCGCACCACCCGCCCTTTCTCGTGGGGCGGCGCACCACCCCCGTACCACCTTGAACGGGGCGCACCATCCCCGCTACACCTCAGAACGGGGCGCACCACCCGCTCCCTGCGAGCGGCGCACCACTCCCCGTCCCTGCGCGGGAGGCACAATCCCGTTCAGCAGCGAGCGGGCGCACCATCCGCTCCCCTGCGAGCGGCGCACCACCCCACTCGCGCCTGGAGTGGGGAAGCACAAAGTCCGCCATGCGGGGCGGACCAGAACAAACGGGCACCGGCTGCGCCTGAGCCGGCCCGGCACCACCCGCTCGACCCCGAGCGGCAACCCGTCCCTTCCGGGACGGAGCGCACCACCCGCCTCCCCTGGGGCGGTAGCAGCACCGACCGGGCATCCCCGAGACCGGTCCCGAGAGCGTGGTTCCCACCAGCACCTGGGAACCACGCTCTCGTCGTACGACGACAAAGGCCCCTGGTCTCGTCAGATTCGACGAGACCAGGGGCCTTTTGTGCTGTGTGAACTAGTGCGTGTGCGGCTCGGTGCCGTGCTCGGCCTCGTGCGCCGCGATCTGCGCGCGGACCTCGTTCATGTCCACCGCACGCAGCTGGCTGATCAGGTCCTCCAGCGCCGGCGCCGGGAGCGCACCCGGCTGCGAGTACAGGACGACACCGTCCCGGACCGCCATCAGCGTCGGGATCGACCGGATCTCGAACGCCTGCGCCAGCTCGACCTGTGCCTCGGTGTCCACCTTGCCGAAGGTGATGTCCGAGTGCTCCTCGGAAGACTTCTCGAACACCGGTCCGAACATCTTGCACGGACCGCACCACTCAGCCCAGAAATCCACCAGGACGAGCCCGTCGGAACCGACGACCTCGTCGAAGTTCTGCTGGGACAGCTCGACCGTTGCCACTACGACCTCCGAAAGAATAGGGAATACGCGCTGTTCAACACCGCCGGTGCCGCCAGTGTTCCCCGCGGCCCGCCCGCCCGGGACAGGTCCGCCGGTGAGCACGCTCCCACCCTCACACATCGCACCGCACCGACCACACTCCGGTACGACGATCCGACCCATCCGATCAGTTGCCTCAACCGAACAACTGATTCACGTGCGGCGAGACGCCGGACTGGAATGCATGCTCCCGGGGCACACTGCCCCACCGAGGGATCTGCCCTTCCCAGCCCGGCGCACGCCGTGCTCGCCTGAGGGTCAGATCGGGATGTCGACGAAGGGAGACGCGTAATCGTGGACCTCGTCCAGGATCGCCGCCGCGGCCTCCGGCGTCAGCTCGGCCCGCTCCTGCTCGGCGACGACCATCTGCCGCAGCAACCGGGTCTCGCCGGCCGTCGCGAGCCCGGTGATCTCCGGGTGCCCGTTGAGCAGCCAGGCCGTCGCGGCCGTGATGTAGCGCTGCTCGTCGAACGGCCGGTACCAGGTGTCGTACGTCTTCTCCTCGCCGTCCTGCCAGTTCCGCCGGGCGATCATCTTGATCGTCATCAGCGCGGCGTCGGAGGCCTGCACGGCCTCGACCAGCGCCGCGTAGTCGTCGGCGTACTGCGGGTCGGTCGAGAGCCGGTAGTTCAGCGGCGTGAGAACCGAGTCGAAGTCGAAGCGCCGCAGCCCCTCCCGGTGCACCGCCGGCGCCTGGGCGGTGTGCCCGGTGATGCCGATGGCGCCGACCATGCCCTCTTCCTTGGCCCGTACGGCGGCCTCGAGCGACCCGCCCTTACCGGTCACCAGGTCGAGGTTCTCCATGTCGCAGACCGCGTGCATCTGGATCAGGTCGATCCGGTCGGTCTGCAACCGTTCGAGCGAACGATTGATCTCCGACCACGCTTCGTCATAAGTTCGCCGTCCGGTTTTGGTCGCGAGGAAGATCCGGTCCCGGATCTCACCCATCCGCGGGCCGAGCCGCAGCTCCGCGTCGCCGTAGTCGGCGGCCACGTCGAAGTGGTTGACGCCGGCCTCCAGCGCCTCTTGGATCGACGCGTCGGCGGTGTCCTGATCGACCCCGCCCAGCGCTGCCGCGCCGTAGATCAGGACCGAACTGCGGTGCTCCAGCCGTCCCAGCCGTCGAGTCTCCATGCCCGTCCTTCCGCAAGTACTTCAGAGTGCCGGCCCGATGGTCAGCAAAGTCACCAAGAACCTATTACTTTGACCCTGCGCCACGACAGAGTTTTCCACAGGCTGGTACGGGCATCGACTACACTGCGTGATCAGTTGAATCGATTCTCTACCCTGTCCTTCGCACGGATTTTCGAACCTGTCCGCGGCGTGTGGCATGGTTTGCGCTGCCTGATCGAGCCGGTCGGGCATGAGAGAGGAGCTATGGCGACGGTACCGAAGGTGTCACGCTTCGAGCGGAAGTGTGCATCTGCCCCCGAGTGGGGTAACAGTATGGCTGCGGGGAGCGATGGAGCATCCGGATCCTGGTCCCAGGACTCCCGATGGACAGTTGCTTGCCGTATCCTCCCGGCTACTGTCCGCGTAACTGCTGTCTGAGGGGCGGGGAGAGATGAGTTGGTGGCGAACGGTCCTGAATCTGCCACCCAAAGGTGAGCACTGGTCGGACCAGCGACGGACGAAGAAGCCCAAGGGCCGTCCGCAGAACACCGCACCGGAGTGGTGGCAGCACCCCGACGGCCCGGTGTCACCCACCCCTCGCCAGGCACAGGGCGTAGCCGCGCAGTACAGCGCGCCCCCTCCGGCCACCGGTGGGGTGATGGCGCCTCCGCGCCGGCCCCAGGGCCCGGAGACACCTCGTACGGCGAACCAGCCGCCCCAGCACGCCACCGCTCCCGGCCAGCGACCCCCGGAACGTCTTCGCCAGCGCTCTCCGCACGGAGCCCACGCGGCACCCCAGCCGCCGCGTGGACCGGTGGAGCCAGGCCAGACGCCGTGGGCGACCGAGCCGGAGTCCTCCTTCTCGACCTGGGCCCGGCGGTTCTTCCGCGGCCTGGTCGTCGCAGTACTGCTGCTCGCCGCGATCAGCGGCGTCCGCTCCTGGATCCGGCCCAACACCGGGACCAACGGGGGAGTCGTGGCCAACCAGTCCGGCTTCCCGGCCGACGAGGCCCGCGCGGTCGCGACCCGGTACGCCGTGTCCTACCTCAACTGGGACGAAGGCAACCCGGACGCCCGTCCGGCCCAGATCAGCCTGGACCTGGCCGCCGGGCTCGACGCCCGCGCCGGCTGGAACGGGCGTGGCAAGCAGACCGCCAACGCGGCGTACCCGGGTGAGGTCAAGGTCGACTCCGGTGGCGTCACGGCGGTCGTCGACGTCCGGGTGCAGGTGCGCCCGTTCGCCAAGCAGGGCCGCGGCTGGGCCGGCCAGGCCTACAGCTGGCAGCGCGTCGCCGTACCGGTCGCTCGTACGTCGTCCAGGGTCGTCGCCAGCGGCCCCCCGACGTACGTCGCCGACGAGCGGGTGGCACTGCCGGACAACATGCCGGACGCCGGCGTACCGGACGACGACCTGACCGCGGCCACGCTGAAGGACGCCGAGGCGTTCTTCAGTGCGTACGCCGAGTCCGACGCGAAGGTCGAGGCGGTCGCCGCTCCGGGGGCCGCGATCCGCAGCCTCAACGGTGCGGTGAAGCTCGGCGAGCTGAAGGACTGGCAGGTCTTCACCGGAAACGATGACGAGCGCCGGGCCACCGGTGCCGTCACCTGGAAGGGCACGGGGGACACCACCCTCGACCAGACCTACACGCTCACTCTGCGGCGGACCGTCGCCGCGGACGGGGCACAACGATGGCAAGTGGCTGCCGTCGGATGACCGCAGCTGACCGCCGTCGGACCATGAGAGCACCAAGGGAGACACCGCAATGATCACGACTCAACTGGTAGCCAGCGTGGTGGAGCTCGCCGCGCCGCTGGCCGACCCCAACGTGCCCACCGGCGCGGACTTCAAGGACTGGGTCCTGGTCATCGCGGGGAACATCTTCATCGCGATCCTGGTGCTGCGCGCCATCGGGCACTACTTCAAGCGCGAGTGGGGCGAGCTCTTCGGGCACATTGCGGCCGGTGTGCTGGTCGGCGGGCTGATCTACGCCAACAACCAGACCATCAACGTGCTCAAGGGCTTTTGGGGACTGCTCTCCGGAGGCAGCTGAATGCGTGTCGGCCGGACCCTGACCCACCACTTCGAGATCGAGACCCGGCAGTACGACCTGCTCGGCATCGATCTGGGTGAAGGCGCCCGTCGCCGGATGATCATCTTCGGTGCGGTGATCATCCTGCTCTGGATCGCGCTGCTCGTGCCGTTCATCGGCGTACCGAAGAAACCGACCGTCAGCCTGTACGTCGTACCGCCGTTCGTGATCACCGCGTTCGGCTGGCGCGCGGGCAAGCACCACGAACGCCGCCGCCGCGTGACCGAGTGGGCGCTGGCCGTCCGCTACGCGCTGCGCGCGCACCGTCCGATCATCGGGCTCGGTGCCCGGGCCGCGGACAAGACGGAGTACCTGCCCTGGCGCGAGCGTGTCGCGACCCAGAAGGTGGCCGGCCTGGCCAAGGCCAGGGTGACCCCGGAGTGGGAACGTGAAGTCGTGGAGGAGCTCGACCCCCAGGTCCGCGCCGGTGCGGACATCACGGTGAACCAGCGGGCCCGCCTCCTCGGGGCGGACCACGTGCAGAGGGTCAGTCGCAGGACGTCGTCGTCGGGGCTCGGCCGACACAAGAGCGAGGGGCACTGATGAAGATCGCTGACAAGCTCCTGAACCTGGTCGGCGTCGGCCGTGAACGCGGTCTCCCGCCGCCACGCCTGGTCGCCATCGCCGACGGCCTGCTGGTCACCGAGCGCAGCGCGGAAGCGTGGTTCCTGATCTCGGTGGCGAACACCGACCTGGCCACCGAGGGCGAGCAGGACGCCGCCCTCGACGCCGCGGTGAGTGCGGCCGCGACGATCCTCGGCGACCGGCTCAGCCACCTCAAGGTGGTCTGGGGCCGTTCGACCGGCCAGGATTACATCGACAGCATGGCCGGCCACTACCGGCTCGGCGACCACGAGGCCTGGGCGCAGACCCGCGCCGACCGGATCGACGAGATGCGGATGCCGGAGCGGTACGTCGCGCTCGGCGTCCACCTCAGCGACCGCGACCCGCGCGCGACCGCGCAGGTCCGCGGCTCGATCAGCGACGCCCTCGGTACGACGTCCTGGCGCGTGAGCGCGCGCGAGCTCGCGCACCTCGACGAGCGGGTCCGCAAGCTGGCCCGCCAGCTGGGTTCGACGGTCTGGCGGGCGCACACCGCGCCGGCCGAGGTGATTTCCTGGCTGGTCAGCCGCGAGATGCACCGCGGTGCCGTCGCCGCCCCTCGCCGGGGCCTGATCACCGGCGCCTCGCTGGCCCGCCTCACGGCCGGACGAGTCGTCCCGTACACCGACCACCTGCGCATCTACGACACCCGCGGCCAGATCGCGGCGTACACGACCGTGCTCGCGATGACCGACTTCCCCGAGGAGCTCGAGACCCCGGGCGCGGGGGAGTGGCTGCGGACGCTGTCGGAGATCAAGGCGATCGACGACGACGGCGACGAGATCGACGTCACCGTCGAGGCGTCGGTCCGGTTCCGGGTGCTGACCAAGAAGACCGCGCGGCACCTGGTCGACGAGACCCGCAAGTCGGCCAAGGAGCAGCGGCGTTCGGCCGCCAAGGGCACCGCCGAGGAGACCGCGGACGAGATCGTCGAGACCGAGCGGATCATGCGCGAGGTCAAGCGCGACATCAACCGGTCCGGCCTGACGCTGGTCGAGGACCACCCGCGCCTGCTGGTCAGCGCGGACACCCGCGAGGACCTCGAGGCGTACGTCGACGCCGTCATCGCGCACTACGCCGACCGCGGCATCACCGTCGCCGCCGGCGCCGACGAGCAGCGCGATCTGTGGCTGGAGTCGCTGCCCGGCGACCAGCTCCGGGTGCCCGACCTCGGCCACGTCCGGGAGTCGACCGCGTTCTTCGGGTCGTGGTTCTGGGGCGGTGCGTCGATCGGTGACGCCACCGGTCCCTCGATCGGGTACCTGACCGGCTCGACGCCGGGTCTGGTCCGCTTCGACGCGGCCGCCGGTTCGGCGCTCGGCGACGCGACCACGACGCTCTTCCTCGGTCGATCCGGTCGAGGCAAGACGACCGCCGCGATGCTCGGTGGCCTCGACTCGGCCTTCGCCGGCGCGTGGGTCCCGCTGCTCGACCTGAAGGGTGACGCCGCGGGCGTCTCCGCGGTCGCCGCCGAGTACGGCGTACCGACTGCTGTCATCGAGATCACCGCGCAGTTCTCCGGTGCCGCGGACCTGCTCCGCGTCCTCCCTGTCGACGACGCGCTCCTGCAGGCGCCGTCCCAGCTGATGCTGCTGCTCCCGCCGCACCTGCGTGGCGCCGCGGAAGCACCGGTGATGGCGGCCACCCGCGCCGAGATCCAGTCCCCGGACCCGTCGTCCTGGGGCGTCATCCAGCGCCTCTGCGCCGCCGACTCCGAAACCACCCGTACGGTCGGCTTCGCCCTGCGCGACCTGGTCGAGACCGGCCTCGGCTCGGTCGTCGCCGGCCCACCGTCCGGCCTCTCGTCGCTGACCACGAACCCAGGCCTCTGGGTCGTCCAGATGCCAGGCCTCACCCTGCCCTCTCCCGAGTCGGCCCCCGAGTCCTGGTCCCCGATCGAACGCGTCGGCATGGCCTGCCTGCGCGGCTGCCTGGCCTGGATGGTCCGTACGACGGGCCGCCGCGAGTTCCGCGGCCGCTCCAAGGTCGTCATCGTCCCCGAGGTCCACCTCCTGACGAAGACCCCCGACGGCGCCAGCTTCCTCGACTACATCGCCCGAGTAGGCCGAGCCCTCGGAGCCTCGCTGGTCCTGGACACCCAGGACCCCGCGTCGATCCTCAAGCTCCCCGGCCTCGTCGAGCAGATCACCACCCTGTTCGCCTTCTCCCTGCGCTCCCGCGAACAGGTCGACTCCCTGCTCGAGCTCCTGGGCCGCCCGCAGACGGCGCCGTACCAAACCCTCGTCCGAGGCATCAACACCGCCGCCAACGGCAAGTCCATCCGCCACGGCCACTGCATCATGCGAGACCGCTGGGACGAGGTCGCCACCGTCCAGATCGACATCCCCAGCCAACGCGTAGCCGACCTCCTCCGCACCACCCCGGAGTCCGAGCACGCCCTGGAACCCACGCAACCCATCCCCACCCTCCCCGAAGACATAGACCCCTTCGCCGAGGACGAGGAAGACGACGCCCTCCTCCCAGAACCAGCCGCCACCGCCACAGCCCAGGCCGAAGCCCACACCCTCGACCCCGAGCCCCTCCAGGACTCCCCTCTCCAGGACGTGCCCCTACAGGACGCCCCAGCCCAGGCCACCCCGGCTCACGCGGCACCGGCTCACAGCACCCAGTCCCAGGGCACCCCAGCCCACGGCGTACCGGCCTACGGCACCCACCCCCAGGGCACCGGCTCTCAGAGCCCCCCGTCCCACGGCGTAGCGGCTTACGAAACCCCGGCCGACGGTGCAGCGACTCACGGCACCCAGCCCCAGAGCACCCCGTCCCACGGCGTGCCGGCCTACGACACCCCGGCCCAAGGCCCCGCCCTGGACGACGCTCAACCCCAAGAAGCCCCCACCCAAGTCACCCGCGCCCGCAGGGACCCCGCCCAGGCCCCCCAGCCCGCCGCCCCATCACCAGAAGACGCCGTCCCCACCACCCCCAACGGCACCCCCGTCTCCCATGCCACGCCCCACCCCCCAGTAGCCCAGCAATCCGGCACCGCCCCCGCCCCCCTCTCCCCAAACGGCAACGGCCACACCCCCCACCCCACCCACCACGAGGCCCCCATAGGCCCCGACGAGGTCTACGACCAAGAAGCCGACGACCCCGGCTACAACAAAGCCATGTACACCCCCGACGAAACGCACCCCACCAAGAAAGAGCACGTCGGATGAGTCGCGTGCGCAGACTGCGCACAGCGCTCACGGTGATGGCCGTCACCACCATCCTCACCTGCCAAACAGCCCTGGCCGCTGACCCCGACACCGGCCCAACGAACCCCACCGGCTTCGGCGACCTGCTGCCGACTCCGGACCTGACCCACGGCGACACTCGGACTCTCTTCGAGCAGTACAGCCCGACCGTCTACGGTCTGGACTTCGAAACCAGCTTCAGGGACCCGGTCGAGGCGGTGTTCAACGGATACGCCCACATGGTCATGCTGTACATCGTCGCGATCACGCGGGCAGCGATCTCGGTCGGCTGGTGGTTGTTCTCGTTCACCGATCTGAAGCCGTTGACCGAGACAGCGGCGACCGCCATCGGTTCGGTCAACACGGAACTGGTCGGTTGGCTCCTGCCCTCGGCTCTGGCATTCGGCGCCATCGCTGCGTACGCCGCTCGTCGAGCCAATGGCAGCGCGATGGGACAGCTGGTGTGGGTCTTCGCTGCTGGCCTGCTCGCCACCAGCTTCGCCGTGGCGCCCTCCACCTGGCTGTCCGGCGTAGACGGCGCGAGGCAGGTCGGCTCGGATGCTGTCGTCAGCACCTCGAACGAGGTCCTCGGTGACACGGTCAAGGTGCCGATTCCGTTGCCGGAGCCGAGTTTCTCCGGAACCGCGCGGGACAACCTGCTGCGTAAGTCGGGCGACGCGACCTGGCGAGCTTTCGCCGCGACGCCCTGGTGCGTCGCCGAGTTCGGATCGCTGGCGGCCTGTCAGCGGTACGGCAAGGCGATCCTCGACAAGGGCACCGACGGGGATGCGCGGTCCAAGTACATCGATACCGAGGTGAGCAAGGCCGAGGGTGGTGGCAACTCCCCGACGGTGAAGTGGGCCAAGGGTGACAACCCGTTCGGCCGCGTCGGGGTTCTGACCCTCGGTGCGATTGCGGCGACCTTGTTCGCCTTCCTCACGATCTCCTTGGCGTTCACCGCTTTGATGGCCTTCGTCGGCTGCATGCTCCTGCTGGTCGTAGGGGTGTTGTTCGCCTGTCTGTGGGCGGTGCCTGGTCGGACCCGGCAGTGGGGCATGAACTGGTTCGAGGCGCTTCTCGGCCTTGTTCTGCAGTCGATCCTTGCCTTGCTGGTCTTCTCGACAACGCTTGCGTTCGTCACAGCCGTCTTCAGTCTCACGGACACGCTCGGGTGGCTCCCGGTGAGTGGCCTAGCAATCGCAGTACTGATCGCCGGGTTCCGGTTACGGCGCCTGTTCGAAAGCATGAGCTCGATGATGCGTCCGGGCTCAGGCAGCCTTCTGATGGGTGGCCTGGCCCGCCGGGGAGCGATGACGGCGGTACGCCGGCTCATGGGCGCGGTTGGCAGCCGTGCGGCGAGCCCGACGATGGGGGAGCGGCTCGGAGGTAAGGGCGGCTCGTCCGATGCGCCTGCAGAGCGTGCTACTGCCGTCCGTGTCTTCAGACAGGCACCGGCCGTCGGTTCGAACGCCCCTGGGGCAGCACTAGGACGTCAGCAGCCGGCGCACGAGCTGGGTGGCGGTCAGGATCGCCGGGCACTTGGTTCTGCCGCGAGCCCTGCCGGCTCGGGACCGGGCGCACGCAAGGAGGGGTTGCTGGGTCGTCTGAGGGACCAGCCTCGCACCGTTCAGACCGCGGCGATCTCGGCGGTTCCCGTTCCTGGTGACGCCTCGCAGTCCGGGCGCCGCAAGGCGATCTCGGTTGGTCTCGCATCGACCTCCGGTACGACGGCGTCAGGCGGGTCCACGAGCGGAGGGGCCTCCAGCACGCCGTCGGACAGCAGACGCGGAAAGCACGCGAGGGAGGCGAAGCCGGCGCCGGCCTCATCGAGCCGGTTCGAGCCTCGCGTGCACAGCCACTCGGCGAGTCTTCGCGATGGGCCGCCGAAGGCCGTGCGGGAGCGTCGTCGTCCGGCCGGGGGCGGGCAGCGTCGATTCCGCGAGTACTCGAAGGTGACCAAGGACGGCGTGACCGTCATGGTGCCGACGCGCAGGTGACCAGGCGATGAGTAAGCGGAACCGGGACCGGCCGCCCACCGGCAACGACCCTGACGGCATCGACGACGGTTCTGCCGGGCAAGAGTTGCGTCCGGATCAGCCGTCCAACTGGCGCGACGCGATGAGTCCGGACTACTCGTATCCGGAGGAGATCGACGACCTCGGGCGCCGTCAGCGCAGGCAGGCGAAGCGTTCGTGGCGGCGCGACGACCACGCGCAGCGGATGGCCTGGCTGCGGGAACAACGCCAGGCTGAACCGACCAGTCCTGTCACCGTGATCGTTGCCGTGGTCATCCTTGCCATCGTCGTCCTTGGTCTCGGTGGAGGCTTGCCGCGCCTGTTGGGTCGCGACGAACCGTCGGGTCCCGACGTCGGGCTGCTCACTCCTTCGGCGCAGGCACCCCAGCCGACCTCGGGCAGCAGTTCGGAGCAGAGTTCGCCGTCCGACACACTGACTCCCAGCTCTGCGCTGTCGACGCCGCCGGTCCTGACCGAGCGGCCGTCGTCATTGGCAACTACGGCAGCAGTCGATGTCGCGACGCTGTGGGCCCGGATGTTCTACACCCGGAACCCGTCGGCCGAGAGCTACGCCGATCTGGTCGCCAAGACAGGTCCGTACATCAGCGACGAGGTCGGCGACAGCCTGATCGCCGCCGGTGATTCGACCTACGAGGCGTTGAAAACCGACGGCGGAAAGTCCACGGTGGCATCGCTGACGGTCGGCGTGCCAAGGCCCGATTCCGCTCCGGTGGATACACCGACGCGGATCAGCCGGCTCCTGACCATCACCATCGACGTCACCGGCAAACAGCCCAGTCGCATCGTCCTGCCCTTGGTGGTCACCCTCGTTCCCGAAGGCAGCGTCTGGGTGGTCAGCGATCTGAACGGCGGAGCGGGACCATGATTAGGTGGGTGAGCTGACCGTGTTCGAACAGCGGCAGCAGGGAGGAGTCCTGGGCGCCGTCCTCGGACAGTCGATGGTGCTGAAGGCCGTAGGGGTCATGGCAGCAGTGGGTCTGATGACACTGGTGCTGCTCGTGCCCTTCGGCGCCGGTGACAACAACTACGCAGCTGGTTGCCCATCCGGTGACGGGGCTCGTGTAGACGACCCGCCAGCGAGTGGGTCGTTGCGAGCACGCCAGGTCGGCTTCGCGAAGATCATCGACTCTGTCGCTGTCGCACGTGGTCTGCCGGGGCGCGCGACGCTCGTGGCCTTGATGACCGCGCTGCAGGAGTCTCAGCTCGAGAACATCAGCTACGGCGACAGAGATTCTGTCGGGCTCTTCCAGCAACGTCCTTCGGCAGGGTGGGGAACTGTCGCGGAGATCCTCAATCCGAGATACGCCGCCGAGGCTTTCTTCGGTGGCGCAAGACCTCCGAGCCCTCCTGGTCTCGTCGAAATCGACGGCTGGCCGTCCATGTCGTACACCGAGGCCGCGCAGGCCGTTCAGGTGTCGGCCTTTCCGAATGCGTACGCCAGGCACGAGCGAACGGCTCAACAGATCGCTGCCGAAGCGGGGATCGACCTCGAGCGTGCGGGTGATCCGTACGCCGGCCGATCAGGTGCCAAGCCGACCAGCAATCCGACGGCGGGAGAGCAGGTCCTCGACGAATGCGATGACGGGCAGGGGCTGATCGCAGGACGTCCGGTGCACGGCGTTTGGCCGCCGCAACGGCCGAGCGTCACGGACCCGACCGGTACCGGCGGTTTGGTCACCGAGCGTACGGCTCTCTGGGTCGCCCAGGCGCGTGCGGCCTTGGCCAATCCGTCGATGAGTTGCTGGGACCGGCACGCCTGGAATCCGACCAGCGACCACCCCCAAGGCAAGGCGTGCGACGTGTTCGTCGGTGGTGACGCACGACGAGCGCCCCAGGCGCGGGCGAAGGGGGACAAGATCGCGAACTGGACGATCACGACAGCAGGGACGACAGGCGTTCGCTACCTGATCTGGTATGGAAGGATCTGGAGCGCTCGTACCGGTCAGTGGAAGGTCTACAACGGCGGCGGTGTCTACGATCCGAACAATGCAACTGGCGGACACTACGACCATGTCCACGTGTCGCTCTACTGATGGCAGGAGCGTCGCATGAGCAACGTCAACGGTCCGGATGAGGACCGCGAGCCGGACTCGTCAGGGTTCCCTCCCGGAGCGCCACGCCCGCCCGAGGGGCAATCACGTCCGATTCCGCCTCAGCTCCCGGGTGGGACCTCGGGGGAGGTCAATCGCGCCCCTTCACCACCGCGTGGCCCTCACAATCCCGGTGGAACGGGTCTGCTGGTTGCCGAAGCCCTGAGCGGTCTGCTGTGGGCCGGAGTCAGCTTCGTGATCATCTACTGGATCGGCCAGGCGTTCGACCTTTACGAGGGCACGTGGGTCGTGATCTCCCTGTGGATCCTGTCAGGTCTGATCGTGCTGTGGCCTGGATTCGACGGGTTGGTCGCGCGATACCTCCTTGGGCTCAGGCAGCCGACGATGGTGGAGGCGCAACGGCTTGCGCCCAGTTGGATCGGGGTCGCGAACCGTGCGGGAGTCGATGCTCACCGATACACGCTGTGGATCGAGGCCGGTGAGAACGCGACCGGGACGGCTGCCGGCGGGTACGCCGTGACGGTCACAGGATGGGCGCTCTACACACTGCCTCCTAGTCATCTGGAAGCGGTGCTGGCGCAGGATCTCGCCACTCACCTCCGAGGGCGGACCTGGCTGAGCAGACTCGCTCTGTGGTACTCGGTGCCCACCCGAATCGTTGCCCTGGTGATCAGGTTGCTCTTGAGGCTCAGCCGTACGATTCCCGCTGTCGGGTGCACGATCATCGGCTTCCTGATGGTGTCCTACTTCGGCTTCATTCTCGCTTCGCTGATCTTCTACGACAGCCTCTTGGTGCCTCTGCTGTTCCTGTCGCCGCTGTTCGCCCCGTTGCTCTTCATCGGGGTCGGCAAGTTCATCGAGCGGATGGCCGACCGGGCTGCGGTGGACCTCGGGTACGGACGGCGTCTGCTGGAGGTCTTTTACGGCTGGCAGGCGCAGCACCAGGAGACCGCGAGGCGGATCGGCCTCAGCCAGCCCGACTGGATGAGCGGACAACCCTCCGTGGCCGAACGGATCCGAGCGCTCGAGGTCTACCTTCAACCTCGCTGACCTGCCCGCTGCGGCAGGACCAGGTTTTCCCTTGTAAGGGCGAGGTGGCTGGAGGTTTTGCTTCCCAAGATGGTGGTGGGCGAACTAGGGTCGCGACGGATCGTAGTCGTGTCACCACGTATGTCCATGGGAGGGAAGAAGATGACGAAGCGTAAGGCGGTCGCGGCGGTGGCTGCGGGGATTCTTGCGGCTGGGTTGGGGTTGTCGGCCACTGGTTCCGCGGGGGCGGCGCCGGCTGAGGCGGTGCCTGCGAACTTGAAGTTGGTGAAGACGAAGAACTCGTTGCTCGGGAAGCACGTGTGGTACCAGCAGACCTTCAAGGGGCTGCCGGTGGTGAACGGGTACTACGCGAAGCACCTGGACAAGTCGGGCAAGGTGGTGCAGATCTCGGACGGGCGGGACGCCGTACCGGAGTCGCTGGACGTCAGTGCCAAGGTGCCGTCGGCAACGGCGACGAAGTCGGCCAACACGGTGGTGAGCGCCCGCGCGGCGAGGAACCGGATCGCCGCTCCGAACAAGAGTGTGGCGCAGACGCCGACGGCGACGCAGGGAGCCGCGCAGCTTGCGGTGATCGGTGGGGCCAACGCCCGGCTGGTGTGGAACGTGACGTCCAGGAGTTCTGAAGGGGTCACTCGGTCGCTGGTCGACGCCAAGAACGGTGTGGTCGTCGAGTCGAAGGTGATCAGCGACAACGTCGACGGCAAGGGGTCGGTGTTCGACCCGAACCCGGTGGTCACGTTGAAGAACGAGGACCTGCTCGACAACAACGACAAGAACAGCAACGAGTTGTTCCTGGCGCAGAAGAACGTGATCCTGCGCAACCTGGACGGGTCGGGCAAGCTCAACGGTGCCTACGTCAACATCCTCGAGGCCAAGGGTGGGGTCGCGCAGAACAAGAACAACACGTTCGTGTACCAGCGCGCCAACGACAAGTTCGAGCAGGTCGAGGCGTACTACCAGGTCAACCAGACCCAGGAGTACATCCACTCGCTCGGCTTCACCGAGGTGAACAACGAGTCGCAGGACTTCTCGATCAACACCTACGAGGGCGACAACAGCTTCTACGACCCGTCGGTCGACCTGATCACGATGGGCGAGGGTGGCGTCGACGACGCCGAGGACGCCGAGGTGATCTGGCACGAGTACGGTCACGCGATCCAGGACGACGTCGTCCCGGGCTTCGGTGAGTCGCTCGAGGCCGGTTCGATCGGTGAGGGCTTCGGCGACTACTGGGCCGTGCAGCAGTCCATCCCGGTCAGCAAGGGGTACGACATCCCGTGCGTGATGGACTGGGACGCCACGTCGTACACCGACGGACCGAAGCACTGCCTGCGGCGTACCGACACCGGCAAGACCACCGACGACATCGTCGGCGAGGTGCACGACGACGGTGAGATCTGGTCGAACGCGCTCTGGGACATCCAGAAGGCGCTCGGCCGGAACAAGGCCAACAAGGTGATCCTGCAGGGCACGTTCTTCTACGCGCCCGACACCAGCTTCGCCGACGCCGCGCGCGTCACGGTCCAGTCGGCCCGCCTGCTGTACGGCAAGGCGACCGCGGACCAGGTCACCACCGCCTTCAAGGCCCGCAAGATCCTCTAGTACGACGTACGACGTACGACGTAACGACGTACGACCGGCTCATGCGCCCACCGCTACTGTGGGCGCATGAGCTGGAGCACTGCGGACATCCCTGACCAGACCGGCCGTCGCGCCCTCGTCACCGGCGCGACCAGCGGCATCGGCTACGCCACCGCCCTCGAACTGCTCAGACACAACGCCGACGTGCTGATCGCGGCGCGCAACCCGCAGAAGGCCGCCGACGCTGCGGCCAAACTCGCGAAAGCCTCAGGCAAAGAGCCCGAGACGGTAGAGCTCGATCTCGCCGATCTCACCAGCGTCCAGCTGGCCGCCGAGCAGCTTGCCAAGACGCACGACCGCCTCGACCTCCTGGTCAACAACGCCGGCGTGATGGCCCCGCCGTACCGGCAGACCGTCGACGGCTTCGAGCTGCAGCTCGGTACCAATCACCTCGGCCACTTCGCGCTGACCGCCCGGCTGATGCCGCTGCTCCAGCAGGCCGACGAGCCCCGCGTGGTCACGGTCAGCTCGTTCATGCACAAGACCGTTCGCGGGATCGGCCAGTCCGACTTCACCGCCGAGAACGGCTACCGCAAGTGGGAGTCGTACGGGAAGTCCAAGCTGGCCAACCTGCTGTTCATGCTCGAGCTGACCCGCCGAGCGGGCGACAGCCTGATCAGCGCCGGCTCGCACCCCGGGTACGCCTCGACGCATCTCCAGGCTGCTGGTCCGGAGTTGGCCGGCCGACAGCTCCAGGCCCGCGTCTTCGGAGCTGCCACCAGGTTGGTCGCCCAGTCGGCTGCTGCCGGCGCCTGGCCCAGCCTGTACGCCGCGACGCTGCCCGATCTGCGGTCGGGCTCGTTCGTCGGCCCGGGCTTCCTCGGCTACCGCGGCGCTCCGAAGCCGGCGACCCCGACGAGTACTGCCCAGGACCCCGAGCTGGCCAAGAAGCTGTGGGCCTGGTCCGTCGAGGCCACCGGGGTCGACGCGTTCTGAGCACACACCGTGACACAGCGGTGATTTCGAAGCTACTCTTCGATAGTCCTCGTCCGCCCCCACGGAGGTCCCCACAGATGGCTACGACCCGACGCACCTTTCTCGGTCTCACCGCAGCGGCAGCATTCACCGGCATCACTCCCGCCTTCGCCGGCCGCCGCGACCAGCAGACGCTCTACATCGGCACCTACACCTCGGCCGGCGGGACCGGTATCGGTCTCGCCCAGTACGACGCCGCCAGCGGCGCGATCACCTCGACCGGCGTCCTGACCGGAGTCCAGGAGCCCTCGTTCCTGATCGCGGCGCCGTCCGGGAGATTCCTGTACGCCGTGAACGAGCAGACCGGCGGCGGCGTGACGGCCGTCGCGGTGGATGCCCCCGGCAAGCTCCGCGTCCTGAACCGCCAGTCCACCGGTGGATCCGCGCCCTGCCATCTCGCACTCGTTGCTGATGGCAAGTACCTGCTGAGCGCCAACTACGGCTCGGGCGATGTCGCCGTACATCCGGTGAAGACCGACGGAAGCCTCGGTGCCCGGACCGATCTGGTCAAGCACGTCGGCGCCGCGCCGCACGCGCACCAGGTCGTCCAGGACCCCACCGGCCAGTACATCCTGTCGGTCGACCTCGGCACCGACACGGTCTACACGTACACGATCGCGGCGCCGGGCAAGCTCACCGAGGTTGCGCAGGCCAAGCTGAAAGCCGGCGCCGGCCCACGTCATCTGGCCTTCCACCCGAACGGCAAGTACGCGTACGTCGCGAACGAGCTCGACAGCACCGTCGTCCCGTGCGCGTACGCCGACGGCCGGCTGACGCCAGGGACGCCGCTCCAGGCCGCACCCGCAGGACCGCAGAACTACCCCGGCGAGGTGATCGTCTCGCCCGACGGCAACTTCGTGTACGTCACCAACCGCGGCCACAACAGCATCGCGGTCTTCGCGACCAGCGCAGACGGAGCGACGCTCACCCGCACCCAAACCCCCTCCACCGGCGGCGACTGGCCGAGGCACTGCGCCATCGACCCGACCGGCAAGCTCCTGCTGGTCTCCAACCAGCGCTCCAACTCGATCACCACCTTCCACAGAAACCAACAGACTGGAACCCTGACGCCGGCCGGCAGCTTCACCACCCCGAGCCCGGTCTGCACGCTGGTGTGATGTTCGAATCTGAGTGAGCTCTTGCAATTCTGTCGTGGGAGCGTTTCCATCGGAGCTGTCCTTTCCCCGCCCCGGAAGGAAACGCAGCATGAAACGACGCCTCGCCGCGGTCGCGGCCGGCCTCCTGGCCGCGACCGCGATCGTGGTCCCCACCTCACAAGCCGCCCCGGCCCAGGAGGCTTGGCAACGAGGGACCCCGCCGCTGAGCACCCCGTGGACCGACGACGTCTCACCCGCCAACGCGCTCCCGGAGTACCCGCGACCGCAGCTGACCCGCGACCGCTGGCAGAACCTCAACGGCCTGTGGGAGTTCGCGGCCGCCACACCAAACGAAGCGCCGCCGTTCGGACGCCAACTGGCCGAGAAGGTCCTCGTCCCCTACCCGATCGAGTCGGCCCTCTCCGGCGTCCAGCGCCACGAGGACCGCATGTGGTACCGCCGCACGTTCACCGTCCCGAACGGCTGGAAGGGCCAGCAACTCCTGCTGCACTTCGGCGCGGTCGACTACGACGCCAAGGTCTGGGTCAACGGCCGCCAGGTCGCGACGCATCGCGGCGGGTACGACGGGTTCTCGGTCGACGTGACCGGCGCTCTGCACCGGACAGGCCCGCAGGAGATCATCGTCTGGGCCGAGGACCTCACCGACGAGACGTTCCAGCCGATCGGCAAGCAGCGCGAGGTCGGCGACCACGGCATCTTTTACCAGGGCAGCTCCGGCATCTGGCGGACCGTCTGGATGGAGCCGGTGGCGCGCTCCTCGATCGAGCGGCTGCAGCTGACGCCCGACGTACCGGGCAAGGCGCTCAAGGTCATCGCCGACACGACCGGACCAACCAATCTGGACGTCGAAACCACCGTGTACGACGGTCGCCGCAAAGTCACAGCCCTCAGAGGCAAGGCCGACCAAGAGCTCAAGATCAAGATCCCGAACCCGAAGCTCTGGTCGCCCGACAACCCCTTCCTCTACACGCTGAAGGTCAAGCTGATCGACCGCGGCAAGGTCGTCGACGAGGTCGGTTCGTACGCCGGACTGCGTGCGGTCGGCAAGCTGAAAGGTGCCGACGGCAAGCTCCGGCTCGCGCTGAACGGCAAGATCCTCTTCAATCTGTCGACGCTGGACCAGGGCTTCTGGCCGGACGGCCTCAATACAGCACCGACCGACGAAGCACTCAGGTTCGATCTCGAGCAGCACAAGGAGCTCGGGTTCAACACCGTCCGCAAGCACATCAAGGTCGAGCCGGACCGCTGGTACTACTGGGCCGACAAGCTCGGCCTGATGGTCTGGCAGGACATGCCGGCCTCCAAGACCGACCCGATCCCGCCGGCCTGGCAGGCGCAGTACAAGGCCGAGCTGCACGAGATGGTCGAGGAGCACAAGAGCTTCACCTCGATCACCACCTGGGTGCCGTTCAACGAGGGCTGGGGTGAGTGGGACCTGGCCGAGACCGGCCGGATCGCGGACAGCGTGAAGGCGCAGGATCCGTCGAGGCTCGTCAACGCGCACAGCGGCATGAACTGCTGCGACTCCCTCGGCGACTCGGGCCGCGGTGACATGATCGACCACCACGCCTACCTCGGGCCCGCGACGGCAAGCCCGTCCGGCGATCGCGTCGCGGTGGACGGAGAACACGGCGGGTTCGGGCTCAAGACCCAGGGCCACATGTGGTTCGGCGACGGCTTCGCGTACGAGATGACACCGGACTCGGCCACGCTCACTCGCCGGTACCTCGAGAACCAGCGCGACGTCCTGCGGTCGGCCAACACCTGCGGCATCAGCGGATCGGTCTACACCCAGATCACCGATGTCGAAGGCGAGGTGAACGGCTTCTTCACCTACGACCGCCAGGTCCCGAAGATGGACTTCGCCCAGGTCCGCACGATGAACGAGCAGATCATCGCCGGGGCGGACGGAACCGGCAGCGGCGGACCCAATCCACCACCCGGTACGCCGGGTGCCGACGGCACCCATTTCTACCCGCTCGACGGCTCGGGCGAAGACGTTGTCGGCGACAACGACGCCACGCTGCAAGGCGGTGCGATTTTTGCCCCCGGCAAGAACGGCGAGGGCGTCGCGACCAACGGCACCAACCAGTTCGTCGACACCGGCGCCCAACTGATCGACACCAACGGCAACTACACCGCGACCGCCTGGGTGAAGCTGAACAAGGCCGACGGCGGGTTCCAGACCGTCGTCAGTCAGGACGGCGACCGGGACAGCGCGTTCTTCCTGCAGTACTCCGGCCAGGACCAGCGGTTCGCGATGAGCTTCCCGGGGCAGCGCGCGCTCGCGCCGACGAAGCCGAATCCGGGCCAGTGGTACCACCTCACCGGCGTACGGGATGCCGCGAAGGGTGAGCTCCGGCTGTACGTCGACGGCGCGCTGGTCGCGACCAAGTCGGCCTGCACGCTCGACGCGACCTCGACCGGCAACACGGTGATCGGGCGCGGCAAGTTCGGTGGCAACCCGGTCGACTACCTGGACGGCGTCGTCGACCAGGTGCACCTGTTCGACCGGGCGCTGGAGGCGACGGAGGTGAAGGCGCTGTACGACTCCGGCCGCTGATCGTGATCTCGGGCCCCGCGCGGGGCCCGAGATGCGAAACCGTCGCGGAGGACCGATCCTGGTAGTGCCGACCAGGGAGGTAGGGCCGATGACCGCTCCCAGCCGTGTGCGCGCACCGCAGAACGTGACGCGTTTCCGTCCGCCGCGCTTCGGCCTCGGTGGGTCCCGGCTCGGCGCCGCCGAAGGCGCGGTGGCGACGGCAACCATCGAGGCGGCGTACACGGCGGGGATCCGCTTCTTCGACACCTCACCGGCGTACGACGGCTCCGAGCAACGCCTCGGCGCGGCACTGGCGGCGCACCCGCGGTCGGGCTTCCTGCTGTCGACGAAGGTCGGACTCGACGGAGTCCGCGAGTCGATCGCCGGCAGCCTCGAGCGGCTCGGCGTGACGTCGCTCGACCTCGTCTTCGTGCAGGATCCCGGTGACCAGCCGATCGACAACGCGTACGCCGTACTGGTCGAGCTGCGCGAGCGGGGTGTGATCGGCGCGATCGGTGTCGCCGGCCGGGAGTGGCAGCAGCTTGATCCGCTGGTCCGGGACCTCGACCTGGACGTCGTACTGCTGGCCGGGCAGTACTCGTTGCTCGACCGGTCCGGGGCGCCGTTGCTGGATCGCTGCCAGGCAAAGGGAGTAGCGGCGATCGTTTCCGGCGTTCTGACCAAACACGTCCTGCTGACCGATCGATCCAAGCAAACGACTGATCCACTGACGATCCGCGCGCGGCGGATGTCGGCGGTCTGCGAGCCGTACGGCGTATCGCTGCCGCAGGCCGCTTTGGCCTTCCCTGGCAGGCATCCCGCGGTGACGTCGGTCCTGATCGGCGCGGCGACACCTGCTGAGATCCGGGCCGACGCGGCACTCGTCCGGCAGCCCGTGCCGGAGCAGTTCTGGCGCGACCCGGAGTTGGCGCGGCTTCTCGCTGGGTGAGGGGTTGTCAGCACAGGGTCGCTGAGGAATTCTGGTGGCCTCGATTCCTGTGGGGGGATTTTCATGTCCAGAATCACTGCGTCCTGCCTGCGCGCCGCCGCGCTGGCCGGGCTGCTCGGTTCGTGCCTGGTCGTTGTCACGACCGCACCGGCCTCGGCCGCTGCCATCACGGTCACCACGACCGCCGACGTGGTCAACGGCGGTGACGGTGTGACCTCGTTGCGGGAGGCCTTCACCACCGCTTCCGGCAACGGCGCCGACGACGTCATCACGCTCGGCGCCGGCCTGACGTACGCGTTGTCGGTCTGCTCCGGCCCGCTGACACATGCCGACAGCCACGAATTGATTGTCCAGGGCAACAATTCCACGATCGAGCAGACCTGTGACGCCAAGGGCATCGTCGACAGTACGAGTCACGACGGCCGGCTCGAGCTGCAGGACCTGGTGATCGATGGCGGGCCGAACACCACGAACACCGCGCTGGAAGGCGCCGCGGTGCGGTCCGACAGCGAGCTCCTGCTCAACAACGTCGAGGTCCGCAACGTGCTGTCGCCCGGTGGCAGCGTGGTCTGGAGCAGCTTCGGGCACGGCATCACGCCGTACAGGATGACGATGCTCGGCGGCAGCCTGCACGACAACACCGGCAGCGTGGTCAGTTGCGACAACTGCTCGCTGGCGGTCAACGGGACGACCATCTCGGACAACACCGGCTCCGGGATGTCGCTGGTCGACGGGTATCCGGTCGAGATCGAGGGCGCGACGATCGAGAACAACACCCGGACCGGCATCACCAACACGGGGCAGGGGTTCGCGGCGAACAAGATGACGATCAACCTGACCGGGATCGTCGGCAACGGCCGGGCCGGCATCCTGTGCAGCAACTGCGGGTCGCTCAGCATGTACTCGACCAACGTCAGCAACAACGGGCTGACCGCGGCCGACGCGCGCGGTGGGATCTCGTTCACCGCGTCCAAGCGCGGCAACGGCTCGACCGGGATCGGCGGCCTGCTGTCCACCGTCACCGGCAACAGGAGCACCCAGCCGGGCGGCGGCATCTCGCTGACGCCGGTGCTGATCGAGGACGCGGGCGCGACGCCGAACGTCGGGCTGGATCGCGTGCTGGTCGAGAACAACGAGTCCGTCGGTGGTGGCGGCGGGGTCTGGCTCGGGTTCGGCGCGCTGCACATGTACAAGGGTTCGCTGATCGGCAACAGCACGACCGGCGGCAACGGCGGCGGCGCCGGGACGATCGACGCGACCGGGCCGTTCGACCTGTCGTTCGACGAGACGCCGATCAACCACAACTCCGCGACCGGCGACGGCGGTGGTCTGTACGCGCAGGCGATCACGGAGCTGTTCCTCGACCGGACCGGGCTGAGCAACAACACCGCCGGGGGCAACGGTGGTGGCGCGAAGGTCGTCAACAGCTACTCGGTGACGCTCGACGACATGGCGGTCGACGACAACACGGCCGCCAACGGCGCCGGGCTCGACATTGCGACCGAGAACCTCGGCGGCACCAAGGTGACCTTCGCCGGGAACGTCGCGACCGGGACCGGTGGTGGTGCGCGGGTGTCCGCCGTGGCGGCGAACTTCCTGAACAGCACGTTCAGCGGCAACACGGCCGCGACCGGCGGCGGGCTCGCCGTCACCAACGCCGCGGTCGCGACGCTGACCCACGTGACGATGGCCGACGACCAGGCGGCCACCGGCGCGCACATCGCCGCCGTACCGGCTGCTCAGGTGAAGACCGAGAAGAGCGCGATCGTGCTGCCGAAGGTCGGTACGTCGTGCGCGGGGATCGGTGGCGCGTTCGCGGGGACGTCGCTCGGTTTCTCCGTACGGCGTGATGCCAGCTGCGGGAGTGTCGCGTCGGACCTGGTCACGGCGAACGATCCGCAGCTCGCGGCGCTGAGCGGGGGCGGGTTCGCGCGGGTTCGGGTGCCGGCGGCAACGAGTCCGCTGGGCGGGCGGGTTCCGGTGGCGAACTGCACGGTCGAGGACGATCAGCGGATGACGTTCCGGCCCGCGGGGGCGAACTGCGAGGCGGGGTCGGTCGAGATCGTCGAAGCTGCTCCTGACGCGGCGCTGACGGCGTTGATCGGCCAGGTGAAGGCGCTGCACCTGGCGAAGGCGGTCGAGACGAGCCTGGTGGTCAAGCTGGAGGCGGCTCGCGTCGCGGTGCAGAAGAACCAGAAGCCGGCCGCGAAGGCGCTGCTGACGGCGTTCGTGATCGAGGTGAAGGTGCTGGCCGCGAAGAAGCTCGTCCCGGCGGCGGCCGCGACTCAGCTGGTCGCGAAGGCGACGGCGATCAAGAACGCGCTGTGAGCCTGGCGGTGTGAAGGCGTTGGGTGCGGTCGCGGAGCGGTTGGTCCTCGAGCTGATCGAGCAGACCGGCCGCTGCGTCGACGAGCGCCTTGTCGAAAGCGGTCCAGGTCGGGTTAGTCGGTAGGGCGTCGAGGCAACGGCTGACGACCTCGTCCGGCGGCAGGACGTCGGCCTTGGGCAGGGTGGGGAGATTGGTGACGGTCGGTACGTCGTACGCGGCTGCCAGACGCAGAGCGGTGAGGATGTCGCCGAGGTCCTTGGTCCGGCCGGACTGTTCGAGCTCGGCGCGGTGGGTATGGGCCCAGTACAACGGGTTGGAGGCCGAGGACATCGAGTAGACCCAGCCATCGGTGGCCTGAGCGAGGACCGTCATCAGGCTGTCGGGGTGGAGGTACTCCTCGAAGTCGGTCGGCTGCCTCGGGACCTGGATGAGGTCCAGGTCGAGGTCCTTCAGGTAGAGGTCCCGGCGGAAGGGGCCGTAGCGGTCGGCGAGCGGGCCGGCGGTCAGCTCGTCGGGGCCGTAACGCAGGCGGCGGGTCTGGACGGTGAAGTGGCTGCCGGCGTACCGGTTGGTGGGGAGCTCGTGCCAGGAGAACTCGACCAGGCCGAAGTCGAGGGTGAGCATGCTGTGGCCCTTGTTCCCGCCGTACTCGATACCGGGGAAGGCCGCGGTGACCTGCTCGGGGGAGTGGCCGTGGTCGACGCCGAGGACCTCGCCGGTGAGGACGGCGGTGCGGAAGAAGGTCAGATCGGTCACCAATGCTCCTCGGTCGCGGTGAGCGACAGTATGGTGGGGATCAGGTCCGCGAGCTGCGGGCCTCCGGACGAGACGGCGCCGTACCCGACGCAAAGACGACGCCAGCCCCTGGAGGGGCAGTTCTCATGCATGCAGTCGACGTCCTCGAAATCGCCGGCGCGATCACGATTCTGATCGCCTTCGCCGCGTCTCAGGCGGGGCGGTTGGAGCAGAAGACACTGCGGTACCAGGTGCTGAACCTGGTCGGCTCGGGTGTGCTGGCGGTGATCGCCGGGGTCGAGCAGTCCTGGGGGTTCCTGCTGCTGGAAGGCACCTGGGCGGTGGTCAGCCTGATCGGGCTGATCGCGCTGCTGAGGTCCCGGCGTACGGCGGCTGTCAGCTAGAAGCGGTCGGCGGGGTCTACCGGGGTGCCGGGGGAGCCTGGCGTGTTGGGGGAGCCCGGGCCCGGGCCCGTTGTGGTGGGGCTGCTGGGGCCCGTCGTGTTGGGGCTGCCGGGGCCGGTGCTGCCAGGCGGCGGGGTGGTCGGGGTGATCGTGACCGTCGCCGTACCGCTCGGGTTAGGGATGACCGGGCCGGGGTCGACCTCGGGGGCGTTGCGGAACAGGAGCCAGGCGATCAGGACGGCCAGCGCCATGATCAGGGCCATCGCCAGCAGGGAGAGGATGAGCGCGAGCCTGGAGGCTGGGCGGAGTACGGCGGGCCAGGGGAGCGGCCAGATGCGGAACAGGCCCGGGCGGCGGCGGTTCTCCCAGTAGTGGCGGAAGTCCGGGCCGCGGACCCGGCCGAGCTGGGGGACGCGGTCCATCAGTACGGCGGACAGGACGTCCTCGCCGCGGCGTTCGGCGATGGCGTGCTCGTCGGCGGCCGAGCTGGAACCGTCGTCCTCGCGGAGGGGGCCCACGGCCACCCAGAGGGCCAGATCGTCGTCGTCGGCATCGTTGTGGGCGAGGACCAATTCCTCGGGGAGCTCGTCCACCGCGCGCACGAAGCGGTCGCGGGCGGAGGCGTCGTCGGCGGAGCCCTCGGTCATCATCGCGACGACGGCGCCGCGCCCGGACTCGTCGGCAGCGGCGTACAGGTAGCCGGCGGCGTTGGCGCCCAGGCGGCCGCGCAGCCAGAACTCGCCTACGCGGGGCGGGTCCTCGGGGAGGAGCGGGAGCGCGTCCGGGAGCAGCTGCGGGCGCGGGCTCGGCGGGGGAGCCTGCGGAGGCGCAGCGGCGGGGGATTCGGTCGCGGTCATGTTGGGGTCAATCCCACCATATCGGCGGTAACGGTGTCTTGTTGCCTGCTGCCTGTGCGGGTTGGTGAGGCCCGGTGGGGAAGGTGGACAGGTACGTGCGGACGCCGCCGCGGGGGGTGCGGGTGGGCGGCTAGGTGGGGTGGTTTGTGGTTTTGGGCTCGTCGGGGGTGGCGCGTGGTGAGGGCAGTGGGTGGGGATTGTGCGGACTATTTGTTGGGTGGATCGGGGGACTGCGTTGTACGGGCGGTGGGTGATGCCTCGGGGAGGATGCGTACGGATTTGGGTGGGTGGGGAGGATGGACAGTGGTCCGGGCGGGGCTTGGTTCGGCTTGAGCCCTGGGATCTGATGGAATGGCCGGAGTTCCCGAGCAGTAGGTCCGTGTGGGCCCCGGAAGGACAGGCATGACCGAAACCACCGTCCCGGCAGGGTCAGTGGCCCAGCAGTCTCGTCTGGTCGGCGAGGCGATCACCGAGGTCAAACGCGTGATCGTCGGCCAGGAGCACATGGTCGAGACGCTGATGGTGTCGCTGCTGGCGAAGGGGCACTGCCTGCTCGAGGGCGTGCCGGGCGTGGCCAAGACCCTCGCCGTACGGACCTTCGCCTCCGTGGTCGGCGGGTCGTTCGCGCGGATCCAGTTCACCCCGGACCTGGTGCCCTCCGACATCGTCGGCACCCGGATCTACCGGCAGACCCGCGAGGCGTTCGACATCGAGCTCGGCCCGACGTTCGTGAACTTCGTGCTCGCCGACGAGGTCAACCGCGCGCCCGCCAAGGTGCAGTCGGCGATGCTGGAGCTGATGGCCGAGCGGCAGGTGTCGATCGGCGGCCAGACCTTCCCGATGCCGAAGCCGTTCATCGTGATCGCCACCCAGAACCCGATCGAGTCCGAGGGCGTCTACCCGCTGCCCGAGGCGCAGCGCGACCGCTTCCTGGTCAAGATCGACGTCCCCCACCCGCGCGGCCACGAGGAGTTCGAGATCCTCCGCCGGATGAGCGTCGACCCGCCGCAGCCGCGTCAGGTGCTGCAGCCGGAGACGATCATGGAGCTGCAGCGCTCGGCCGAGCAGGTCTTCGTGCACAACCTCGTCGCCGAGTACGCCGTACGCCTGGTGATGGCGACCCGGACGCCGACCGACTTCCACCTGCCCGACCTCGAGCCGATCATCGAGCTCGGCGTCAGCCCGCGCGCGACACTCGGCCTGATCGCCGCCGGGCGCGCGCTGGCCCTGATCCACGGCCGCGACTACCTGCTGCCGAGCGACGTCCAGACCGTCGCGCTCGACGTGATGGGCCACCGTCTCGGCCTGACCTTCGACGCGATCGCGGACAACATCGACGCCCGCGCCGTGGTCGAGCGGATCCTGGCCACCGTCCCGCCGCCGCAGCCGGTCTGGCGCGACGGCAACGACCAGTCCAGCCGCCCCGAGTTCGTCTAACAGATGGCCAACCGACCCGACCCGAGGGCTGCGATGACGATCTCGCAGCTCGCTCCCGAGCGCGCGCTCCGGCGCCTCGAGCTGACCGTCGTACGGCGGCTCGAGGGGTACCTGCACGGCGAGCACCTCGGGCTGCTGCCCGGGCCCGGGACCGAGCTGGCCGAAGCCCGGGAGTACCAGGTCGGCGACGACGTCCGCCGGATGGACTGGGCCGTCACCGCCCGTACGACGATGCCGCACGTCCGCGACCTGATCGCGGACCGCGAGCTGGAGACGTGGGCGCTGGTCGACCTGTCCGCCTCGATGGACTTCGGTACGTCGCAGCTGGAGAAGCGCGAGCTCGCCGTCGCCGCGGTCGCGACCGTCGGCTTCCTGACCCACCGGCTCGGCGACCGGTTCGGCGGGCTGATGCTGCGCGACTCGACGCTGCGCCGCTGGCCGGCCCGCTCCGGCCGCCTCGCGCTGTACGGGCTGCTCCGCGCGCTGCTCGCCGAGAAGGACCACGGCGAGCACAAGGCGCGCAGCGACCTGGCCGGAGCGCTCGACTCGATGGCCCGGACGCAGCGCAAGCGCGGTCTGCGGGTCGTCGTGTCCGACTTCCTGACGCCCGAGGACGGCGAGATCGACAGCCGGATGGAGCCGTCCTGGGAGCGCGCGATGCGCAAGCTGACCGCGCAGCACCAGGTGCTCGCGGTCGAGATCGTCGACCCGCGCGAGCTCGAGCTGCCGAACATCGGCGTCGTGATGATCGGCGACCCCGAGACCGGCGCGGTGCGCGAGATCGACACCCGCAAGCGCCGCGTCCGGGACGAGTACGCCGCCGCGGCGCTCGCGCAGCGGGAACGAACCAGGACGGCCCTGCGTAGGGTAGGTGCCGGGCACCTGGTTCTGCGGACCGACCGGGACTGGGTCGCCGACACCGTGCGGTTCGTGCTCGCCTACAAGCGAGTCGCGCCGCGCCTGCACCAACCGCCGAAGGGAGTGGCTCGCTGATGGAGTTCCTGTCTCCGGCCCGACTCTGGTTCCTGCTGCTGATCCCGCTGGTGATCGCGGCCTACGTCTACCTGCAGCACCGGCGCGCCCAGTACGCGCTGCGCTTCACCAACATCGCCCTGCTCGACCGCGTCGCTCCGAGGCGTCCGCAGTGGCGCCGGCACCTGGCCGTCGCGCTCGCGCTGCTGGCGGCGTGCTCGTGCGTGGTCGCGTTCGCGCAGCCCAAGGACGAGGTCAAGGTGCCGCGCGAGCGGGCCACGATCGTCGTCGCGATCGACGTCTCGCTGTCGATGATGGCGACCGACGTCGACCCGAACCGGCTCGAGGCGGCGAAGAAGTCGGCGAAGAACTTCGTCAACCAGTTGCCGTCGAAGTTCAACATCGCGCTGGTCAACTTCGCCGGTACGGCGTCCATCATCGTGCCGCCGACGACCGACCGGGCGACCGTGCAGCGGTCGATCGACGGGCTGGAGCTCGCGGAGTCGACGGCGACGGGTGAGGGGATCTTCACCTCGCTGCAGGCGCTGACGCAGGTCCCGCCGGACCCCGAGCACCCGAACGACCCGGCGCCCGCGCGCATCGTGCTGCTGTCGGACGGCAAGCGCACCGTCGGCCGTACGGCGCAGGAAGGCGCGCAGGCGGCGAAGGCGAAGAACACCCCGATCTACACGATCACCTTCGGCACCGACTCCGGCTTCATCGAGATGGACGGGATCCGGCAGCGCGTACCCCCGGACCGCGCCGAGCTGCGCAGCGTCGCCGAGATCACCGGCGGCGAGGCGTACACGGCGGAGTCCGCGGGTGAGCTGGAGGACGTCTACAAGGACATCGGCTCCTCGGTCGGCTACGACAAGGTCGACAAGGAAGTCACCTCGCGGTTTGCAGGCATCGCGATGCTGTTCACGCTGGCAGCTGCCGGCGCCTGCATCGCCATGGCTACTCGCTTCCCGTAAGACCACATGCTCCGGCCCCGTAGCACCTTTGGTGCTGCGGGGCCGAAGCATGTGGGGAGGGGGGTCTTGCCCGGGGGCACGGCCGCGGGTTCGGAGACCATGGCGCGCGCTGGTACTTGTTGGCGTGAGCCGAGGGCGCGGTCGACCCGCTCGGGGGCCTTGGCGCGCGCTGGTACTTGTTGGAGTGAGTCCGGTCGACCTGCTTGGAGGCCTTGGCACGCGTTGGTGCTTGTTGGGTTGGGGGCTCAGGTGCCGTTGATCAGGTGGGTTGCCAGGGTCGGGTCGAACTGTCCGGCGGGGATTGTTGGTGCTGTGCCGCAGGGGCCGTCGGAGTTGCCGGGGACCTTGATCCAGAGGAGCATCTCGGCGCCGCCGCCTAGTTGAGTCGGGGTGCCGAGTTTGCGGCCGGCGGGGTTGCACCAGGTGCCGTTGGAGCCGTTGCCGTTGCGGCTGGTGTCGACGACGTACGGCTTCGGCGTCGCCATCGAGGCGCGGACGTTGTCGGCGTACGCCGTGGAGGCCGCGGTCGTGTAGTAGTTCGACACGTTCACGGAGAAGCCGTGGGCGGCACTGACACCCGCGCCGGCCAATCGCTGCGCCATGGTTGCCGCAGGCACCCAACCGGCGTTGCCGGCGTCGAGGTAGGTCCACGTGTTCGGCGCCTTGTCGCGGAACTGCTGCAGCGCGAACGACAGCATCCCGTTCCGCTCGCTGATCTGCGCGGCCGTCATGCACTCGAAGTCACCGAGCGCATCCGGCTCGACGACCACCACCGCCGGACGCGTCCCGATCGAGTCGGCGAAGGCCGACACCCACGTCCGGTACGCCGCCGGCGACCCCGCGCCGCCTCCCGAGTGCCCGCCGCACGCGTCTCGCCCCGGCAGGTTGTAGGCGACGAGCACCGGCAACTTGTCGGCGTTGTCCGCCGCTCCCACAAACCCACCCACCATCGCGCCGATGGTCGTCCCCGACGGCGGATTCCCGAACCACCGAGCCATCGGCTTGGACGCAATGCTGCTGTTGATCGAAGCAGCCCGAGAGTCAGACGCGTGCGAGTTCACCCAGGCCTTGGGCGTCGAGTTCGGATCCACGTAGAAGCCGCTGGTGAGGTCGACAGGACTAGCCAGAACTTTGGAACTATTTGAAGGCCGGCTCTCGGCGTCGGCGAAGGCGGTAATCCACGCGAGGGCGGAGTTCCAGTTCACTGCGACCTCGTTGGTCGAGTACGAGCCGATGTGGTCCGTGTAGCAGGTCGCCGGTGCGCAGCCCTGGAGGTTGCGTTGGGCTACCGGGTCCTGCAGACCGGAGTTGGGCCCACCGGCCAGCGACCCCGGGTACGGCGACGGCAGGGCCGGGTTCAGCGACTTGGCCCAGAAGCGATGATGCTGATTCTGGCTGGCGCGCTCGCCGTACCCGCTCACGTACGACTGGTTGATCGCGTTCCGCCCCAACAGGTAGTCGAGCGACTCCAGCGCAACCTCCCGGTACTTGTAAGACCGCGTCAGGTCGTACGCAACGGCCAGGATCATCGCGCTGTTCGCCACCGCACTGTTCGACCCCCACACGTACTTCCCATCGGCCGGGAGATAAGGATTCGCATACCCCTGCCCCCGAGCAGCAGCGACGTACACGTCAGCCACCGCGGCAATCCTCTGCCGCAGCTTCCACTGGTCCACCAGCGGCAACCGCCAAGGCGCACGCGCCAGCGCGAGATCCGCCAGCCCACCCGTCTCCTGCCACGAGAACCCATCAGCCGCCTTCACCACCGTGGTGATCGACCGCCGGTACGACGCCTTGCCCGTGGCAACGAACAGCTCAGCCGCCGCCCACGAGAACTCGTCGCTCACCTTCGTGTCGTCGTAGGCGCCACCCCCAACCCCACCGTCGGGCGCATAGACCGCAGGATGCGCCGCAGCCGCCTTCCACGCTCTTTCAGCGACCCGAAGGCACCGAGCCGCGAACGCCTTGTCCCACGCGGCGTACACCCGCGCACACCGCGCCCCAACGGCCGCCACGTTCAGCGTCGCCGCCGTCGACGGCGGGTACAGGTACCGCGGCTGCGGATCCGCCGACGGCAGCAACGGCAACCCCGTCCACGCCACGTCGTGAATCTTGTGATGCACCATCCCAGCCAACGCACCGGACGGCACCTGCATCCGCAGCAGGAAGTCGATCTCCCACCGAGCCTCGTCCAGTACGTCGGGAGTCCGGTTGCCCGCCTCGGGGATGCGCAGGTCGACCCCGCGATCCCGGTGCTGCGCCGATCGCTCGTACAGATCGAGCAACTGCCAAGCCGCCAACGCGCCGTTCACCACGTACTTCCCGTGATCGCCCGCGTCGTACCAACCACCCCGTACGTCGAGGCTGTAGTCGCACGTCCCCGGCAGACATGGCACCGCCGTGTCGCCCTGATTCGGCGCGACCCCGACGTGCCCGGCCGGCCGCGCGTACGCCTCCCCGACGTACCGGGCCTCGATCGGGATCCCGCTGCGGTTGTTGTAGAAGTACGCGAGCGCGTCCCGGCGCAGCGGCTGGTAGAGACCGTTGCCGAGGTCAAACGGTTCGCTCAGCTGATCCCCGACTGCCAGCCGAAATCCTTGCCCGCTCCCGCGATACCGCCCGAAGTCGATCAGCTGAACGCGAGTCCCAGCAGCCGCATCCAGCCCGTACGGCGTGGAGAAGCCTGAGCCCACCACCCGATCCGTTGCATCGAGCAACCGCCACGCCTGCGGCTCGACGGCGTCCGTCACGTACGTCGCCCGCCGCGGACCGTTGCCCAGGTACCCGAGCTGGTTGACCCGCACCGGCGAGCCGAAGTCCCGGACCCCACCAGGTGGCACGACACCTCCGACCAGCGAGATGTCGTCCAGGCACAGCGTGAACGCCGCGCCGTTGCCGCCGGACTGGAAGCTGACCTGTGCGTGGTCGCTGGTCACCGTCGACGGCGCGCTGAACTCGAACGCCGTCGGCGTCGCACTCAGCGCAGCCGGTTTGTTGAGCACCGTCGTCTGCGGTGTGCCCGCGAGCTGCACCACCGCGCGCACGGTCACGTCCCGGCTGGCCGTCGCGGTGAACCGCAACCGGTAGTCCTGACCGGCCTCGACCGGGACGTCGTCCTGGCCGATCATCGAGTCCCACACGTTGACCGTGCCGGCCGGGACCTGCGCGCACAGGCGACCGCCCTCGACGGCGGACGGCGTACTGCCGCTGCTCCACCACGGACTCTTGTCGGCGTCGAAGGTCCCGTTCAGGATTCGTTCGTACTCCGGGTCCGCGGCCTGCGCGGCGGGTGGACTGACGAGGGACACAACCAAGGCGGTCAGCACGAGAGCGGACCGCCGGCGAAGTCTGGACATGCGCTGCCTCCGATGGGCGACTGGACTGGGAGCGCTTTCAGTCTCAGTATGGTGACCAGCGCTTTCGATGCTGTCAATGGGACCGGGAGCGCTTCCAGTTCTTTCCGCAAAGGAGCAGGATGGCGAAGCGGCAGGTGACGCTCGACGAGGTGGCCGAGCGGGCGGGAGTCTCGCGGTCGGCCGCGTCCCGGGCGATCAACAACGCCCCGAACGTCAGCCGCGCCAAGCGGGAGGCGGTGCAGCGGGCGGTCGACGCGCTCGGGTACGTGCCGAACGCAACGGCTCGCGCGCTGGCCACGCAGCAGGCCGGCTCGGTCGTGCTCGCGATCTCGGGGGAGGACCCGGCGCTGCTGGCCGACCCGTTCTTCGCCGAGGTGGTGGTCGGGATCTCGTCGGTGCTGGAGGAGACCGACCTCGAGCTCGTACTGTCGCTGGCGACGTCGGAGCGCGGCCAGGCCCGGCTGGCGCAACGGCTGCGGACCCGGCAGGCGGACGGCGTGATGCTGATGTCGCTGCGCGAGAACGACCCGCTCGCCGCGCTCGCGCACGACGCCGACGTACCGGTCGTGTTCGGTGGACGACCGCTCGGCTTCGAGCCGTCGTACTACGTGGACGCGGACAACCGTGGTGGTGCGCGGGCCGCGACCGAGCACCTGATCAGCACCGGCCGGACGAGGATCGCGACGATCACCGGACGCCTCGACGAAGGGGCCGGTACGGCGCGGTACCAGGGTTTCCAGGAAGCGCTGGCGGTCGCCGGGCTCGATGCGAGCCGAGTCGTGCAGGGCGACTTCGCCGAGGACGGCGGCGCGAAGGCGATGGTGGAACTGCTGGCGCGGTGGCCGGAGTTCGACGGCGTGTTCGTCGCCTCGGACCAGATGGCGATCGGCGCGCTGCGGGTCCTGCGCGAGGCCGGGAAGTCGGTGCCGGACGACGTCGCCGTTGTCGGGTTCAACGACATCTCCGGCGCGCGGCACACGGTTCCGCCGCTCACCACCGTGCACCAGCCGATCCAGGCGCTCGGCCGCGAGATGGCCCGGATGCTGCTCGCGCTGCTGGCGGGGGAGCAACCTAGTCCACTCATCCTGCCGACGCGACTGGTGGTCCGCGCGTCGAGTTGAGCGGCCTCGAGGCCTTACGGACTGACCGGTGCAGCATCGCGACACGACGGTGATGTAGTTGACACGGCGAGGTTGCTGGTGTCAAAGGGATCTGTGGTGCAAGATGGGTCTCGCTGTCAGGACCATCTGGCCGTGATCGAGAACGCTGGGGAAGGCGCAGCTCGAGCACATAAGGAGGTCCTGGTGGCGACGACTCGTGGCGTTCTGTACGTCCACACGGTGCCGTCAGCGCTGTGCCCGCATGTCGAGTGGGCAGCGGGCGGCATCCTTGGCGTGCCCGTGAAACTGGACTGGACGCCGCAGCCGGCGGCCCAGGGTCAGTACCGGGCCGAGCTGTCGTGGCAGGCGGAAGCCGGTACGGCGGCCAAGCTGGCGTCCGCGTTGCGCGGATGGCAGAAGCTGCGCTTCGAGGTGACCGAGGAACCCAGCAACGGTGTCGAAGGTGAGCGGTACTCGTTCACGCCGGCGCTCGGGGTGTTCCACGCGACCACCGGCGTGCACGGCGACATCATGGTGCCCGAGGACCGGCTGAAGGCCGCGATGCTCAAGGCCGCCAGTGGCGAGGCCGATCTGACCGAGGAGGTCGAACGGTTGCTGGGAAGGCCTTGGGACGACGAGCTCGAGCCGTTTCGCTACGCAGGTGACGGTGCTCCCGTTCGCTGGCTGCACCAGGTTGTGTAGGCACTGAATCAACCGCTCGACAGTAAACCTGAGAAGTTCTGAAGAATGCGGTGAAGGCAGGAGCTTTTCGCGGTTTCTTGGACGATGCTGGAGACCCACAGCTTCCCCGGTGCGAACCGAGGACCAGGCCGTGGCCGCTGGGCCACCGGGTGTCGGGACACCCCCGGTTGTCACAAACAGCGGCCGCACCACGTGGAAAGGGCGCGAACCCCAGCAGGGTTCGCGCCCTTTCTCTTGTGCGGTTCTACAGCGGGATGTTGCCGTGCCGTCCGCGGACCTTGCCGTTCTCCTCGGCGGTCGCGATCGCGGCAGCCAGCGCCGACCGCGTCTTGGCCGGCTCGACCACCTCGTCGACGACGCCGATCTCCCGCGCCCGCTCGATCCCACCGGCGATCTTCTCGTGCTCTGCAGCCAGCTCGGCCTCGACCTGCGCCCGCAGCTCCGGCGCGACGTCGGCGAGCTTGCGGCGGTGCAGGATCCGGATCGCGGCCACCGCGCCCATCACCGCGACCTCGGCCCGCGGCCACGCGAACACCCGGGTCGCTCCGAGCGACCGCGCGTTCATCGCGATGTACGCGCCGCCGTACGTCTTGCGCGTCACCAAGGTGACCCGCGGCACGACCGACTCCGCGAAGGCGTGCAGCAGCTTGGCGCCTCGCCGTACGACGCCGTCCCACTCCTGTCCGACGCCCGGCAGATAACCCGGTACGTCGACCAGCACGACCATCGGTACGCCGAACGCGTCGCACATCCGCACGAACCGCGACGCCTTCTCCGCCGACAGCGCGTCAAGGCACCCGCCGAGTCGCAGCGGGTTGTTCGCGATCACGCCGACCGTGCGCCCGCCGAGGCGGCCGAGCGTGGTGACGATGTTCGGCGCCCAGCGCTGGTGCAGCTCCACGCCGGAGTCCTCGTCGAGCACGCCGCCGACGAGCGGGTGCACGTCGTACGCGCGCTTGGCCGACTCCGGCAGCAGCCCGGACAGATCCGTGTCGGAGACGTCGCCGGACACGTCGCCCTGGTTCGCGAACAGGTCGGCCAGCTGGCGCGCCTTCTCGATCGCGGCGGCCTCGGTGTCGGTGGTGATGTGGACGACGCCGGAACGACGACCGTGCGGCTCGGGACCGCCGAGGCGCAGCATGTCGACGTCCTCGCCGGTGACCGAGCGGACGACGTCCGGACCGGTGACGAAGATCCGCCCCTCCGGTCCGAGGATCACCACGTCGGTCAGCGCCGGCCCGTACGCCGCACCGCCCGCGGCGGGGCCGAGCACGACGGAGATCTGCGGGATCTTGCCCGAGGCCTGCGTCATCGCGTAGAAGATCTTGCCGACGGCATGCAGGCTGAGCACGCCCTCGGCCAGCCGGGCGCCGCCGGAGTGCCACAGCCCGATGATCGGCAGCTCCTCGCGCCGCGCCACCTCGTACGCCGTACAGACGACCTCGCAGCCCTCGTCGCCCATCGCGCCACCCATCACGGTCGCGTCGGAGCAGAAGGCGACGACGGGCGCGCCGGCGATCGTGCCACGGACGGCGAGCATGCCGGACAGGTCGTCGGGCGTGATCAGCTCAAGCGAGCCCGGGTCGAGCAGGTTCGTCAGCCGGGTGAAGGGGTTGCGCGGGTCCAGTTCGCGAGGCGGCTTGGCTGGTTTCGCGGGGGCAGTGGTCATGGGCATCTCCGGGGGATCAGCTAGCTCGAACTGCCTGCTGGAAAGAAGTGGGCCGGGCAGCGAACTGCCCGGCCCACCACGCGACTAGACCGACTTGAAGGCCAGGGCGACGTTGTGGCCGCCGAAGCCGAAGGAGTTGTTCAGCGCCGCGATGTCACCGTCGGGCAGCTTGCGCTGCTCGGTGGCGATGTCGAGGTCGACGCCGTCGTCGACCTTGTCGACGTTGATCGTCGGCGGTACGACGCGGTGGTGCAGCGCGAGCACCGTGGCGATCGACTCGACCGCGCCGGCGGCACCGAGCAGGTGACCGACCATCGACTTCGGCGCGGTGGCGACGGCGTGGTCGGCCGCGCCGCCCAGCGCCTTGCGGATGGCGATCGCCTCGGCGACGTCACCGGTCGGGGTGGAGGTGGCGTGCGCGTTGATGTGCACGATGTCGCCGGCCGCCAGGTCGCCCTCGCGCAGCGCCTGCAGCATCGCGCGCTCGGCGCCGGAACCGGTCGGGTCGGGCTGCACGATGTCGTGACCGTCGGCGGTGATGCCGGCGCCCGCGAACTCGGCGTAGATCTTCGCGCCACGGGCGACCGCGTGCTCGTAGGTCTCCAGGACCAGGACACCCGCGCCCTCACCGAGCAGGAAGCCGTCGCGGTCGACGTCCCACGGACGCGACGCGCGCTCCGGGTCGTCGTTGCGCTTGCTGAGCGCCATCATCTGGCCGAACGCGGCCAGCGGCAGCCCGGCGATCGACCCCTCGGCGCCACCGGCGACGACGATGTCGGCGCGGCCGAGCCGGATCTGGTCGGCGGCCAGCGAGATCGCCTCGTTGCTGGAGGCGCAGGCCGAGACCGGGGTCTGGACACCGGCCAGCGCGCCGAGCTCGAGGCCGACGTTCGCGGCCGCGGAGTTCGGCATCAGCATCGGGATCGCCAGCGGCGAGACCCGGCGCGGGCCGTTGCGCAGCGCGTCGTAGTTGGTGAGCGTGGTGAGCAGGCCGCCGATGCCGGTGGCGATCGCGACGCCCAGGCGGGTCTTGTCCAGCTCGACGTCGGCCAGGCCGGAGTCGGCCCAGGCCTCGCGGGCGGCGACCACGGCGAACTGCGCGTTGCGGTCCAGGCGACGGGCCTTGACCCGCTCGATGATCTCGGTCGGCTCGACCGCGGCCGGAGCGGCGATCTTCACCGGCAGTTCCTCGACCCAGTCGGCGGTCAGCAGCTTGGCGCCGGACCGGCCGGCCAGCAGGCCTTCCCAGGTACTGGCGACGTCGCCCCCGACCGGGGTCGTCGCTCCGAGCCCGGTGATCACGACTCGGGTCTTCGACATGGTTACCTCATCCTTCGGCGAGAGAACTGGTGCGGTGGGGTGTGCTGGTACGGAGTACCGGCCGCGTGCCCACCGGGCCTGAGGGCCCGGTGAGGCACGGCCGGCCAGCGCGATCGAGGGACTCGATCAGCCGTTCTGGGCGCGCTCGATGAACGCGACCGCGTCGCCGACGGTCTTCAGGTTCTTGACCTCGTCGTCGGGGATCTTCACGCTGAACTTCTCCTCGGCGGCCACCACGACCTCCACCATGGAGAGCGAGTCGACGTCGAGGTCGTCGGTGAAGGACTTGTCCAGCTGGACGTCCTCGACCGGGATCCCCGCGATCTCGTTGACGATCTCGGCGAGGTTGCTGCGGATCTCTTCGGTGCTGGCCATCTGTGTGGTTTCCCTTTCGGATCTTCTACTGCTCTGGTACGCCGGGGACCTGGCCCCGGACATCTGAGGGGTACTACGGGATGCGGATGACCTGACCGGCGTACACCAGTCCGGCCCCGAACCCGATGATGAGCGCGAGGTCGCCGCTCTTGGCCTCGCCACTCTCCCGCATCGCACTGATCGCGAGCGGGATCGACGCGGCCGACGTGTTGCCCTGCCGCTCGATGTCGCGCGCGACCTTGACGTGATCGGGCAGCTTGAGCGTGCGGTGCATCGCGTCGGTGATCCGCATGTTCGCCTGGTGCGGCACGAACAGGTCGAGGTCCTCGGCGGTCACGCCGGCCACGTCGAGCGCCTGCTGCGCGGCCTTGGCCATCTCGAACGCCGCCCAGCGGAAGACCGGGTTGCCGTCCATCTTCAGGTTCGGCCAGTTGTAGCTGCCGGCCGCCTCCTGCCAGGACTCCTTCTGGCTGATCAGCTCGTGCTGCGTGCCGTCGGAGCCCCAGACCACGGGGCCGATGCCGGGCTCGTCGGACGGGCCGACCACGGCCGCGCCGGCGCCGTCGGCGAAGATGAACGCCGTACTGCGGTCGGTCCGGTCGGTGATGTCGCTGAGCCGCTCGACGCCGATCGCGAGCACGTACTTCGCGCTGCCGCCGCGGACCAGGTCACTGGCCATCGCGACGCCGTAGCAGAAGCCCGCGCAGGCCGCCGAGATGTCGAACGCCGCGGCCGTCGGGGCACCGACCGCGACCGCGATCTGGGTTGCGATCGCGGGCGTCTGGTACAGGTGGGTGACGGTGGCGACGACGACGCAACCGATCTGCGCCGGGTCGATACCGGAGTCGCGCAGCGCCTCCTTGGCGGCCTCGACCGACATCATCAGCACGGTCTCGTCGGGCTCGGCCCAGCGCCGCTCGCGGATGCCGGACCGGGTCCGGATCCACTCGTCGCTGGAGTCGATCTGCTCGAGGATCACCGAGTTCGGCACGACCGTCCGCGGACGGTAGGCGCCCATGCCCAGGACGGCGGTGTGCTCGGCACCCTGGACGGTCGCGATCGAACCGGTCATGTCAGTTTCCTCCGCTCGGGTGCAGCCGCACGAGCGGCTGCCCGGGGGCGACGGGGTCGCCCTCCTCGACCAGCCACTCCACGACGATGCCGCCGTGCGGGGCGCGCACCTCGAGCTCGTCGCGCAGGCTCTTCACCGTCGCGACCACCTCGCCGGCCTCGACCGCGTCACCGGTCTCGCGCTTGACCTGCGCCTCGCGGGTGAAGGTGCCCTTCATCGGCGCGACCAGCAGCCGCCAGGTCGGCGACGCGTCGATCTCCGACGGGCTGCCGTGCTTGTCGACGAACGCGCGGGCGTCGTCGAGCTGGTCCGGCGTCTTCAGCGCGAACGTCTCGACGCCCTTCAGCGCCCGCCGCGCGATCCCGGTCAGCGTGCCGGCCGGGGTCATCTCCAGGATGCCGGTGACCTGCAGGTCGGCCATCGTCTGCATGCACAGGTCCCAGCGGACCGGCGCGTTGACCTGCTGGACCAGCCGCTGCAGCACGTCGCGGCCGTCGTGCACGACCTGGCCGTCGCGGTTCGAGATCAGCCGCGCGCGGGGGTCATGCGTGGTGATCGACTTCGCGTAGCCGGCCAGGGTCTCGACGGCGGGCTCCATGTGGCGGGTGTGGAAGGCACCGGCCACCGAGAGCGGGATCAGCCGGGCCTTGGCCGGCGGGTCGGCCGCCAGTGCGGCCAGCTCCTCGACGGTGCCGGCGGCAACGATCTGGCCCGGGCCGTTGTCGTTGGCCGCGGTCAGTCCGTACTGCTCGAGCTTGGCCAGGATCTCGTCCCGGTCGCCGCCCAGTACGGCGGTCATCGAGGTCGGGGTCAGCGCGGCCGCCGAGGCCATCGCCTTGCCGCGCTCACGGACCAGGACCATCGCCTGCTCGGCGCTGATCACGCCGGCGCCGACGGCCGCGGCGATCTCGCCGACGCTGTGACCGGCCAGCGCGCCCATCTTCTGGAACGCGTCGCCGGGGTGCGGGAAGACGGCCAGCGCCGCCAGCATGCTGGACGCGACCAGCAGCGGCTGCGCGATCGCGGTGTCACGGATGGTGTCCGCGTCGGCCTTGGTGCCGTAGTGGGCGAGGTCGAGACCGGCGACCGCGGACAGCCAGTGCAGCCGGTTCTCGAAGACTGGGTCCTCCAGCCACGGCTCGAGGAAACCTGGGGCTTGAGCGCCCTGACCGGGCGCGACGATGACGAGCACGTGACAACTCTCCCTGAGCCGGGCCGTTCGTGGGCTACAAAGCAGCACGAATTCTACTGCCTCGACTTTGTGGGAATCCTACAAAACGTGCGATCCGGGTTCCGGGTTGAGCAGGCGGCCCAGTGTCAGTGCGACACGCAACGTGAAAGCGTCTCGCGGGTTGCCCGGGGAGTAGCCGGTGATTTCGCCCACACGCTTCAACCTGTACCGGACGGTATTGGCGTGGATGAACATCGCGCGGGCCGTCGCCTCGATCGAACCACCGGAGTCGAGGTACGCGCTGACGGTGTCCAGGAGGACTCCGTCGCCCATTGTGAGCGGGCCGTAGACGTCGGTGGCGAGTTGGCGACGGGCGTGACCGTCGCCGGACAGGGATCGCTCGGGCAGCAGTTCGTCGGCGTGGACGGGTCGTGGAGCGCCCGGCCAGGCCGGTGCCGCGCGTAGTCCGGCGACCGCCGCGCGGGCCGACGTGACGGCCGACATCAGGTCCTTGACGACGGGCCCGACGACGATCGGACCGGGTCCAAACCAAGCGGCCAGCTTTTGTACGATCTCCACAGGTTTACTCGTACCACCGAGTACTACGACCAGCCGGTCGCCCTGCATCGCGCACAACGCGTCGGCCCCCGCCTCACGGGCCGCGGCCCGGACGGAGTCCGCGACGTTCGCCGTACCGGACTCTCCTTCGAGCGCCCTTCCCACCACGACGGCCACCTCACTGGACCCACTCGCCCCGGTCCAGCCGAGCGCGGACGCACGGGAGCGGACCGACTCGTCGGCCTCGCCGCGGATCACCGAGTCGACGACCAGGGCCTCGAGCCTGGCGTCCCACGCGCCCCGCATCTCCGCCGCCTGCGCGTAGACGGTCGCCGCCGCAAAGGCAACCTCACGGGCATACCGCTGCATCGCCTCCCGGACCGCCGGTACGTCGTCCTCCGGCAGCAGGTCGCCGATCGTGTTCTCGATCATCTCGATCGTGGTCCGCAGCAGCTCGACGGTCTGGTGCAGGCTGATCACCCGCGTGAACTCCCGCGGCGCCGACCCGAACATCCGCGTCGGCATCGACGAGTGCGCCTCCGGATCGCGAAACCAGTCCACGAACGCCGTGATCCCCGACTGCGCCACCAGCCCGATCCACGACCGGTCCTGCGCCGAAAGCTTCCGGAACCACGGCAGCTCCTCGTCCATCGCCGCCATCGCCGCGGTGGCGAGCGCCCCGGTCGCCCCCTGCAACCGCTCGGCCCGCGCCGCGTGCAGTCGCCTAGCGCTCAGCCCCGCGGATGTCCGGTTGCCTGCCACCCTCCCGACCCTACCGAGAACCGCGACACGCACCGCGACCCACACGCGGTCTCATCTGGCAGCATCACCGACATGGGCGAATAATGGGACGCTCTGTAACTAGCGGGGGACAAGTGACGATGTACCCCGCAGGGGGCGAAATGACTGAAGAGAACTTGGGTGGGTCGGACAACGTCGCGGTCACGGAGGTGAACAGCTCTACGCTGCTGGGGACAGCGCACTCGTCGGGCGTCTTCATCAGCCACACGTCTCGCGAACGGAGCGAGAGTGAACTGACGCTGCCTGGCGACACGATGAACAAGCACAAGGCCCGGAAGCGATACATGCAATACGTTCTGGCCGGGTTGACCGAGGGGTTTGCTGCTCGGCAGATCGATGTGTGGATCGACCAGCGGGAGATCGATGCCGGCGACGACTTCGAGCAGGCCATCTGCTTGTCGCTCGTCCGCTGCTCGGCGGCGATCGTGCTGATCGACCGTGACGCCCTGACCTCCGGGTACATGCGGGAGGAAGCGCGGTTGCTGGGCTGGCGAAAGATCCTGGAACCCGACCTGCTGATCGTTCCGGTCCTGCTGGGTGGGGTCACGGCCGCCGAGTTCGCGAAGAGTCCGCTCGGAGCGGCTGGCGGCCTCTCGCGCCTTTCGCATTTCCTTCCGGACAACCGCAAGCAGAACCAGGCGGCCGCAGCACTGGCCGCGCGCCAGATCTGTGCGCAGATCGAGCTGTACCCCCTGGCTCCGAAGGCTGCCCGCTGGGTGAACGACGTCGCCCATTTCATTGCTGCTGCTCCCGCCCATGCCCTGGACGAGGCGGCCGAGGTTCTCGGAATATTCCCGGACACACTGCTTGCGCACAAGGAGAAGCACGCCCTGATCGCGGCGGCGCTGCTGAACAGCAGTCTGCAGACGGCGTTCCAGGTCATGCAGACCATCGCGGAGTACCTGTCCGACCGGGACCTCGAGGCAGCGAAGCGGCGGATCGTCCCGCTGTGGGTCGACCTCGAGGATGCGCGGGTCCTGATGAAGGTCAGCGACGCTCCGCCTCGGGAACGCATCGTGCACCTGATCGCGGGTCGGCTCCTGCCCGCCGCTGAGCACGCCGTGCACCGGGCGAGTGCGTCGCAGCGAAATGTCCGGACGGCCAAACTGGGTGGCGTCGCAGGGGAAGACATGGTCGCCGAACTCGTCGACCGCTACGACGTGGAGCTGCGGTCGAAGCTGAATCTCGAGTTCGACGACAGCCCCGACTACATCAACGATCTTCTCCTGCTGAAACGGAGCGTCGTTTTCGCCCTGATGAACTGCGATCAAGTGCCCTACCAGGTGATCAGGGCGGTTCTGCTCGAACTCATGCGACGGTTTCCTGGCGTCGTCTTCGCCCTGGTCTCCTCCGATCCGGCGGTTGACCCCAGGCAGCTGCGTGGTCAGCGGATTCGGCTGGCCACCGATGACACCGAGGATCGACGCACGCTTCACCTCATCCGGGAGATCCAGGGCCTGAACAGCAAGCCGGTAGGTATCGATGTCGACTGAACCAGCCGTTGTGATCTCCGCCGACGCCGCGCTCACAGATGCTCTCGGCATCGTCGAAACGCTGACCGACCACCGGACGACGGATGTCCCTCGGCATGGGGACTCCCGCTCAGGTGAGGTGTACATCGTGACGTCCGAGATCGTCACGGCGTTGAAGGTCGCGTTGCTCACCGGGAGGCCGTTGCTGCTGGGCGGTCCACCCGGTTGCGGAAAGTCGAGTCTCGCGAGCTACGTGGCCCGCAACCTCGGTGTCGAGTACTTCGAGTTCGTCACGACCGACGACGCCCGGTCCGCGGACCTCACCTGGCACCTGGACAGCGTCCGCCGACTCGGTGACGCCCAGGCGAAGAAGCTCGACCAGGGTGCGGGCAGGGCCTCGATCGCGCCGTATATCGAACCAGGGCCGTTGTGGTGGGCGCTCAACCGGGACTCGGCAGCCGTCCGCGGCCTGGACAAGGCGCCTGCCGACCAGCCCGGGTTCGAACCAGCTCGCCCACCTCGCCTGCTCGCTGATCACCAGATCGACCGGGAGGGTGCGGTGTTGCTGATCGACGAGATCGACAAAGCCGACAGTGCGTTCTGCAACGGTCTGCTCGTTCCACTGGGAAGTCGCCAGGCCTTTGTCCCTCCCCTCGACCTGACGGTGTCTCCTCCGCTCACCGCGCCCAGCTGGAGTCCGCTGACGATCGTCACCACGAACAACGAGCGCGACCTGCCGGAGGCGTTCCTGCGCCGATGCGTGGTCCTTCGTCTCCCGGGCCCAGGGGCCGACCAGCTGATGGAGATCGTTTCGCGTCACTTCAGGGATCTGTCGATCGAAGTCCACGCCGTCGTCGCGGAGCTCGCGGAGCAGGTGGCGGGCGGACCCGCCGACGAGCGACCGGTGAGCACGGCCGAGTTCCTGGACCTGGTCAAAGTGATCGAGCACCTGTCGGAGACTGGGCGCCTCGACAATGACATCCTTGCGATCGTCAAACGGATCACGCTGGACAAGCACGAGCTGTACGGTCGTCAGGGCCGGATGTGGTCCAGGTGACGTTGCGGGACGCGCTCGTCGTCATCTCCTACCGGGAACAGTTCGACGATCTCGGGGCTGCGCTCGCGCTGCTCGGCGTCGGCATGGACGACCTCCGCGAAGAGGCTGACGTTGCGCAAACCCCGCTCGTCGACCCGGATCTGCCGGAGGATGATCTCGAGGCTGCTCCAGCCGCCATATCCGACGGTTGGTGGGGGGAAGAAAGCCTGCTGGATGGCGAGTCGTCCGAAGACGATCAGCCAGCGGCGAGCGGAAGCGGAAAGGGTGGCGCCTCGACCCGCAGAGGTGGCGGAGCATCTCGTCAGGGATCCCTGACGCACCGGCAGGGCGTGATCGCACGCGTGCTCGAGCGCGAACTTCGCCCTGATGACGGCCCGCCGCCGCTGCCCTACCTGTCGGTGCCGCTGCCGGGACTCGCACAGGTCTCCACGGCTTCGGAAGATCCCAGCGTGTTTCGAACGCGGACTTTGTCGTCCACCCTGCACAGCATGATGCGAACCTGGCACGGAGGGTTCGAGCCTGACATCGAAGCAATCGTGGCGCACATCGCCCGCCTCGAGCCGCTGAGCCGGGTGCCGACGATTCCACGACGTGGTCAGCCGGATCGGATCGCTGTGCTCTGTGAACTTGGTCTGCGGTCCGGGCCGTATCGGGATGACGTCAATGATCTCCTCGAGGCCATTCGAAGGCTTTTCGGTGACCAACGATTGACGTTCATGGCCTTTCGGGGATCTCCTGCTCTGGGATGCGGCGCGGGTCCGGTGTGGACCTGGGAACCGTACGTTGCGCAACCGCAGTTCGCGGCGACCATGGTGATCAGCATCGGAGTGACGACACGCGACAGCGATCCTGAGGAGACCCATCTTTTCGCGATGCAGGAGGTCGCGGCGGGACGTGAGGTGTGCACCGTACTCATCGGTGCCTCGCCGGCGATTCCCGCGGCCCGGGCCTATCCACAGCTCCTGGTGCGTGACTGATGGCGGTGCCGGCGGCCTGGATCGAATCTCTGCGGAACGACCCGGAAGTCGGCGGATCGCTCACCAGGTTGCTCGGAGTCCTCGTCAGTGGTCCACCCATCGCACCGCATCGTCTGGTTCGCCGTGTCCGGCGGGCTCTCCTTGGTCCAGGCACACTGCACCTGGAGGCCGAACTGTGTGACAGCGAGATTGTGGAAGCTGTTTCCAAGGACGGTCTCGAGTTGGAGCCCGAGTTCCGCGCGATCGCACGAGGCCTCCTGCGCGAGCGGGTCCTGTCAGCAGCGATCCCGGCGGCCGAGTTGCGGTCGGCCAATCGGTGTGACGACCTCGGGATGAGTCCACTGCTGCACCTCGAGGAGCAGCTGATCTGGACATACGTCAGCGAGGAGGATCCGCGTCCCGAATGCGATCGGCTACTGACCAACTGTCTGATCACTGTGGTCCGGGAAGACCGCAAGCGGATTCTCGACTGGGCGTCCGGCGCGCTCCGCCGACTGCCCGACCTAGTCGTGGCGACGCCGGCAGCATGGCTGCTCAGTGAGGTCTGCACCGCCCTGCAACGGACAACGCGACAACTGCAGCCGCCGCCGGTTGGTGATCTCAGACCCGAACTGATGTCCGAAGTGCTTCAGATCGTCCCGTCGGTCCTGGTCGGGTTGTCTCGCGACGGGGACTCACTGCAGTTGGGCTTCATCGATCGGAAACGAAGGGTTGCCTTCGCCGTACCCGGTATCGCCCTTCGGCCTGTCACGGTGACCTGGACCGAGTCCGGAGCACCGGCCGAGGAGACGGGGGTTGATGAGGCGGGCAGTGATGGCGGGGGGTGGCAGCAACGGGAGGTGACAGTCGATCTGATGGAACGTACGGCGACCATCCCCGTGGGCACTTCGGAGGTGCGGCTGAGGAACGCGACGGGAGCGACGGTCGTGCTCCGCGCGTTCGAACGTGGGAGCAAGCCGCCGGAGCTTGTCGAACTGGACCAGCAGTTGGACACCGTTGAGAGCGCGTGGGTAGCGGGACGCTCGGTCGATGCTGTGGTTCTCCGTCCAGGGACATCGGGGGGCGCGATAGTTCGCTTCGTCGATGCGCCCATGCTCACCGCACACCTCAGGTTCGACGACAGGGAATCTCTTGACCTGCGCGGTCTCCGGCCGGCTGCATTGACAGGGCAAACGCTCGAAGTACGGATCAGCAATTTCGATCGTCCGCTCCAGCGGATCGTCTGTCGGCCTGCCCCCACACCAGTCCTGTCCTGGTCAGTGGGGATCCTGGCTCCGGGGATGCGACTGGTGGGCCGGGTCCAGAGCATCGTCAACTTCGGCACGTTTGTCGCCGTACCGACCACCGAGCAAGTGTTCGACGGTCCTGTCGTTGACGGGTTGATCCACAGGTCGCGATATCCGTGGCTCTGGACCGTCCACGGCCCGCCGATCGAAACAGGGGAAGCGCTTGAAGTCGAAATCCTGGAAATCAACCGGGAGACGCGGCGAATTCAGTTGGGCCTTCCCAGTGAACCCCCGGCTTCGCCCGCCGTCATCGCCAACCTGCCCATAGGGACGGTAGTTCTCGGGACGGTCGTCAGGATGGTGTACTTCGGTGCGTTTGTGCGGCTTCCCTCGGGTGTCGACGGTCTGTTGCACAGAACGGAGATTGCTGCTGATCTGGTGCTCGATGTCGACACCCAGATACTTGTTCGTGTGATCAGGACCAGCGCTGTGGAGGGCCGGGTGTGGCTGGCGACCGAGCCCCCGCTCGCAGCGGGCGCGCCCACGTGGCATCCGAGCTCTCTCAAGGACATCCGAAGAGACCTGCGAAATCAGTGGCTCGCCGATGCGGTGACCAGACTGGGCCCTCGACCGGATGTCCGAGGCATGACTGCTGCTCAGTTGGCTGATCGAGTGGCCAAAGACCTGCGCGGTGTGTTGAGCGACGTGGAACGGCCGGTCTCGATGTCGCTCGTGGACACCCTGCTGCGTCAGCGTTTCGGCAGCGCGGTCACCGATGGGTGGCTCGGTTTCGAGAAGCTGAAGGTGATGCTCGCTCATCTCCTTCCCGAGGCGACCATCGACATCATTGCTGGAGGTCATGTCCACCCGCTCCGGCGATAGAGCCCCCTGGCGGGCCATGATGGGGGGATGAGTGACAAGGCTGGGGTGGTGGCGGCGGTTGAGGCGTTGCGGGCTATCGGGTACTACCTCGAGCGGGACCGGCAGCCGACCCATCGGGTGAAGGCGTACCGGCGGGCGGCGGACACGATCGAGGGGTTGTCGGCGACCGAGGTGCGGGCGCGGAAACGGGCGGGGACGCTGACCGAGCTGCCGGGGATCGGGCCGAAGACCGAGGCGGTGATCCTGGAGGCGATGGACGGCGCCGTCCCGTCGTACCTGACGAAGCTGGAGCAGGGCGCCGCCGCGCTGACCGAGGACGGTACGGCGATGCGCTCCGCGCTGAAGGCCGACCTGCACCTGCACTCGGACTGGTCCGACGGCGGGAGCCCGATCGAGGAGATGGCGCGGACGGCGGCCCGGCTCGGGCACTCGTACATCGCGCTGACCGACCACTCGCCGCGCCTGACGGTCGCCAACGGGCTGTCGCGCGAACGCCGGCTGCAGCAGCTCGAGGTGGTCGCAGAGCTGAACAAGAAGCTCGCCGACGAGCTCGACGGGTTCCGGATCCTGAACGGGATCGAGGTCGACATCCTCGACGACGGGAAGCTGGACTGCGACACCGAGATCCTCGCGCGGCTCGACATCGTCGTCGCGAGCGTGCACTCCAAGCTGCGAATGGCGTCCGAACCGATGACCGAACGGATGGTCAAGGCGGTCGCCAACCCGCACGTCGACATCCTCGGCCACTGCACCGGCCGCCTCGTCACCGGCGGCCGCGGCACTCGGCCGGAGTCCGACTTCGACGCCGAGGTCGTCTTCGAGGCGTGCCGTCAGTTCGGTACGGCGGTCGAGATCAACTCCCGCCCCGAACGCCTCGACCCACCCCGCCGCCTGCTCACCCTCGCGGTCGAGACCGGCTGCCAGTTCTCCATCGACACCGACGCGCACGCGCCCGGCCAACTCGACTGGCAACCCTACGGCTGCGAACGCGCCGAGGAGTGCGGAGTCGAACAGGACAAGGTCATCAACACCTGGGAGCTGGACGACCTGCTGGAGTGGACCAACAGCTAGCTCGGCAGCTGTCTCAAAGGGTGCTGGGATGGTGCAGGGCCAGCGTTCGCTCGGCCAGTTCGTCGATGGTGATGCGGTCGAAGCCTCGGACGGCTGAGCGGACTACTCCGTTGCCGGCGGTTGCCAAGGCCGGCGGGATCGCGGCAGCGCCGTGGAGGGCTCCGAAGACGCTGCCCACCGTGGCGCTGGTGGAGTCGGTGTCTCGGCCGGCGCCCACTGAGAGGGCGAGAGTGCGGACGTAGTCGCCTGTGCCCCACAGGAGGGCCGTGGCGATGATGGCGGCGTTGTTGAGGGTGTGGACCCAGTTGTAGTCGAGGGTTTCGTCGATCCAGTCGAGGGCTTCCTCGGCGGTGGCGCCCTGCTCGTGCAGATCCAGGAGGCAGCGTTGGCTGTCGGCCAGGCGGGAGCGGGGCGGGATGACGGTGAGGGCTGTGCCGAGTGCTTCGGCCGGGGTGGTGACGACGAGCGCTTGCGCGACGAGGGCGGCGGCCCACTGGGCGCCGTACAGGCCGTTGGCGGTGTGGGAGAGGCTCGCGTCGATCAGCGCGAGACGGGCGGCCTCGGTGGGGTTGCCGGGGTTGGTGTAGCCGTAGGCGTCGACGCGGATGAGGGCGCCGATCCACTCGCGGTACGGGTTGCGGGTGGTGGCCGTGTCCGGCGGGTGCAGGCCGTGGACGAGGTTGCGGTACGCCGCGCGCTCGGCGGTGTACGTCTGCGTGAACGGCATCCGGTCGAGCCACTCGCGGGCGACGTCCTCGGTGTGCAGGTCGCGGCCGTACGTCTCCAGCAGGTGCAGCCCGAGCATCGTCCAGTCGAGGTCGTCGTCACGCGGTACGGCGTCGAAGCGGCCGGCTGATGCTTCGGCGGCTGAGGGGTGCAGGGTGATGCCGGGTGGTGGCGTCGCGACGTACGGGACGAAGCCGCTGAGCGGCCAGTCGCCGGCTGCTTCCAGATAGGTCCGTACGTCGGCGCGGCTGAGGCCTTCGACCGGTTTGCCCATCGTGTTGCCGACGCACCGCCCGAGCCAGGCACCACGGATGCGGTCGGGAAGATCACCACTCGGCTCCGGCTGGCCTGACGCCTCCACCACTTGAGAGCGTGGTGCGGCCATTGTCCCGGACGGGCCGGCGCCCGCTGCAGGCGAGTCGGCCTCGTACACGCCGGTTGGCGTTGGTTCCGGCTCTTCGTACGGCCACTCGGGGTTTCGGTGCAGGCCCGCGAGGGCGGTCTCGATGTCGGCGAGCTGGGTCAGGTCGCCGGCGGCGGCCGCGATGCGGGCGCGGGCGTGCAGGTCGCCGACGGCGTACCCGGAGCTCTCCAGCTGCTCCGCCTCGTCCGGGACTAGGTCGCGAAGATCGAGTGCGTCGTGCAAGGCCGGCCTCCTGGTGTCGGACGTCGTCCCTACCCGACCACGCCTCAGGGGCCGGAGTCCATACTCGTTGCATGAGCGACTTGGAGAAGGACCCGGCCGAGGTCGTCTGTGACGGGGCGGAGGCCGAGGGGCCGGTGCAGGAGTTGCTGGAGCCGCGGCAGGTCGTGCTCGGCCGGACCACGAAGGTCCGTCGGCTGCTGCCGAACAAGAACCGCCGGATGGTCGGCGCCTGGTGCTTCGCTGACCACTACGGGCCCGACGACCTGACCCAGCGCGTCGACTCGTACGACGGACCGGGGGAGCAGGGCATGCTCGTCCCGCCGCACCCGCACACGAGTCTGCAGACGGTGAGCTGGCTGTTCGAGGGCGAGATCGAGCACCGCGACTCCGCCGGGTCGCACGCGATGGTCCGGCCCGGCGAGCTGAACATCATGACCTCCGGCCCGGGCATCGCGCACTCGGAGATCTCGTTGCCCTCGGCACCTCCGACGCTGCACGGCGCACAACTGTGGGTCGCCTTGCCCGAGTCGGCGCGCAACACGGTGACGCCGACCTTCAACGCGTACGCCGATCTGCCGGTGCTCGAGCTCGACGGTGCGCGCGTGCAGGTGATGATCGGCGCCGTCGGCGGCGTCACCTCGCCGGCCCCGGCGTACACGCCGCTAGTCGGGGCCGATCTCACGATCGAGCCCGGGCGGACGGCCACGGTGCCACTGACGCCTGAGTTCGAGTACGCCGTACTGGTCGTCGACGGCTCGGTCGACGCCGGCGAGGTCGCGCCCGGCTTCGGTGAGATGGCGTACTTCGGCACTGGTCGGGACGCCATCGAGCTCACCGCGGCCGCCGACGGCGCCCGCCTCCTGCTGCTCGGCGGCGAGCCGTTCGAGGAGCAGCTGGTGATGTGGTGGAACTTCATCGGCCGCTCGCACGAGGAGATCGTTGCTGCCCGCAACGACTGGATGGCGTCGATCGAGTCGCACGGCTCAGCCCGCTTCCCGGCCGTCCCCGGCTACGACGGCGACCCGCTCCCGGCCCCGCCGCTCCCCGGCACCCGCCTGAAGCCGCGCCCGCGCTCCCGCTGAGGCCATGCTCCCTGCCCAGGATCCTTCCAGGCACTTCCAAAGCCTCATGAAACCAGCGCGCCTTCCCGCCGTACGCCGCTCACCCGGCGTCGGTAGTACCCCCACGTCAGCACGAGCAGCGCCGGCCCCCACAGGTTCAGCGGCGCGTAGCAGCTGATCATCAGCGCCGCTGCCGCGTCGCTGCTGAACGGCAGGAAGTGCCCGCTGAACACATCGCGGAACCCAAAGGTCCAGATCCCGATCAGCGCCACACTCCCGAGCGTCGCCGGAACGATCGCGGCGTACGGCGCAACCCGGCGCCCGCCGATCAACGGGATCCACGACGGCACCACCTCGCCCCACCGCCGCACCATCCCGAACGCCGTCAACGCGACCGCCTCGGAGAACAGCGTCAGGCACACGATGTACACGTGCTCGCCGGTGCCGTGCAGCATCGCCGGCTGCCCGGCGTCGTCCAGCATCCCCATCGAGGAGCCGGCCACCAGCCCCAGCCGCCACAGCCCGGACGGCAGCACCATGAACGGAATCGCGTGCGCCAACCACTCGGCCCACCGGGGCACAGGTCTCTCGGTCATGCCCTCAAGCTTGCAAGGCGAAAGCCCCGAAAACCTCACCCACACGAGGGATTCGCCTCCCTCGCGCGGGGGAAATCCGCAGCAAGAGCTCAGCGGCGAGCGTGCCGCCGGATCCACGGCGATAGGAAGTACAGCGCCAGCGCGAACACGATCGTCACCACAGCCAGCCCGCCGAAGTACGACGTGTCCGAAGCCCCCTCCGTCGCCTGCACGAGCTGCGCGGTGATCGCCTGCCCAGCCGCCGGCGCGAGGAACCACAGCGCCATCATCTGACTCAGGAACGCCTTCGGCGCGAGCACGGTGGTCGCGGCCAGACCAACCGGCGACAGGAACAGCTCACCGAGCGTCTGTACGACGTACACGAGGACCAACCACAGCGGCGAAGCCAGACCGTCCCCGGTCACCGCCGAGGCAATCGCCATGATCGCGAACGAGATCCCCGCCAGCAGCAGCCCGGTCGCGAACTTCTGCCCGATCCCCGGCCCGCGGTCGCCGAGCTTGATCCAGACCGCCGCGAACACCGGCGCCAGCACGATGATCGAGAACGGGTTGACCGACTGGAAGAACTCCGGCGAGATCGAGATCCCGACCAGCTCCAGCGACGTCCGGTCGGCCGCGAACGTGGTCAGCGTCGTCGCCGCCTGCTCGAACAGCATGAAGAACAGCATCGCCGCGACGAACAGCGGGATGTAGGCCCTGACCTGCTGCTTCTCGGTCGGCGTCACCAGCGGGCTGCGCAGCAGCATCGTGAAGTACGCGATCGGCGCCAGGAAGCACAGGTACGAGATCGCGTCGACGACCGGCTTCGGCCCGATGCCGCCGGAGATCCACGCCGACACCGCGAACACGACGACGAGCAGCGCGATCACCGCGCCGCTGATCTTCAGCATCGTCGGCCGGTCCTCGGCGGTCAGCGGGTTCGGCGGCGCGTCGCCACGGCCGTGCAGGGTCCGACGGCCGAGCACGTACGCGACCAGCGCCAGCGTCATCCCGACCGCGGCCGCCGCGAACGCGACGTGGAAACCGAACTCGCGGCGCAGGAACCCGACCACGAACGGCGCGCTGAACGAGCCGATGTTGATGCCCATGTAGAAGATCGAGAACGCCGAGTCCCGCCGCTCGTCACCGTCGGAGTAGAGCGTGCCGACCATGGTCGACACGTTCGGCTTCAGCAGACCGGTGCCGAGGGCAACGAGCGCGATGCCCAGGTAGGCGAGCCCCTCGACCGGGATCGCCAGGCACAGGTGCCCGGAGACGATCACCGCACCGCCGTACAGGACCGTACGCCGGGCGCCGAAGACGCGGTCGGCGAACCAGCCGCCGAGCACCGACAGCAGGTACACCGAGGCGCCGTAGATCGAGACGACCGCCTCGCCGAGCGACTGCCCGAGGCCGAGTCCGTGCGCCTGGTCGGTCAGGTAGAGCAGCAGGATGGCGCGCATCCCGTAGTAGCTGAAGCGTTCCCACAACTCGGTGGTGAACAGCGTCATCAGGCCTCGGGGATGCCCGAAGAACGTCTTCTCCTGCTCGGCGCCCGGTTGCGTTTGCGACACGCTCGACTACTCCCCGTAGATCGGATACAGACCGTCTCGACGGTAGTCGGTGCACAATCCCACAGGCCATCCGGGGCGAGTCAGAGCGTGATCCAGTACCTCCGCGTCAGCCCCAGCCAGGTCTCGCGCACGTCTTCCAGTACGCCGCCGTTGCGCTCGATCGTCCGCGCGGACGGCGCGTTGTCGTCGTCGCAGGTCACCAGCACCCGCTCCAGCCCACGCTCCCGCGCCCGGTCGAGCACCGCGCCGAGCGCCCACGACGCCAGCCCGCGCTGACGCGCCGACGGGCGTACGCCGTACCCGATGTGCCCGCCGCCGTCGAGCAGCTTGTCGTTCAGCCGGTACCGCAAGGTGATCGCGCCGGCGTACTTGCCGTCGTCAACGATCCACCAGTACGCCGCCGGCACGCGCCCCGGCGCGAGCTCACGGCTCTCGTCGCCCTCCCGCGCCAGCCGCGCGACCCAGGCCTCAAATCCCTCGACGCTGCCCACGTCGTCGGACTCGTGCACCCCGGAACCGTGCTGAGCCTCGGATCCCCACTCCAGCGAGGACTCCAGCCAGGAGTCCCGCAGGGCGACGGTCGGCTCGATCAACTCAGGCATGTGCAGAGCCTAGGTCCGCGCCGCGAAACCCTCACCCCCAATTCCTCAGAGCAGGTCCCGCTCCCGTGCCTGTGCGACCGCCGCCGTCCGCGACGGCACCCCGAACTTGGTGAAGATGTTCGACAGGTGCCGGGCCACGGTCTTCTCGCTGAGCACCAGCAGCTGCGCGATCGACGTGTTGCTGTTGCCCGCAGCCACCAACCGGAGGACCTCGACCTCCCGGGGAGTGAGGCCTCCCGCAGACGGCCGGTTGAGCAGCCGTCCGGCCTCCTCCCGGCCGCCCACAGCACCGACCTCACCAAACGTCTGCAGAGCCGCGGCCAGTTCTGCCGTCGCCGAGTCCTCGTCGCCCATCCCACGGAACGCCCGCCCGACCAGCACCCGGCCTCGCGCGACCTCGTACGGCGCTTGTAAGTCGCCCCACAGTTGCGTGGCGAGCCGCGCCTGGGGGAGCGCACGCTCGGGATCACCGACGGCCAGTGCGACGAGTCCGGCGCTGTACGCCGCCATCGCGCGCAGACCGCTGCAGCCGAAGGCGGCCGCGATCTCGGTCAGTTCGCCACACGCCCGCTCGGCCTCGTCGAGACACTCGCCGGCGACCAGGATCTCCACCGCCGCGGGAAGCAGTCGGGACCGGTGGACCGGATCGGGCGTTTCGGCGAGCAGGCGGCGGATCGCGGCGAGCGCTGCCGGCGTCCGGCCGCGGGCGAGCCACAGCATCGCCAGACCGGGCTGGGGCTCGTAGCCGAACCCGGAGGCCTGGTCGTAGGACGCCTCGGCCGAGGCGAGGTCGCCGCGGATCCGCAGTACGTCGCCGCGCTCGCTCAGAGCCAGCCCCGCCGCAGCCTGCGACTGCGCGGCCGCATAGCGACGGCAGGCGAGCTCGAACTCCTCCAGCGCCTCGGAGAAAGCACCCCGCAGCCGCAGGATCTGCCCCCGATGCACGGCGCACTGGCCGGTGAACGGGATCAGATCCGGCTGGCTGTCGCACCACCGCGTCAGCGCGCTGGTCCAAGCAGACGCCCGGCCGAAGTCCAGCACCTCCTGACACGCCTCGACCATCGCGCAGTACACGTTGCCCGCGAAGATCGGCGACAGCTCCCCGGCTGCGACCGCGACCATCGCCTCGTCGAGCAGCGCGAGCCCCTCGGGGACCTGACCGGAGTAGATCAGCAGGCGCCCCTGGCACACCAGGCCCTGCGCCACCAGATCCGCGTTCCCGAACCGCCGCCCCAGCTCGGACATCTCGGTGCCGACGCGCAACGCCCCGGCGAAGTCCTGCCGGTCCAGGCACCGGAAGAAGTCGTGGATCAGCAGGTACCCGCGTTCGACCACGTCGTCGGGCTGATCGGCCAACAACCGTTGGGCCCGCGCGACCCAGCCGCCGGCGACCGCCGCCTCGCCGCGCGCGCTCAGCACCAGTCCGAGCCAGAAGGCGAACCTGACCGCCCGGAGCGTGTCGCCACCCGCGATGCCCGACTGGTAGCCGCGCTGGAAGGCCCTGATGCAGGCGTCGTCGTCACCGGCCAGGTACGCCGCGGTGCCCATCGCCATCAGGTCGTCCGGGCCCAGCTCGTCCCGGTCCAGCTCGTCGACGCTCGACAGGCGGGCGTAGGCGGCGGTCCAGTCCCGCCGCTCGAACGCCTGGCGCGCCTGCTCCAGCTCGTCGACGATGCCCATCGCGTATCCCTTCCCCTGCGGCCGAGAATACGCGCGCGGCACGTCAGGCGGCAGTGACGGTTCGGGCCGCGCGGGACCGGGCGACGATGCGCCCGGCGACGTACTCGGCATCGCGGCCGACGCCCGGCAACGTCATCGAGGTGAACGAGAACTGGAACGACAGTCCGCAGAAGAACAGCCCAGGTGCAGCCGGTACGACGCCGCGCGACTCCTCCGGCCAGCCGTCCGCGCCGATCACGGGCACGTCGATCCAGTCGAACACCTGGCGGAACCCGGTGCACCACACGACGTTCGCGACGTCCATCACGCGACCGTCGTCGAGCACCGGCCGACCGTCCCGTACGGCGGCCACTCGCTCGGGAACCCGTTCGACGCCCCGGGCGAGCAGGTCCGCACGCTTGACCCGGAGCGCAGGACCACCGTGGTAGCGAACCTCCCGCAGCTCCTTGCGTCCCATCGGCGTCCGCCGGGTCAGCACGTGCTTGCCGACGAAGAGGAACACCGGGAAGAACAACCGCGCGCCCTTCTTCTCCAGCCGGACCGGGATCTGGCCGGTGTCCCGGCCGCAGAGCACGGTCGGGTGGGTGGGCGCCACCTCGTAGGCGATGTCGGTGCCCGAGTGCGACCCGCCGACGACGAGCACCGGCCCGTCCTTGAGCTGCCCGGGCCGCCGGTACTCGCTGGAGTGGAGCTGCCGGATCGCGGGGTCAAGGTCGACGGCGAAGTCCGGCAGGTACGGCGTACGGCCGAAGGTGCCGGTGGCAACCACGACGTTGTCGGCCAGGATGCGGCGGTCGCCCGTGGTCACGGCGAACCCGCCGTCGCCGGACGGTTCGAGCCGGTCGACCGTGGTCCTGCTCCGGACCGGCAGGTCGAAGCGGGCGGCGTACGACTCCAGGTAGTCGGCGACCTCGTCCTTGCCCGGGTAGGACCAGGGGTCGTCGCCGGGGAACGGCAGGCCCGGCAGGCCGTCGTACCGGCGTGGTGTGTAGAGCCGCAGGGTGTCCCACTGGGCCCGCCAGTTGTCACCGACCCGCGCGTTGCCGTCGAGTACGACGAACTGCCGCCCTCGCTGCCGCAGGTGGTAGCCGGTGGCCAGCCCGGCCTGCCCGGCACCGATGATGACCGTCTCGATCCGTTCGGTGAACATCGCTGGGTCTCCGCTCGTCGTTGAAGGTTCTTCGACGCTAGGAGCGCGGGACGCCGGTCGGCGTCGGGCGTTCTACCCAACTCGCGCTGGGACCCGATGGGTGTTTTCACGCACGAAGGGCCGCCCACCCGGCAGGTGGACGGCCCTTCGCTCAGGCAACCAGGCGCGGATCAGGCGCCGGCGCCCTCCTGCTTCACGCCGGCGACCGCGGTCGGGTCGTCGATGCGGTACTTGCGGGCGGCCTCGGCGGCCACCTCGCGCTTGACGTCACCGCGCTTGGCCAGGATCTCCAGCGTGGCGACCACGATCGACTCGGCGTCGACGTGGAAGTGCCGGCGAGCGGCCGCCCGGGTGTCGGCCAGACCCCAGCCGTCGGTACCGAGCGAGGTGTAGTCGTTCGGGACCCAGCGGGAGATCTGGTCCTGCACCGCGCGCATGAAGTCGCTGACGGCAACGACCGGGCCCTTGGAGTCCTTCAGCTGCTCGGTGACGAACGGAACCCGCTCGTCCTCGTCCGGGTGGAGCAGGTTGTGCTCCTCCGCGGCGATCGCGTCCCGGCGCAGCTCGTTCCACGAGGTGACCGACCAGACGTCGGCGGCCACCGAGTACTGCTCGGCGAGGATCTGCTGGGCCTTGCGGACCCACGGCAGCGCCACACCGGAGGCGAGCAGCTGGACCCGCGGCGCGTCGGCCTCGGCCTGACCCTCGCTGAAGCGGTACATGCCCTTGAGCAGGGCCGCGACGTCGAGGTTCTCCGGCTCGGCCGGCTGCGCGACCGGCTCGTTGTAGACGGTCAGGTAGTAGAAGACGTCCTCGCCGAACGGCTTGTCCTTGTCCAGGCCGTAGCCGTACATCCGGCGCAGCCCGTCCTTGACGATGTGCGCGACCTCGTAGGCGAAACCGGGGTCGTAGTGCACGGCCGCCGGGTTCGTCGAGGCGAGCAGCGGCGAGTGCCCGTCGGCGTGCTGCAGACCCTCACCGGTCAGCGTCGTACGGCCTGCCGTCGCGCCGACCAGGAAGCCGCGCCCGAGCTGGTCGCCGAGCGCCCAGAGCGAGTCGCCGGTCCGCTGGAACCCGAACATCGAGTAGAAGATGTAGAACGGGATCATCGGCTCGCCGTGCGTCGCGTACGCCGTCGCCGCCGCGATCATCGACCCCATCGCGCCGGCCTCGCTGATGCCCTCGTGCAGCAGCTGGCCCTGGGCCGACTCCTTGTACGACAGCAGCAGCGCGCGGTCGACCGACTCGTAGGTCTGCCCGTGCGGCGAGTAGATCTTCGCCGTCGGGAACATCGAGTCCATGCCGAACGTGCGGTACTCGTCCGGGGCGATCGGGACGATCCGGTGGCCGATCTCCGGGTCCTTCATCAGGTCGCGGAACAGCCGCACCAGCGCCATCGTGGTGGCGACCGGGGTCTTCTCGTTGCCCTTGCTGAGCGGCGCGTACACCTTGTCGCCGGGCAGCTTCAGCGTGGTCTTCGGGGCCACCCGCCGCTCGGGCAGGAAGCCACCGAGCTGACGCCGGCGCTCCATCATGTACTGGTACTCCGGCGAGTCCGTGCCGGGGTGGAAGTACGGCGGGTTGTAGGCGTCCTCGAGGTCCTTGTCCTCGATCGGCAGGTAGAGCCGGTCGCGGAACAGCTTCAGGTCGTCCGAGGTCAGCTTCTTCATCTGGTGGGTCGCGTTGCGGCCCTCCAGCGCCTCGATCGTCCAGCCCTTGACGGTCTGGGCGAGGATGACGGTCGGCTGGCCGACGTGCTCCTTGGCGCTCTTGAACGCGGCGTACACCTTGCGGTAGTCGTGACCACCGCGGGGCAGCTTGCGCAGGTCCTCGTCGGACAGGTTGCTGACCATCTGCCGCAGCCGCTGGTCGCCGCCGAAGAAGTTGTTGCGGATGTACTCGCCGGACTCGACCGAGTAGGTCTGGAACTGACCGTCCGGGGTGGTGTTCATCTTGTTCACCAGCGCGCCGTCGTGGTCCTGGGCCAGCAGCGCGTCCCACTCGCGGCCCCAGACCACCTTGATGACGTTCCAGCCGGCGCCGCGGAAGAACGCCTCCAGCTCCTGGATGACCTTGCCGTTGCCGCGGACCGGTCCGTCCAGCTGCTGCAGGTTGCAGTTGATCACGAAGGTGAGGTTGTCGAGCTCCTCGCGGGCGGCCAGGCCGATCGCGCCGAGCGACTCCGGCTCACCCATCTCGCCGTCACCCAGGAACGTCCAGACGTGCTGGTCGCTGGTGTCCTTGATGCCGCGGTTGTGCAGGTACCGGTTGAACCGGGCCTGGTAGATCGAGTCCAGCGCCGCCAGACCCATCGAGACCGTCGGGTACTCCCAGAAGTCCGGCATCAACCGCGGGTGCGGGTACGACGACAGGCCCTGGTGCGGCCCGCGGGAGACCTCCTGGCGGAACCCGTCCAGCTGGTCGGTGGTGAGCCGGCCCTCGAGGAACGCGCGCGCGTAGATGCCCGGGGAGGCGTGGCCCTGGATGAAGATCTGGTCGCCACCGCCCGGGTCGTCCTTGCCGCGGAAGAAGTGGTTGAAACCGACCTCGTACAGGCTGGCCGCGGACTGGTAGGTGGCGATGTGGCCGCCGACCTCGAGGCCCTTGCGGTTGGCCTTGCTGACCATCACCGCGGCGTTCCACCGGATGAAGGCCCGGATCCGCCGCTCGATGTGCTCGTCACCGGGGAACCACGGCTCGCGCTCGGGCGGGATCGAGTTGATGTAGTCGGTGCTCCGCAGCGCAGGTACGCCGACCTGCCGCTCCCGGGCCCGCTCGATCAGCTTGAGCATCAGGTAGCGCGCTCGCGCCTTGCCACGCTCGTCCAGCACGGCGTCGAGCGATTCGACCCATTCACGAGTTTCGTCGGGGTCGATGTCGGGGAGCTGGGTCGGCATCCCCTCGGTGATGATGGCTGGTGGTTCGTGTCCGGAAGCCACGGTGTCCTGCCGTTCTGTCTAGTCGATCCTGCCAAGCACTAGTCGGTACTCCTAGCAATCCTGTCACCTGTTCGGAATGCGTTCTACTTTGCGTCCCTTCCAGAGCAAGATCCGCCCTCGGGGCGGCGGTGGGAGCGGACACGCCCCCTCCGCGGCACGCGGATACCGGACACGTCACGGAACCCTCGTGCATACTTGCGCGACGCGGTAGGCCACGATGGACTACTGCTACTGACGCCTACCCCCGGGCCCCGGGGACGACGGAGGAGGACACGTGAGCGCGACCGCGGACCACGCGGACGGCAAGAGCGGCGAGCCGAACATGGCGAGCCGGCTCGGCCTGGAGAGCGGCTGGGTCGTCCAGGAGCTCGGCTACGACGAGGACTGCGACGACGCCCTGCGCGACGCCATCCAGGAGACGACCGGCGAGGAATTCGTCGGCGAGGACACCGATGACGTCGTGGACGTCGTGCTGCTCTGGTTCCGGGACGGTGACGGCGACCTGGTTGACGCGCTGTTCGACGTCCTGACCGACCTGAAGGCCGGCGGCGTGGTGTGGCTGATGACGCCGAAGGTCGGCCGGGACGGCTACGTCGACGCCGCTGACGTCGCCGAGGCAGCACCGACCGCCGGACTGTCCACGACCAGCAGCCTGACGGTGACCGATGACTGGTCCGCCACCAAACTGGTGATGCCGAAGTCGCCGCGAGTCAAGAAGTGAGCCCCGCTGCCGCCCACCTGGTCGGCAGCGCGGCTCCGGACTTCACCGCACGCACGCAGCACGGCGAGCCGTTCCGCCTCAGCTCCCTTCGGGGCGGGCGGCCGGTGGTCGTGGTGTTCTACCCGTACGCCTTCAGCCGGGTCTGCACGAGCGAGCTGGAGGCGTTGCGGGACCGGCCCGACCTGCTCGATGCGGCGGACTTCGTCGGGGTCTCCTGCGACCCGATGTTCACACTGCGGGCGTATGCCGAGTCCGCGCGGCTGGAGTTCGCCCTGCTGAGCGACTTCTGGCCGCACGGGGCGATCGCCTCGTCGTACGGGGTGTTCGACGCGGAGCGTGGATGCGCGCTGCGGGGGACCTTCGTGATCGATCCCGCGGGGGTCGTGCGGTGGTCGGTGGTCAACGACGTACCGGACGCGCGGGACCCGGACGACTACGCCGCCGCCCTGTCCGAACTGGTCCCCGGATTCGGGTAAAGTACGTCGCTCGCGGGTGCTTAGCTCAGCGGTAGAGCGCTTCCCTTACAAGGAAGATGTCGGGGGTTCGATCCCCTCAGCACCCACCCTCCGCCTGTTCCTGGCGTCTTCGCGCCAGCTGCCCGTCCGCCCGTATCCGATCGGGCCGACGCTCGTTGTCTTCTCTGTCAGCGGTCGGCGAAATTCTTAACTTTCGGCTGCTGAGAACGGACTCCTCCGGCCCACCCGCCGGCTGGTAGGGTTCACGGCTGTCGGTCGGCACGATGAGGCATCGCCGCCCGGCTGTTTACGGGGCCTGTTCTGTCGGTGAGAGCGAGACGGGTGTGCCCTGAGCCCGGCTCCGTCCAGTTGGGGAGGCGCGTGTCCGTGGGTCGCCGACTTGGCGCCGCTGAGGTCCACAGCCGTACCCAGCCTGCACCCCGCTCACCCCGCCCGGTGATCGACCGCCAGTACGTCGTACTGGATGGTTTCAATCAGCCTGCTCCGGAGCAGGCTGAGCTGGTGGTGGCTACCGAGTGGTGAGGAACGGCGCGGACCGACCGGCGATCAGCACCGGGCCGGCCCTGATGATCCCGGCCGGGTACCCCCGTGACCTGCCGAGCGCGCTGCTGCGCGCCGCCCGCGACTTCGGCACCGCCGGCGTCGTCGAGATCGGCCCCGACGGCCGCGAGACCCGCCTCGATTTCCCGACGCTGCTCGAGCTCGCCGCCCGCATCCTGGCCGGCCTGCGCGCCAACGGCGTCCGCGCCGGCGACCCCGCGGTCGTGCACTGCACCGAACCCGTCGGCTTCTTCGCCGCGTTCTGGGCCTGCACCCTCGGCGGCATCCGCCCGCTGCTGATCTCCCCGTCACCCGCCGGCGACCGCTCCGAGGAGGGCCGCGAACGCCTCCGCAAGGTCACCGACCTGCTCGGCTGGACCGTCCTGATCGGCCGCCCCAGCGACCTCCCCGACGACCTCGGCCTCCCGGTCCTCGACCCCGACGCCCTCGCCGGCCACGAGCCCACCTCGGACTTCCACCGCCCCGCGGCCGACGACGTCGCCGTACTGATGATGTCGTCCGGCAGCAGCACCGGTACGCCGAAGCTCACGCAGCTGACGCACCGCGGTCTGGTCGAGTTCGCCGCCGGTACGCCGGCGATGCTGCCGGTCCGCCCCGGCCAGGTCACGCTCAACTGGCTCCCGCTCGACCAGAGCGGCGCGTTCCTGCTCTACCACCTGCTGCCCGTCTTCACCGGCTGCACCAACATCCACGTCAACACCGGCTGGATCGTCGCGAACCCGCTGCGCTGGCTCGACCTGATGGACCAGCACCGGGTCAACCACTCGTGGTCCCCGAACTTCGGCTACCGCCTCGTCACCACCGCGATCGCCGGCGAGCCCGACCGCCACTGGGACCTCTCGGCGCTGCGCAGCCTGGTCAGCGGCGGCGAGCAGATCACCGTGCCGGTGATGAGCGAGTTCCTCCGGCTGACGAACCGCTTCGGCGTCGTACCGGAGACCTTCGTCGCCGCGTGGGGGATGACCGAGACCGTCACCGGCATCACGTTCGCCCGCCCCGGCCTCACCCCGAACGTGCACCGCGTCCGCATCCCCCCGACCGGCGTCGTCGAGTGGGTCGACCAGCACACCCCCTCTGGAAAGGTTGCGGTCGCCCGCCCCGGGAAGCCGCGGGTCGACGCTCCCGGCGTACTGAGCCTGCTGTCGGTCGGAGCACCGGCCCCCGGTACGACGGTCCGCATCGTCGGCCCGAACGGCGCCGTACTCCCCGAAGGCCGGATCGGCCAGCTCCAGGTCGCCTCCGCTCGGGTGACGCCCGGCTATCTCGGCAACCCCGAGGCCGACCGCGCTGCCTTCCCGGTCGGCAACTGGCCGGCCCGCAAGTGGCTCGCGACCGGCGACCAGGCGTTCATCGCCGGCGGCCAGGTCGTCATCACCGGCCGCGACAGCGAACGCATCGTCCTGAACGGCGAGAACCACTACGCCCACGAGATCGAAGCCGTCGCCGGCAGCGTCCCCGGCGCCCCCGAAGGCCTGATCGCCGCCTGCGGCATCGCCGACAGCACCACCGGCACCGACCGCCTGATGGTCTTCTACGCCGACGTCCCCGGCGCCCGCCCCGACCTGCCTGACGCCATCCACGCGGCCCTGCTCGACCGCCTCGCCCTGTCGGCCCAGCTCGTCGCGGTCCCCAGGCACCAGTTCCCGACCACACCCGGCGGCAAGATCCTCCGCCCCCTCCTCAAACAACGCTGGATCGAAAACAGCTTCGACCAGTCAAGACCGCTCCGGCCTGCTGGGGCTGCCCCCGCTGGTGCGCCTGGCGCTCCCGGCTCGGCCGGCGCCTCGGGTGCTCCCGGCTCGGTTGGCGCCTCTGGTGTCTCTGGTGCTCCCGCGCCGGCCGATGCCCCTGGCACTCCCGGCTCGACTGGTGCCTCGGGTGCTCTTGCGTCAGCCGATGCCTCCGGCGCTCCGGGTCTCTCCGGTCCCTCCTCCGGCATCCCCGGCGCCTCAGGCGCGTACACGGGCGCCTCGTCTGCTCTTCCGGGTGCCTCCGGCACACCGACCATCGACCCCCTCGACCCGGCCGCGTCGCCCCCGACTTTCGAGGAAGACCCCGCCGAACGCACCATGGAGCTCCCGGTCGTCCGCCTGGCCTGGCGCCGCGAGATCAAGGACTCCATCCCCAAACCCCCCGAACGCCCCACCCTCGGCGCCAACCGCCACGAGGAAGAGGCGAACGAGGACCCCGAGCACGACCAGCCATCGACCTACGGCGAAGCGCCTCTCCAGGCAGACCCCGCCAACCCCCGCGAGACCTCCGAGTCCGACGAGTCACAGTCACTCCCCGACGCCGCTCCCGAGCCGCGCGAGGACTCGGCGTACGACAACCAGGCATCCTCCGACGCCGTCCCTTCCACGCCCCCTGAGTCCATCACCGACCCTCATGCGGCCGCCTCCACCGACGCCGACGGAACCTCGCCCGAGCCGACCCCCGCGGAAGCCTCGGCCGACACCCAAACGGCCGCCTCCACCGGCGCCGATGGAACCTCGCCCGACCCGACCCCCGCGGAAGCCTCGGCCGACACCCACACGGCCGCGGAGCTAGCAGCCGACGGTTCGCCGTCCGAGCCGACCGCACCGAGCACAGACGCACTCCAGTCCGAGGCGCCCCCGTCCGACGCACCCGTATCCGCGTCCGCCGACCAACCCGACGACGAGGCACAGCCAGCCGACCCCCTCACGCCCGCCGCCGGCGACAAGCCCTCCGCCGAGGCAAAGACGGCTGAACCGTCCGACGACGCCCGTCCGTCGGCATCAGCTGATCAGGACGCGCTCGCATCCGACGCACCGTCGTCCGCGGACGACGGCAAGTCGTCCGCCGTCGCGGACGCGGCTGAATCGCCCGACGACGCCCGTGCGTCGGCATCAGCCGATCAGGACGTGCTCGCATCCGACGCACCGTCGTCCGCGGACGACGGCAAGTCGTCCGCCGTGGCGAAGACGGCTGAACCGTCCGACGACACTCGTACGTCGGCATCAGCCGACCAGGACGCGCTCGCATCCGACGCCCTCTCGTCCGCAGACGACGGCAAGTCCGCCATGGCGGACGTGGCTGAATCGTCCGACGACGCCCGTACGTCGGCATCAGCAGACGCGGTGGACCTCCCGTCGGAGGTGACCCCGACCGACGCTCGCTCGGACGCTTCCGCCGATCGATCCCTCGACGAGCAAGCGCCGACCCCCGTCGACCTCGGCGAGGAGACGCCTACCACCGTCCTCCCGCGAGTACAGCCCTCCGAAGCAGTCCGCGTCGAAGCACCCGCCGATGCCCCCGCACCCACCTCGGACGCCGACCCAACCTCCTCCGAGGCGACGCCAGCCGACGCACCTTCCTCCGCGCCCGCCGACGAGTCGACCACCGAAGCGCAGCCGACCGACGCGTCGTCCTCTGCGCCCGCCGACAAGTCCGTCACCGAGGACGAATCCGCCGACGCGTTGTCGCCTGCGTCCGGCGACAAGTCCGCGAGCGAAGACGAGCCAGTCGACGCGCTGTCGTCCGCCGACGACTCCGTCAGCGAAGCCGGCCAGACCGATGCAACCACGGTCGAGGACAGCGAGAAGTCTTCCACCGAGGACAGCGCCAAGCTCTCCGCCGAGGACAGCGCCAAGTTCTCCGCCGAGGACGGCGGCAAGCTCTCGGTCGCGGATCGCGAGGCGTCCTCCACCGCGGACGGCGAGAAGGCCTCTGCCGCGGACGGCGAGAAGCCCTCGGTCCTGGATCGCGAGAAGTCCGCCGCGGTCGGCGACAAGCTCTCGGTCGCGGACGGCGACGAGCCTTCCGCCGAGGTGGCCTCAGCTGACGCTTCCGACGAGACTCGTCCGTCGGCAGACGCAGACGACTCCTCGGCCGAGGAGTCTGCGGGCGAGACAGCCTCGCCGGCAGCAGGCGACGAGTCGCACGACGAGGCACGCCCGACCGACGTCGTACGGGCGGAAGAGCAGGACGTCGTACGGGCGGAAGAGCAGACTGACGGCCTCCCAGCCGAAAGCGCATCCGCCGAGCCCCTGGACGCAGCTGCCGACTCCCGTCAGCAGGCCGCGACAGGTGCCGACGACCACCCGGCCGACGCACCGCAGACCGATGCGCCGCACCCCGAGGCAGCTGACGCCGACGTACCGGCATCGGGTGACACCACCGAGGCTGCCGCCGAACCGACCGGCGGCGGCGAACTGTCAGCCGACTCCGACTCCGACTCCGACTCCGACGCAGCGCAAAGCGGCGCGGCGTCGAGCGATGGGTCTCAGCCTGAGGCGCTTGACGTCGCCGTAGGGACGTCAGCCCGCGCCGACGAGGCAGCCGCCGAACCTGCTGCCGTCGACAAGCCGTCGGGCACGACGGAAACCGCGCAGTCCGTCGCGGCACCAGCTGATGCGGATATCGCGCAGTCCGTCGCGGCACCAGCTGATGCGGATATCGCACAGTCCGTCGCGGCACCAACTGATGCGGATGCCGCGAAGACTGGCACGGCACCAGCCGATGTGGATGCTGCGGAGACCGGCACGGGCCGAACCGAGGAGCCTCAGCCTGCGGCAGCTGATGCCGACGTACCGGCGTCCGCCCGCGCTGACGAGGCAACGGCCGTACCGCCGATCGGCGACGAGCCGTCGGACGAGGCCGAGGCCGCGGACGCGGACGCGGAGAAGCGTCCTGCCGTCGAGCAGGCTGCAGGCGAAGCACGTGCAGACGATGACGCTGCCGAGCCCCTCACTTCCGCGATGGCCACCGCCGACGAACCGCCTGCCGGGGTAGCCCCGGTCGAGGAGCTCGTGGGGGAGCAGCCGTCGACCGAAGGCGCGCAGGCCTCCGCCAGCACGCGACCTGCCGACGACGTACAGCCGGCCGACGACGTGGCCGAAGGTGACGACGAGCGTCCGGCTGACGCGGTACGACGGTCCGACGGTGTGCAGGGAACTGGCGACGCGCATCCGGACAGCGCTGTACGACAGGCCGACGTACAGGGGTCTGACGACGCACGGGCGACCAAGGCGCCGGTATCTGCCGACGAGCCGGCCGACGCGGCTGCGGCCTCCGACGTCGCTCCGACGACCGCGAACGCTGCATCGGCCGAGGGTGCCGTGAAGACGGCGACCGCTGGGGCGGCTGAGGCTGCTGCGTCGGCCGAGCGAGCCACGTCGGCGACGGAAGCCGTAGCCGACGAGGAGGGTGCGTCGGCGGCGGAAGCTGTGGCGGCCGAGGACGCTGGGCCTGCCGAGGATGCGGCGCTGGCTGAGGACGCGGCGCCGGTTGAGGCTGGTGCCTCGGCTGAGGGATCCGCGTCGGCGGCGGAAGCCGTAGCCGCCGAGGAAGGTGCGTTGGCGGCGGAAGCTGTGTCGGCCGAGGAGGCGGCGCCGGCTGAGGACGCTGGGCCCGCTGAGGACGCGGCGCCGGTTGAGGCTGGTGCGTCGGCTGCGGGATCTGCGTCGGCGGGGGATGCCGCGTCGGCGGAGGACACGCAGCGGGCGGATTCGGCGTCGAGCGCGGGGGAGACCTCGACGGTTGACGAGGACGTGCCGTTGGCGACTGCTGGGGCCGGCGACGAGGCTGGTGCGGGTGATGGTGACTCGGCTGTTGAGCAGGTAGAGGACGCGCGGTCGGCGGAGGCCTTGGTTGCCGATGACGAACTGCCGGCAGGATCCTCCGGCGACGACGCCGTCGTGTCGACTGGCGAGGCTTCGTCTGGCGACAACGCTTCGCCGGTAGGTGCGCAGTCGATCGAGAAGGCTTCGTCGGAAGGCGAGGCGCAGAAGGCGGGCGTGACGTCGGCCGAGGTGCCACCGGGCAGCGAGGCCTCGATGGGTGCGAGCGAGGTGCCGGCTGAGGATGCAGGACACCGCGCCGAACTAGAAGGCCCGGCTACGACGGCTGACGTCGTGGAGTCTGCCGAGATGGTCACGTCGGCTGATCTGCTGGAGTCTGGCGACGCGGAGCCGTCGGGCGAGATGGCCGATGACGCGGACGACACAGAGGCAGTGGCCGAGCAGTCGATCGAGGCGTCGGCGGCCGACGACGTACCGGCGGATGAATCGTCTACCGGTGACGGTGATGAGCAGGCAGAGTCTGCGGCTGCTGAAGCGGAGGCCGAGGGCGGCGCGGCTGAGCCCGCCGCTGAAGGGCCGGGGGAGGTTTCGGCGGCGGAGGTAGTTGCCTCTGGCGACGATCGACAGTCGGACGAGCAGGTGTCGGACACCGACGGAGCCGGGGCTTCGGGGCTTGCTGCTGCGCCGATGCTTCCAACTAAGGCGCCTGGCGAGAATGCGGCCGGTGCGAACGGGGAAGACGTAGCTGGGGCTGAGGGAGCTGAGGAAGCTTCTGCGGACGTAGCGGCGGCCGGCGGGCCCGCGGCGACAAGCGGTGGGGCGGCGGCGAGCGGTGGGGCGGCGGCTAGCGCGCCTGCGGCGGCCAGCATGCCTGCGGCGGCTAGCGCGCCCGCGGCGGCCAGCATGCCTGCGGCGGCCAGCACGCCTGCGGCGGCTGCGGCTGCGGTTGCTGGGGACGTCTCCGTGGTGGAGCTCGCCAAGGCCCCCGCCGGCGCAACCAAGGCACCCGCCCACGCCGGCCGAGGTGCCACACCAGGTCAGGTGGCCGAGCCCGTCGCAGTAGTCGGACTGGCCGCACGCCTGCCGGGGGCCGGCGGGTTGGACCAGTTCTGGGACAACCTCGTCAACGGCGTGGAGAGTCTCCGCAGGTTCTCGCCTGAGGAGCTGCGTAGCGCTGGCGATGCCGAAGCGTTCGGCGACGACGAACTGGTCGCGGTCAGCGGTGCGCTGGATGACGTCGAGTCGTTCGACGCCGCGTTCTTCGGGCTCAGCGCCCGCGAGGCGGAGCTGACGGACCCCGCGCAGCGGTTGTTCCTCGAGGTTTGTCAGCAGGCTCTCGAGCACGGCGGGCACGCGGGGTCGTCGTCGAGGATCGGCGTCTTCGCCGGGTCCGGCATGAACTTGTACGGCGCGCAGCCGGGCGAGAACCTCGCGACCCGCGTCGCCTACCGGCTCGGGCTGACCGGCCCGGCGATCGGCGTACAGGCTGCTTGGTCGTCCTCGTTGGTTGCCGTGCACCTCGCATGTCAGGCGTTGCGGAGCGGCGACGCCGACCTCGCGCTGGCGGGCGCGGCCGCCGTACATGTGCCTCAGGCAACGGGTTATCACACCAGTGCCGGATCGATACTTTCCCCGAGCGGGCACGTGAGGGCGTTCGACGCCGACGCCGACGGGACCGTCGGTGGCAACGGTGTCGCGGCGGTGCTGCTGAAGCGGCTCGATCAGGCGATCGCCGACGGCGACACCGTGTACGCCGTGATCCGTGGATCCGCTGTCAGTGAAGGCGATCAGGTCGAGCTCGTCGAGCGCGCGCTGGAGAAGTCCGGTGTCCCGGCCGAGTCGATCAGTTACGTCGAGGCCAGCGCTTCCGGTACGCCGGACGCCGACGCCACCGAGTTCCTTGCCCTGAGCAATGCCTTGCGCAAGCACACCGACAAGGTCGGGTTCTGCACTATCGGTTCGGTCAAGCCGAACATCGGCCACCTGGCCAGCGCCGCGGGCATGGCCGGGCTGATCAAGACGATCCTGATGCTGCAGCACCGCACGCTCGTGCCGACGATCAACTACGACCGGCCGAACGCGAAGCTCCAGTTGGCCGGCAGCCCGTTCGTGATCGGCACACAGGTCGGCGACTGGAAATCCGGTACGCCGCTAAGAGCGGGCGTCAGCGCGATAGATGCCCGGGGCACCAGTGCGCACGTGATCCTCGAAGAGGCGCCGCGCCAGATTCGCCGCGGCGACGACGGTCCCGTTGTACTCGCACTGTCCGCGCCTGACCCGCACGGCCTGAGCGACCTCGCCGAGCTGTACCGCGCCGACTTCGAGGCCGGCACCGGGCACCGCCTGATCGACCTCGCCGGTACGGCGGCGCTCGGTCGCCCGGCCCACCGGCACCGGATCGCCGTCGCGGGCTCGTCGGAGGAGGAGCTCGCGGAGGCGCTCGGATCGGCGATCCCGGCGGAGGTTCCGCGCGGCGGGCCCGGTCCGCTCGGGTACGCGTTCACCGGGCAGGGCGCGGCGCGCCGTGGCATGGCGGCTGGGCTCGCGGCACGGTTCCCCGTGTTCCGTTCGGTGCTCGACGAGTGCGACAAGGTGTACGCCGAGGAGTTCGGCGGCAGCCTGCTCGAACTGCTGCTCACCCCCGCGACCGGGACCGAAGGGGTCTGGCCGACCGAGACCGCGCAGCCGGCACTGTTCGCGTTCGAGCTCGCGCTGGCGAGGCTGTGGGAGTCGTTCGGCGTACGGCCCGCGCTGGTCGTCGGGCACAGCGTCGGCGAGTATGCCGCGCTGTGCGTCGCTGGCGCTTTGTCGACAGCGGACGGCGTCCGGCTGACCGCGAAGCGTGGCGAGCTGATGCAGCGCGGAACGGTGCCGGGGGCAATGGTTGCCGTGCGCGCCGACGCCGACCGGGTCCGCGAACTGGCCAAGACGCCTGGCGTTGAGGTTGCTGCGGGCAACGGTCCGCAGTCGTTCGTGCTGGCCGGGTCCGAGGTGATCGTCGGGCAGCTGGCCGAGCAGCTCGACCGGTTGCAGGTGTCGTGGCAACGACTCGACGTCGATCGCGCGTTCCACAGCTCGCTGGTCGACCCGATCCTGTCCGACTTCGCCGAGATCGTTGCCAAGGTCAAGCTTCGGCCACTGCGCACGCCGATGGTGTCGTCCTGGTCGGGCGAGCTGCTGGAGAGCGGCACGAAGCTTGACGAGGACTACCTGGTCGGCCAGCTGCGCCAGCCGGTGTTGTTCGGTGACGCGGTCGAGGCGTTGACCGCGGCCGGGTGCCGACGGTTCCTGGAGCTTGGGCCGGACGCCGTACTGTCACCGGCCGGTCGTCGGATCGCGCCGAACAGCACCTGGATTCCCGCGCAGCGCCTCGGGCAGGACCCGGTGCTGGCGACGATGAACGGGCTCGCCGAGCTGTACCTGCAGGGCACCGAGATCAACTGGGCGAAGGTGTACGCCGACGGCGGGCGCGTGCCGCTGCCGACGTACCCGTTCCGGCGGACGCACTACCCGGTCGACGTGTTCGCGACCCGGGCGCCGGAGCCGACGCAGGCGAAGGCCGCGCGGGTCGAGGAGCCGGCCGACGATCTGCGTCCGGTCGAGCGGACGAGCGGTGCGCTGAAGCGGATCCCGCTCGATCCGCCGGCCGCGAAGACCACCGAGGTCGCCGCGGAGCCGGAGGCAGCCGAGGAGGAGTCGCCGTTCGCGATCCCGGCCGACGACGTCGACCGCGTGATCGTCGTACCGGCGCAAGCCGCGCCGGTCGTCGAGCAGAAGCCCGCAGCCGAAGAGAAGACCGCAACCGAGCAGAAGACCGCAACCGAGCAGAACGCAGCGGCCGAGGAGAAGCCCGCGGCCGACGAGTCCGGGTACGCCGCGGCCGCCGATCCCGAGGTCGTCGCCGAGCGGTACCGCGAGTCGCTCGACCTGGTGCTCGACCTGACCAGCGAGCAGCTCGGACTCGACCCGTACGACGTCACCGTCGACCACTCGTTCGCCGAGCTCGGTGCCGATCCGGCGTCGATGCAGCGCGTGCTGGACGAGGTGTTCCGCAAGTTCGACGTCGAGGTGAAGGCCGAGGCGCTGTTCGAGGACTTGATCACGCCGCACAAGCTCGCGTCGGCGGTTGCCGCGAAGACGCCGCCGTCGGCGTTCGCCGCGCAGCCGAAGAAGGCGAGGCCGGTGACGCTGAAGCCGGCGCGGATCAGGGTGCTGCCCGAGGTCCCGAAGAAGGAAGAGCCGAACGCGCGCGCTGCGCTCGCGGTGCTCGGGTCGGGCCTCGCGGAGTTGGCGGCGAAGGTTGACGCCGCGGCCTCGGCGACGAGCGAAGCGGACCTGCCTGGTTCGGGCATGGCCGCGTTGATGTCGCAGCAGCTGCGCGTTGCCAGCCAGCTGGTCGACGGTGTCACCAAGCTGATGCACGAGCAGCTCGCGTTGCTGGGCGACGTACCGCAGGTGCAGAGCGGCGTAGAAGCTGGGCAGACCGGTGCGCCGCACGTCGGCGGCACGCCGCATGCCGGCGCGGGTCAGGCTGGAGCGGGCTCGGGCCAAGGCAGCGCGTCCGCGGAACAGAGCGACGCGGCAACCATCGAGGCCGAGCGCGCCCGGCAGCGCGCGGCGATCCAGTACTGGCAGGCCGCGCTGAGCGGCGCTCAGCCGCTCGTACTCCCGGCGGACAAGGCTCGTCCCGAGGCAGCAGCCGGTACGGCGGCGCTGGTGCACGAACTGGACGCCGGGCTCGGCGAGGCCGTGTTCGCGTTCAGCCGGCAGCGTCGGCTCAGTCCGCTGATGACGATGCTCGCGGCGGTCGGCACGGTGCTCGGCCGGTTCGCGGCGCAGGACGACATCACCATCGGCGCGGCCGCGCTGCGCAGCCAGGAGCCCACCCCGCTGCCGCTCAGGATCGACCTGTCCGGCGAACCGGACCTCGGCGAGCTGGCCCAAAGGGTGCGTGAGGCAACGACCGGCGCGTTCGACCACGCCGGCGCCGACCTCGCCGTACTCGAGCAGGACCCGCTCTACCAGGTCCTGGTCGTCTTCGAACCGACCACCGACGAACTGCCGGCCGGCCTGGACCTCAGGCTCACGCTCGCGAACCACTCGCAGGGCATTACCTGTACGGCGGATTACCGCTCCGGCCTGTTCGACGAGTCGACGATCAAGCGGCTGCTCGACTATCTCGAAGCGGTGCTGCGTCGCGCGCTCGCCCAGCCGGCGATGGCGCTGCCGGATCTGATGCTGCCGATCGAGTCCGACCGGCTCGCGCTGCGCGAGCTCGAAGGCGCTGCGCCTGCTAGCGGTCCGGTCGGACGGGTTCGGCGGAACGCGGTGGTCAGCGGTGAGTTGAGCGGGCTGCACACGCTGTTCGAGCAGCAGGTCGCCCGTACGCCGGACGCGATCGCGCTGATTCACGGCGAGCGCGAGATCTCGTACGCCGAACTGGATCGGCGCGCTAATGCTGTTGCCTGGCAGCTCGTTGATCTCGGCGTGAAGCCGGGGCAGCTGGTCGCCGTACGGGTTGCGCGTGGGGCTGAGCTCGTGGTCGGCGTACTGGCTGTGTTGAAGTCCGGGGCTGCTTACCTGCCGCTGGATCCTGGAGTGCCGGAGGCGCGGTGGGCCTTCATGACGGCCGATGCGGGCGCGGTGGCGCTGGTTGGTGACGACGCGGCGCTTGCGGACCGGCTCGGGTTGCGGCTGGTGCCGGTGGTTGCGGCCGACAACGACGTACGGGCTGATCAGGCGCCGCCGGTGAAGGCCGCGGCCGATGATGTTGCCTACTGCATCTACACGTCGGGATCGACCGGGAACCCGAAGGGTGTCGCGGTTCCGCATCGTGGTCCGGTGAACTTGATCCGGCACTACCTGCGGTCGCGGTCGTCGCTGCGGACGCTGCAGTGGACGTCGTTCGGGTTCGACGTGCACGTGCAGGAGATGTTCACCGCGCTCGCGTCGGGTGCCGCGCTGGTGCTGATCGGCGAGGACGATCGGTACGACCCGGACGCGGTCGTTGCCGCGCTCACCGAGCACGGGATCGAGCGGCTGTTCATGACGTTCACGCCGCTGACCGCGCTGCTCGCGACGATGGACGAGATGCCCGAACTGCCGGCGCTGCGCGAGATCGTCGCCGGCGGCGAGGCGATGGTGCTGACCCACGGGATCCGCGACTTCCTCGCGGCGCACCCGGAATGCCTGCTGTACAACGAGTACGGGCCGACCGAGGCGTCGGTGGTGACGACCATCCACCAGGTCGACCCGGCCGAGGACCGGCCGTCGATCGGTCGGCCGATCGACGGTGTCGTCGTGCGGCTGCTGGACGAGGCGCTGCGGCCGGTGCCGGTCGGTGCGGTCGGCGAGATCCACCTCGGGGGAGTAGCCGTTGCCCAGGGCTACATCGGGCGGCCGGACGAGACGATGACGTCGTTCGTGGGCGATCCTTCGATGCCCGGGAGCCGGTTGTACCGGACGCGCGACCTCGGGCGCTGGCGTCCGGACGGGACGCTGGACTACCTGGGACGGGTCGACGACCAGGTCAAGATCCGCGGCCACCGCGTCGAGCCCGGCGAGACCGAGCACGTCCTCGCCGACCTCGACGGCGTCATCGACGCGGTCGTCGTGGCGTGCGTCAACCCGGCTGGTGACACGTGCCTGATCGGCTACGTCGTCCTCGACGATGAGGACCCGGCAGTCCTCGCGCGGCTGATGCTCGAGCTGACGAAGGAACTCCCGATCTACCTGGTCCCCGCGGACCTCATCCCCATCGAGGAGCTCCCCTTGGACGCGGCCGGCAAGCTCGACCGCCGCCAACTCCCCGAGCCAGAGTGGCTCAAGGACTAACAACTACAGGGGTCCCGGGCTCGTGGGCTCCGCCCACCTCGCCCCCGGAAAGGCGGAGAGGGAGAGAGGCCTGTCCTTCTCCGCGGGGCCGGGGCCACAACAAGCCCGCCCCGGGGAGGCTGCCCGTGCGGCCCGCCCCGGGGGAGGCTGCCCGTGCGGCATGCTGGACCGCCGCCGGCTCCCCGAGCCGGAGCGGCTCAGGACTGACGGGCTCGTGGGCTCCGCCCACCTCGCCCCTGGGAAGGGCGGGGAGAGAAGCCAGTCCTCTCCGCGCCGCAACAAGCCCGCCCTGGGCAGCCGGCGCGGCCCGGCGCGAGCCTGATCGCCTACGCGCCTAACGCTTTCCCTCGGCCGGAGCGGCCTCAGCACGCGCGGGCTGGTCGGCCGCATTCGTGCAAGCCTCAGCCCGAGCCGATTCGCCAGATCTGCGAGCACCAGCAGACCGCAGTACGGCGAGCAGCGTGCCGGCGGCGTACCGAACAAAAGACAAACAGCGAGCCCGCCCGGTGAGCACCGGGCGGGCGGTAACAGCGCTGGACGTCGGTTCTGCACCGTGGACGGGGGTGTGAGTTCCGGTGACGGCCCTCCCGCAGTCATCGGCCCACCGTCCGCGGTGCAGAACCCGCGACGATCCTCATCCCTCCTGAGGATCGATCGCACTCACCGCCCGCCGGCGCAGCAGTGCGTAGGCACTGATGACGCAGATGAGCAGCGAGTAAACGGCCCAGACGGATCCGACGTTGCCGAGCTCGTCCCCGTTCCCACGGGATCCGACCGCGACGACGGCGGTGACCGCGACCAGCGCGATCAGTGGGCCGGTCCAGCCCAGCACGCCCATCCGGACCGGCTGCTCGGACTCGGACGGGTCGTCCGGGTCGAGCACGGCGGAGATGGCGCGTCCCCGGAGGGACTCGTGCAGGGCCGCGACGCCGCACGAGGCGGCGACGTTCAGGAGCAGCAGGCGGTCGGCGACCTCGGCGACCGGTACGCCGGCGACGGTGCCGTAGATCACGGCGTACACGTCGACGGGAACCGTCGCGGCGGCGACGCCGAACACGACCAGCTGGAACAGCCGCGGGCGGCGTACCGACGCACGCAGACGGCCGTGAGCGCTGGTGGTGACGACCACCAGCGCGGTGAAGAAGAGTGCGAAGACCACGAGGACGGCGACGTCCATCAAGACCTGTCCCTCTGGTCGAGCGTTGCCCCGGACAACGCTGGTGGACGTGCGTACGAAACTTCCTGAGCCCGCGTGCGCGGCGGAGAGTCGCCTCTCCGCCGCACTCGCAAGCGGTCAATCCCTGGCATGCAGGCCCCCCTGATTGCCCTTGGATGACGTGCCCCCACCCCATCCATCCGTTGCATCGCGTGGACAGGGGTCGCCGTTACAGACTTTTCGGCATTGGCGTAAGAATTGCGCAAAATTGCGCGGGAGATCCCTTTCCGCGCGGCGCAACTGTGTGTAATGCCTGCAGCCGGTGCTGCCGCTGTCACACGCGGTTTCCCGTCGGACTGTCGGACAAAATTCAATCATCCGGGTACGCCGAAGAGCCGCGCCCGCGGCGCGGTCGGATCGGCTCAGGGGAGAGTCGGGCTCAGGCGAGCGGGCTCAGGGGAGGAGGCCGCCCAAGGAAGCAGCCCGCTCAGGTGGTCGCCCAAGCCAACCGAGCAGCACCCAGCAACCCAGCGTTCGCGAGCTGCGCAGGCTCGACAGTCAGGTCCGTGACGAACGGCAGCTGAGCCAACCGCTTCACCCACCGGCTCACCGGGTCGAACAGCACCGGCCCGGCCTTCGCCACGCCGCCGCCGATCACCACCGTCGTGAGGTCGACCGTGACGGCCGTCGCAACGATGCCTGCGGCAAGCGCCTGCGCCCCGTCGTCGAACACCGCGAGCGCGATCTCGTCCCCCGCCGCGGCGTCCGCGGACAGCACCGCCGCATCCACCTGCTCGTCCGTACGCCAGCCGCGACGCTTCGCGCGAGCGACCATCCGCGGCCCACTCGCGTACGTCTCGACGCATCCGTACGAACCGCAGGCGCACGCCTCGCCGTCCAGATCGACCACCATGTGCCCGAGGTGCGCCGCGTTCCCGGACTGCCCGAGCATCGGCTTCCCGTCGACGACGATGCCGGCGCCGACGCCGGTCGAGACCACGATGCCGAGCAGCGTGTCGACCGCCCGCCCCGCGCCGGTCCAGGACTCACCGAGCGCGAAGCAGTGCCCGTCGACGCCGAGCTCGACCGGTACGTCGCCGACCAGCGCGCGGACCCGGTCGACCAGGGGGAAGTTGCGCCAGCCGGTGATGTTCACCGGGGAGACCAGTCCGTGGGTCAGGTCGAGCGGACCCGCCGACCCGATCCCGACCGCGATCGGCGTCGTACCGCCGGCCACCCGCTCGACGAGTTCCGCGAGCGCGCCGAAGACCTGATCGGCGTCGCCGGGCGGGGTGAGGATCCGATCCTCGGTGAGGATCGTGCCGTCGGCGGCCACCAGGGCGGCGGCCATCTTGGTGCCGCCGATGTCGATGCCGAGAACGGTCGCTGAGTCAGCGCTCATGGGCGGGTGATCTGCACTGTCACGGTGATCGGGCTCCGGTCGGTGGCGGTCAGGTCGAGAGACAACGTTATCCGCAAGTAGCTGATACAGCGAGAGGTAACCGCAGCTAATCACGCATGACCACGCCACACCGTGCGCAGATTGCCCCGTCGGGTGCACTGACGGTCACTGACAACGATGGCCTTTGAGAGGACAAAAACAGCCCGCCGTACGCCAGGTGAGCGATTTGTACGGGTGAACTGTACGAGTTGTACCTGGTCGCCGGGACGGGCCGCCCGCAGAGTCGGGGGACACCCACCGAGAGGATCCGACGATGATCAAGCGCCTGCTGGCGACCGCTCTCCTGCTGGCGGCCTTCGCACCCGTGACGGCCACCGTCTCACCCAGCTCCCCGAGCCACACAGTCCTGGCCGGGGACGAGCCCGACGGGCAGCGAGGCGACATGTACTGAGTACGACGAAGGACCGGGCGGACACCGCCCGGCCCTTCGACAGGTGGTCAGCTCAGCTCGAGGCCGGGCCGGCCGGCTTCTACCGTGAAGCTGGCTCGGGTGGAGACGGGGGCTCCCGGCGTACTGACGTACGGGATGACCTTGAAGTCGGCCTGGAGGGTGTCGCGGGTGATGCGGGTCTTGACGTAGCCGCGCTGGTTGTTGAGGAGCTTGATGTGCGGGTTCTCGTCGAGCTGCAGCTGCCCGCCGGCGGGGAAGTCCTGGCCGTCGCCGCCGGAGGTGATCGACGTGGTGACCAGTTCGACGCCGACCGTGCGCGACGAGGGGTCGCGGAAGTCGGCCTTGAGGTCGTTGGCATAGTGCTTGTGAACGTCACCGGTCAGTACGACGGGGTTGGTGACGTGCCGCTGCCGGAAGCCGTCGAGGATCCGCTGCCGCGAGGCGACGTACCCGTCCCAGCCGTCCATGCTGTAGGTGACCGCGGGTCCGGCAGTGAAGTCGCGGGCGCCGAAGAACACCTGCTGCCCGATCACGTCCCACGTCGACGACGACCGGCCGAGACCGTCGAGCAGCCACTTCTCCTGCGCCGGTCCGGTGATCGAGCGCGCCGGGCAGTCCGACGTCGTGTCGTTGCAAGCCTGGTCGCTGCGGTACTGCCGGGTGTCGAGCATGTGGAACGACGCCAGCCGCCCCCACTGGATCCGCCGGTAGATCTGCATGTCGATCCCGCGCGGGATCGAGCTGCGCCGCAGCGGCATCATTTCGTAGTACGCCCGGTACGCCGCCGCGCGCCGCTCCAGGAACCCGGCCTGCCCGGCCGGCGACGGGATCTCGTCGGCGTAGTTGTTCTCCAGCTCGTGGTCGTCCCAGACCACGACCCACGGCGCGACCGCGTGCGCGGCCTGCAGGTCCGGGTCGGTCCGGTACTGCGCGTGCCGGACCCGGTAGTCGGCCAGCGACCAGATCTCCTTGGCCGGCGAGTGCACGCGCGCGCCGGTGCCGCCCGCGCCCTCGTAGATGTAGTCGCCGAGGTGCAGCACCAGCGACGGGTGCTCCTCGGCCATCCTCTGGTACGCCGTGAAGTAGCCGCCGGAGTAGTTCGAGCAGGAGACGAACGCCATGTCGAGCGGGCTCCCGTACGTGCCCGGCAGCGGCGTCGTCAGCGTGCGGCCGATCGCGGAGACGTGGCGCTCGCAGCGGAAGCGGTAGTAGTACTCGCGGCCGGGCAGCAGCCCGCGAACCTCGACGTGGACGGCGTGCGCCGACTCCGGCGTGGCCGATACGACACCGGACCGTACGACGCGACGCATCGCCGGATCGAGCGCGACCTGCCACTGCACCTGGTACCGGCGGCTCGGCATTCCCCCCATACCGTCGGCGGCGAGCGGGTCGAGCGCGAGCCGCGTCCACAGGATGACGCTCTGGTAGTCCGGGTCGCCCGAGGCGATCCCGAGGGTGAACGGGTCGGTGAGCGGCTGCCGCGAGCCGGAGGCCGGCATCGGCGAGCCGACCGCGGGCAGTGACCCGGCCGCGGCGACTGCGGTGGCACCGGCGGCAGTGGCCACCAGCAACGTCCGGCGAGTGATCGGTGTGACGGGCATGGCGGAGCTCCGTAACTGATCGGTGGGATGGATTCCCATCCACCCTGGTGCGCTGCTCCGAACCTCAGATGACGCTGGGAGGTGGCCTTGGTGAACTCACTGGGAGTGAGACATCCCCGGGTCCATTGGCATCCCATGCGTTCGCGCGAGAGGGTGGCGCTATGAGCGACCAACTGGAACGCGACGCCGCCGGCGCCCTGATCGTCGGCTTCACCGGTACCACCGCCCCCGACGACCTCCGCCGAGCCGTCGCGAACGGTCTGGGCGCGGTGATCCTGTTCACCCGCAACGTCGTCGACGCCGACCAGGTGTCCGCGCTGACGACCGCGCTGCGCGCCGAGCGGCCGGACCTGCTGATCGCGATCGACCACGAGGGCGGCGAGTTCAGCCACCTCGCGCCCGCCAACCCCTGGCCGCTGTCCTCGCCGCGTGCGCTCGGCGAGCTCGACGACACCGACCTGACCCGCGCCGCGGCCCGCGACGCCGCCGCGACCCTGGCCGCGCTCGGCATCGATGTGATGCTCGCGCCGTCGGTCGACGTGAACAGCAACCCGGCCAACCCGATCATCTCGACCCGCTCGTTCGGTACGACGGCCGGCGTGGTCTCGCGGCACGGCGTCGCCTTCGTCCAGGGCGTCCGCGACGCCGGGATCGCCGCCTGCCCGAAGCACTTCCCGGGCCACGGCGACGTCGCCGTCGACTCGCACCTCGCGCTCCCGCGCGTCGACCGTTCGATCGAGCAGGTCACTGCCGTCGAGCTCGCGCCGTTCAAGGCGACGATCGAGGCCGGCGCCGACCTGATCATGAGCGCCCACATCGTCTTCTCGGCGTACGACGACCAGCCGGCCACGCTGTCGCGCCGGATCCTGCAGGGGCTGCTCCGCGACGAGCTCGGCTTCGGCGGCGTGATCACCACCGACGCGCTCGAGATGCAGGCGATCACCAGCACCCGGTCGATCGAGCAGGCCGCGGTCGAGTCGATCCGGGCCGGCGCGGACCTGGCGATGATCGCGATCGGTGAGGCCGACCCGCGGGCGCTGACCGCGGAGATTGTCAGTGCCGTCGGCAACGGAACGCTGGACGCGTCGCGCGTCACCGAGGCGGCTCAAAGGGTCCGCGATCTCGCCGCCGACCTGGCGGCCCGGACCCGCATGCCCGGTCTGGACGGCGCCCCGACCCGTGAGGTAGCGGCGCGGACCGTGACCGGGCAGGAGTTCCCGGCGCTCGGCGGTTCGCCGTACGTGGTGGATCTGACGCAGGGGCTGCACCCGGCGTGGAACCCGTACTTCAGCGGGCTGCCCGAGGTCTTCGCCCGGATCGCGCCCGGATCGGCCGGGGTCGTGCTGCGCGAGGCGGACGCCGAGGCGCTCGGTGAGGCCCAGGCGGCGGCGATCGGCCGGCCGCTCGTGGTCGCCGTACAGGACGCTGTGCGTACGCCGTGGATGCGGGCCGCGCTGCAGCACCTGATCGAGAGCCACGAGGGTGACGTGTTCGTGCTCTGCACGGGGATCCCGGAGGATCGCGCGCTGGTGCCGGCGAGCGTGCCGACGGCGGTCACCTACGGGCGGAACCTGGTCGTTCTCGAGGCCGTGACCCAGCTGCTGACTCGCAAACCGTAAATCCTATATCCTATTGCGCACCCTCACCGAGGAGCGCGCGATGGCGATCCAGCCCTGGTTCGAGCAGGCCAAGCTCGGCATCTTCCTGCACTACGGCATCTACGCGGTGAACGGGATCGCCGAGTCGTGGTCGTTCTTCAACGGCGAGATCAGCCATGAGGACTACCTCAAGCAGCTGGACGGCTTCACCGCGTCGAAGTTCGACGCGGAGGCGTGGGCCGAGCTGTTCGAGGCGGCCGGTGCCCGGTACGCCGTACTGACGTCGAAGCACCACGACGGCGTCGCGCTCTACGACACCGCGGCGAACGACCTGTCGACGGTGAAGGCGACGCCGGCGCGGCGCGACATCGTCAGCGAGTACGTCGACGCGCTGCGGGCGCACGGGATCAAGGTCGGGCTGTACTTCAGCCATCTCGACTGGACGCACCCGGACTACGCGTCGGTGCGGCCGGTCGGGATGCCCGCTGACGAGCGGGGCAATCCGTACGCCGTACCGCCCGCCGGCGAGGAGGATCCGGCGGCGTGGGAGCGGTTCCTCACCTTCCACCGGACGCAGCTGACGGAGATCATGGACCGGTTCGCGCCGGACCTGCTGTGGTTCGACGGGGACTGGGAGCGCGATCCGGAGCAGTGGCGGATGGACGAGGTGCGCGACCTGATCGTCGGGAAGCTGCCGGCGACGGTGGTGAACGGGCGGATGCGCGGCGGGTTCGGCGACTATGCGACGCCCGAGCAGGGTGTGCCGATCGTGCCGCCGGCCGGGCCGTGGGAGCTGTGCGTCACGATCAACGACTCGTGGGGGTTCCAGCACAACGATCACCACTACAAGTCGGTGCGGCAGCTGATCCGGCTGTTCGCCGAGACGATCGGCGGGGGAGGGAACCTGCTGCTCGACGTCGGTCCGCGTGAGGACGGGACGATTCCGGAGGAGCAGGTCGAGCGGCTCCGGGAGCTGGGGGACTGGATCCGGCGGCACGAGCGCGCGGTCTTCGGTACGACGCGCGGCCTGCCGAACGGCGCGTTCTACGGGGCTTCGACGGTCTCGGCGGATCGGCGCAAGGTATACCTGTTCGGCTTCGACCGGCCGAACGAATACTTCGTCATCCGCGGCATTCGCAACAAGGTGCTCAAGGCAACGATCGTCGGCTCGGACGTGGAGCTCCGCATCGACCGCCAGGGCGGCGGCATCGAGGGCGCGGCCGGTTGGACGTACTTGTACGTCGACTCGGACACCGCGCTGGACCGCGACTGCACGGTGGTCGAGCTTGAGTTGGAAGGCGAGCTAGATCTGGCTGAGCATCACACCAGGGACTAGAAACGCCGGGCGGTCAGCGTGAGGTCCAGTGCGTTCTGTTCCACGTAGTTCAGCGCGTGCCTGACCGCGCCGACCGACACGATCGTGTCGCCTAGGGATGACACCGCGACCTTCGGCGGCGTACTGGTGAAGGTCGCCAGCAGCTGCTCGATCGACGGCAGCAACGCCTTCGACGCCTCCGCGACCGCGCCGCCGATCACGACCAGCTCGGGGTTGAACAGGATCCCCAGCGTCGCCACCACCCGCGCCGTCCGCTGACCGACAACTTCCAGTACGTCGCCCGCCGCCTGATCGCCCTGTGCCGCCGCGGCGAACACCATCTCCGCCGTCACCGGATCGCTGCCCGCGAGCTCCCGCAGTACGGTCTGAACCTCCGGATCCGCGATCGCCGCAGCGCCACCCTCACGCGCGATCCGCGCGATCCCGTGCGTATCGCCGACGCCCTCGACAAGCTTGAGATAAACCATCTCGCCCGCCCCGCCGCGACTCCCGTGCAGCAACCGCCCCGAGTCCATCAGGCCCGACCCGAACCGCTCACCAGCCAGCAGTACGACGAGGTCGTCGACCCCCTGCGCCTCGCCCCGCCAGTGCTCACCGAGGACGGCCAAATTCGCGTCGTTCTCCAGCAGGGCAGGCCAGCCGTGCACCTTCGACAGCCGCGCGGTCAGCCCGGCGTCGAAGCGCCGCCAGAACTCGTCGTCGGCCAGGATGTTCCCGCCGCGGTCGACCGGCGCCGCGACGCCGACCCCGGCCGCGATCACCTCGTCGTCGGTCACCTCCGCGGCCTGCATCGCGTCGACCACGGCCTCGTCGACCAGGTCGGTCCGCTCTCCCGGCTCCTTCACCGCGGCGAACGAACGGCCCGCCTTGGCCAGCGTCTCGCCGCGCAGGTTGGCCACCACGACGGTCGTCTTCGCCGCGCCGACGTCGATGCCCAGCACGAACCCGGCGCCGCTGTTGAACTCGAACCGCCGCGACGGCCGGCCGACGCTGGAGTCGTCGCGGACCGGGTCGAGCTCGAGCACCCAGCCCATGCCGATCAGGTCGTTGCAGACCGCGTGAACGGTCGCGCGGGTGAGTCCGGTGGCCTCGATCAGGCCGGTTCCGGTCATCACTCCCGCGGTCGAGAGCACGCCGAGTAGCTTGCTCGCGTTCACCCGCCGCAGCAGCGGTGGAGTGGCCGCAGATGTCTTCGGCATAACCCTCTTGACCTCCTCGCAGTACCGTGTTCACAATACTACAGATTCTAAATTTAAAGTCTATATAAACCAGTTGTACCCCACACACTCAGAGTGAGGCTCTGTCTTGACTACTCACGCGCAGGAGACGAGCGCTGCCGACTGGTGGCGGCAGGCGGTCGTCTACCAGGTCTACCCGCGCAGCTTCGCCGACTCCGACGGTGACGGCATCGGTGACCTGCAGGGCATCATCAGCCGCGTGCCGTACCTGACGTCGCTCGGCATCGACGCGGTCTGGCTGAGCCCGTTCTACCCCTCGGCCCTGGCCGACGGCGGGTACGACGTGGACGACTACCGCGACGTCGACCCGCGGCTCGGCACGCTCGCCGACTTCGACGAGCTGGTCGGCACGCTGCACGACAACGGCATCAAGCTGATCGTCGACATCGTGCCGAACCACAGCTCCGACCGGCACGAGTGGTTCCAGGAGGCGCTCGCCGCGCCGAAGAACTCGCCCGAGCGCGACCGGTACATCTTCCGCGAGGGCGACGGCGACCAGCCGCCGTCCGACTGGGACTCGGTCTTCGGCGGGTCGGCGTGGGCGCAGATCCACGACGGCCAGTGGTACCTGCACCTGTTCGCCGCCGAGCAGCCCGACCTCAACTGGGACAACGACGAGGTCCGCGAGGACTTCCTGAAGACGCTGCGGTTCTGGTCCGACCGCGGGGTCGACGGGTTCCGCGTCGACGTCGCGCACGCGCTGAAGAAGGACCTGACCCAGCCGCTGCCGTCGAAGACCACGCTGCCGCGCCAGTCGGAGTCGAACGGCGTCCACCCGCTGTGGGACCGCGACGACGTGCACGACATCTACGTCGAGTGGCGCAAGGTGCTGAACGAGTACGACCCGCCGAAGTCGGCCGTCGCCGAGGCGTTCGTACCGGCTGCTCGCCGCGCTCGGTACGCGAGTGCCGCCGGGCTCGGGCAGGCGTTCAACTTCGACCTGCTGCAGGCCGACTGGGACTTCGACAAGTTCCGTCAGGTGATCACGGAGAACCTCGCGCTGGCAGGTGACAACGGGTCGTCCTCGACGTGGGTGTTCTCCAACCACGACGTCGTACGGCATGCCACGCGGTACGGGCTGCCCAGGGATCCTGACGGTGCTTGGCAGGACGGCAAGGCGTGGCTGCTGAGCAACGGCACCGAGCCGACCGTCGACGTCGAGCAGGGTCTGCGCCGCGCGCGGGCCGCCGTACTGCTGATGCTGGCGCTGCCGGGCTCGGCGTACCTGTACCAAGGTGAGGAGCTCGGGCTGCAGGAGGTCGGCGAACTGCCGGCGGCGAACCTGCAGGACCCGGCGTACTTCCGCTCCAAGGGCGCCGAGAAGGGCCGCGACGGCTGCCGCGTCCCGCTGCCCTGGACGGTAGGAGGCCTGTCCTTCGGCTTCGGCTCCGGCGGCTCGCACCTGCTCCAGCCGAAGTGGTTCGGCGGGTACTCGGTCGAGGCGCAGGACGGCGACCCGGACTCGACCCTCAGCCTGTACCGCAAGGCCCTCGCCGTACGCCGAGGCCTCCAAACCAGCGAAGGCCTCGAGTGGGTCGACGGCGTCGAGTGGGCCCTCCACTTCCGCCGCCCCGGCGGCTGGCAGTCCATCACCAACTTCGGCGCCGCCCCCATCGAACTCCCCGAAGGAGCCGTAGTCCTCTCCAGCGCCCCCCTGGAAGGCGAAAAGCTCCCCACAGACACCACAGCCTGGCTGATCTGAAGAGCCACCACCCCTCACCAACCCATCTCCCTGGTGGGTTGGTGAGGACTTGGTGCGGCGGGTGCGCCACAGCCCCCGCCTGCCGACGACCACCACACACCTACTCACCGCGTCTCCGACGACCACCCCGCCCGCCGGCGCGGATGAGTACCCCCGCCCGCCGCTGCCGCCGAGGACGCCGCCCCAAGGCACCGCCGAGTCGCCGGCCCGGCCAATCAGCCCAAGCATCCGTGCCGAGGACCAGGTCGCCGAGCGCAGCGAAGGCCCCGGGGGCCGCGTCGTACAGGACGGGCGGGGGCGGTGCCAGGCGATCGCCGAGCGCAGCGAAGGCCGCGGCGCGCTGCACCACTGATCAACCCCGCCTGGCGGACGTGTTAGCGGGTGAGTTGAGCGGCGCCGATGGTTGCCGCCGGCAGTTGATCAGTGGTGGGCGTCGGCGTTCGCCTCGACCACCCTGCCGCGTCTCGCCCGGCAAGCGGGCCGCTCCAGGTAGCCGGCGGCGGTACCAGGTGATCGCCGAGCGGAGCGAACGCCCCACCCCAACCCCTTGGGGGTGGGGCGAACTCGGTGGCAGGAACCTCACCCGCATCCGGGATTCATCGCCGAGCCAGCCGAACAAGTCGACGTCGCGAACCTTGAGGCACCCATGGACGGCAGCCGATGCCGCCGAGCGGAGCGAAGGCCCGCGGCGCGCTGCACCACTGATCAACCCCGCCCGGCGGACGTGTTGGCGGGTGAGTTGAGCGGCGCCGGTGGTCGCCGCCGGCGGTTGATCAGTGGTGGGCGTCGGCGTCCGACCCGAACCACCCTGCCGCGTCTCGCCCGGGCAAGCGGGCTGCCCCCGAGTGCCGGAGCGGCCCAGGTCCGCCCGGCATCATCCCCCCGGCCGCCCGCTCGGCATCATCCCCGCTGCCCGCTGCCCGCTGCCCGCTGCCCGCTGCCCGCTGCCCGCTGCCCGCTGCCCGCTGCCCGGCTCGCCGCCCCGCCCGCCCGGTCCGCCCGGGGGTTTGCGTCACTTGGTCGGCGGCTGTTGGACCGAGTGCGCTGGTCTCGAAAGCCGGTAGGGCTGGGTGGTTCGACGGGGGTGGCCGCTCGGCGCGGGGAGTGGAGGGGGCGGTCTGGGCCGTTAGCGCGTGCTGCAGGTTGGGCAGTTGGGTGTGTTGCGTGCTCGGCTGGGTGGGGGCTGAGTGGTGTGTGACTGGTGCGGCAGGATGGGGGTGTGGCGACGACGCTTGGTGATGTGAAGGCGGTTCTGGATCGGTTGTACGACCCGGCGTGGGCGGAGAGTTGGGACGCCGTGGGGTTGGTGACAGGGGATCCGGAGCAGTCGGTGGGGAAGGTCTTGTTCGCCGTTGACCCGATGCGGGGGGTGGTGGACGAGGCGATCGATGGTGGGTTCGATTTGATCGTCAGTCATCATCCGTTATTGCTGCGGGGAGTGAACAGCGTTGCCACGACCACGCCCAAGGGGCGCGTGGTGCACGACCTGATTCAGAACCAGATCGCGCTGATCGTCTGTCACACCAATGCGGACAACGCGAATCCTGGGGTGAGCGACGCGCTGGCCAAGGCGCTCAACCTGCAGGACACCCGGCCGCTGAAGGCGATGCCGGAAGCGCCGATGGACAAGCTGGTCGTCTACGTGCCGGTCGGCGAGACGCAGGCGATGATCGACGCGCTGGCGGCGGCGGGCGCCGGGCGGATCGGCGACTACGACCGCGCAGCCTGGTCGACCACCGGGGAAGGGACCTTCCGGCCACGCGAAGGCGCCAACCCGACCATCGGCAGCATCGGCGCGATCGAGGTCGTCGAAGAGTCGCGCGTCGAGATGATCCTGCCGCGGCACCGCAGGCGCGCGGTCGTCGAGGCGATGCGGGCGGCGCACTCGTACGAGGAGCCCGCGTACGACGTACTGGAGCTGGCGTCGCTGCCGAGCGAGCGAGGCGGTGGGCGGATCGGCTCCCTGGCGACGCCGCTCTCGCTGCGCGAGTTCGCGGCGACAGTCGACCGAGGACTGCCGAAGACCGAGCACGGCGTACGGGTCTCAGGCGATCCCGAAAGAACCATCAAGACCGTCGCCGTCTGCGGCGGAGCGGGCGACTCCGAGCTCGACCGAGTCCGCGCGGCCGGCGTCGATGCGTACGTGACGGCCGACCTCAGGCACCACCCCGCGACCGAGGCCCGCGCGTACGCCGACGGCCCGGCGCTGGTCGACGTCGCGCACTGGGCGAGCGAGTGGCCGTGGCTGGCTGACGCCGAACGCCTCCTGGTAGCGGGGTTGGCAGAACGGGGCAGTACCGTGGACACTCACATCTCGACGCTCCGCACGGATGCCTGGGACCTGCGCCTGTAGGGCCCGCCCGGAGAGCTGACAACTGAACGCAAGATCTAAGGAGCCGACCCTGAACGCCGAGCCCGCTGTCCAACGCCGGTTGCTGGACCTGCAGGATCTCGACCTGCAGCTGGATGTGGTCGCGACCAAGCGCAAGGCATTGCCCGAGCACCAGGCGCTGGTCGACCTGGGTGCCGAGAAGTCGGTCGTCGACCGGGAACTGGTCGGCGCCGACACCGAGGTGTCGGATCTGCGGCGCGAGCAGAAGAAGGCCGACAGCGACGTCGACCAGGTCCGGCAGCGCAAGACCCGCAACCAGCAGCGGATCGACTCCGGCCAGATCTCCTCGCCGAAGGACCTGGAGAACCTGCAGCACGAGATCGGTTCTCTCGATCGCCGGATCTCCGACCTGGAGGACGCCGAGCTCGAGGTGATGGAGAAGCTCGAGGCGGCCGAGGTCGTCCAGGCCGATCTGCAGGGCCGGGCCGAGGCTTTCGCCGGTCGTCAGTCCGAGCTGGAGGGCACTCGCGACGCCGCGCTCAAGGAGCTCGACGAGCAGCGCGCGACGCTGGGCGACCAGCGGTCGACCGTCGCCGCCGAGCTGCCGGACGACCTCGTCACGCTGTACCAGAAGCTGCGCGAGCGCAACGGCGGCATCGGCGCAGCGCCGCTGGTCGGCAAGCGCTGCATGGGTTGCCGGATGGAGCTGGCGCCGTCCGACCTGAGCAAGATCAAGGCGTCCGCGCCGGAGGTCGTCCAGCGCTGCGAAGAGTGCGGCCGGATCCTGGTTCGGACGGCGGAGAGCACGGTATGACCTACACGCACGTCATCGTCGAGGCTGACGGTGGGTCCCGGGGCAACCCGGGACCGGCGTCGTACGGCGCGCTGGTACGGGACCCCGCCACCGGCGAGGTGATCGCGCAGGCCGGGGTGACGATCGGGGTCGCGACCAACAACGTCGCGGAGTACAGCGGCCTGATCGCGGGGCTGGAACTGGCCGCGGAGTACGCGCCGAACGCCTCGATCGAGGTCCGGATGGACTCCAAGCTGGTCGTCGAGCAGATGGCCGGGCGCTGGAAGGTCAAGCACCCGGACATGAAGCCGCTCGCGATCAAGGCGCAGTCGCTGGCGCCGTTCGGGACCGAGTGGACCTGGGTCCCGCGGGCGCAGAACGCGGCCGCCGACGCGCTGGCCAACATGGCGCTCGACGGCAAGCCGGTCCCGCTGAAGCCGGCCGAGAGCTCGGCCGCGCCGGTCGTCACCGAGGCGTCGGAGCTCGGCAAGGCTCTCGCCGGCTGGGGAGGCGTTCAGGCCGAGCCGCCGACGCGGCTGATCCTGCTGCGGCACGGCGAGACGGCGCACACGGTGGACAAGCGGTTCTCGGGTTCCGGCGGGGACGACCCGGGGCTGAGCGAGATCGGCCGCGGGCAGGCCGAGGCCGCGGCGGCGTACATCGCCGGGCTGGCAGGCGGCGAGACCTCGGCCGACGGCGCAGCCGGGCTCGGGTCGATCGACGCGGTGATTTCTTCGCCGATGCTGCGGACCCGGCAGACCGCGGCCGCGGTGGCCGAGCGGCTCGGGCTCGACGTCGAGGTGCGGGACGCGTGGGTCGAGTGCTCGTTCGGCGACTGGGACGGGTACACGTTCGCCGAGGTGCAGGAGAAGTGGCCGGACGCGCTGAACGCCTGGCTGGGGTCGACCACGGTCGCGCCGCCCGGTGGTGAGTCGTTCGACGCGTGCGCGCGACGGGCGCGGTCCGCGCGCGACGCCGTACTGTCGTCGTACCCGGGCAAGACGGTCGTCGTGGTCACCCACGTGACGCCGATCAAGCTGATGGTCCGCGGCGTGCTGCAGGCGCCGATGGCGTCGCTGTTCCGGATGGAGCTGAAGCCGGCCACGGTGACCGAGATCAACTGGTACGCCGACGGCCTGGCCTCGCTGCGCGGCTTCAACGTCGTGCCGCCGCCCGTCTGAGCCGTCGCGCACTAGTCTGAAGCTCCCGGCCGCATCGTCGCGGCCGGGCTAGCGAGGACGGAGTGGTCGAGTGCCGTTGCAGAAGGTGCATTTCGCCGAGGACGTGCCCGAGGTGCTCCGGGCTTCGCTGCAGACGATCCGGCGCGAGCTGGAGGTGCCGGCCGAGTTCCCGCCCGAGGTGACCGCGGCGGCCCTGGCGGCGGTCGAGAACGCGCGGCTGCCGGAGCTGGACCGGACCGACATCGAGTTCGTCACGATCGACCCGCCGGACTCGATGGACCTCGACCAGGCCCTGCACATCGAACGCGCCGGCGACGGCTACACGGTGCACTACGCGATCGCGGACGTCGCGGCGTTCGTCCAGCCGGGCGACCCGATCGACGTCGAGGCGCGCAAGCGCGGCGAGACGCTGTACGCACCGGACAAGCGCACGCCGTTGCACCCGCCGGAGCTGTCCGAGGGCGCGGCGTCGCTGCTTGCGGACGTCGTACGGCCTGCGCTGCTGTGGACGATCACCGTCGACGCGTCCGGCGAGGGCACCGACGTCGTCTGCGAGCGCGCGCTGGTGAAGTCGCGTGCGAAGCTCAACTACGCCGGGGTGCAGAAGGATCTCGATGCCGGTACGGCGTCGGAGTCGCTGCAACTGCTGCGCGAGGTCGGCAAGCTGCGCGAGCAGCGTGAGCTCGAACGTGGCGGGGTCAACCTGCCGATCCCCGACCAGGAGATCGTCACCGCGGACGGCCAGTGGACGCTGGAGTTCCGCGCGCCGCTGCCGGTCGAGGGCTGGAACGCGCAGATCTCGTTGCTGACCGGGATGGCTGCCGCGCACCTGATGATGTACGGCGAGATCGGCATCCTGCGGACGCTGCCGGAGTCGCACGACGACCTGCGCCGCAAGCTGGAGAACACCGCGAAGGCGCTCGGGATCGAGTGGCCGGTCGGCAAGTCGTACGCGGAGTTCATCCACGGGCTCGACCCGAAGGTGCCCGCGCACGCGGCGATGCTTGCCGCATGCACCGTTCTGTTCCGCGGGGCGGGCTACACCGCCTTCTCCGGTGGGGTTCCGGAGCGGCCGGAGCACGCGGCGATGAAGTCGGAGTACGCGCACGTCACCGCGCCGCTGCGCCGGCTGGTCGACCGCTGGACCGGCGAGATCTGCGTCGCGCTGTGCGCCGACGCGCCGGTGCCGGACTGGGTGCGCGAGTCGATGGACGAGATCCCGAAGATCATGGAGGAGTGCGACCGCAAGGCGCACGCGTACGAGCGCGCGATCGTGTCGATGGTCGAGGCCGGGCTGGTGCACGACCAGGTCGGTACGACGTTCGACGGGGTCGTGGTCGACGTCGACGAGCGTGATCCCACGCGCGGGGTCGTCACGTTGTCGACGCTGGCGATCGAGGGGAAGGTCAAGAGTGCGACGGCACTGCCGCTGGGGCAGCCGGTGCGCGTGAAGCTGGTCGAGGCGGACGTCACCAAGCGGACGATCGCGTTCGAGCTAGCGGACTAGTTGTTGCTCGACCGCTCTTGTCGTGCGGTCGAGGTCGCCGGTGGCGAGCAGATCCAGCAGCGCGCCGCGCAGCAGCGCCAGTACGGCGGTCCGCTGCGCGCGGGCATGCTTGCTCTCGGCATCGGGTTGTGATGCCTTGAGCAACTCGAGCCAGTCGTCGACGGTGCTGCGCGCGTAGTCGCCCCACGGGCCGTCGGGGGAGACCAGGGAACGGCCGTACGCCTCGACCCAGAGGTTCATCAACGGGCGGCGCTCGGGGGCGGACAGCCAGGTCCACAGTTCGCGGGCGATGGCGTCGAGGCCGGGCTGTTCGTCGTACCGGAGCTGCTTGAGCAACGTCAGTTCGTCGCTGCGTGCTCGCGCCAGGAGGGCGCGGATCAGCCCGTCCTTGCTGCCGAACAGGAACAGCAGCACGCGCGGGCTCGACCCGATCGCCGTCGCCAGTGGGCGCAGCGAGAGGTCGGCGAGGCCGTGGGTGAGCGAGTAGCTGTAGGCGCGCTCCAGCAGTTCCTGCTCCCGCGCGGAAGGGGCTGGCTTCGTGGTCGGCACGCCGCTAGTATCGCTTACTGAAACAGTCGTGTCAGTAGATCGGGTGGTGCAGATGTCCGCAGCAGTGATCCGTCCCGCCGACCAGCCCGGCGATCTCGGCTGGGTGGTCCAGTCCCACGGCGAGCTGTACGCCGCCGAGTACGGCTGGGGCCTGCCCTTCGAGGCCCTGGTCGCCCGCATCGTCGCCGACTACGCCGAGGCCCACGACCCGGCCCGCGAAACCGCCTGGATCGCCGAGGTCGACGGCGAACGCGCCGGCTGCGTCTTCTGCGTCCAAGGCCCCGACGAGTCCACCGCCAAACTCCGCCTGCTCCTCCTGACCCCCGCCGCCCGAGGCCACGGCCTGGGCAGCCAACTGGTCGACACCTGCCTGGCTTTCGCCCGCGCGGCCGACTACAAACGCATGGTCCTCTGGACGAACGACCCCTTGGAAGCAGCCCGCACCATCTACCTGAACCGAGGCTTCACCCTCACCGGCTCCGAACCCCACACCCTCTTCGGAGAAGGCCTCCTCAGCCAGTACTACGAACTCGACCTCACCTGATCGGTACGAAGGTGATGCGGTTGCCGTCGGGGTCTTGTTGGTCGGGGCCGGGATCGGTGACCTCGAGGGTGAGGTGGTTGACGGGGGTGGTGGCTGTGGGCCAGGTCGGGCTGAGTTCGAGGGTGTCGTTGGCCAGGTGGAAGGTTTCCGGGTCGTCCTGCTGCAGGCCCAGGTGGTCGCCGTAGAAGGTGTGGGCGGCGGGGAGGTTGGGGGCGTCGAGGGCTATGTGGGCCAGGCGGCGGAGGGGTGTGGTGGTGATGGGTGGGATGCGGAACTCCTCGGTGCGTTGGAGGAGTTCTACTCGGTTGCCGTTGGGGTCGGAGAGGAAGGCCAGGCGGCCTTGGCCGCTGCCGGCGACCTTGGGTGGGGTGAGTTCGGCGTACCCGGCGGTGATGAGGCGGGCGTAGTCGGCGTCGAGGTCGTCGGTCATGAAGCCGATGTGGTTGAGGCCGTACGTCGCGTCGGGGGCCGGGTTCTGGTTGTGGAGGAGCTCGATCAGGCCGGTGCCGAGTTGGAGGTGGACCCGGGTGACCTTCGGGCCCTCCATGAACAGGGTGTCGACGATCTGGGCGCCGAGGTCGGTGTAGAAGGTCAAGCTGGCGTCGAGGTCTTGGACGGGGCCGCCTACGTGGTTCAGCTCGTAGATCATTCCAGCATCTTGGCAAACGTTTACCGAGGCCTGTCAAGGTGCTGGCCGGGAGTGTGGCCGAAGGTTCGGCGGAAGGTGTCGATGAACGCGCTCGGGGTGGACCAGCCGCAGCGCAGGGCGACCGTGGTGACGGGGTGGCCCTCGGCGAGCAGGATGAGCGCGTGGTGCAGGCGGAGCTGGGTGCGCCACTGGGGGAACGTCATCGCGAACTCGGAGCGGAAGAGGCGGGACAAGGTGCGTTCGCCGGCGCCGACCGAAGCGCCCAGGGAAGCCAGGGTCCACGGAGAGGCCGGGTCAGCGGCCAGTACGGCGCAGGCCGCGGCCAGTCGGGGATCGGTTGCTTTGGGCAACTTCAGGGGTTGTTGTGAGGTGTGCTGCAACTGGTCGAGAAGCACCGCCCGCAAGCGAGTGTGCTCAGCGGACGAGCGGTCGGCGTCGGTGCAAGCGATGATCAGCTCGCGCAGAAGCGGGCCGACGGCAAGGACCGCGGGCGACGACAACGACAGCGGATTCTCGGTCAGCCCGACCAGATACAGATCCGTCCGTCCATAAGCCCGGTGCTGGTGCACGGTCCCCGCCGGCACCCAGATCGCCCGGTCCGCGGGCGCGATCCAGTGGCCCTGGTCGGTCGCGACCGCGAGCACCCCGCGGGCGGCGTACGCGATCTGGTGGTCGTCGTGCCGGTGTGCGTCGATGCCCGCGCCGGCGTCGAGGCGGCGCAGGACGGTCGGCGCGATCGGCTGGTGGCGGGTTGGCGACATCACTCGGCAGATTATCGGAAGCCGGACAGCCGCCGGCGCCACGAGGCTGGGAGGTGTGAAGAAACTCCCCACCGTCCTGCTCTCGACCGGCCACGGCAGCGTCGACCTCTACCAGGGCATCGTCCCGGTCCTGGTCCCGTTCCTGGTCGCCGAGCGCGGCTACGACTACGTCGCGGTCTCCGGCTTCGTGCTCGCGGCGACCCTGCTGTCGTCGGTGGTCCAACCGCTGTTCGGCCTGCTCACCGATCGCTGGTCGATGCCGTGGCTGCTGCCGGTCAGCATGCTCGGCACCGGCGCCGGTACGGCGCTGATCGGTTTCACCGAGGACTACCGCCTCACCCTCCTGGTGATTGCGCTGACCGGCGTCGGCGTCGCGGCGTACCACCCGCAAGCAGCCCGTACGGCGCGCGCGGTCACCGGCGGCGGGCACGTCGGCATGAGCTGGTTCTCGCTCGGCGGCATCGTCGGATTCGCGCTCGCGCCGGTGCTCGTCGTACCGCTGCTGCACGCGGGCGGCCTCAAAGCGAGCCCGGCGCTGATGATCCCCGCGATCGTCGGCGCGCTGATCACGCTTCCCCTGCTGCGCAAGGGCACAGCGCCGAAGATGACCCGACGCGAGGGCGCCGACGATTGGCGGTCCTTCGCTCAGCTCACCACGATCATCGTGCTGCGGTCGATCGTGTACGTCGGGCTGACGACGTTCGTCGGCCTGTTCATCGGTCAGCGGCTGGAGCTGTCCGCGACCGGTAGCTCCGCCGTGCTGGTGGTGCTGTTCGGCGGCGGGGTCGTCGGCACGCTGCTTGGTGGCCGCCTCGCTGCAAAGTACTCCCGGCTCCCCGTGATGCGCGTCGCGTACGCGACGGCGGCCGTGGGACTGGCCGGGCTGACCTTCGTGCCAGGCCCGGCGATGCTCGCGTTCGTCGTACTGGCCGCGATGGCGTTGTCCGTCCCGTTCTCACTACACATCACGCTCGGCCAGGACTACCTGCCGACAAGAGTCGGTACGGCGAGCGGCGTCACGCTCGGCCTCGCGGTCAGCGCCGGCGGGCTGCTCGCTCCCGCACTCGGCGCGCTCGCGCGGAGCACCTCGCTGCAGACGGTTCTCGCCGTACTGATCGTGCTCCCCGCGGTCGCCGGGCTGCTCGCCCGACGACTCACGGAGCCGCAGCCGATCAGATGATCGTCGTCCAGATCTTCGTGCTCGACTGGCTGCCGACGAACGGGTTGTTCGCCGCCCAGAGCAGCCCCTCGTGGCCTTCCGGTACGTCGAAGTTGCACATCACCCAGCCGCCGTCCTCGCCGCGGCGGTTGAAGCACTCGCGGCTCCAGTTCGTCGACGACTCGGTGTCGTAGATGGTCCCGGCCGCGGGCGCGCCGTTCGCCTTCGTGTCCTTGACCCAGACCCGGTCGCCGTACGCCGCGAAGCACGCCTTCGCGCCGCCCGTCGACACGCACCAGACGCCGGTGCTTCCCTCCGGCGGTGCACTGCTCGGGTTGCCGTCGGCGGCGAACGCCTCGATCGTGGTCAGCCCCATCACGAGCAGCGTCGTGGCGGGTACCGCGATCAGGGCGCGGGTCAGCCTGTTCATCTGAAGTCCTCACTGTGAAACGTGCGTTTGACCGCGCAGTCAATCACGCGGCGGGTGATGTCGAGCCCGCGCCACCGGCTACGACGTCGTCGACGCAAGCACCACCGAGCCGAGGAGCCGACCATGAGCCTGCCCGACGTCGTGTCGCGGGAAGAGTGGCTGACCGCCCGTCAGCAGTTCCTGATCGAGGAGAAGGAGTTCACGAAACGCCGCGACGCGCTGAACGCCGATCGCCGCCGCCTGCCGATGGTGCGGATCGACGAGGACTACCGCTTCACCGGCCCGGACGGCGAGCTCGGCCTCGCCGACCTGTTCGAGGGCCGCGCGCAGTTGGTGGTCTACCACTTCATGTTCCATCCCGAGTGGGACGCGGGCTGCCCGAACTGCTCCGGCTTCGCCGACGAGATCGGCCGGCTGGAAGGCCTGACCGACCGGGAGACCACCTTCGTGGCGATCTCGCGTGCGCCGTACGAGAAGCTCGCGGCGTACCGGCAGCGGATGGGCTGGACGTTCCCGTGGTACTCGTCGGGCGACGGAAGCTTCAACTACGACTTCCACGTGACGCTGGATCCGGCCGTCCGGCCGGTCGAGTACAACTACCGCACCCTGGCCGAGTGGGAGGCTCGAGGCAGCGGTGACCACGTGAAGGGCGAGCACCCGTTCGACCTGCACGGGCTGAGCTGCTTCCTGCGCACCGACGAGGCCGTCCACCACACGTACTCGACCTACGGTCGCGGTGTCGACGCGATGGGCTTCGCCGCCAACGCGCTCGACCTCACCGCGCTCGGTCGCCAGGAACCGTGGGAAGAACCCAAGGGCCGTACAGGGGGTACGGCGCCGGTGGCCGGCGACCCGCGAATCACGCACCGAGAGACGGGCGAACCCTGCCACTGAGAGGGGACAGCTCGGGCGCGGCAGGGGGACCGGGATGAGGGAACGGGTCGGTCTGTAAGCCGGATTCTGTAATCGGTGATCATCCATCTACGGCTGCCGTTGCCGGCAGTCTCCAGCGGCCTACCCGCGAGCTCGGGCGGGCAGCCCTCGAACGCTCGCGCGAACGCCGGTTGCCCAGCGCCCTTCTTGGCCTTGCTCCACGTGGGGTTTACCTAGCCTCCGCAGTCACCTGCCGAGCTGGTGGTCTCTTACACCACCGTTTCACCCTCACCCGCACCTGAACGAACCACGGGGTTCGTTCAGGCCGCTGGCGGTCTGTTCTCTGTGGCACTGTCCCGCGGGTTTCCCCGGGTGGGCGTTACCCACCACGCTGCCCTGTGGAGTCCGGACTTTCCTCGGCGCGCACCGGAGTGCGCGACGCGATCACCCGACCGACCCGTTCCGTCGATCAGGATACGGCCTGCGGCGACACTTCGGGCCAACGGCCATCGGGCCCGCGCTCATAAGCCAGTACGTCGACCACGGCGTCCAGGTTCAGCGGCCCGTAGATGTGCGGGAACGTCGTCCCGCTGCCGTCCAGGTCCTCGTCGCACAGCGCCGAGACGAGCCGCTCGGTGTCGATCACCAGCAGCACCAACGGCGTCTCGACGTCGGCGTAGAACTTGTTCGCGGTCGCTCCGACCTGGTCGAAGCGGGACGCGTGGATGAAGGTCGCGCCGTCGTCCAAGGTCTGGCCGCGGGTCGAGATCCGGTACGCGCCGGCCTTCTTCGCCGCCGCCCACTCGTCCTCGAACGCGAGGTGAAAGATCGTCGCCATGCCCCGAGATTAGCGACGGTACGGCGGCCGGTGCGGGACGAGGCAGGGGCGAGCCGCGGCGATCGTCCGGAGGCCCGCCGCGGACCGCGCCCAGGCCCGGAAGTTCCGGAACCGGTGAGGGATTGACAGCGGAGCGTGAAGCCAGAAAGATCCGATGTCTACCTCTGGTCCTCTCCGCCCCCAGGCCAGTGGTCCGCTCCTTCTCCAGGAGAGATCCGATGAACACCCTCCTGCGATCCCGCCTGCCCAAAATCCTGCTGGCGACAGCCCTGCTTGCCGGGCTGATCGCGACGGGCGGGCCTCCACCCGCCGTCGCCGCACCCGGCACCACCGCCTGGCAGAACGGGTCCTTCGTCGTCGACACCCCGAACCTGGTCCGGCGCTCCGACATCGTGCTCGGCCGGGCCAACGCGGCTCCGACCGAGTCGCTCCCGCTGGGCAACGGCGCCCTCGGGGCCGCGGTCTGGTCGGCCGGCGGTTTCACCGCCCAACTCAACCGCACCGACACGTTCCCGGGCCGCAAGTCGCTCGGCCACGTGGTCATCCCCGGACTGTCGCGGATGACCGGCGCGGCCGACTTCACCGGCCGCCTCGACCTGTACGACGGAATGCTGCGCCAGTCCGGCGGCGGCATGACGTTGACCGCCTTCATCCGCGCCGACGCCCAGCAGTTGGTCGTCGACGTGACCGGCGCCGATCCCAACGCCACCCAGACCGCGCAGGTCAAACTCTGGTCACCCCGTACGCCGACCGCCCGGGCCTCCGGATCCGTTGCCGCCCTGGCCGAAACCTGGGTCGACAACTCCGGCGCGGGAGCGTCGGGCCGGACCTTCGGCTCGCTGGCCGGCCTCACCGCGGGCGGCCGCAACGTCGTCGCCTCGACCCCGAACGCGCTGACCGGCCAGGTCGCCTTCCAGCCCAACGCCGACGGCTCGTTCCGGGTCGTCGTCGCGGCGCCGACCTGGACCGGCGGCGACTCGATCGCCACCACCAACGCCGTACTGAACGGCGCTGCGACCCGTCCTGCCTCCGAGGTGCGCTCAGCGCATCTGCAGTGGTGGCACGACTACTGGCAGAAGGCCGGCCTGATCAAGATCAGCTCGACCGACGGCACCGGCGACTACGTCGAGAACCTGCGGACCATCTACCTGTACTCCGCCGCGGCTCAGAGCCGCGGAGTGCTGCCGGGTTCGCAGGCCGGGGTCGCCGACCTGTTCACGTTCTCGCAGGACAAGCGGGACTGGTACCCGTCGGGCTACTGGTTCTGGAACCTCCGGATGCAGGTGGCCGCGAACCTGTCCGCCGGGCTGCCGGCGCTGAACGACCCGATGTTCCGCCTCTACAAGGACAACCTCGATGCGATCGCGTCCTGGACCAGTCAACGCATGCCCGGCCGGCAAGGGCTTTGCGTGCCGGAGACGATGCGGTTCAACGGCAACGGGACGTACGACGGGGGCACGAGCAACGCCTCCTGCGACTCGATCATCGCTCCGACGTACAACTCCCTGACCGTCACCACCGGCGCCGAGATCGGCCTGTGGGTCTGGGAGCACTACCGGATGACCGACGACCGGGCCTTCCTGACAGCGAACTACCCGCTGATCAAGGGCGCGGCGCAGTTCCTGCTCTCGCACGCGACGACCGGTGCCGACGGCAAGCTCCACACGTTCTCGAACGCTCACGAGACGCAGTGGGGTGTCACCGACCCGACGACCGACATCGCGGCGATGCAGGCGTTCTTCCCGGTCGCGGTGAAGGCGGCGCAGACCCTCGGCGTCGACACCGCGCTGGTCAGCCAGCTGAACGCGGCGATCCCGAAGATCCAGGCGCTGCCGCGTACCGACACGGCGACGCAGACCCAGCTGCTGACACCCGCACAGGATGCCAACGGCAACACCATGATCGGGCTCTCGACCCAACCCACAGCACCAAGGCACAACAGCGAGAACATCGGACTCGAGGCAGTCTGGCCGTTCAACCTGATCGGCGACACCGGTCCGCTGACCGCGGTCGGCCGTCGTACGTACACGTCGCGCAGCTACGTCAACGGCAACGACTGGAGCTACGACGCCCTGCACGCCGCGCGGCTCGGCATGGCAGGCGACATGAAGACCGCGCTGCTCGCCGCGATCCGGCAGTACCAGGTCTACCCGTCCGGGATGGCGAGCTTCACCGCGCAGCCGGCGTTCGAGCCGTACATCGAGCAGTCCGGCGTCCTGGCCATCACCGTCCCGGAGTCACTCGCGACGGACTACGACGGGCTGCTGAGGATCGCGCCCGCTTGGCCGGCCGACTGGACCGGTGAGGGAACGGTTGCCATCGGCCACAAGTCGAAGGTGCACGTGCAGATCACCAACGGCGCGCCGACCACGGTCGCGATCAGCTCCGGGGCTGCGCAGCAGCTCGCCGTACGGAGTCCATGGCCGGGGCAGAGCGTCACGGTCCTGGACGGGCAGACGCGCGCTGTCGTCGTACCGGCGCAGTCCAATGCGACGTTCACGATCCCGGCGCAGGCGGGTCGTTCGTACCTGGTCGAGAAGACCGGGGCGACCGCGCAACCGTTCCAAGCACTGTCCGGTACGCCGGCAACGACCGCGAGACGGTACGACAAGGCAACGATCGGGCTGCCCAAGCAGAGCAGCGGCAATGGAACCGTTGCCCTGCGAGCACGGGCCAACGGCAAGTACGTCACCGCAGGGACCGGTACGCCGCTCATCGCGAACAGCACGACGATCGGCACCGCCCAGCAGTACGTGATGACCGACCTCGGCGGCGGCAACGTCTCGCTGCGCGCCAAGGCCAACAACCTGCTCGTCGCGGCCGACGACGCGGGCGCGGGACCACTGCTGGCCAAGAACCAGAACGTCGGGTCGTGGGAGACCTTCCAGCTGATCCGCAACGGTGACGGCTCGGTCAGCTTCCGGGCCCAGATCAACAACAAGCTCGTCTGCGCCGACAACGGCGGCGCCGCTCCACTGATCGCGAACCGAGACGCGATCGGCCCGTGGGAACAGTTCGACCTGATCGAAGGAGTCGCGTGATGAGAAGAAGCCGAATCGCCGTGCTGATCACGGCGGCTCTGATCGGAGCCCTGGGCGTCAGCGCCCCGGCCGCCGAGGCAGGGTCGACCATTCCGGCCGCGGACTACCAGCAGGTGTCGCTGGCCAGCGGAGCCAACGAGCTCGGCGAGGCGATGTCGCTCGCCGTCATGCCCAACCGGTCGGTGATCCACACGGCCCGCGACGGCGCCGTACGGATCACCGATGTCAACGGTACGACGACGCTCGCCGGCCGATTGAACGTCTACACCCACGACGAGGAAGGCTTGCAGGGAGTCGCCGTCGACCCAGGTTTTGCGACCAACCGCTTCGTCTGGCTGTACTTCTCGCCGCGACTGTCGACGCCGGACGGGGACGCGCCGACCGACGGCACGCAGGCCGACTGGGACCGGTGGAAGGGCGAGCTGCATCTGTCGCGCTTCGTGCTGAAGACCGACAACACCCTCGACCTGGCCAGCGAGAAGATCGTGCTCCGGGTCCCGAACGATCGCGGCCAGTGCTGCCACGTCGGCGGTGACCTCGACTTCGATGCCGCAGGCAACCTCTACCTGACCACCGGCGACGACAGCAACCCGTTCCAGTCCGACAGCTACACGCCGATCGACGAGCGGACCAGCCGCAACCCGCAGTTCGACGCGCAGCGCACGTCGGGCAACACCAACGACCTGCGCGGCAAGCTGCTCCGGATCAAGCCGCAGGCCGACGGCACGTACACGGCTCCGTCCGGCAACCTGTTCGCGCCGGGCACCGCGCAGACCAAGCCCGAGATCTACGCGATGGGCTTCCGCAACCCGTTCCGGATGAGTGTCGACAAACCGACCGGCATCGTCTACCTCGGCGACTACGGCCCGGACGCCGGCGTCACCGACCCGAACCGCGGACCGAACGGCCAGGTCGAGTTCGACCGGATCACTGCCCCCGGCAACTACGGCTGGCCGTACTGCACCGGCACCAACGCCAGCAACGAGACCTACAACGACTGGCAGTTCCCGAGCGGTCCGTCGGGCGCCAAGTTCGACTGCGCCGGTGGTCCCACCAACAACTCGTTCCGCAACACCGGCCAGACCAAACTGCCGCCGGCCAAGGCGTCCTGGATCAAGTACGGCGGTGACGCCGGCACGCCGCCGGAGTTCGGCGGCGGCTCCGAGTCGCCGATGGGCGGTCCGGTCTACCGGTACGACGCCAACAACACCTCGCCGGTCAAGTTCCCGGCGTCGCTGAACGGCCGCTACTTCGCCGGGGAGCTCGGCCGCAAGTGGATCAAGGCGATCGAGGTGACCGGCACTGGTGGCGTCGGTGACATCGGCGCGTTCCCGTGGACCGGTACGCAGGTGATGGACATGGCCTTCGGTCCGGACGGCGCGCTCTACGTGCTCGACTACGGCACGGGCGCGAACAACCAGGCGCTGTGGCGGATCGAGTACAAGGGCAGCACCAACCGCAACCCGATCGCCAAGGCCGCCGCGACACCGACGTCGGGCGGCAGGCCGCTGACCGTGGCGTTCTCGTCGGCGGGCAGCTCGGATCCCGAGGGCGGCGCGCTGTCGTACCGGTGGACCTTCGGTGACGGCGGGACGTCGACGCAGGCCAACCCGTCGTACACGTACAACACCGCGGGCACGTTCACGGCGACGCTGACCGTGACGGACCCGACCGGGCTGACCGGTTCGGCGAACGTGCAGATCAGCGTCGGCAACACGGCTCCGACCGTGACGCTGCAGACGCCGGCCGACGGGCAGCCGTTCTCGTTCGGCGACACCGTGCCGTTCCAGGTCACCGTCAGCGACCCTGAGGACGGGACGATCGACTGCAGTCGGGTGAAGGTCACCTACCTGCTCGGGCACGACGACCATCAGCACCAGATCACGTCGAAGAACGGCTGCAGCGGTTCGATCGCCGTACCGGCCGACGGTGAGCACGATCCCGCCGCGAACATCTTCGGGGTCTTCGACGCGGAGTACACGGACAACGGCGGCATCACCTCGCACAGCGTGCGCAAGCTCCAGCCGAGGCACCGCCAGGGCGAGCACTTCAACGCGATGTCCGGCGTCGAGTTCGCGACGCACGCCGCGGCCGAGGGCGGCCGGACGGTCGGGTACGTCGACAACAACGACTGGGTCTCGTTCACGCCGTACGCGCTGAGCACGGCGACGTCGTTCAGCGCACGGGTGTCGTCGGGCGGGCCTGGCGGCACGATCGAGGTGCGGGCCGGTTCCGCCACCGGTCAGCTGATGGCGACCGTGCCGGTGGCGAACACGGGCAACTGGGACACCTTCACCAACGTCTCGGCCAACCTGAGCAACAAGCCGGCCGGTACGACGACGCTGTTCCTGGTCTTCAAGGGCGTCACGGGCAACGGGAACCTGTTCGACCTGGACGCGTTCACGCTGGCGACGTCGGGCTCGACCGGTACGACGCGTGAGGGCGAGGCGTTCAGCTCGCAGTCCGGCGTACAGGTGGCCGCGCACGCGGGTGCCAGTGGTGGGCAGACGCTCGGGTACATCGACAACGGCGACTGGGCCGGGTACTCGACGGTCAGCACGACCGGTCTGCGGTCGTTCAGCGCCCGGATCTCGTCGGGCGGGCCCGGCGGGACCATCCAGGTGCGGTCGGGGTCTGCGACGGGCACGCTGCTCGGCTCGGTCGCCGTACCGACCACTGGTGGCTGGGAGAACTTCCAGACCGTCTCCACCGCACTGACCGGCAACGCGACCGGTCCGCTGTTCCTGAGCTTCACCGGCGGCGCGGGCTCGCTGTTCGACGTCGACACCTTCACCGTCACTTCCTAGGGAGCTGTCATGACTACATTCACGCGACGTACGGCATTGCTGACCGGTGGAGCGCTGGTGGTCGGCGGTCTGCTGCCGTGGCAGACGGCGTCTGCGGCGCCGTACCAGGTGCTGGTGTTCAGCAAGACGGCCGGCTTCCGGCACGACTCGATCCCGGCCGGCATCCAGGCGATCCGGGACCTCGGTACGGCCAACGGCTTCACCGTGACGGCCACTGAGGACAGTGCGGTCTTCACGGCGTCGCAGCTGGCGGCGTACAAGGCTGTGGTGTTCCTGAGCACGACGGGGGACATCCTGAACGCTGCACAGCAGACTGCGTTCGAGGGCTACATCAACGGCGGTGGTGGGTACGTCGGAGTGCACGCGGCGGCCGACACCGAGTACGACTGGCCCTGGTACGGGCAGCTGGTCGGTGCGTGGTTCCACAGCCACCCGGCGATCCAGCAGGTCACTGCACGGGTGGAGGACCGGACGCACGCGTCGACCTCGCACCTGGGGACCACCTGGGTGCGGACCGACGAGCTTTACAACTACCGGACCAACCCCAGGCCGAACGTGCGGGTGCTGATCAACCTAGACGAGTCGACCTACAGCGGCGGCAACATGGGCGACCACCCGATCGCCTGGTACCACGCGCAGGGCTCGGGGCGGTCGTTCTACACCGGGTTCGGCCACACGATCGAGTCGTACGCCGACCAGGTGTTCCGGCGGCACCTGCTGGGCGGCATCCAGTACGCCGCTGGGGCCTCGTCGACGCCTCCGGTGACCCAGATCGAGGGGGAGGCGTTCACGTCGCAGTCCGGCGTACAGGTGGCTGGGCACGGTGGTGCGAGCGGTGGTCAGACGCTGGGGTACATCGACAACGGTGACTGGGCCGGGTACTCGCAGGTGAGCACGGTCGGCCGGACCGGGTTCACGGCGCGGATCTCGTCGGGTGGGGCGGGCGGGACGATCCGGATCCGCTCCGGGGCTGCTGGCGGCCCGGTGCTCGGGACTGTCGCCGTACCGGTCACTGGAGGGTGGGACAACTTCCAGACCGTCTCGACGACGCTGAACGGTTCGGGGAGTGGTCCGCTGTTCCTGACCTTCAGCGGTGGGTCGGGGTCGCTGTTCGACGTGGACCACTTCAGCCTGAGCTAGGTCGGTGCCGGCGCTCGTCACCTGCTGGGTGGCGAGCGCCGGTTGTGGATAATCCACGACGCCGGGTTGCCTTGTTTTGTTAGTGTTCCGGGCATGGCGACAGACGAGCGGGGACCCGAGGCGACCGGTGACAAGGTCGCGCCCACGACGGGGCCGACGGACGACCTGACGACGACGCGGCACGAGCTGACCGTGGGGGACCGGACGCTGAAGTACACGGCGACCACCGGGCGGATCGTGCTGCGGCGCGAGGTGCTGACCGAGGGCAAGTTCGACGGGCACGTGCCGAAGGCCGAGGTGTTCCTGACGTCGTACACGCTGGACGACGCGGACGCCGGCTCGCGGCCGGTGACGTTCGCGTTCAACGGCGGGCCGGGGTCGTCGAGCATCTGGCTGCACCTCGGGCTGCTCGGACCGCGGCGCGTGGTGTCGGGGGACGCGGGAGAGTTGGCGCCACCGCCGTACGGGCTGGTGGACAACGCGGAGACCCTGCTGCAGGTGAGCGACCTGGTGTTCATCGACCCGGTCTCGACCGGGTACTCGCGGGCCGTCGAGGGCGAGAAGCCGGGGGAGTACCACGGGTTCACGCCGGACCTGGAGTCGGTCGGCGAGGTGATCCGGCTGTGGACCTCGCGCAACGGGCGCTGGATGTCGCCGAAGTTCCTGGCCGGCGAGTCGTACGGGACGACCCGCGCGGCCGGCCTGGTCGCGCACCTGCAGAACCGGCACGGCATGTACTTCAACGGCGTGATGCTGATCTCGGCGGTGCTCGAGTTCGCGACGCTGGACTTCACACCGGGCAACGATCTGCCGTACACGCTGTTCCTGCCGTCGTACGCCGCGGCCGCGCACTACCACGGACTGATCCCGGACCGGGGGCTTGAGGAGGTCCTCGCGGACGCGGAGCGGTACGCCGCCGGGCGGTACCCGAATGCGCTTGCCCAGGGCAACCGATTGCCGTCGGACTACCGCGGTGAGGTGATCGAGCGGCTGTCCGCGCTGACCGGCCTGTCGGCGGACTACCTGGATCGCGTGGACCTACGGATCGAGCACACCCGCTTCTTCGCCGAGCTGCTGCGTTCCCGGCGGCAGGTGGTCGGTCGGCTGGACGCCCGCTTCACCGGGTGGGACCCGGACTCCGCCGGCGAGGTGTCGACCGACGACCCGTCAATGCGCGCGATCATGGGGCCGTACACGGCCGCGCTGAACCACTACGTGCGCGCCGAGCTCGAGTACCTGAACGACCTGCCGTACGAGATCATCAGCGCGGACGCCGCCAAGGACTGGTCGTTCAAGGAGTTCGAGAACAACCACGTCTCGGTCGCCGACCAACTCTCCGAGGCGATGCGCGCGAATCCCCACCTGAAGGTCCACATCGCCTCCGGCCGCTACGACTGCGCGACGCCGTACTTCGCCACCGAACACACCGTCGCCCGCTTGCGCATCCCCGCCGAACTCCGCGACAACATCGAACTCTTCTACTACCCGGCCGGCCACATGATGTACGTCCACGAGCCCTCGCGCCTGCAACAGTCCCAAGACCTGGCCGCCTTCATCCAGGCAGCCTCAAACCGTTGAGCCGGTCCGACAGAACACCAGGTCCGTTGCCGGCCACGCACGCAGTCTCCGAGCTGCCTGGTCCACCGGCCGCCGCCTGATGCTCCTCATCCGCCCACCCGCGCCGGTGGACCTCACCCCTCCACCGCCCGGTGTCGTCCTACGCCCTCCAACCCCCGAGGACATCGAGGCCTTGGGCCGCACGTACTTCGCCTCCTACCCACCAGACGTCGCCTGCGCCACCGAGCCAGAAGCAATCGAAGACATCCGCCGCACCTACTCCGGCGAGTACGGCCCTCTAGACCTCGCCAACAGCCGTCTGGCAATCCAGCCCGATGCCGTGGTCGGTCTGGCAGCCCAGCCCGACGCCGTGGCCGGTCTGGCAGCCCAGCCCGCCGCCGTAGCCGATCTGGCAGCTCAGCCAGCCGCCGTGGTGCGGCCGGCGGTCCAGCACGCCGTTGTCGGCGCTGCCCTCGTCGTCGAACGCGGACCCTGGGCCGACGCCCCCGACTGCCCGTTCCTCATCGAGCTCTTCACCCTCCCCACCCACCGCCGCCAAGGCATCGCCCAGGCCCTACTCACCGCCTGCCTGACCCTCAGCACCCCATTGGCTCTCCGCGTACAGGACAACAACACCCCCGCAATCACCCTGTACAAACGCTTCAACTTCAAGCCCAGCTGACCCAAGTCCGACCATCCGCGCAGCAGTCCTCGGGAGCGGTGGGCGAAAGACGGGAGCAGTCGGCGACGGTGGGCTGGGTGCTTACTGCGGGAAGCGCCGCTCGAATTCTTCGAGGAATTGTGTTGGGCGGGTTTGTTGGATGGCGTGGCCGGCGCCTTCGATCGTTGCCGGGTGGGCGTGGGGGATGCGGGCGGCGGCTTCGGTGAGTTTGTGGTGGGGGACTGGGCTGGTGGTTCCTCCGGCGAGGATCAGGGTGGGGACGGTGATGGCTGGGAGGTTCGCTTTCCAGGCTGGGTCGGGATTGGCTAGTTGGCCGAGGATGGCGGCGTAGCAGGTCCAGTCGTACGGCAGTTGTCCCTCGGGGCGTGGCGGGACGGTCCAGTTGCCTTCGCCGTCTGGTGGTGGGCTGTCGACTAGGACCAGGCCGGTCAGGCGGTCGGCGTACTGCTCGGCGAAGATCGCGGCGACGGTGCCGCCCATCGAGTGGCCGCAGAGGAGGAACTGGTCGAGTGCGAGGCGGTCGGTGAATTCCAGCAGGTCGTCGCGCATGGCTTCGAACGAGTACTGCTCGGTCCACACGCTGTCGCCGTGGCCGCGTTGGTCGAGGGCGATGACTCGGTAGGTGCGCGCGAGGTGGGGCGCGACCTTCTCCCAGGTGGCGGCGTTCGAGGTGAGGCCGTGCAGCAGGACCAAGGGTGGTGCATCGGTGTCGCCGTACTCGATGGCGGTGAACGGGCCGGCGGTGAGATCGATCCTCATGCCGGGCATTCAACGCCTGCAGCAGGTCAGCCGGGGTAGATGCGGAAGCCGCTGTATGTGTGGTGCTGGAAGGAGGCGTAGAAGTCCTGGGCGGTGTCGGTGACCAGGTCGACGCGTAGGGCACCGGTGAGTGGTGCGGCATATTCCAGTAGAGCTCGGCCGATGCCTTTGCGGCGGTGGGTTGCTGCGACGGCCATCAGCGAGAGGTGGGCCTGGATGTGGCCGTCGCTTTGCAGGTAGGCGAAGCCGACCACCTCGTCGTCTTCGACGGCGACGACGCTGGTGACACCGGGAGCGGTCAGTACGACGTGCGCGCGCTCGGGATCGCCCGGGAAGCTCGGCCAGTCCTCGGCACCACAGATCTTCAGTACGCCGTCCAAGTGCGAGCGGTCGTAGCGCATCACCCGCACAGCCGACGATGCGCCGGACCCGGGGGAGTGGCGGGACTCGCCGGACTCGGGCGAAGGGTGTGCGTCACCGGACCCGGGCGAGGGCCGTGCGTCACCAGACCCGGGCGAAGGGTGCGCGTCGCCGGACCCACGCGAGGGCCGTGCGTCGCCGGACCCGGGCGACAGGTGGGCATCGCCGGGGTCGGTGGTGTTCATGGCAGGGTGAGGACTTCGGCGCCGGTAGCGGTGACGACCAGGGTGTGTTCGAACTGCGCGGTGCGCGACTTGTCCTTGGTGGTGGCGGTCCAGCCGTCGTCCCACAGGTCGTAGTCGTAGCTGCCCAGGGTGAGCATCGGCTCGATGGTGAACGTCATGCCGGGCTCGATCACGTCGTCGAAGCGCTCGTCGTCGTAGTGCGGGATGATCAGGCCGGAGTGGAACGACGTCGCGATGCCGTGGCCGGTGAAGTCGCGGACGACGCCGTAGCCGAAGCGTTTGGCGTACGACTCGATCACGCGTCCGATGATGCTGACCTGGCGCCCGGGCTTCACGGCCTTGATGCCGCGCATCAAGGCCTCGTGCGTGCGCTCGACCAGCAGCCGGCTCTCCTCGTCGACGTCGCCGACCAGGAACGTCGCGTTGGTGTCGCCGTGCACGCCGTCGAGGAACGCGGTGATGTCGACGTTGACGATGTCGCCGTTCTCCAGCGGACGGTCGTCGGGGATGCCGTGGCAGATCACCTCGTTGACCGAGGTGCACAGGGACTTCGGGTAGCCGCGGTAGCCGAGCGTCGACGGGTACGCGTCGCGTTCCACCAGGTACTCGTGGCCGACCGCGTCCAGCTCGTCGGTGGTCACTCCGGGCTTCGCCGCCGCGCCGACGGCCTGCAGCGCCTGCGCGGCGAGTTTGCTCGCGACGCGCATCTTCTCGACCAGTTCGGGGGACGTGACGTAGGAGCCCTCGTACGGCGTCGGCGCGGGCTTGTCCACGTACTCCGGGCGCGGAATGGAGGCGGGAACAGGGCGGCGCGGCGAGATGATGCCGGGACTGAGAATCGACATGGTGGGATCATTCTAGTTAGTTGCGACAACTTCACCGGGAAGGTGGTCCGCTGCGATGGCCGACGACGATCACAGCAACGAGTGGTACTACAACACGAAGACCGGCGAGGTCGAGCCCTACCAGGGCGCGAAGTCCGCCGACCGGCTCGGTCCGTACAGCTCCCGCGAGGAAGCGGCCCGCGCGCTGGAGAAGGCGCAGGAACGCAACGAGGCCTGGGACAACGACCCGAAGTGGAACGACGACTGATCGGCGACAACACCAAGCGCTGAAACGCCGAGCGCTGAACGCACCGAGGGGCACCACCGCACAGGTGGTGCCCCTCGAGCGTTGTGCAGCGACTAACGCGACGTCGCCTTGCGGGCCGGCGCCTTGCGCGCGGGCGTCCGCTTGGCCACGGTCTTGCGGGCCGGGGCCTTCTTGGCCGGAGCCTTCTTCGCGGCGACCTTGCGAGCCGGCGCCTTCTTGGCGGCGACCTTGGCCGGAGCCTTCTTCGCGGCGACCTTGCGAGCCGGCGCCTTCTTGGCGGCGACCTTGGCCGGAGCCTTCTTCGCCGCGACCTTGCGGGCCGGGGCCTTCTTGGCGGCGACCTTGCGAGCCGGCGCCTTCTTCGCGACGACCTTCTTGGCGGGAGCCTTCTTCGCCACGGTCTTCTTCGCCGTCGTCTTCTTGGCCGGGGCCTTCTTGGCCGCCGTCACCTTTTTGGCCGCGACCTTCTTCGCCGGGGCCTTCTTGGCGACGGTCTTCTTCGCGACGACCTTCTTGGCGGGAGCCTTCTTCGCCGTGGTCTTCTTCGCGGCCGTCGTCTTCTTCACCGCCGTGGTCTTCTTCGCTGCGGTCTTCTTGGCGGGTGCCTTGGAGACCGCCTTCTTGGCCGCACTCACCTTCTTCGTCACTGTCTTCTTCGCTGCCGTGACCTTGCGCGCGGTCGTTGTCTTCGCGGCTGGGGCCTTCTTGGCGACAGTCTTCTTGGCGGGAGAAGCCTTTTTGGCTGTCGCCTTCCCTGCGGCTGCCTTCTTGGCTGGCACTCTGCCTCCTTGGTGCGGCTGAGGAAAACCACGGTGGATTCCTCGTCGTCCTGATGATGACAACACTTGGTGCCCACGTAAAGCACCTGAATCGCCCACAGGTCAAGGCGTCCGCACCGGCAATTCGGGCAGTAATGCCGAAAATCCTTGTGCAGAAGGGTTTTCGGTGACTCTTGAGCATGCCGGAAGGCGCTGAAGAAATGTTGGCGACACGCGCGCGAACTGGCCACTTCGGAGTGTTTTCGGACAGTGTTGTCCTCGGCAACGTCTCTGCGAACGATCGGATCCGGTGCGGTGCGAACCCTCTACGACGACCTGCACGACCCCGTCGAACTACCGGCGAACATCACGTCCGTGGTCAGCATCGTGCCCTCGTTGACGGAGTCGATCGCGCACACGCACCGGCCCTTGCTGACAGGCGCGACGGACTGGTGCACGCATCCGCACGACCTCGACGTTACCCGCGTTCGCGGCACCAAGAACCCCGACGTCGAACGCATCGCGCGGTTGCGTCCCGACGTCGTCGTCGCGAACGCGGAAGAGAATCGTGCCGTCGATCTCGACGCGTTGCGCGCGCACGGAATCGCGGTGTGGGTGACGACGCCGACGACTGTCGAGGAGTCACTGACTTCACTCGAGCGAATGCTCTCGGCGATCACCGGAAGCACTCCTTCGTGGCTCGACGAAGCGCGCGAAGTGTGGAGTACGCCGTACGACGGACCGCGCCGGCGAGCGGTCATTCCGATCTGGCGAAAGCCGTGGATGGCACTCGGCCGGGACACGTTTGCGGGTGATGTCCTCACGCGACTCGGGATAGACAACGTGCTGGCGGAATCGCCCGAACGTTATCCGCGGTTCGACGTCGACGCGTTACCGCCGTACGACGTCGTGGTGCTCCCGGACGAGCCGTACGCCTTTTCTCCCGACGAGGGCCCGGAGGTATTCGACCGCCCGGCGAAGTGCGTTTCCGGCCGCCATCTGACCTGGTACGGGCCGTCGCTGGTCGAGGCGCGGGCGGTGCTCAGCGGACAGCTGGCGTGACCTGCGCCACGGAAGTTGCCGTCTCAGGTAGACGGTTAGGTCAGGCTCACCTATCCTCCAAACGTGCCCGAGATGACCGCGAAGAAGAAGTGCTGCAAGGACAAGCCGAGGTGCAAGAAGTGCCCGGTCGTCCTCAAGCGGCTGGCTGACGCCGGCTGCGCGGAGCGCCTCGACCTGCGCCACTACGTGGTGGACAAGAAGGTCAAGAAGAAGGTCCTGAAGAAGGCCCGCGAGCGCTGAGCCCGCAGGATCCCGCCCGCAGGGTCAGGACGCCTGCCGCAGCGTGATCGCCTCGACGGCGACCCGCAGCAGCCCCGGGATCGTGACGTGCGCGGCCTGACCGGTCGCCTCCAGCTCGTCGGGGTGCCACCAGCCGTGGTCGCTGATCGTCTCCAGCTCGAGCGCCTCCTGGTTGGCGAACGTCACCTCGACGGTGTCCACACCGACCGCGAAGAAGGTCTGGTGCTGGATGATCGGGCAGCCGCCCCACTCGAACTCGATCGTGTTCGTCGCGACCGGTTCGCCGAGCGCGTCGGACGGCAGCAGGATGCCGACCTCCTCGCGCAGTTCCCGCAGCCCCGCCTGCACCACGGTCTCGCCCGCCTCGACGCCGCCACCGATCGTGAACCAGTACGGCGTACCGGGCTTCAGCGGGTCCCAGCCGTGCAGCAGCAGCACCTTCCCGTCCGGGCGGACGGGCAGGACGCGAGCCGTCGTCCGCCGGACGACGGTGCCTGGTGGTGGCAACCGGGAATCTGTCACATCTCAAAACGCTAGACGACCTGTCCCGTCCTTCGACCGCTTCCACGGCGCGTCGCCGTCAGCAACTGTTCCGGCCTGGTCCGGCTGCGGCGTGGGGGATCCACGCAACGGACCGTGCACGCCGGTGGTTGGAGCGCGGTGAGACGATCGCCGTATGACAGCGCGCATCGGTCTGGGTCTGGCGGCTCTGGGACGTCCCGGCTACATCAACCTCGGGCACGACGAGGACCTGCCGCCGGGCCGTGAGATCGACGACCTGCGCCGTCGTACGCACGACCTGCTCGACCTGGCCTGGCAGTCCGGGGTGCGGTACTTCGACGCGGCGCGGTCGTACGGACTGGCGGAGGTGTTCCTCGGCGAGTGGCTGGCCGCGGACCCGAAGCGTCGGGCTCAGCTGACGGTCGGGTCGAAGTGGGGCTACACGTACGTCGCCGACTGGCGATCGGACGCCGACCAGCACGAGATCAAGGACCACACGCTCGCGACCTTCGAACGGCAGTGGCCGGAGACGCTGGAAGCGCTCGGCGGTCCGCCCGACTTCTACCTCGTGCACAGCCTGACACAGGACAGCCCGGCGCTGGCCGACGCGAAGCTGCTCGACAGGCTCGGTGAGCTCGCCGACAGCGGCGTACGGGTTGGTCTGTCGACGAGTGGTCCGCATCAGGCCGAGACGTTGCGGGCGGCGTTGAAGCTCGACGGGCCGTTCACGGCGGTGCAGTCGACGTGGAACGTGCTCGAGCGGTCGGTCGGTCCGGCACTGGCTGAAGCTCATGACGCCGGGTGGTTCGTCGTCGTGAAGGAAGCGGTCGCCAATGGTCGGCTCACTGCGAAGGCCGGTACGACGCCGTTCACGGCGTACGCCGCTCAGCATCACGTCGCGCCTGATTCGCTGGCGTTGGGTGCTGCCCTCGCCAATCCATGGGCCGACATTGTGCTCAGTGGCGCGACGACCGCCGAGCAGCTCGCCAGCAACCTTGCCGCGACCGACGTCGAGCCGCTGGACGAGTTCACCCAGACTCCGGCGGAGTACTGGACCGAACGCTCAGCCCTGCCGTGGATCTGAGATCGCCTCGGCCAGTGCGCGGACCCCGCGGCGGATCCCCGATTCGTTGACGTTGCCGAAACCCATCACGAGTCCCGGCGCGGCCGCACCGACGTCGTCCATCCGGTAGTCGCCCAGGCCGCGCACTGACACCGATCGTTCCTCGGCTGCTGCGACGACGGCCGCCTCGTTCGTTCCGGAGGGCAGTCGCAGTACGGCGTGACAGCCGGCCGCGAGACCGGTCAACTGCAGCGCGGGCAAGTGCTCGTTGACCGCAGCGATGAGCGCGTCACGGCGTACCTGGTACGTCGTGCGCATCCGCCGCAGATGCCGGTCGTACCTACCCGACTCCATCAACCGTGCCAGCGCCAACTGATCGAGAGCGGGAGCGCCTCGGCTGGTCAGCGCCTTGGTCTCGACGAGCCCGTCGAGGATCGTGGGCGGCGCGAAGATCCAGCCGATCCGGATCCCCGGCGCGAGCGTCTTGCTCACCGAGCCCAGCGCGATCACACGCTCAGGAGCCAAGCCCTGCAGGGATCCGACCGGCTGCCGGTCGTACCGGAACTCCGAGTCGTACTCGTCCTCGATCACGAACCCGTCGACCTGCTCGGCCCAGGCGACCAGCTCCTGCCGACGGCCCGGACTGAGCGCGACACCGGTCGGGCACTGATGAGCCGGAGTCAGTACGACGGCCCGCGCGCCGCTCGCCCGCAGCGCGGCGACATCGACGCCGTCCTCGTCGACCGGGACCGGAACGGCCCGCAGGCCGAAGCGTTCGGCGATGCGGTCGTGATCGCGCGGGCCCGGGCTCTCCAGACCGACTCGCTGTACGCCGTGGTTCGCCAAGGTCGCGAAGACGAGGTTGAGCGCGTGCCGGAAGCCGGTCGTCACGATCGTGCGCTCCGCGATCGACGCACCCGCGCGGACGCGGCGGTGGTACGCGGCGAGGACCTCGCGCAACCGTGGGTCGCCGCGGTCGGGTTCGTCGCCCATCAGGGTCGCCGGTGCGAGGCGGGCCGCGTCGCCTAGCGCCCAGATCCAGTCGCGGACGGGCGCGGAGGCGAGGTCGGGGATGCCGTACTCGAAGTCGACGTCGAAGCGTGGCGCGGGGTGGTCGACGGGCGTCGTACGGGTTGGAGCTGTCGCTTCGGCGCGCTCGGCGACGCGGGTGCCGGAGCCGACCTCGCTGACGAGGTAGCCCTCGGCGTACAGCTGGGCGTAGGTGTCGACGACGAGCCCGCGCGAGATGCCGAGCTGGTCGGCGAGGCTGCGCGACGAGGGCAGCCGTTCGCCGGGGCGCAGCGCGCCGGTGCGGATCGCCGTCCGGAGCTTCTCCTGCAGTTGGTGCCCGAGCTGCCGCGGCGTACCGCGATCGAGCTGCAGGAGCAGCCCCGGGCCGTCGCCCTTCCACTGGACCGTCATGGCGCCTCCCAAGTGGTTCACTGGCCGTCCCCCGAAATGGACCTTCAGCCGGTGCCGCATTCGACCACATGCTGGAGGTCGTCAGCCGAGGGAAGGAACACCATGCGCGAGATCGTCAACTCCACCTACATCAGCCTCGACGGATTCATCGAGAACCCCCAGAACTGGCCGGACACGGGTGGGTTCACCGAGGAGGGCAACCGGATCCAGAACGAGCTGGTGCTCGGCTGCTCGGCGATCCTGATGGGCCGGCACACCTACGAGAGCTTCGCCGGCGTCTGGCCGAACCTGCCCGCGAGCGAGCTGGTCGACAAGATGAACACGATGCCGAAGTACGTCGCCTCCAGCACCTTGACCGCGCCGGAGTGGACCAACAGCCACGTCATCAAGGGCGACCTGGTCGAGACCGTCACCGCGATGAAGCAGGAGCCCGGCGGCGACATCGTCCAGTTCGGCGTCGGTGAGGTCACCCGCACGCTGCTCGCGGCCGGCCTCCTGGACCGCCTTCGCCTCTGGGTCCACCCGTTCATCATCGGCCACGGCGGGCCGGAGGGTTTGCTCTACCGCGACCTCGAGACCACTCAGTTCGAGCTCACCAGCAGCACAGCACTCACGTCCGGCATCGTCGTCCTCGACTACCGCGTGCGGCAGTAGTCGTCAGCTCCGCAGTACGTCGGCAAGCTCGTGCAGATCGCCGAGCGCGGCATCCGGCGCATGCCCGTCCGGACACGGAAAGCCGTCACGGTTGAGCCAGATCCCGGTCCAGCCGGCGGCCTGCGGACCGGTCACGTCGTTCGGCAGCGAGTCCCCGATCATCGCGATCGCACTCGGCGGACGATCGACCTTCTCGGCGGCCAACTGGTACGCCGCAGGATCCGGCTTCGCGACGCCGAGGTCCTGCGAGAACAGCACGACGTCGAACAGCTCCTCCAGCCCGGCCTTGGCTGGGTAGCTGTTGCCGTTGGAGAGCAGGCCGATCCTGTACGACGTACCGAGCGCTCGCAGGACCGGGATCGTGTCCGGGTAGAGCTCGATGTCGGCGAACCGGCGCTCGAGGTAGAACGCGTTCAGCTCGGCGGCCAGCGACGGGTCAGGTGGGCCGAGGCGGGTGAGAGTCCGTTGGAACGCCGCCAGGCGGAGGCGTTCGAGATTCAGCTCGGTGCCGTTGAGTTCGGCGGCGACGGCCTGACGGTCGGCGATCAGGTCGTCGACCGTCAGGGCCTCAGCGGCTGAGTGGTGCTCGCGGAGCTTCGCCAGGGTGGCGTGCAGGGATCTGCGCATCACCTGGTCGAAGTTCCACAGCGTGTTGTCGCCGTCGAAGAACAGCGTGTCGATCAACGGCGGTCAGAAAGTGTGTTCTTCGGTGGGGAAGGTGCCGTTGGTGACTTCGGCGGCGTACGTCGTCGCTGCGGTGGTCAGGATGGTGCGCAGGTCGGCGTACTGCTTGACGAAGCGGGGCATGGGGCCGGAGCGGAGGCCAGCCATGTCTTGCCAGACGAGGACCTGGGCGTCGGTGTCTCTGCCCGCGCCGATGCCGATGGTGGGGATCGGGATGCGTTTGGTGACCTCGGCGGCTACGTCGCCGGGGACCATCTCAAGGACGACCGAGAAGGCGCCGGCTTCGGCGAGGGCTACCGCGTCGTCGATGAGGCCTGCTGCTTGGTCGCCTCGGCCTTGCACGCGGTAGCCGCCGATGGCGTGCTCGCTCTGCGGGGTGAAGCCGATGTGGGCCATCACCGGGATGCCTGCCTGCGTGAGCTTCTCGACCGCCGGTACGACGGTGCGCCCGCCTTCGAGCTTCACCGCGGCGACGCCCGCCTCCTTCATGAACCGGACGGCCGTGTGGAACGCCTGCTCGGGAGAACCCTGGTACGAGCCGAACGGGAGGTCGGCGACGACTAGCGCGCGTTGGGTCGCCGTGGCGACCGCGCGGGCCAGCGGGATGAGTTCGTCGACGGTGACGCGCAGGGTCGACTCGTAGCCGTAGACGTTGTTGGCGGCCGAGTCGCCCACCAGCAGCACGGGGATGCCGGCGTCGTCGAAGATCTCGGCGGTGTACTGGTCGTACGCCGTGAGCATCGCCCACTTCTCGCCGCGGTTCTTCATGTCGCGCAGGTGGTGGATGCGGTACTTGCGCGGACGCTTGCTGCCGTCGGCCGGAGTACCGGTCGCGCCGGGGCCGGTCGCGCCAGAGCCGGTCGCGCCGAGGCCCGTCGTGCCCGGGCCGGTTGCGCCGGGGGTGTTGAGGACGCCGGAGTTGGACGGGTCGGACGGGGTCGTGTTGGTGACGTTGGCCGGTTGCTGTGCTGTCGGCTGGGCCGGGCCTGATGTGCCGGGCTGGCGCTGGTTGCCGGACTGGCCCTGGGCGCTGGACTGGCCCTGGGCGCTGGACTGGCCCTGCGGGCCGGGTTGGTTCTGAGCGCTGGGCTGGCCTTGGGCGTCGGGCTGGTGAGCGCCGGGCTGCTGAGCGCTGGGTTGGCCTTGGACGCCGGGCTGGCCCTGGACGCCTTGCGGCGCAGGTGCGTTGCCGCCGGGCTGGGCGCGGCGGGCTCGGTGGGAGATGGCGGCTTCGGCCTTCACCTGGCTCGGGGCGTCCTGCTGTACGTCGGCACGGCGGCGGGCGCCGAGCGGGCGACCCTCGGTGCGCATCTCCGGGCGGCCCTCTGCGCGGGGCTGCTCCGGGCGGGTCTCCGGGTGGTTGCTCTCGTACTCCGCGCTCGGGTCGGTCGGGTAGCCGTTGACCGCTGCGTTCTGCTGCGCGGCCGGGGGCTGCGCCGGCGGGCGGTTGGCCGGCGGGCGCTGCTGGGCGCCTGGCGGGGGAGGCGTGGGAATGGACGCCTGGATGGCGGGCTGGATGCCGGTGGACTGCTGCGCGGGGTACCCGTTGCCGGGTGCGTTGGCGCCGTTGCTCAGCCCGTTGCTGTCGCTGTGGCCGTTACCCGAGGTGCTGCCGTTGCCGGAGCCCAGCCCGTTGCCCGACCCGGAGCCGAGGCCGTTGCCAGAGCTCAGACCGTTGCCCGACCTCGAACCGTTGCCTCCGGAGCCCAAGCCGCTGGCGGAGTCCGAGCCGTTGCCCGTCCCGGAGCCCAAGCCGCTGCCGGAGCTCAGCCCGTTGCTGGTCCCGGAGCCGAGGCCGTTGCTGGTGCCCAGTGCCGTGCCGTTGCTGGAGCCGAGGGGGTTGGGGGCGGGCTGGCCGTTGCCGTTCGCGGAGCCGTTGCTTGGTGCGGGCGGCGGGGTGTTGGGGGACGGGCGGTTGGTGAGCCCGTTCGACGGCGGGGGAGGCGGAGGGGTCGGAGCGCTGCCGCTCCAGCCGTTGCCCGGAGTGCCGTTGCTGTGCTGGGTGAGGCCGTTGGAGCCGTTGCCTGGCGGAGGTCCGGCCGGGCGCTGCGGAGGAGTCCCCTGCTGCGGCGGCGGTGCCTGACGGTTGGCAGGAGGCTCGGGCGCACGACGCGGCGGCTCACCCTGCTGAGGTGCGAACGGGCTCTGCTGCCGCCCGGGCTGAGGAGGAGCCGGCGGCCGTTCCTGGTACGCCGAAGGAGCAAACGGCGACTCGTCGTACCGCGCCGACTCCTGCGGGATCTCGCGCGTGGTCTCGCGCGCCGGATCGCGCCCGAGGTCCCGGGCAGACTCACGCCCCTCGGGCGGAAGCAGACGACCAGGCTCAGGCGGGAAGGGCCGACCGAGGTCACGCCCTGCATCGCGGGCGGGATCGCGTCCCGGCTCCGGCGGGAAGCCCCGGCCGTTCTCGCGCCCGGCTTCGCGCCCGCTCTCGCGCGGGTCGTACTGCGCCGGTCGGCGGTCGTCGTACTGGCGCTGGGGGTCGGCGTACTGGCTCGGGTAGCCGCGGTCCTCGGCAGGCAGGAACGGCGGCTTCGGTACGTACGGCTGCTGGGGCACGGGGCCGCGTTCGTACGTGCGGGGGGCGTTGGGCAGCGACGGGGACGGGTCGAGGCCCTCCAGGGTCGAGCGGTCGCGCCAGCTGTCGCCTGAGTCGTCGGCGTAGCCGTAGTCCGAGCGGTGGTGCTCCTCGGTTGTCCGGTTCTTCGGTCCGGTCCCGTACGGCGCCGGCAGCTCGTCGTCGGCGTCGCCGTTGGTACCGGCCGACATGAAGTTGTCAACCATGCCCTCATCGTCCCACCGTTGCGGAGGGTGAGCGCCACCGGCTGTCGATGAGGGATCGCTCACAGCATCCGCGGGCACGCCGGAGTGCCCGGGGTGCTCGTCGAACGGGCTGTCCCAAGGAGCGTCGGAAGAAGGGCGGTTCCGCCACGATCCACTCAGTTGTCGGCAGCCTTTCTGGCGTCCTCACGCCACGCGTTCGTGATCGGGAGCCGCCGGTCGCGGCCGAACGCCTTGTGGGTGATCTTGGGACCCGGAGGATACTGCCTTCGCTTGTACTCCGCCTTGTCGACCAGCTGGACCACCTTGCTGACCAGCTCCGGCTCGAACCCCGCGGCGACCAGCTCGGCACTGCCGCGGTCCTGCTCGACGTAGTCGTCGAGCATGTCGTCCAGCAGGTCGTACGGCGGCAGCGAGTCGGTGTCGACCTGCCCGGGCCGCAGCTCGGCCGACGGCGGCTTGGCGATCGCGTTCTCCGGGATCGGCGGCTGCTTGCCCTTCGCCGCGGCGTCGGCGTTGCGCCATTTGGCCAGCCGCCAGACCACCGTCTTCGGCACGTCCTTCAGCGGCGCGAACCCGCCGACCGAGTCGCCGTAGATCGTCGAGTACCCGACCGACAGCTCCGATTTGTTGCCACAGGCAAGTACTAGGTGGCCGTCGGCGTTCGACAGCCCCATCCAGATCACCGCGCGGACGCGCGCCTGCAGGTTCTCCTCGGCGAGCCCGTTCAGCCCGAGCGTCTCCAGGAACGGCTGCACCATCGGCTGGATCGGGATCACCCTGTAGTTCAGTCCGGTCCGCGCGGCCAGCTCGGCGGCGTCGTCGCGGGAGTGGTCGCTGGAGTAGATGCTCGGGTTGGAGATCCCGAAGACGTTCTCCGGACCGACCGCGTCGCAGGCGATCGCGGCGACCAGCGAGGAGTCGATCCCGCCGGACAGCCCGAGCAGCACCGACTTGAAGCCGTTCTTGCGCACGTAGTCGCGCAGCCCGAGCACGACAGCGCCGTACATCTCGGCCTCGTCCGACAGCCGCGGCGCGATCGCGGCCTCCATCGGCTCGTACGCCGGCAGCGGCTCCTCGTGCAGCACGGTGTGCACGATCTCGATGCCCTCGTGCTCGGCGACCGGGATCGCCGTCGCGGCCGGTAGGTCGAGGTCGACGATCATCGAGCCCTGCTCGAACTGCGGTGCCCGCGCGAACACGTTGCCCTCGGCATCGGCGATCAGCGAGTCGCCGTCGAAGACCAGTTCGTCCTGGCCGCCGACCAGGTTCACGTACGCCAGCGCGCAGCCGGCCTCGCGGGCCCGGCGCGCGACCAGCTCACCGCGGACGTCGTCCTTGTTCGCCTCGTACGGCGAGGAGTTGACCACCAGCAGCAGGTTCGCACCGGCGGCGCGGGTGACCGCGACCGGGCCGCCGTCCTGCCACAGGTCCTCGCAGATCACCAGCGCGACGTCGATGCCGTGGATCCGGACGACCTGCAACGTGTTGCCGGGCACGAAGTGCCGGAACTCGTCGAAGACGCCGTAGTTCGGCAGGTGGTGCTTGACCGCGCTGGTGACGACGCGGCCCTGGTGGATCACCGCGGCCGAGTTCGTCGGCGAGCCCTTCGGCCGGCCGAGCCGGTCGACGCCCATCGCCGTACCGGCCGCGCGGTCGAGGTAGCCGCACACCACAACGACGTCGCCGAGACCTTCGTCGGCCAGCCGCTGCGCGAGCGTCTGCACCTTCGACTGGGACGCGTCGACGAACGAGCCGCGCAGGGCCAGGTCCTCGACCGGGTAGCCGGTCAGTACGAGCTCGGGAAAGGCGACCACGTGGGCGCCGCGCTCGACCGCGCCGCGGGCCCAGGAGACGATCTTGTCCGCGTTCGCGTCGAGGTCGCCGACCGTCACGTCGAGCTGAGCGAGAGCAAGCCGGAGCTGAGGCACCTGTGCACCCTACTGGGTTCCCGACGTGCCCCGAAGCGACTCGGCGAAGTCTTAACCGGCGACCAAGGTTGCGGCCCGGAATACTTTTCGCCGACGACCGGCCGGGCCGCTGCCGATTCACTGAGAAGGTGACCACCACCGAGCAAGGACCGACCGCTGTCACCGAGCGCGCGCTGGGTCCTGACCTGGCCCGCGGCTTCATGCTGCTGTTCATCGCGCTGGCCAACTCGCACTACTTCCTGCGCGGCCCCTCGGTGCTCGGAGGCTTCCCGCAGGACGGCTCGGCGATCGACCGCGCCGTCACCTGGCTGATCGCGACTTTCGTCGACGGGCGGGCGTTCCCGATGTTCGGCCTGCTCTTCGGGTACGGCGTCGCGCAGATCGTCCGCCGGCAGACCGGGACCGCGTGGGCGACCCGGTTCCTGCTCTGGCGGCGCAGCGCCGTGCTCGTCGTCCTCGGGTTCCTGCACGCCATGCTGCTGTACGTCGGGGACATCCTCGCGGCGTACGGCGTGCTGCTGTTCCTCGGCGTCTGGGCGATCCGGTGGAAGGACCGCTGGCTGTTCGTCGGCGCGTTCCTCGTGCTGGCGCTGACCGCGCTGCCGAGCGACACGTCGCTGTCGATCAGTGCCGACGCACCGGATGCCTCGATGCTGCCGCCGGATCTCTGGACGCAGTTCTCGCAGCGGATCCTGGTCAGCCCGGTGATCGCGCTGCTCGGGCCGATCGGGTTCCTGCCGCCGTTCCTGATCGGGCTGTGGGCCGGCCGTCGGCGGATCCTGGAGCGGCCGGCCGAGCACCTTCGGTTGCTCAAGGCCACGGCCGTCGTGGGCATCACGATCGCCGTACTGGGTGCGCAGCCGGTCGCGCTGACGCTGGCGCGGGTGATCGACCAGCCGACGGGGGACACGCTCAGTCTGGTCGGGCCGCTGCACGACGCGAGCGGGACGCTCGGTGGATTCGGGTACGCCGCGCTCATCGTGCTGATCGCGACGCGGATCCGGCGCGGCCGGGTGATCGAGGCGATCGCGGCGACGGGGCAACGATCGCTGACCTGCTACCTGATGCAGTCGGTGGTGTGGACGGTGGTCTTCACGCCGTACCTGCTCGACCTGTCGGACACGTTGACGGTGGCAACGACAGCGCTGCTCGCGACGGCGGCCTGGATGCTGACCGTGGTCCTCGCGGACCGGATGCGGAGCGCGAACTATCGCGGGCCGTTCGAGCTGCTGATTCGCAGGATCACGTACCGCACCGGCGTGTCGAGTCGTCCGGCGGTCCGGCGGTGACCGACGATCCGCAGACCATCCGGAACCACCTGCGCGGAGTACGACGTGAACCTCAGCCTTGCCGACCAGCCGACGCTGGCGGACCTGTCCGACGACGAACGGCACCTGCTCAACCTGGTTGCCACCCCCGCGGCAACGCTGCTCGGGCTGGTCGCCGGTGTGTTGCGGACCCGGTTGTTCGGTGAGGACGCCGCGGGCTGGGTGGATCTGTGGCAGACGAACCCGTCGACCGCTCGCGTCGAGTGGCAGGACGGGCCGGAGCTTGCCGAGGTGCTCGAGCACCTGCTGCCGCGGCCGATCGAGGGGACGTTCGAGGGGGTGCCGGGCCTGCGGTCGGTGACGACGTTCGACGCGCAGGCCCAGCTGGTGTGGATCGGTACGACGAGCCCGGTGGCCTTGCACCTCACTCGTCTGGACGGCTGATCACCAGGAGCCGCCGCCCCCGCCTCCACCACCGTCGCCCGCGCCGGCACTGCCGCTGAAGCCCGAGCTGCTGTTGCCGGTGTCGCTGCCGTAGCGCCAGCTGTTGTCGCCGGCGTACGCCGTACTGGATCCGCCGACGAGGCTGCCGGCCATGAACGCCGCGACGCCGCGACGGAACCGGCCGACCCGGAAGATCCCGACCGAGCTGAACAGGCTGACTGGGTCACCTCCGGCGATGAGCTCCTCCCAGCGGTCGCCGCGGTCGAGCACCATGGCCCACGGCAACAACTCGGCGAGCTTGCCGTCGGAGAGGTCCTCGGCGCGGACCGTGGTCAGGTATCGCTGGAACGACCGCAGGTCGCGGACGAGGTCGCGCGCGGAGTGCGTTAGCCGGCCGCGGGTCGCTGCCCGGCGGACGACGTACAGGCCGATGCACGCGATCACGACCAGCGCGAGGATCAGGATGCCGTCGAGCGGGCGGCCCGAGATCTCGGTGCTGATCGCGCTCGCGAGGAACGCCAGCAGCGCGAGGCCGAGCGCGCTGAGGAAGATCGGGACGAACTGGAGCTTGCGCCTGACCACCGGCGGCTTGCGGGTCGGGAGTCGGCCGAACCAGCCCGACGTAGCGACCTCGGTCCGCAGGGCGCGGATCATCGCGGCCTGGGCGTCGAGCGGGCGGCGGTGGTGCTGCAGGTAGAGCGTGGCACCTGGGGTGAGTGTGGGGAACAGGCCTTTGAGCAGCGCGAGGTGGTGGGGACGTCGGGTGGCGGCAGGGGTCACCAGGGTGACGAGGGTGTCGCCTTTGTCCTCGGTGTCGAGCCGGACCGCACCCAGCAGGGCGAGCTCGAGCAGCGTGGCCTGGGTGGTTTCGGCGTCGACGTACCCGTGGGTGAGCAGACGGGACTCGGCGACGCTGATCGGCGGCGGCGAGGTGACGGGCTTGCCGGTGGCGCCGCTGCGGTTCCAGCGGAAGAAGAGGACGAGGGCGGCGGCCACGGCGACGATCAGCGCGAGCAGGCCGCCGAGGAGCTTCAACAGACCGGGGGAGGTCGGGCCGGCGGCGTCTTCGAGGATGGCGGTGTCCGCGCGGACCTGGCCGAGCTCGATCGCGGACACGACGGTCAGCTGCTCGCCCGGTGCGAGCTTGCTTTGGGTGTACGTCGCTCGGCCGTCGGTGATTTTCGCCGTCGTACAGGGAGTCCGGGCGCCGGCCGTCCCGGCGTAGCAGGCCGTTCGGGTGACGCCGCCGGGGACCTCGACGGTGACGGTGGTCTGCTGCAGAGGAGCGGTCCAGCCTCGGCCGGTCGCGTTCCAGTACAGCTCGTCGTGGTCGGCGAACGACCGGATCGCGCCGTGCAGCCGGTAGCTGAGCACGTACGTCGCGGTGTCGCCGGTGACGGTCTTCTCCGGGGCGCCGATCCACAGCCGGACCGCCTTCGTGCGCGGGCTGCCGAGCTGGATGTCCTCCTGCTCGACGATGGTGTCGGCGCCGGTCGGGCTGGTGACGTGCACGTCGGTCACGTCGTACCGGCGGTCCTGGTCGTCGCCGCTCGGCTCGCGGACCACGAGGTCGCGGTAGATCCCGTGCCGGTCCGACGTCTCGCCGAAGCGGTAGACGATCGTCTCGGTGACCTGGACGACGCCGTCGCGGTCGACCTGGTAGTCGATCGCGAGCGAGTCGACCTGCTCGGTCGCCGGGCTGGGCGCCGCGAAGACCTGCGGCGAGGGTGCCACGACCAGCGCGGCACTTGACGCGGCAACCACCACCAGGGCCCGGGCCCACCACCGTCGACGGCTCATGTCTCAGTAGATGGCGGCGCCGCCGGGCGGGTTCCCCTTGTTAGGTGATTGTGTCGGGATCGACTTCCACCGTGTACGACGTGATCGAGGTGAGATGTCCCTGCGTGAACTCGTACAGGTCGCACGACGAGACGAACGACGACTGCCACTTCGCGTCGACGTACCGCGCCACTGCGTGCACCGCGACGGAGTCGGCGTTCGCGATCGTCTTGAACCGCAGGAACTGCGTCGTCGATCGCGCCAGCCCCGCCAGCGCGTTCTCGCACGCCTGCACCACCTGCTCGTGCCCCTGCAGCTTCGCCGCCCCCACCAGCGTCCAGGTCACCTCCGGGTGCAGGAACGGGTACACCTCCGAGAAGCGGTGCCGCGAGAACGCCTCCGCCACTTCCTGAATCGTCGCCATGGCGGGATCTTCTCAGAGCTTCCAGGTCCACGGCGCGTAGATGCTGACCCGTACGCCGGTCAGCAGCGGAGCGACGTACTGGGCCGAGCAGCCGGCGGCGTAGAAGTTGCGCGCCGCGACCACGTTGGCCCGGGTCAGACTGCCGCGCGCCACGTCGTACGTGCTGACGAGCTTGCGCGTCGGCCACGAGTCCTTGGTGAACACCCGCGCGGAGTAGTCCGCCGCCATCGGATCCCCGTGGCTCCCCAGCGCCTCCGTGGTCCGCGTCGCCATCCTGGCATTCAGGTAGTCACCCCGACTGTCGTTCGCGGGCATCGGCTGCACGGCGTGCTGCTGCTCCTGCGGGCTCCACTCCTCGTAGTCGCAGGCGAAGACGACCTGGGCGAAGCCCGGAGCGGGTGCTCGCAGCGAGGTGTCCGGCTCGGCCAGCCGGTGGACCGTCAGTTGCTGGTAGGCGCTCTTGGGGAGCGCGGGCCGGGACGGCAGCTTGGTCGGGAAGACCGGCCGGGTCAGCTCCGGCGTCGGCGGCGGTGCCGCGGGAGTGATCGGCCAAGCTGACGACGGGTCGGATTCCGCGGCGGGGACTCGGCCGGCCGACTCGGTGCCGCAGCCGGCGGTGAGGAGGACGGCGGCGGCGAGCAGGGTGGTGAGGCGCATGGGGCAACTCTGGTGGGTCGAGGGGTCGAGACGGAGCTGAGATGTTCGGGGTGCTGGGTCGAACTGGTGGTGGTGTGTAATGACGGACGTGACGACGGGTGATGGGCTGCGGCTGGGCCGGGTGGGGAAGACGGTCAGGGTCGTGGTGGCGGTGGTCGGGATCGTGCTGCTGGTGAACGGGTCGGTGCGGATGTCGGACGACATGTGGCCGTTCGGGCCGATGTCGCAGTACGCGATGACCGTGCCGGACGACGCGTCGATCACGTTCACCCGGATCCAGGCCGAGACCGATGCGGGGACCTCGGTGGACGTGCCGTTGAACATCGAAGGTGCAGGCGTCGCCCGGGCGGAGATCGAGGCTCGGACCGGGGAGATCGTGAAGGATCCCTCGCTGCTGCAGCAGGTGGCGGACGGGTGGGCGCGCAAGCACCCGGACAAGCCGAAGTACGTGAAGCTGGAGCTGATCCGGGACACCACGCAGCTGGTGGAAGGGCGTGTCGACGGGCCGCCGAAGGCTGAGGTCATGGCGACCTGGCAGGTGCGCCGATGAGCGACACCCAGCAAAGCTCGGTCACCACGCTGAACAAGGTGGCCAACTGGTTCACCCCGAAGATCGCCCTGGCGCGCGTCGCCTGGCTGCGGACGGTTCTCTACCTGTTCGTCATTCTCGACATGCACGCGTTCGTCCGCGACACCCGGCTCAAGGGCGAGCACCCCGGGCTCTACCAACCGCTCTTCCTGGCCCGCCTGTTCGATCTCCCGAAGCCGTCGGTCGCGAACACGACCACCCTGTACGTCGTACTGATCGTGTTCTGCCTGCTCGGCGCCTCCAACCGGCTGCCGCGGCTCGCGGGCTGGGTGGTCGCGCCGGCGTTCACCTGGTGGGTGCTGATCGGGATGAGCGACGGCAAGGTCGATCACGACCACCTCGCGCTCGTCGTCGCGCTCTGGGTGCTCCCGACGATCGCGCCGAACAAGAACCGCAAGGGCTCCGTGTACGCCGACCAGACCACCTCGGAGGCGGCCGGCTGGGCGATCCGGTGCGTCCAGATCAGCGTGATCGCGACGTACTTCCTGTCCGCGGTCGCCAAGCTCCGCAGCGCCGGTTGGGCGCTGACCTGGCCGGGCAGCGCCGTCCTCACCTGGGCGATCGTGCGCAGGCCGCACCCGGTCGGCGAGTGGCTGCTGCACCACCCGTGGCTGCTGCACGTGATGCAGTGGGTCGGGATCATCGGCGAGTTCCTGTCGCCGCTGGTGCTCTGGCTGAAGGGCCGCTGGCAACTGCTCGGCGCCCTGTTCTTCATCGGCTTCCACGTCGCGAACACCGCGATCCTGCTGATCCACTTCCTGCCGACCGTGGTCTGCTGGCTGGCCTTCGCCCCGATGGAGCGGATCGTGCCGTGGTTCCAGCGCCGCCGGAACCAGGACTCAGGTGGCGACGCCGGACAGCCCGAAGACCAGCCCGAAGACAGCCGGCAGCCCCAGCAGCAGCCCGGCGCGTAGCCGGAAGCGGCGCCCGCCCGGGCCCGGCGTACGGACGACGCGCGAGAGCACCGCCCCGGCGTACCCGAAGACGAGCGCGGCGAGCAGGATCTGCTTGGTCGGCAGGAAGGCGTCGTCGTGGGTCAGGCCGAGCGCCACCAGTCCGGGGCAGCAGAACGCGAACATGCCGTACCCGAGCTCGGGAATGGGGAGCCAGCGTCGCCCGAGGACGTCGAGCTCGGCGGGCCGGCGGCGTTGCAGCGACCGGACGAAACGCCCGGTGCTGAGCAGCAGGTCGCTGATGCAGAGCAGGGCGGCCACGATCAGCGCGGCGTGGAAAATCGTCTGCACCGGCGCAACCCTAGGCCCTGTGGCGAGGGTTGTCCCAGTCGCCACGTAACGTCTGCTTAACACTGCCGGGGCACACTGTGTGAGGTCCGGTGCTATGTCGTACGTCGAGAGAGGTGGAACCGCCGATGGACAAGCAGCAGGAGTTCGTGCTGCGCGCGCTCGAGGAGCGCGACGTACGGTTCGTGCGGCTCTGGTTCACCGACGTGCTGGGCTTCCTGAAGTCGGTGGCGGTCGCGCCGGCGGAGCTGGAGGGCGCGTTCTCCGAGGGGATCGGGTTCGACGGTTCCGCGATCGAGGGGTTCGCCCGGGTGACCGAGGCGGACATGCTGGCCAAGCCGGACCCGTCGACGTTCCAGATCCTGCCCTGGCGGGGCGAGACGATGGGCACCGCGCGGATGTTCTGCGACATCAACATGCCGGACGGCTCGGCCTCGTTCGCCGACCCGCGGCACGTGCTGAAGCGGACCCTGTCGAAGGCGGCCGACCTCGGCTTCACCTTCTACACCCACCCCGAGATCGAGTTCTACCTGTTCAAGTCGCTGACCGGCGCCCCGGGCACCTATCCCGAGCCGGTCGACTCGTCGGGCTACTTCGACCACACCCCGCAGGGCATCGGCAACGACTTCCGCCGCGAGGCGATCACGATGCTGGAGTCGATGGGCATCTCGGTCGAGTTCAGCCACCACGAGGGCGGTCCCGGTCAGCAGGAGATCGACCTGCGGTACGCCGACGCGCTGTCCACCGCGGACAACATCATGACGTTCCGCGTGGTCGTGAAGGAGGTCGCACTCAGCCAGGGCATCTACGCCTCGTTCATGCCCAAGCCGCTGAGCGACCAGCCCGGTTCGGGCATGCACACGCACATGTCGCTGTTCGAGGGCGACCGCAACGCGTTCTTCGAGGGCGGCGCGCAGTACCAGCTGTCCAAGACCGGACGGGCGTTCATCGCCGGCCTGCTCCACCACGCGGCCGAGATCACCGCGGTGACCAACCAGTGGGTGAACTCGTACAAGCGCCTCGCCGTCGGTGACGAGGCTCCGTCGTTCATCTCGTGGGGTCACAACAACCGCAGCGCGCTGGTCCGGGTGCCGATGTACAAGCCGCACAAGGGACAGTCGAGCCGCGTCGAGTTCCGCTCGCTCGACTCCGCCGCGAACCCGTACCTCGCGTTCGCGCTGATGCTAGCCGCCGGGCTGAAGGGCATCGAAGAGGGCTACGAGCTGCCGCGCGAGGTCGAGGACGACATCTGGTCGCTGACCGACCGCGAGCGCCGGGCGCTCGGCATCAAGCCGCTGCCGAACAGCCTGGCCGAGGCGATCCACGCGATGGAGGACAGCGAGCTGGTCGCCGAGACGCTCGGCGAGCACGTCTTCGACTTCTTCCTGCGCAACAAGCGGGTCGAGTGGCAGGACTACCGCAAGCAGGTCACGCCGTTCGAGCTGAACAAGCTGCTGCCGGTCCTGTAGGGCTCAACCGACGAGGATCCCGGTGATCCACACCGGGGTCCGCCCGCCGCCGGCCACGATCTTGTCGACCACCTCGAGCCCGGCGAACACCGTCCCGACCACCGTGTACGCCGGCGGCAGCTGCGCGTCGCGGTGGACGACGAAGAAGCGCGCGCCGTTCTGCCCGGCGGCGACCGGCACCATCGCGACCGTGCCGCGCGGGTAGCTCTCCTTGCCGGTCAGCTCCGCCGGGTACCGGAAGCCGGCCTCGGCTGGTCCGCACTCCAGCAGCACGCGCGTGAGCCGCCCGCACGGCGCGCCGGTGTAGAACCCGCCGAGCGCGAGGTGCCCGAACGCGTGCACCGCGCACGGCGCGCTCTCGCGGTCCAGCCGCAGCTCGACCGCGCCGACGTTGGTCGTCACCGTCACCTTCACCAGGCCGTCCGTCGGCGTCAGCGAGTACGGCGGCCGGACCGGCGCGCTCGCCCCCGTCCGCAGGTACGAGCACTGCTTGAAGAACGCTGGAGCGGCCTGGGCGCTGGCGATCCAGCCCTCCAGGACGAAGACCAGGGTGGCCACTACGACGATCGCAACAATCCGCTGCCATTGACGCATAGTGACCACGGTAACACTGAGTGGCAGTTTCAGATGATGTTGTTTTGTTGGTAATTAGTTTCCTGATCAGTCATCAAGGTCGCGTGGGATTCAGCCCATGCGTCGTCTGCTGACATTCCTCGGGCTGCTTGCTGCCCTCGCGCTGGCTGGGACCACGGCCGCGTCCGCCCACGTGATCGCCTCCACCGGCTACGCCACCGTCACGCAGGACGGCGGCCAGGTGAACTTCCAGCTCAGCCTCGAGTACGCCGTACTGGCCCGCGCGGTCGACCTCGGCGAGCCCGCGACCGACGACGGTCAGCGCGCGAAGGCCCTCGACAATGCCAAGCCGACGCTGGAGACCTACCTGCACGACCGCGTGATCGTCTCCCTGGACGGCGCCGCCTGCGAGCCAGAGCTGGCCACCACATCGGTCGGCAACCGCGCCAGTACGCCGTACGCGGAACTCGGTCTGACCTACGCCTGCGCGGGCGACCAGGGCACCTTCCGCCTGCAGTACACCGTGTTCGGCGATGCCGAGGCGGTCGCCGACGACCACACCAACCTGGTCGAGTACCACTTCGGCGACGACTCCGGCCGGACCGTGTTCGACCGCAGCCACCACGACTTCACCGTCGGCGACTCGACGATGGCTTCGTCCAGCCTGCAGTTCGGAAAGATGGGCGTCGAGCACATCCTGCTCGGCCTCGACCACGTGCTCTTCGTGGTCGCCCTGATCCTCGGCGCGCAGAGCTTCAAGAGCCTGCTCCAGGTCACCTCGATGTTCACCGTCGCGCACAGCGTCACGCTGGTCTCCACGCTGCTCGGCGGGATCACCGTGCCCGCGATCGTCGTCGAGCCGCTGATCGCGCTGTCGATCGCGTTCGTCGCGGTCGAGAACCTGCTGGGTTCCACCCGCCACCGGCTCCCGGTGGTCTTCGGTTTCGGTCTTCTGCACGGGCTCGGCTTCGCCGGGTCGCTGCGGATCACCGATCAGGTCAGTCCGGAACTGCTCGTCTCGCTGCTGAGCTTCAACGTCGGCATCGAGACCGGCCAGGCGTTGCTGCTGCTGGCCGTGTTCCCGCTGGTCCTGCTGATCCGCCGGAGCCGTGTCTCGGTTCCGGTTGTCCGCTCGGCGACCGGGGTCGTCGCCGCCTTCGGCACCTTCTGGTTCGTAGAAAGGTTCTTCCTCGCATGATCGGCTCTCCTCGCGCGTCGAGCGATCGTCCGCCGGCCACCCGCCGGCACAAAATCCTGTACGGCGTCACCGGCGGCCTGGCCGCTCTGGTGATCGGCGTACCGCTGACCGGCGTCATCGCGGACGCGGTCGACGCGCCCGCCGCCACCATCTCCGGCACGGTCTTCGAGGACCGTGACAACGACAACCGCCAGGACACCAACGAGACCCCGTTGGCCGGCGTGACCGTCTCGGACGGTCAGAAGCTCGTCGTGACGGACAAGAAGGGGCACTACTCCTTCGCGTCCGACGTCGAGCGTCGTGACGTCGACCTGGTCTTCGTCACCCAGCCGTCGGGCTACTCGGTGGGCACCGACGACAACATGACCCCGAAGTTCTTCCGCAGCCTCGGCCAGCTCGCCGCCGGTGACACCCGGGAGGTGAACTTCGGTCTGCGCAAGGACAAGAAGTCCGCCGACGGCGGGTTCACCTTCGGCAACGTGGCCGACCCGCACGTGAACGCGCAGCTGCCCGAGCAGATCACCGAGATCAACTCGACCCGGCAGAACCTCGCGTTCATCCAGGTCAGCGGTGACCTGACGAACTCGGCCACCGACGCGGAGTTCGAGTTCTACAAGTCGAGCACGGCGAACTCGAAGGTCCCGGTCTGGCCGGCCGTCGGCAACCACGAGTACGCCGCCGGTGCGACGTATGCGGCGCGGATCAACAACTACCGCAAGCACGTCGGCCCGGAGTGGTACTCCTTCGACTACAGCGACCGGCACTTCCTGGTGCTGGAGAACAACGGCGCCGCGCCGTTCGCCGAGCAGCTGGAGTGGGTGAAGGCCGACCTCGCGCAGAACGTCAAGGGCGGCAAGCATCTCGTGGTGCTGACCCACCAGCCGATGAACGTGCCGTTCGGTTCGCCGTCGGTGTACGACGAGTTCGGCAAGGTGCTCGAGCAGTACAAGGCCGAGCTGATCCTGGTCGGGCACGAGCACTCGAACGACGTCGAGGTGAAGAGTGACTTCGCGGGCACCGCGAAGCACATCCAGACCGTCTCGTCGTCGTACACGATCGACAACTCGCCGCGCGGGTTCCGGTTCGTGAACATGGACAACAAGACCTTCGACAACCCGTTCCGGATCTACGGCGCGGAGAAGGACCTCACGATCGTGTCGCCGGCGCCGGGCACGTCGGTGCCGCTGGACAAGTTCCCGGGCATCCAGGTGAACGCGTACGACACCACGGACGCGCCGGTGAAGGTCCGCTACCGCCTGGACAACGGCAACTGGAAGCAGCTCGCCCCGACCGGTGAGTTCACCTGGTACGCCGACCTGCCGGGCAACGCCAAGGTCGGCAAGCACACCCTCGAGGTGGAGGCGACCGACAAGTCGAAGGCCACCTGGAAGGGCACCTCGAAGTTCACCCTGACCAACGAGAAGGCGATCAAGCCGGTCGCCGGCGCCGACTGGAACCAGCACCACGGCGACTCGTCGCACAGTGGTGTGGCCCAGGACTACATCGCGGCCGGGCAGCGGCTGGCCTGGTCGTACCGGACCAAGGGCACGTTCCTGACCGGTTCGCCGGCCATCGTCGACGGCGTCGTGTACGCCGGGACGCGGGACGAGAACGGTGAGGGCAACAGCGAGGTGCACGCCGTGAACCTCGCCACCGGCAAGAAGCTGTGGAGCTACGACGTCCCGTCCTCGGTGCACGGCAGCGTCGCGGTCTCGGACGGGCTGGTCTACGTCCCGACCCTGCGCGGCACGCTGTTCGCGGTGGACGCGAAGACCGGCAAGCTGAAGTGGCGCAACGATCCGGAAGCCGCGCCGGAGGGCAACAACCAGCGCACCTACGGGTACTACGGCGTGACGGTTGCCGACGGCAAGGTGCTGTTCCCGTTCCAGACCCGCTTCGGTGAGGCAGCCGCGGGCATTCTGCTGGCGCTGGACGCCAAGACCGGGCAGCGGATCTGGGGCTCGCCGATGGCCGGCAACACGATGAGCGACGGGACCCCCGCGGTCGCCGACGGTCGCGTGTACGTCGGGAACCAGGACGGCAGCATCGTGATCGCGTACGACCTGAAGACCGGCCAGAAGCTGTGGACCGGCACCGACACCCTCGGCGGCTGGCAGGACGGCATCCCGACCGCGGGCGGCGGCAAGGTGTTCATCGGGTCGAACAACGGCCTCGTCGCGCGCGACGGCGCGACCGGCGCGGTGCTCTGGAGCTACACCAGCACGCACCCGTCGCTGGTCAGCAGCGGAGCGACGCCGTCGGCGGCCGCGCTCAGCGGCAACACCGTCTACATGTCCTTCCCGAGCGGTGCGGTGACGGCGCTCAACGCCACCACCGGCGCGGTGATCTGGGACCAGTTGCTGCCGGGTTCGCAGTACCGGGGTGGATCGTTCACCTCGCCGGCGCTGTCGGGCAACACCCTCTTCGTCGGGGCGAACAGCGGCGGGTTCTACGCCCTGGACGCGCGGACGGGGCAGCCGCTGTGGTCGCAGAACATCGGCACCTGGGTGTCGGCGGGCCCGGCGGTCAGCGGTAACACCGTCGTCGCGGGTGCCTTCGACGGCAACCTGTACGCCTTCACACCGGGCGGTACGGCGGCCAAGCCGTGGCCGGTCGTGTCCGGCAAGGTCACGGTCAAGGCCGACGGCTCACCGGCCGCGAGCACCACGGTCAGCGTCGTCAAGGACGGTACGGCGATCGGCCGCACCACGACGGATGCCTCCGGCAACTACCGGGTCGGGCTGCCGGACGGCGCGGGCACCTACACCATCCAGGTGGCGCAGCTCGGCTACGGGACGGCGGCGCGCGAGATCACGGCCGGTACCGGCGAGTCCACCGGGATCGACCTGCAGATCAGCCCGGTGAACGTCGACGCGAGCATTGGCAAGCGGCTCCCGAGCGGTCTGGTCGAGGGCGGGCCGGGTGACGTGGTGATCGAGAACAAGAAGCTCGCGATGGCGATCGCGAAGGTCTACAACGATCCGCAGCTGAGCCCGTCGTCCACGGGCAAGGTGCTCGACCTCGCGCTGACCGGGCAGCCGGACCAGCTCGACTGGATCAACCTGCCGTACGTGAGCACCGCCGAACCCACCGGTGGCAACGCGTGGCAGCAGCTGCAGGTGCGCTCGACCGAGGTGAAGATCATCGAGAACTCCGGAGAGAAAGCTGTCGTGCAGGTCGAGGGCACCTCGGCCGAACACTCTCAACTCAAGGTCGTCACCACCTTCACGGCGACGCCTGACGAGTCGTTCATCACCGCTGATACGACCTTCACCAACGGCACGGGGGCGGCACTGTCGGTGTGGGCCGGCGACGCGATCGACCACGACGGCGCGGGTTCGCGCTCGGCCGTCGCGGGCTTCCCGGTGGTCACGAGCGGTGGGCCGTTCAGCCAGGTCCCGACCGCGAAGCGGTGGATCGGGCAGTCCGGGACGACGCCGGACAACGAGACCTACGGCCTCGTCTACAGCGCGGCGTCGGGTGCGTTCACCGGCTACTCGCAGAGCAACTTCACGATGAGCAAGTTCAAGCTCGACCTCCCGGCGGGTGCTGACCACACCATCAGCCGCCGGATCGTGGTCGCGTCCAACGGCGGAGCCGCGGACAAGTTCGGCGTACTGGACCAGTTCGCCTACTGAGCTGACGAAACGGCCGGCTCCCCGATCGGGGAGCCGGCCGTTTCAGGTGCTGGTGATCAGAACGTCTTGGTGTACTTCGTGCCCTTGTAGTACATCTTCACGCCGTCGGGTTTGGACGCGTCGTGGCCGAAGGACAGCTTGCCCGTGTAGGTGCTGCCGTGCTTGCCGGCGGCAACGTCCCGGTAGCCGTAGTCGGACGAGCCGTTGCGCGTCACGTTGTAGCTGATCCCGCTGTTGCAGTTGTTGGTCACGTCGACGACCCACTTGTAGTCGTTCCAGCCGTCGTTGTTCAGCTTGGTGCGGACGACCTTCACGCAGGAGGGCCACGCGGCGGCAACTGCCTGCGGGGCCGGGTCGGCGGAGGGGGCGGGAGCAGCCTGTGCGGTGAGCGGGGCGGCGAGGAGAGTGGTGCCCAGGGCAAGGATGGCGAGGACGCGCAACGTGGATTCCTTTCGCGGAGTGACGTCGCCGGGTGACGGCGAGCTGAGTCGATCGCATCCTGGCATGCGATCGTGTCACTGAACGGTGCGAAAAGAGGCGGAAGTTAACTGGCGCCCGCGGTTTCGGGGGTGGTCCAGCGAGCAGCGGCCGTGGAGTGGCGGTACGGAGTGCTGAGGGCCGCGGGCACGGGCGTGGTCGTCCGTGGCTCCGGGACGGTGGTGCCGTCGGGGGCGAGGATCTCGACCTCGTCGACCGTGAAGAGGCCGACCGGGCGGATTCCTTCGGTGACGACCACGATGCAACCGGGGACCACCTGCTGGGCGCGGTGGTCCTGGGCCGGGACGAGGATGCCCTCGGCCGCCGAGCGCCAGGCACCGGGAGCGAAGCGGCGCAGCGCGATGCCGACCTGCCCGTCCTCGGCCGTGCGTGGTGGAAGGAACGCGGTGGCTGTGTAGTCGTAGTCGTAGTCCGGCTCGGGCGGCCCGGACACTCGCCCGCCCTGCTGGGGCGTCAACCAGACCACCGTGCCCCGAACAGCGAGCGACCCCGTCATCATGACCATGACCAGTCATCATGCCCGTCACAGACAGTTTTCGCCAGCCACTCCGAGTGTTGGCCGCAATCACTCCGTAATCCCACCGCGATGTCCACCAACCCGTGGTGCGGGTGGGGCGAAGCGGGTGCCGCTCGGTAGCCTGCGGGGGTGGCGGAGTCGCGGAAGGTGTCCAATGAGGGACAGCTGGTACGGCGGGGGTTCGCTGACCCCCAACGGGCCTCGAAGATGCTGCAGCAGCTCGATCAGCTGGACGCGCGCACCCCGATGGCGACCGAGCAGCTGATCAGCTCGCTGTCGGAGTCCGCCGATCCCGATCTCGCGCTGCTGCACCTGCTCGGCCTGGCCGAGGCCCTGGCCCAGCACGAGTACGACGTGTCCGCCTTCGCCCGCACGCTCGACATGGACGACGACTTCCGCCGTCGCCTGTGCTTCGTGCTCGGCGCGAGCGAGGCGCTCGGCCGCCATCTCACCGTGCACCCGCGGCACTGGTACGACCTGGCCGACCCGGCGCTGGCCGGCAGCAACCCGACCCCGGACGACGTCGCCGCGCGGCTCGCGCTGGCCGTCGACGACGACAACCCGGTCGATGCCCTGCGCATCGAGTACCGCCGGCTCTTGCTCCGCCTGGCCGCCCGCGACCTCGCCGAGGGCCTGCTGGTCGACGAGACGGCCGCCGTACTGGCCGACCTCGCGGGCGGCGCGCTGGAGACCGCGCTCCGGATCGCCCGCAACGACTACTTCAGCCAGCACCCCGGTGCGGCCGACTGCCGGCTCGCGATCATTGCCATGGGCAAGTGTGGCGGCCGCGAGCTGAACTACGTCAGCGACGTCGACGTCCTGTTCGTGGCCGAGCCGCTGGAGGGGGAGGACGAGCAGCCGGCGCTGAAGACCGCGACCCAGCTGGCCGCCGCCGCGATGCGGATCTGCTCGGCGCACACGGCCGAGGGCACGCTCTGGCCGGTCGACGCCGCGCTCCGCCCGGAAGGCAAGTCCGGCCCGCTGGTCCGCACACTCGACAGCCACCTGGCCTACTACCAGCGCTGGGCCAAGACCTGGGAGTTCCAGGCGTTGCTGAAGGCCCGCCCGATCGCCGGGGACGCCGAGCTCGGTCGGGCGTACGCCGACCAGACGGCCGGCCTGGTCTGGTCCGCGGCGGACCGTGAGGGTTTCGTCGACGACGTCCAGGCGATGCGTCGCCGGGTCGTCGACCACATCCCGGCCGCCGACGTGGACCGCCAGCTGAAGCTCGGTCCGGGCGGTCTGCGCGACGTCGAGTTCGCCGTACAGCTGCTGCAGCTCGTGCACGGGCGGAGCGACGAGAGTGTGCGCAGCGGGACGACGCTGATCGCGCTGGAGCAGCTGACGAGCTCCGGGTACGTCGGGCGCACCGACGGCGCCGTACTGGCTGATGCGTACCGGTTCCTACGCTCGATGGAGCACCGGATCCAGCTGTACCGGCTGCGGCGGACCCACTCGGTCCCCGAGCACGAGGACGACCTGCGACGGCTCGGTCGTTCGCTCGGCTTCACGAAGAACCCGATCACCGACCTGACCAAGGTGTGGAAGAAGCACGCGCTCGAGGTCCGCCGCCTGCACGAGAAGCTCTTCTACCGCCCGCTGCTCGCGGCCGTCGCGCGCATCCCCGGCGAAGAGGTCCGGCTCACCCCCGAGGCTGCGAAGCAACGACTCACCGCACTCGGGTACGCCGACCCGGCGTCCGCGCTGCGGCACATCGAGGCGTTGTCGGAGGGCGTGTCCCGACGGTCGTCGATCCAGCGCGCGCTGCTGCCCGCGATGCTCGGCTGGTTCGCCGAGTCGCCCGATCCGGACGCCGGTCTGCTCGCCTTCCGGACGATCTCCGAGGCACTCGGCTCGACGCCTTGGTACCTGCGGCAGCTCCGCGACGAGGGCGCATCCGCGGAACGACTCGCGCACCTGCTGGCCAGCGGCCGGTACGCCGTCGACCTGCTGCAGCGCGCACCCGAGGCGACGGCGATGCTCGCGGACGAACGCGAGCTGGTCCCGCGCAAGCCCGAAGCGCTGCTGACCGAGATGTCGGCTGCCGCGCGCCGGCAGGAGAAGCCCGAGGCCGCGGTTGCGGCGATCCGCGCGGTCCGGCGGCGTGAGCTGTTCCGCGTCGCGGCGGCCGACCTGTCGCACCTGCTCGAGGTCGAGCAGGTCGGTGAGGCGCTGACCACGATCGCGGCCGCGACGCTGACGAGTTCGCTGGAGGTCGCCCGGCGGGCGGTCGCCAAGGGCGGCGAGGAGCCGACCCGGATGGCGATCGTCGCGATGGGCCGGTTCGGCGGGCACGAACTCGGCTACGGCAGCGACGCCGACGTGATGTTCGTCCACGATCCGTTGCCGGGGGCATCGGAAAAGGCGGCCACCGACTTCGCCACCCAGGCCGCGACCGAGTTGCGCCGCCTGCTGTCGCTGCCGGGTGCGGATCCGGCGGTCGCGATCGACGCCGACCTGCGGCCAGAAGGCCGGCAGGGACCGCTGGTGCGCACGCTGGCGTCGTATGCGTCGTACTACGCGCGCTGGTCGGCGGTCTGGGAGGCGCAGGCGTTGCTCCGGGCCGATCCGCTCTGCGGCGATCCCGAGCTGTGCCAGGCGTTCCGCGACCTGATCGACCCGCTGCGCTACCCGGCGGACGGCGTACCGGCGCGGGACGTGATGGAGATCCGGCGGATCAAGGCGCGCGTCGACGCCGAACGGCTGCCGCGCGGTGCCGATCCGGCCACGCACACCAAGCTCGGGCGCGGCGGTCTGGCCGACATCGAGTGGACGGTCCAGCTGCTGCAGCTGCGCGAGGCGCACCGGGTCGAAGGGCTGCGGACGACGCGGACGCTTCCGGCGATGCGGGTGGCGGTCGAGGAGGGACTCTTCGAGCGCCAGGAGGCCGACGTACTGCGGGCCGCTTGGCAGCGGGCGTCGCGGATCCGGAACGCGATCATGCTGACCCGTGCTCGGCCGAGCGACTCGTTGCCGCGCGATCCGCGCGATCTGGCCGCCGTGGCGCAGATCTGTGGCTACCCGCCGGGACAGACCAGTCGTTTCTCCGACGACTACCTGCGGTTGACCAGACGTGCACGCAACGTGGTCGATCACCTGTTCTGGGGTGAGTAATTCATCGCCGTAAGGCCATGAAAGAGCGCTGAAAGGACCCTGCGCCACTCTGATCCCTCTGGGGGTGATCAGGGTGGGGAGTGCGGACAGTTTCACGGAGTTCGTGACACAGCGGTACGGAGCGCTGCTGGGTACGGCGCACCTGTTGACGCAGGACCACGGACTGGCCGAGGACCTGGTGCAGACGGCCTTGGCCAAGAGTTGGCGGACCTGGGACACCATCCGCGGCGACGACCCGTACGCGTACGTGCGGCAGGTGCTGGTCAACACCTGTCGCGCCTACTGGCGGGTGAAGAAGGGCAAGCTGGAGTTCCCGACCGAGGACCTTCCGACGCGGCCCGTGCTGATCGACGGCTTCGACCGGATCGAGCGCGACTCCGTCCTGGTCGCCGCGCTGGAACGGCTGCCGGGACGGATGCGGGTGGTCGTCGTACTGCGGTACCTGGTCGACCTGACCGAGGCCGAGACCGCGGAGGAGGTCGGGTGCGCGGTCGGCACGATCAAGAGCCAGACCAGCCGGGCGCTGGCGCGGTTGCGGGGTGACCCCCTTCTGCTCGACTACAGGAGGTCTGCGTAGGGCCCTGTAAGTTGTACCGGTGGAAACGGTGGATCAGATCCGGCAACCGGGCGTGTTCAGTCACGTCCGGCGCAGCGTGCGGATGACGGTCGGGCAGCAGCGGGTATGGGACACGCACTGGTCCGAGATCGGGCGCAAGCTGGAGGATCTGCCGGCCGGAACCCTCGACCTGGACGCCTGGTTCGGCCGGACCGCGCCGGTGGTGCTGGAGATCGGGTCGGGCATGGGCGAGGCGACCGCGCAGCTCGCGCAGGCCGCGCCCGACGTCAACCACCTGGCCGCCGAGGTCTACCCGGCGGGGCTTGGGCAGCTGATGCTCGCCGTCGAGAAGAACGAGCTCGGCAACGTCCGCCTGCTGCACGGTGACGCGCTGGACTTCCTCCGTGACCACGTCGCGCCGGACACGCTGGACGGCGTACGGATCTACTTCCCGGACCCGTGGCAGAAGAAGCGGCACAACAAGCGGCGACTGGTGAAGTCGCCGTTCGTCAGCCTCGTCGCGTCCCGGCTGCGGCCGGGCGGGACGTTGCACCTGGCCACGGACTGGGCCGACTACGCCGACGAGATGCTCGACATCTGCGCGGCCGAGCCGCTGCTCGTCAACCAGTACAACGGTTGGGCGCCACGCCCTTCGTGGCGCCCACTGACCAAGTTCGAGTCGCGTGCGCAGGTTGAAGGTCGCGTCTGTCGCGACCTTCTCTACACGAAGGTCATGCCGTCCGGCTGGTGAACGACCAGTGCCCTGACGGCACGGTGTAGATCGCGTAGCCGTCCGCCCAGACAGGCTCCCCGGCGTACGGAGCCGGCACGGCGGTGACGTCGCTCGCCTGCTCCGACGGCACGTGCACCTCGGCGGTGCTGCCGACCGGGACCTGCACCTCGACGTGCAGGACGCGCCCGACCTGCCGCCAGGTCGCGGACACCTTGCCGCGCACGGTGTCGGACCGCAGTGACGCCTGAGCCGTCTCCGCGCGGGCGTCCGGACGGATCAGGATCCGCTCCCAGCCGTTGCCGAGGTTGCGGACGCCGGCCACGTTCTCCAGCAGCCACTGCACGACCGTGCCCTGGAAGTAGTGGTTGCGCGAGCGGCTGTCCGCCTCCCAGCGCTCCCACATCGTGTCGGCGCCCTCGTCGTACCAGTAACCCCAGCTCGGGTACGTCCGCTGCTGCGCGACCTTCGCGGCGACGTCCGCATGCCCGTACTGCGTCAGAACCGGCAGCAGTACGCCGACGCCGAGGCAGCCGGTGTTCAGGTGGAAGTCGCGCGCCTCGATGTCGCTGACCAGGTGGGCGACGACCTGGTCGACGTGCTCGTCGGGGACCAGACCGAAGGCGAGCGGAACGGCGTTCGAGGTCTGCCGGTAGTCGGGATCCTTGGCGGTCCGGTAGAGCCCTTGCTCGCGGTCGAGGAACTCCCGGTTCAGGCCGTCGGCCAGCTCGACCGTTGCCTTGCGCAACCGCTCCAGCGGGCCGGTCGCGTCGATCAGTTCGCCGATCTCGATCACCGCCACCACCGCGCGGTGCAGGTACGCCGTGGCGGTCAGGCGCCGGTCCTCCGGCGCGGGGCCGGACGGGTAGCCCGGCGGCAGCCAGTCGCCGAGAACGCTGAGCGACAACCCGTCCTCGACGCGGGCCAGCTCCCAGTCGATGTACCGCAGGACGGAGTCCCAGTGGTCGCGGAGCAAGCGCGTGTCGCCGTACCAGCGGTGCATCTCGCGCAGGAGGAACGGGTAGACCGTCGACCACTCGGTCGCGGGGGACAGCTCGGTGAAACCCCAGTCGCCGGTCGGCACGATCACCGGCAGTTGCCCGTCGGCGGCCTGGCTGTCGCGGATGTCGCCCAGCCACTTGGTGAAGAACCGCGACAGGTCGAGCTGCGCCATCATCGTCGGCGCGCCGACCTGGGCGTCGCCGGTCCAGCCGTTCTTCTCGAACATCGGGGTGTCGGTCGGGATGCCGTGCAGGTTGTTCAGCACCGTCCGCCGCATCGCGTGCTCGGACCACTCGTACAGCTCGACGTCCGAGCTGAACCGCGCGGCCGGCCGTACGTCGGAGTGCACGACCTGCAGGATCAGGTCGGCGCGGTCGGCCCCGGTGACCTGGACGTAGCGGAAACCCTTGTACGAGAAGCGCGGCGCCCAGGTCTCGACTCCGTTGCCGGCAGCAATGTACTCGTCCTGCTGGAACCGACCCTCGACGTGGTGGCTGTCGGCAACCACCTGGCCGTCGGGGCCCAGCGTTTCGCCGTACTGGAGGCTGATGGTGCGGCCGGCCGGTGCCTCGGCGCGGAGCTGGACCCAGCCGGCGGTGGTGCGACCGAAGTCGACGACCTGGATTCCGGCGTGCGGGCTGGTGATCTCGGTCGGGTGGACCTCCTCGACGACGCGGATCGGCTCGTGGTGCTGGGCGCGGAGCTGCCCCTTGGGGGCGTCCAGCTCGAGCGCGGGGGACCAGGTGGAGGCGTCGAAATCGGCCGTGTCCCAGCCGGGCTGGGCGAGGCGGGCGTCGTACGTCTCGCCGGCGAACAGGCTGTCCGAGACCGTCGGGCCGCTGGTGACCTGCCAGCTGGCGTCGGAGTGCAGCTCGGTGGTGGTGCCGTCCTCGTGGTCGACGACCAGGCGAGCAACGAGGCGCGGATCAGCGGTCCAGGGCGTCTGGTGCCAACGCCAGACGTTCGGGGTGTTCATGCCGAAGAAGCCGCGGCCGAGCTCGGCGCCCAGGACGTTGGCGCCGGGCTGGAGGAGCTCGGTGACGTCGTGGGTGACGTAGAGGACCGTGCGGTCGTAGTCGGTGAAGCCGGGGTCGAGGACGGCGTCGCTGACTCGTTGGCCGTTGAGGTGCAGGTCGGCGTACGCGAGACCGCTGACGTAGAGGCGCGCCTTCGCGATCGGGCTGGGCAGGTCGAAGGCGCGGCGGAGCAGGGGAGCGGCTTCGGTGGAGGCGCCGATCCAGCGGGCGTCCTGCCAGCCCTCGTCGAGCAGCGCGGTCTCGAACCAGCTCGGGCGGCTCCACCTGCTCTCGCGGTCCAGGCCGTCCCACAGTCGGACGGTCCAGTGGTAGCGGGTGCGCGGGGTGAGCTGCGGGCCGTCGTACTCGACCTGGATGGCGTCACCGGTGACCTTGCCGGAGTCCCAGACGTCGGCCAGCTCCGGCGTGAGGAGGTCAGGGCTGCTGGCGACGAGGACCTGGTACGCCGACTGGATGGCGCCGTACCCGGGGGCGGTGGCGATCCAGGCGAGGCGTGGGCGGGGCTCGTCGAGGCCGAGCGGGCGGTCGGCGTACTCGACCGTGAGCTTCGCCACGTCGAGGGGTCCGCCGGGGGTCCAGCCGTCCGGGAAAGCTGGTGTGGCCACGGGGAGAGCTCCTCACGTCAGGCGGTCGATCCCGGAGGACCGTACGTACCTGCACCGGCTGGGGGCAACACCTGTGACCGCATCTGGACAGATCAGGATCGAGGCGTGAGAGCCAACGCCCACAGTCGGTCGGGGACGAGTTTGGCGAAGCGCATCAGCAGGGACATCTGCCAGGGGAAGACGATCCGGGCGGACTGGCGCTCGATGCCGTCGGCGATCGCGCGGGCCGCCTGGTCGGCCTTGATGATGAACGGCATCGGGAACGAGTTGGTCTCGGTCATCTCGGTCTCGACGAAGCCCGGGCAGACCGTGAGGACGTCGATACCGTTCGGGCGGAGCTTGGCGCGCAGCGCTTCGAGCAGGTTGATCTGGGCGGCCTTGGTCGCGCCGTACGCCTCGGCGCCGGGCAGGCCGCGGTAGCCGGCGACCGACGCGATGCCGACGATCATGCCGCCGCCCTGGAGGCGCGGGATGACGGTGTCGAGGGTGTTGGCCAGGCCGGTCAGGTTGACGTCGAGGTGCTTCTGGAAGGAGGCGGCGTCGAAGTCGTCCATCTGGGCCCAGTAGCCGGCGCTGAACACGACGATGTCGAGCCCGCCGAGTTGTTGCGTCACGTCGTGGGCGGCACGGCGTACCGAGTCCTGGTCGGTGACGTCGACGGTGCTGATGGCCAGCTGGTTGCCGGCGACCTCCTTGAGCTTGTCCTCGCGCCGAGCGGAGATCGCCACGTGCGCGCCGCGCTGGTGCAACTCGTGCGCGAGTGCGGCGCCGATGCCGGAGGAGGCGCCGACGATCCAGATCTTGCGGCGGGTGAGATCCATGTCAGGTCCTTCGGGTGAGGGCGAGCTGGACGACGTCGAGATAGCCGGAACGGAAACCGGCTTCGGAGTACGCGAGGTAGAACTCCCACATCCGGCGGAAGGTCTCGTCGAAACCGAGCGCGTCGACCTCCACGGCCTGCTCGGTGAAGCGGTCGCGCCACAGGCGCAGCGTCCTGGCGTAGTCGGCGCCGAACCGGTGCTGGTCGACCACGGTGAGACCGCCTGCCGCGCGGTCGATCGCTTCCAGGGAAGGGATCAGGCCGCCCGGGAAGATGTACTTGTGGATCCAGCCCTGCGCGTGCCGGGTCGCGCGCAGCCGGTCGTCGGGCATCGTGATCGCCTGCAGCCCGAACCGGCCGCCGGGGACGAGCACACGGTCGACGGTCTCGAAGTACGTCGGCCAGTAGCGCTCGCCGACCGCTTCGATCATCTCGACGCTCACGACCGCGTCGTACCGGCCGTCGACGTCGCGGTAGTCGCACAGCTCGACGGTCGCGTCCACGCCCGCCTCGGCGATCCGCTTGCGGGCGAGGTCGCGCTGCTCGGTGGACAGGGTGATCGATGTGACGGTCGCGCCGCGGCCCGCGGCCCGGATCGCGAGCTGGCCCCAGCCGGTGCCGATCTCCAGCACCTTCGAGCCGTCGCGTACGCCGGCGAGGTCGAGCACGTGGTCGATCTTGCGGACCTGGGCCTGCTCGAGGTCGTCGGTGCCGTCGAAGAGCGCGGACGAGTAGGACATGGTCGGGTCGAGGAACGTCGCGAACAGGTCGTTGGACAGGTCGTAGTGGCGGGCGATGTTGGAGCGGGCGCCCGTGCGGTCATTGCGTTCGGCGGCCGGCATCCGCTGCTCGATCACCTTGCGGAAGCGCTGCAGCGTCGGCGGGACGAGCGTCGTGAGGCGACGGGCGAAGACGGTGAGCAGCTCGGCCAGGTCCGTGCCGGGGGCGGCTCGCCAGTCGCCGGCCATGTAGGCCTCGCCGAAGCCGATCTTGAGGTCGGCGCCGATCCGGTGGAAGAAGCTGTCGTCGACGATCTCCATGACCGGTCCGCCGCGGCCGAGCCGCCGGCCGTCGGGCAGGACAACCTCGACCTCCAGGTCGCGCACGGCACCGCGCAGGACCTGCCGGGCGGCCGCCGCACGGAGTGAACTGCGGGGGGACTGGGCGATGTCGGGCCAGCGCCCGCGATCGACGGGCTTCGGCGTCGTGGCACCGCGCAGCGCGTTCGAGTTGGTCATCGTGCGACTCCTTCCGGTGGGGTGTGCGGGCGGCGCTGGACCACCGGTAACCGGCGGAGCCACAGCCACACCCCGTGGATTCGGATCAGCGCGGCGATCTGGTGGGTGACGAAAGGGTTCCGTAAGACCGTCGCGAGAACAGCGCGTCGCCGAGCAGGCTTCGGCGTGCCGGTGAAGGCCGCGGAGAAGACGCGGCGGTCGTGCTGGTGCAGGTCGATCGCGACCGAGACCTGGCCGGGTTCGAGGCGCAGCGTCACGTCGTACCGGCCTTCGACGGTGAAGAAGGGGGAGACGTAGAACTGCTTGTCCAGGCTGAAGCGGGTGCCGCGGGCGAGCTGGGCGTGGCGTTCGCCGTACGTGTTGTGGATCTCGAGCACGACGCAGCGCACGTCGCCGGCGGCGGTGAGGCACCAGAAGACGGTGAGCGGATCGAAGACGTAGCCGAAGGTGCGGGCGTTGGACAGCATTACGACGCGGTCGTCCGGAGCGAGCGGGATGCCCTGGGCGGCGGTGAAGTGGGCGACGTTGTCGCGAAGGGATTGCTCCGGGCTGCCGAGGTGGTCGGCGGCGCGGAACGAGCCGAGCCAGCCGCGGCGGGGGAGGTCGGTGACGTCGACCAGCCACTGGTACGTGCGGTAGCGGAACCGGTGCCTGCGCGGCACCCGGCGTGAGTGGCTGACGTGCCCGGGCACGATCGCGGGCAGCGTCGGAAGGTCTACCACTCGACTCCCATCCGCGCGGCGGCCTCGACACCTGAGCGGCAGCCGTCCTCGTGGAACCCCCAGCCCAGGTGCGCGCCCGCGAAGGCGAGCCGCGGCCCGCCCGCGGACTTGAGCTGCTCGGCCGCGGCGACCGACTCGGGCGTGAAGACCGGGTGCGCGTACGTCATCCGGCTGGTGACCTTGGCCGGGTCGACCCAGCCGTCGGGGTTGAGCGTGACCAGGTGCTCGTCCGCGGAGTCCAGACCCTGCAGGCGGTTCATCCAGTAGCTGACCAGGACCTGCGGCTGGTCGGTGTGGCAGTCGCGCATCCGGTAGTTCCAGGACGACCGCGCACGCCGTACGGCGGGAAGGACCGACGTGTCGGTGTGCAGCCAGGTCGGGTTGACCGAGTAGCGGAACGCGCCGAGCAGCGTCTTCTCCTGCGGCGTTGCGTCGCCGAGCAGGTCGAGCGTCGTGTCGGCGTGCGTCGCCAGTACGACGCGGTCGAAGGCGTGGGTCGCGTCGTCGGTGACGATCTCGACGCCGTCGTCGTGCCGCAGCACCGAACGGACGGGAGTCGCCGTCCGGACGTCGCCGATCGCGGCGACCACCTGGTCGACGTACGCGCCGGAGCCGCCCTCGACCGTGCGCCAGGTCGGCGAGCCGCCGACGGTCAGCATGCCGTGGTGGTCGAGGAAGCGGAACAGGTAGCGGGCCGGGTAGAGGCCGGCGTCGGCGGTGCCCGACGACCAGACGCAGGCGACCAGCGGGACGGCGAAGTGCCGTTGGAAGTACTTCGAGAAGCCGCGCTCCTGCAGGAAGCCGGCCCAGGTGAGGGTGTCGTCGCCGCTGTCCAGGACGGCGCGGGCCTCGCGGTGGAAGCGGGGGATCTCGGTGAGCATCCGGAGGAACCGCGGATCGGCGAGGCGGCGCGGCTGGCTCAGGATGGACGCGGTGCCGCGGCCTCCGGCGTACTCCAGACCGCAGCCGTCGCAGTGGACGCTCATGCTCATCTCGGTCGGACGCGTGCGGATGCCGAGCTCGGCGAAGAGCCTGAGCAGGTACGGGTAGGTCTGCTCGTTGTGCACGATGAAGCCGCTGTCGACCCGGTGGGTGCTGCCGGCCGAGTCCGTGACGTCGTGGGTGTGCGCGTGCCCGCCGGGCCGGACGTCCGTCTCGAAGACGGTGACCCGACACGTCCGGCTCAGCAGGTACGCCGCGGTCAACCCGGCGACGCCGGACCCGACCACGGCCACCGATTCACGATGACCGCTCATGAGGAAAGCCTTCCGCGTGCATAAGTTCTGAACAACTTTGAGTGCTGTGCGGAAGGTCTTCGGAGCCGAGCGCCGCGGTGATAGGTCCGGCCACATGCTGAGTTCGACGTCTCACATGCTGAAAGAAAGCCAAATCGATAGGTTTTCTTTGCTTTCATGGTCGCCAACGCAGGCCGCCCGGTGTCCCCGTGTTAGGTCGTCCGAAGACAGATCGCGATCCGCCCCGGTCGCCCGCACCTGAAGGTCACCACTGTGAGGAACAACTTCCGCCGTACCCGCTTGCTGGCCGCCGCTGTCGCGCTGATGGCCGTCGCCGTCGGCTGCTCCCGCGCCGACAGCAACGAGCAGCCGGTCGCTGCCACCGACAAGGGCCTGGCCGCGGAGCTGCGGCTCGGCTACTTCCCGAACGTCACCCACGCCGCGGCGCTGGTCGGACTCGACCAGAAGCTGTTCACCAAGGAGCTCGGCAGCACCAAGCTGGTGCCGACCAAGTTCAACGCCGGCCCGGAGGCCGTCGGCGCGCTGCTCGGCGGCTCGCTCGACGCGTCCTTCATCGGCTCCGGCCCGGCGATCAACGCCTACGCCAAGTCCAACGGCGAGGCCGTCCGGCTGATCGCCGGTACGACGTCCGGCGGCGCGCAGCTGGTGGTCAAGCCGACCATCACCAAGCCCGAGGACCTGGTCGGCAAGACCGTCGTCACCCCGCAGCTGGGCAACACCCAGGACGTGTCGCTGAAGAAGTGGCTGTCGGAGAAGGGCCTGACCGGCAAGGTCAAGGTCACCAACCTGGAGAACGCGCAGACGCTCGACGCGTTCAAGAAGGGTGACGTCGACGCGGCCTGGCTGCCCGAGCCCTGGTCGTCGCGGCTGGTCCTCGACGCCGGCGCGAAGGTGCTGCTCGACGAGGCCTCGCTGTGGCCCGACGGCAAGTTCCCGACCACCGTGCTGATCGTCCGCACCCAGTTCCTGCAGGAGCACCCGCAGACGGTCAAGGCGCTGCTGACCGGTCTGGTCTCCGCGATCGACTTCAGCACCAAGGACGAGGCCGCCGCGAAGAAGGTCGTCAACGCCCAGCTGCTCGAGCTCACCGGCAAGGCGCTGAAGCCGGCCGTCATCGACCGGGCCTTCGCCAACATCAAGATCACCGCCGACCCGGTCGCGTCGCAGTTCCCGCAGCTGGCCAAGGACCAGGTCACCGCGGCGATCGCGAAGGAGGCGCCGAACGTCTCGGGCTTCGCCGACTTCGGGCCGCTGAACGAGGTGCTGACCAAGGCCGGGCAGCCGACCGTCGACGCCGCCGGCCTGGACACGAAGTAACCGTTTCCAAGGGTTTTCAGGGCACCAAGGGTTTCCGGCAAGGGTTTCCAGGGGGAACACGATGACCGCAACGATCGAGACCAGGCAGGTGGCGCCGGTGGCGACTCCGGTCCGCTTCCATCAGGTCGGCAAGACCTTCGGCCAGGGCAGCAAGGCCGTGGTCGCGCTCGACCAGGTCGACCTCGCGGTCGCGCCGGGGGAGTTCGTCTGCCTGCTCGGCGCGTCCGGCTGCGGCAAGACGACGCTGCTCAACCTGGTGGCCGGTCTCGACCAGCCGACCAGCGGCCGGATCGAGCTGAACTCGTCCCGGCCGGCGGTCGTCTTCCAGGAAGCCGCGCTGATGCCGTGGCTGACCGCCGCGGGCAACATCGAGCTGCCGCTGCGGATGGCCGGCGTCGGCAAGGCGGCCCGGCGCGCCACCGCGGCGGAGCTGCTCGAGCTGGTCCGCCTCGGCGGGGTCGGCGACAAGCGGCCGCACGACCTGTCCGGTGGGATGCGGCAGCGGGTCGCGCTCGCCCGGGCGCTGGCCTCGACGACCGACCACACCGGTACGGGTGCGGGCAAGCCGTCGTTGCTGCTGATGGACGAGCCGTTCTCCGCGCTCGACGCGATCACTCGCGACGTACTGCAGGGTGAGCTGCTGCGGATCTGGCGCGCCACCGGTACGGCGATCCTGTTCGTCACGCACGACGTCCGCGAGGCGGTGCGGCTCGGCCAGCGCGTCGTCCTGCTGTCGTCGCGGCCGGGCCGCGTCGTCCAGGAGTGGAACGTCGACGGGCTCGCCGATGGTGACGAGACCGGTGCCGTGGACGAGGTCAACGCCGCGCTCCGCAAGGTGATCAGCAGCCATGCCGCCTGAGGCCACCCGCGTCCGGCCGGTCGACGCCGGCTCGGTCGAGGCGGGGCTCGACGCGCTCGACACCCCGGTCGACCTGCACCGGGAGACGTTGCTGCGGCGGATCGTCGTACGGGTCCTACCGCCGGTCGGTGCGATCGCCCTGTTCGTGCTCGTCTGGCAACTGCTCTGGGCCGCGGCGTTCTGGCCGGAGTTCAAGCTGCCGGCGCCGGCCGACGTCGGTGCGCAGATCTGGCAGCTGGTCACGTCCGGCGACATCCTCGAGCTGTTCTGGACGTCGGTGCACCGGGCCGTGATCGGGTTCGGGATCTCGCTGCTGATCGCCGTACCGCTGGGTCTGGCGATCGCGAACCTCACCGTCGTCCGGCGCGGCATCGGGCCGCTCGTCTCCGGGCTGCAGAGCCTCCCGTCTGTGGCCTGGGTGCCGGCGGCGATCCTCTGGTTCGGGCTCAACGACCGGGCGATCTACTGGGTCGTCCTGCTCGGCGCCGTACCGTCGATCGCGAACGGGCTGGTGTCCGGTCTGGACCAGGTGCCGCCGATCCTGCCGCGCGTCGGCAAGGCGCTCGGCGCGGGGCGGTGGGGCGGGATCCGGTACATCCTGCTGCCCGCCGCGCTGCCCGGATTCCTCGGCGGGCTCAAGCAGGGCTGGGCGTTCTCGTGGCGGTCGCTGATGGCCGCGGAGCTGATCGCGACCTCGCCTGACCTGGGCGAGGGGCTCGGACAGTACCTGCACAACGCGATGTCGCTGTCGGACATCTCGATGGTGTTCGCGGGAATCCTGCTGATCTTCGTGGTCGGTGTGGGGATCGAGCTGGCCGTGTTCCGGCCGCTGGAGAACTCGGTACTCCGGGCGCGAGGGTTGACCCAGGGGAGGAAATGATCGGGCGTCTCGCCATCTGAAACCCTGGCATCTTGGGTGACTTTGTCTGCTTTCCTTGAAGCATGCAGGTCATCGTCGCGAACGCGCCCGGAGACGCTCTCACGCGTCGCCGGCACGTCGACCTGCTCCGGGTGAACTCCGCCGGCTGTTGATCTTCGACGCACCTCTTCAGCCGCCGTCTCCGTTCCGCCCCAAGGGAGCAGTCCTGTGCGTCGTCTCATCCTCATTGCCCTGCTCGGATCCGTGGCCCAACTGGTCGACGGCACGCTCGGTATGGCGTACGGCGTCACCGCCACCACCGCCCTGCTGATCACCGGCATCACCCCGGCCGTCGCCTCGGCCTCCGTCCACCTGAGCGAGGTCGGGACGACATTGGCGTCCGGGCTGTCGCACTGGCGGTTCGGCAACGTCGACTGGCGCGTGGTCGCGCTGATCGGCGTACCGGGTGGGGTTGGTGCTTTCGCCGGGGCGACGTTCTTGTCGAACCTGTCGACCGAGTCCGCGTCGTTGTGGGTTGCGGCGTTGCTGATTCTGCTCGGGGTCTACATCCTGGCGCGCTTCGCGACCGGGAAGGTTCGGGCGGTGATCCAGGGGCGCGTTGGTGGGCGGTTCCTTGGTCCGCTTGGGCTGGTTGCTGGGTTTGTGGACGCGACCGGTGGTGGTGGGTGGGGGCCGGTCGCCACGTCGGCGCTGCTCGGGAGCGGGAAGCTGGCGCCGCGGAAGACGGTCGGGTCGGTCAACGCCGCCGAGTTCATCGTGTCGGTGGCGGCGAGCCTGGGCTTCCTGTTCGGGCTGGGGAACGAGAACATCCCGTACGAGATCGTCGCCGCGCTGCTGATCGGTGGGGTTGTCGCTGCGCCGCTCGCCGCGTGGCTGGTGTCGCGGCTCGCGACGCAGTGGCTGGGGGTTGGCGTTGGGTTGGTGCTGATCCTCACCAACGCGCGGACGCTGATGAAGGGGCTCGAGATTTCGACCGGGCCGCGGTTCGCCGTGTACGGCGTGCTGGTGGCGCTGTGGGCGGCGGTCGTCGCGTACGGCGTACGGCGGTCTGCCGCGCAGCGCGCCGAGGAGAAGGAACTGGAGACGATCGCGGGCTGATCGTGGCTCGGGCCGGCGGTTCGTTGGCGAGCCGAAAGGAGATCGGCCGCGCCGTCGGGGTCGCGTGCTGGAAAAGGCGCCGTACTGTGGAGGCGTGCGATATCTGCCGTTCCTGATCAGTCTGGCCCTGACCGTCTACGCGCTGTTCTCCTGCATCCAGACGCGTACCGAGGACGTTCCCTACCTGCCCAAGCTGGTGTGGCTCGTCCTGATCGTCTTCGTGCCCTTCGCGGGCCCGATCGTCTGGCTACTGATGTCGCGAAACGCCGGCCGCCCTGAACGCCCGGTCCGCCGGGCTCCCGCCGCCGGCCGCCCGGTAGCGCCCGACGACGACCCGGACTTCCTCGCGACGCTGGAGCGCTTCCGAGACCCCCGCATGGGCGGCTCGGCGCCGCCTCCCCAGGACCCGCCGGCCGAGGACAAGCCCGCCAAGGACAAGCAGTCCAAGGAGAAGCCCCCGAAGGCCCCCAAGGACAAGCCATCCAAGGCCGAGGACACCGGCAAAGAAGCCCCCACCGAATCCGACGACGGCAAACAGTAAGCAGACGTCGGTACGCCCCGCAGGCCGCGCGGCGCCAAAGTCAGCACGTCCACAGGCCTCCAACCCCGCGCCCCCTGAGGCCGCGCCCATGCGGCCGACAACGCCGCGCCCCTTGAGGCCGCTCCGGCCGAAAGCGAAGTGCGAAGGGGAGAGCCCGGTGGGTGCGCGAGGTGAGCGGTGCACGGCCGAGCGGTGCACGAGCCGAGCGGTGCACGAGCCGAGCGGTGCACGAGCCGGCAAGGTGCCGAGCTGACCTGTGGACGAGCCGAGCGGGGAACGCGAGCCGAGCGGTGCACGAGCCGGCAAGGTGCCGAGCTGACCTGTGGACGAGCCGAGCCGGGTACGCGAGCCGAACGGTGCACGAGCCGAGCCGGGTACGCGAGCCGAACGGTGCACGAGCCGAGCCGGGTGCGCGAGGTGAGCGGTGCACGAGCCGAGCGATGCACGAGCCGAGCGGTGCACGAGCCGGCAAGGTGCCGAGCTGACCTGTGGACGAGCCGCGCCGCGCCGCGTGCGCGAGCCGAGCGGTGCGGTGCGCGAGCCGAGCCGGGTACGCGAGCCGAACGGTGCGCGAGCCGGGCGGGGGTGCTGGTTCAGGCCGGCTACTACTTCAGCTGTTTCCGGCCGCAGCGGCCTCAGCCCATGGCGACCTTCTCGGCCGCATCGCCGCCGGCAGTAGCTCAGCAAGTCGGCTAGCAGCGGTGTGCGTGCGGCTACGACCAGCAGGTGAGCGAGTCGGCTGGTAGTTGGTGCTCGTCGTGCTGCCGGCTGCGCTGCCTGGTCACCGTGCGCGGGTGGCCGCCACGTCAGCACCAGCGAGGGTGAGGTTGGCGGGCGGGGTCGGCCAGGTCAGGTAGGGCTCGGAGCCCTTCAAATGCTGGGAATCCCGCGTACCAACCCACCGGTCCTCGGGCGCACGGGTGTACGCCCGAGGAGCTCGGTGCTGGGTGGGTGTTCAACCTCCGGACGAAGAGCTACCGGGGTTGGGTCCGGGGCCGGAGCAGGCCGGCGCCGGAAGGGTCGGGGTGGATCGTCACCCGGCGGCCGTCAGGCGGACTTCCTGTGCTCGGCGAGGACGACGTTGTTGTCCCGCTCGGATTCCGTGGTCCCGCCCCAGACGCCGTACGGCTCTCCGACGGAGAGTGCGTGCTGACGGCACTCGGGCTGGACCGGGCAGGTACCGCAGAGTGACTTCGCCACCATCTCGCGCGCGCGTTTGCGGACGCCACGCTCCGATTCGGGGGAGAAGAACAGCTCCGGGTTGACGTCGCGGCAAGCGGCTTGCGACTGCCAGTCCCACAGATCCATGAGCGGGCGGGGTAGGCGAGGCATCCCTCTCGACATGGCAACCTCCTTGACTCACCGTGAGCGCGGACGGGCGCTCGGTGAAAACTATGCTCAACTCATGCGTAGTTCAACCCTTGTCGTCTCGAACTTCGGTCGATTCGTTATCGGCCCTTGGCGAATTCGGCCGCATTTCCCCCGAATCGGGAGTTGAAACAGGCATGATGAACGCCGTGCGACCCGCCTCCGAGACCCTCACCGTCGGGGCCGCCGCACGTCGTCTGGGCATCGCCGCACCAACGCTGCGGAGTTGGGAACGCCGGTACGGATTGAGCCCGAGCGCCCGCAGTACAGGCGGTCACCGCCGGTACGACGCGGAGGACCTGGCCCGGTTGAGGGCGATGTTGCGGCTGGTCGACCAGGGGGTGCCGACGGCCGAAGCCGCGGCGGAGGTTCGTGACCGTAGCTACCCGGTGTCGTCACCGGCTGTGACATCCGCCACGTCGGTTGCCACCGGCCCGGAGAAGGCTGCCGCGGCAACTTTCCAGCCGCCCGCGAGGGCCCGGCGCGAGCCGTCGAAGCCGCCGGCGGACCTGTTCTCGCTGGCGAACGCGATGGACGGCGAGCGGCTCACCCACGAAGTTGCCCGCAGCCTCGACCGGTCGGGCGCTGTCGAGGCCTGGACGAGCCGGCTGATGCCGCTGCTCGTCGAGGTCGGCGACCAGTGGGAGCGGACCGGCGCCTGCGTCGAGGTCGAGCACCTGGCGTCGGACGCGGTCGCGGGCGGCCTGAGGTACCACACGCGCCGCGCGGTCGAGCGGAACCGGCCCGACGACGAGGAGCGTCCCGTCGTACTGGCGTGCCTCGAGCGCGAGGACCACGCGCTTCCCCTGCTCGCCCTCGCGGCCGCGCTGGCCGAGCGAGGGGTGAAGGTCCGGACGCTGGGCGCCGCGACTCCGGTGGCGTCGCTGTCGACGGCGGTCAGCCGGATCAGGCCGGCCGCGGTGTTCGTGTGGTCGAGCGCGCCGGAGACGGCCGACCTGGCCGCCCTGGGGACGCTGGTCCGCACGCGGCCGTCGTACGCGGTGGTGATCGGTGGGCCTGGTTGGCAGGCGGTCGGCAAGCCGACGGGTTGGGTGAACTCGCTGTCGGATGCGGTGAACGCGCTCGTCAAAGCGGTCCGCCCGGGCTAGGTGATCGTCGCGCCGAGGATTGCGGCGGCGAGGCCCAGTCCGAGGTTGAGTACGGCGTTGAGGACCGCGCCGGCGCGGTTGCCGCTGCGGGCGAGTTGCAGGGTTTCGGCGGAGAACGTGCTGTACGTCGTGAACGCGCCGCAGAAGCCGACGCCGACCAGCAGCGTGGTCGTGTGGTCCGTGACGCCGGTCAGCAGGCCGAGGACGAAGCTGCCGAGCACGTTGACCGTCAGCGTCCCCCACGGGAACGGCCTCGCGCCGTGCAGGATCCGCGCGACGACGTACCGGTCGGTGAGAAACCTGAGCGGTGCTCCGACCGCCGCGCCGACGGCGACGAGCAGGAGATTCATCGGGCCACCCGATCTCCGGCCCAGACCGCGACCATCGCGGCGGCCAGCGTCCCGAAGAAGTAGACCAGGGCAACCACCGCGTGATCAGGCAACAACCGATCGGTGTCCACGGCAAACGTCGAGAACGTCGTGAACCCACCCAGTACGCCGGTCCCGATGAAGGGCCGGAGCAACGGATGTGTTTGCGGGGTGATCCGAGCCAGCAGTACGCCGATGAGAAAACACCCGACGACGTTGGTCACGAAGGTCGCCCACGGAAACGCACCCAGCTGATGAGGCCAAACCTCAGCCAGCCCGTACCGAGCCAACGACCCGACCACGCCCCCTGCAGCGATCACCACCAGAGTCCGCCCGAGCCCGACCTCTGCACTCACGTGTTGTCGGTCGGGTCGTAGCGGTAGCACTCGTGGACGCCGTGGGCGATGTCCTTGGTGCCGGTGAGGGCCCGGATGACCATCGCGTGGGTGATCGCGAGGACCGGGCCGTCGGTGCTCGCGGTGTGGCGGGCGAGGGCGGCGCGGGCTCGTTCGCGGACGGCGGACAGCGGCTCCCACGGGCGCGGGATGCCGTCGGGCCACTCGCCGCCGTACTCGTCGAGCTCCGCCTGAGCAGCCCGTACGTCGGCGACGCCGCGCCACGTCCCGGTGCTGTTCGGCAGCCAGTCGCGCAGTTCGTAGTCGACCTTCACACCGAGCGCGAGCCGGTGCCCGATGATCGACGCGCTCTGCAGGGCGCGGGTGAACGGCGAGCTGATCAGGTACGTCGCACCGATGCCGCTGAGCAGGTCGGCGACTGCCTCGGCCTGCTTGACGCCCTCGGTGCTCAGCGGCGCCGAGTCGGCGGCCATGCCGGGCCAGCCGCGGCCCTCCACCGGTTCGTAGTCCGGTGCCCCGTGCCGCACCAGGTAGATCTGGATCACGAGCCTGTTCTACCTGACTCGGCAGCTTTTCGTCGCGCCTCGCGTGGTGTCGCCCTCATCGCAGATGCCGCGCGCCGGCCCAGCCGCGCACGTGCCCGCCCGACAGCGGATCCGTTGGGCCACCCGGAGGCCGCACCGAGTGCTGTACGCCGAACAGCTCGTCCAGCGCGGCCTGATCGTCAGCATCGGTCCCGTCGAACTCGCCCGGCGCGGACCCGTCGCCGGAGGCGGTGCCGTCGTCGAGGGGAGCCGGGTAGTCGAGCCCCGCAAGCCGGGGCAGGATGGTTGGCCCGTCGAGCGGCGATGAGGCCATGCCCTCCGTCGGCGTACTGCCGTCGACCTCGTCGACGGCCGACGGGTAAGCGGGCGGAGGCGGGTTGTGGAAGTCCTGGAGAGGTCTGGCGCCGCGTTTCCCCAGTGGGGGCCTGGTGTCGAGCTGCGGTGGCTCCAGCGGCGGAGAGGGCTCCGTCCAGCCCTCCAGCCAGTGGACCTCCGTCGCGCCGTGGTGGCCGTGGACGGCGAGTACCGAGTCGAGGTCGGGCCAGACCGCCGTCGCGGGATTGTTGCCTCGCCACCGCAATGCCACCGAACCGTCCGTGAACACACACCCCTCGGCGACCACACCGGTCCCCGAGACACCGCTGAGGTCACGGTGCCGAACGAGCTCGAACGTCCGCGGCATCACCAGCCCGCTCCGCGCCGGTACCCGCCGTGCCGAACCAGACCCCCGAGCGGACTCGCCACCGTACTTCGACCCCTTAGATGCCTCGACATGTTGTTGCGACCCTCAACGACCCACCTCCCACCCCGGTTACTGATGGGACAGCTGGGTCTCACCCGCTGGCCGCATTCGTCTCAGTCGGTACGGCGTCCGTGGGTCAGCGGGTCGGGCGGCGCATGAAGACCCGGGCGGCCGGGTCCAGGCCGATCTCGCTCTCCTCCGCGCGGAGCCTCAGCAAACCCGGCGTCAGTTCGTCCTCGGGCAGCATCCGGAAGCCCAGGCTCGCGTAGTACGGCGCGTTCCAGGCGACCTCGCGGAAGGTGCTCAACGTCAGCGCCGGGAGGGAGTTCTCCGACGCCCAGCGGTCGGCGGTGTCGATCAGGGCGCGGCCGAGGCCTTGGCGCTGGTGGTCGGGGTGGACGGTGACCTGCTCGATGTGGGCGGCGCCGTCGACGACCTTCACGAGGATGTAGCCGATCGGCTGGTCCGCGGTCCCGGCGGCCACCCAGGCGCGGCCGGCTCGCTGGTAGGTGCGGAGGACGTGCAGCGGCGGCGGCGCGTGGTCGGCGATGTCGGTCATGCCGATCGCGCGGAACAGTTCACCGCCCGCGGTCTCGAGCGCTTGCAGGAGCGGAAGTTCGCCAGGTGCGGCGAGTCTGATGGGCACTCCAGGAGACAACCACGCCTCGCCTCACCCGCGCCACGGGATTCGCGAGCGGCGTTCCGGCGTACGGACGTCTCGACGGACCGCAAACGGCAAGTGCTACGCTCTGTCATGTGAAGCGTTGCTATTGGCAGTTTTTTGAGTGGCCGGCCCTGGTGCCGGGCGACTCAGCCAATCGCTGACGCCCCGACGCAACACCCAGAGCCGGCTCGAGGCAAGGACATCCGTCCTTGCCTTTTCTCATGTCAGCCGGCGCTGGCTTCGGGTTCGGTCGCCGGCGGAAAGGTCTCCCCGTGATGAACACCCAGCCGCTGCAGGCAGGTCCGTCCCCGGTCGTCGATCGCCGGATCGAGAAGACGGTCCCGCTCGTCACGCCGCAGGCGCTGCACGACGAGCTGCCGCTGACCGACGACCTCGCCAAGACCGTCGTCGCCGGGCGTGACGCCGTGGCCGACGTGCTGAACGGCGTCGACGACCGCCTGCTGGTCGTCGTCGGGCCGTGCTCGGTGCACGACGCCGACGCGGCGCTCGAGTACGCCGAACGCCTGCGCCCGGTCGCCGAGCGGCTGTCCGACGGCCTGCTCGTGGTGATGCGCGTGTACTTCGAGAAGCCGCGCTCCACGCTGGGCTGGAAGGGCCTGATCAACGACCCGGGCCTCGACGGTTCCGGCGACGTGAACTCCGGGCTCCGGATCGCGCGCAAGCTGCTGCTCGAGGTGCTCGCGCAGGGGCTGCCGGTCGGGTGCGAGTTCCTCGACCCGATCACGCCGCAGTACATCGCGGACACCGTCGGCTGGGGCGCGATCGGCGCGCGGACCGTCGAGTCGCAGGTGCACCGGCAGCTGTCGTCCGGCCTGTCGATGCCGATCGGCATGAAGAACCGCCCCGACGGAAGCATCGCGACCGCGGTCGACGCGATCAAGGCAGCCGCCGTACCGCATGTTTTCACCGGTATCGCGCACGACGGTACGCCGGCGATCCTGCACACGCGGGGGAACCCGGACTGCCACCTGGTGCTGCGTGGTTCGGACGGTGGGCCGAACTACGACGCCGAGTCCGTCGCCGGCGCGCAGGAGTTGCTGCGCAACGCCGGTCTGCCTGAGCGCGTGGTGATCGACGCGAGCCACGGGAACTCCCGCAAGGACCACCGCCGCCAGCCGCAGGTCGCCGCCGAGATCGGTGAGCAGATCGCCGCCGGCAACAAGGCGGTCGTCGGCGTGATGCTGGAGTCGTTCCTGGTCGAGGGCCGCCAGAACCTGGAGCCGGGCCACGAGCTGACGTACGGCCAGTCCATCACGGACGCCTGCCTGGGCTGGGACACGACGGAGCAGGTGCTCGAAGGCCTCCGCGACGCCGTACTGGCCAGGCGCCGGGCGAGCTGACCCACACGGCCGGTGCGGCGGGCTGGTCGCCGTACCGGGCCCGGCCGATCGCCCTGCGACGCGCCGTACGGATGATTCACGCAACTTCTCCGGTGCTACTCGCATCGAGAGGGTTGATGGCAACGATGCCGTCGAACTCTGGAGGGGAACCACTGTGCGGATCACGAAGAAGGCAGTAGCGGGAATTGCGGCGCTGGCGTTGGCCGGAGGCGGGGGCGTTCTCGTCATGTCGTCGGCGGACGCGGCGCAGTCGGCGCCGCAGCCGTCGGCTCCTGGGGCGCGTGACGCGGGGGGATCGATCCCGAACACCAAGGGTGCCGTCACCAACTGGAACCTCGGCAAGGGCAGCGTGTACGGCGACAACCTCGGCCCGGGCATGGTCCAGTGGTTCACGACCGTCTACAACGGCTCGGTTCACGAGATCGGCCTCGACGCGAACCTGAAGAACCAGCTCGGCAACGGCAAGGGCACCAGCGCGACGTTCGCGGCGAAGGCGATCGAGAAGATCGGCGGCTCGTTCGCCACCAACAAGACCGTCGTCGGCGAGCTGAAGCTGCCGGGCGCCGGCATCTACCTGGTCAACACCCAGGCGAAGTTCGACCGCAAGGACCTCGGGTCGACCGGCTACGAGACGCCGACCACCGAGACGTACCCGAGCCTCGTCGTCCGGTACGACGGTGACAAGGACGCCGGCACGATCATGGGCAGCCCGGTCTCCAAGGCCGGCTTCGTCGAGCTGACCGGTTCGAGCACCGCTACGGTCACGGTCACCGGCCCGACCACGCTCAACATCTACGGCTTCGGCTACAACGAGGACCGCAGCGCCTTCGGCGGGGGCCAGATCACGGTCGCCGGACAGGCCACCGCCGTCAAGATCGGCTGACAAAGCCGCCACGAGCGTTGACGGTGGCCCGTGCTAGGCGCCCACCGTCAACGCTTCGTGGTGCCCCCGGGCCCGTCCGCCTGGGGGTGCGGCAACCGGACGGGTGATCTTCACGGAGGGGACGCGAAGCGTTCACCCAGGCCGAAAATCCGGCTCTAATCTGCAGGTATGACTGAGATCTCCCGCCGTCTCGTGCTCGGATCCGCGGCCGGTGGCGCGGCGCTGTCGCTGCTGCCGCCGTCGTTGCACAGCGCGATGGCGCAACCGTTGCGCAAGGGTGGCCTGAAGGCCGTCGAGCACGTGATCGTGCTGATGCAGGAGAACCGTTCGTTCGACCACTACTACGGCACGCTGCGCGGCGTCCGCGGGTACGGCGACCGCCGGCCGTTGCGGCTGCGGAACGGCAAGTCGGTGTTCCACCAGCCGGTCGCCGGTGGTGGTGAGGTGCTGCCGTTCTCGGTGCGTGAGGCCGCCGCCGCCGAGGGGCGCGATCCGGGCGACATCCAGTACCTCGGCGCGCTCGCGCACGGGTTCACCGACGCGACCCAGGCCTGGGGCAACGGCTGGAACGACGACTGGGTCGCCGCCAAGACGTCGGCCACGATGACCCACTACGAGCGCCGCGACATCCCGCTGCAGTACGAGCTGGCCGAGACCTTCACGATCTGCGACGCCTACCACTGCTCGGTCAACGGCTCGACCAACCCGAACCGGAACTACCTGTGGTCCGGCACGACGGGCTACGAGCCCGGTACGGCGAACCGCGCGGTCACCAACGCGGCGTACGACTACGCGCACGCGGGCTACGACTGGACGGCGTACCCGGAACGCCTGGAGAAGGCCGGCGTCTCCTGGCAGATCTACCAGGAGTGGGACAACTTCACCGACAACGCGGTCGAGTACTTCACGACGTTCAAGGAGATCGGCCGCCGGATCCTCGCGAACGTGCCGGATGGGTACCGGACGACCGAGGAGTTCTACGACAAGCTCTTCGCCAAGACGCCGGAGGAGCGGGCGACGGCGCTGCAGCAGCTCGACGCGGCGGTGAAGAAGCTGTCGAAGAAGGAGCAGACGCTGTTCCGCAAGGCGATGTTCCGGTCCGAGCCGGAGTCGCTGGTGCCGCGGCTGCGGGCCGACCTCAAGGCCGGGACGCTGCCGCAGGTGAGCTGGCTGGTGCCGTCGGCGGTCGACTCCGAGCACCCGGGCTCGTCGACGCCGGTCGGCAGCGCGAACCTCGTGTACGACGTGCTCGACGCGATCGCGGAGGACCCCGAGGTCTGGTCGAAGACCGTGCTGCTGATCAACTTCGACGAGAACGACGGGTACTTCGACCACGTGCCGCCGCCGGTGGCGCCGCGGCCGGCGTCCGGCAACGACGACGACTGGTTCAACGGCAAGCCGATCGGGCTCGGCCCGCGGGTGCCGATGACGGTGGTGTCGCCGTGGACGATCGGCGGGCACGTGAACTCGCAGGTGTTCGACCACACGTCGGTGATCCGCTTCCTGGAGACGTGGACCGGGGTCCGCGAGCCGAACATCAGCAGCTGGCGCCGGACGGCGTGCGGCGACCTGACGTCGGCGTTCGACTTCGATCGGGGCTATCGGCAACCATCGGTCGACAAGCCGGGCGTGGTGCCGGCGCCGATCGCGCGATGGAAGCCGACGCCGCCGGTGGACCAGGCGCTGCCGTTGCAGGAGCCCGGTCGTCGGCCGGCGCGTGCGCTGCCGTACCAACCGTCGGTCTCTGGTGCAGTCGTCAACGGCGTACTCAAGCTGCGGTTGGAGAACGAGGGCGACGTCGCCGCGCACTTCGCCGTCTACCCGTACGCCGGTGAGCTTGCGGCGCCCGAGCACCTGGATGTCCGCACGGTGAAGGCGTTGCCGATCGAGGTCGACGGGCCGTTCGAGCTGGCCGTCCAGGGCCCGAACCGCTTCTGGGTCGAGCTCGCCGGCACCACCGAGGGCGTCGCGGCCGGGCTCGATGTCCGCCTGGAGATCAAGCACGGCGACGTACGCCTGGAGCTCGAGAACCACAGCAGCAAGCCGCTCACGGTCAAGCTGAAGTCGAAGGGCTACGGCCGCCACAACCTCACCCAGCCCTTGCGCGGCAAGCAGTCGAGAACGTTGCCCTGGCCAACCGACAAGGGCTGGTACGACGTCGAGCTCACCGTCGTCGAAGACCCCACCTACCGCCGCCGCCTCACCGGCCACACCGAGACCGGCCACCCCAGCGTGACGGGCTAGTTCTTCGGCGTGCAGCCGCAGGACTGGCGGTGCATGATCTCGGCGGGGAGCCGGACGGTTTGTGGCGGTGCGGCGGGATCGTGCATGCGGCGGAGGAGGAGTTGGACGGCTCGGGCGCCGATGGCGGTGGAGGGCTGGGCGACGGTGGTGAGGCCTGGGCTGAAGAGGTCGGCCCAGGCGAAGTCGTCGAAGGCTGCTACCGCCAGATCTCGGGGGACCTTGATGCCGGCGGCCTTGAGGGCCGCGAGGGTGCCGATGGTCATGTTGTTGTTGGCGGCGAAGACCGCGGTCGGGGGATCGGGGAGGTCGAGCAGGGCGAAGGTGGCTTTGCGGCCTCCTTCGCTGGTGGAGGAGCCGTCGATGATCAGCGCGGGGTCGACCGGGAGGTCGGCGCGCTGGTGGGCCAGGTGGTAGCCGCGGAGGCGTTCGGCGCTGGTGGAGAGGCCGGGGATGCCGGCGACCAGGCCTATGCGATGGTGGCCGACTGAGATCAGGTGGTCGACGACGGCTGCGGTGGAGGCCTCGTTCTCCACGCCCACCTGGTCGACGCGGAGCTCGGGATCGATGCGGTCGACCACGACGTACGGGATCGGACGGTCGCGCAGCAAGGGCAGTGTGAGGTCGCGCCAGCCGTCGGCGGGCGCGATGACGAGGCCCTCGATGTGGTGGGCGAGCAGGTTCGCGACGGCGACCGACTCGCGCCGGGCGTCGTCGCGGGTGTCGACGATGATCAGGTTGAGCCCGGCGCGGGTGGCCTCGCCGTCGATGCCCTGGATGAGTTCGACCCAGTACGGGTTGGACGCCGCCGTGAGTGCGAGGCCGATGGTCTGGTTGGAGCCGGCCGACAGCGAGCGCGCGATCGGGTGGTGCTGGTAGCCGAGGACGCGCATGGCGCGGAGCACCCGTTCGCGGGTCTGCGGCGCGACCAGGCGGGTGCCGTTGACGACGTGGGAGACCGTGCTGACCGACACGTCGGCGGCCCGGGCGACCTCGGTCATCGTGACCATCGGTCGAATCGTCGTCGCTCAGCGTGCTTTGCGCAAGGCTTTGCGCAAAGCCTGCGACCAGTGCGCGGACAGGTCTAGCTTCGCGATTCAAACCGCCTGCTCCGATCCCCTGGAGGGCCGATGTCCCGCTCCAGCACGCTCCTCGCCTGCCTGGTCGTCCCCACTCTGCTAGCCGCCACAGCCTGTACGGCGACCAAGTCCGGCAGCGACTCCGGAGGCGACAGCTCCGGGCCGGTCAAGATCGGCCTGGTCACCAAGACCGACACCAACCCGTACTTCGTCAAGCTCCGCGAGTCGGCCAAGGCGCACGCGGCGACCAAGAACGCCGAGGTGATCGCGGTGGCCGGCAAGTTCGACGGCGACAACGAGGGCCAGGTCGCCGCGATCGAGAACCTGGTCCAGCAAGGCGTCAAGGGCATCCTGATCACGCCGAGCAACTCCACCGGCATTCTCGGCGCGCTCAAGCAGGCCAAGGAGAAGGGCGTTCTGGTGATCGCCCTCGACACCGAGACCGACCCGAAGGAAGCCGTCGACGCGACGTACGCGACGAACAACGTCACCGCCGGCGAACTGCAGGGCAAGTACGTGAAGGCCACGCTCGGTCAGACGCCGCCGAAGCTCCTGCTGATGGACGGTACGCCGGGAGGAACCGTCGACGAGCAACGCCACCGCGGATTCCTGCAGGGCATGGGCCTGAAGGACGGCGCCCCGGAGATCCTCGGCGCGGCGCCGACCAACGGCGACCAGAACAAGGCGCAGGCCGCGATGGAGAACCTGCTCCAGCGCGACGCGTCCGTGAACGCCGTGTACACGCTGAACGAGCCGGCCGCGCGCGGTGCGGTGGCGGCGCTGACGGCGAAGGGGCTGGCCGGGAAGGTCGCGGTCGGGTCGATCGACGGCGGGTGTCAGGGCGTCGCCGACGTGAAGGCCGGCAAGTACCTGGCGACGGTGATGCAGTTCCCGAAGAAGATGGCCGAGCAGGGCGTCGACGCGGTCGTTGCCTTCAGCAAGGACGGTACGAAGCCGAGCGGGTTCCAGGACACCGGCGCGCAGTTGATCACCGACAAGCCGCTGCCGGGCCTGGACAGCAAGGACACCGCGTGGGGCGCCCAGAACTGCTGGGGGTGACCGATGACCACCTCGAGTGTGGGTCGGCTCCGAGCCCGCCCAGCTGAAGCCTTCCTGCACAATCCCGCCCTCGGTCCGCTCGGCGCGCTGGTCGTCGCGATCATCGTGTTCTCGTTGACCACCAGTACGTTCCTGTCCGTCGACAACCTCTCGCTCGTCGTCCAGCAGTCGCTCGTGGTCGCGACGCTCGCGCTCGGCCAGACGCTGATCGTGCTGACCAGCGGGATCGACCTGGCGAACGCCGCGATCATGGTGCTCGGCACGATGCTGTTCGCCCGGCTGGTGACCGAGGGGAGCAGCCCTGTTCTCGCGCTGATCGTCGGGTTCGTCGTCTGCGCGCTGCTCGGCGGCGTCTCCGGCGGCCTGGTGACGTGGCTCAACCTGCCGCCGTTCATCGTGACGCTCGGCATGCTGACCGTCGTACTCGCGGCCGGGCGGTTGTACTCGCAGGGCAACTCATGGCCGGTCACCGACCCGGTCCTGGGCGTGCTCGGCGAGGGCGGCTACCTGTTCGGCCAGATCCGGGTGACGCACGGGATGACGCTGGCCGTCGTCATGTTCGTCGTGGTCTGGTACGCCCTGACGCAGACGTCGTGGGGCAAGCATGTGTATGCCCTGGGCAACGATCCGGAGGCGGCCCGGCTGACCGGGATCCACGTCGGCCGGACCCGGTTCAGCGTGTACCTGATCGCCGGCGTGATCTACGCGTTCGCCGCCTGGCAGGCGCTCGGCCGGATCCCGAACGCGGACCCGAACGCGTTCCAGACCGGCAACCTGGACAGCATCACCGCGGTCGTGATCGGCGGCACCAGCCTGTTCGGCGGTCGGGGCAGCGTGCTCGGCACGATCGTCGGAGCGCTGATCGTCGCCGTCCTGCGCAGCGGCCTGACCCAGGCCGGGATCGACAGCCTGTACCAGGACGTCGCGACCGGCGTACTGGTGATCGCCGCCGTCGCCTTCGACCAGCTCGCCCGCCGGAGGTCCCGATGACAACCCCAGCACTCCAGGCCCGCGGACTCGTGAAGCGGTACGGCCGGGTGACCGCGATCGACGGCGCCGATTTCGACCTGTACGCCGGGGAGGTGCTCGCCGTCGTCGGCGACAACGGCGCCGGCAAGTCGAGCCTGATCAAGGCGCTGTCCGGCGCGCTGGTCCCGGACGAGGGCACGATCCTGCTCGACGGCGAGGAGACCCGGTTCCACTCGCCGCTCGACGCGCGCCGGGCCGGGATCGAGACCGTGCACCAGACGCTCGCGCTCGCGCCGGCGATGGACATCGCGACCAACCTCTTCCTGGGCCGGGAACTGCGCCGGCCGGGACCGCTCGGCGGCGTACTGCGGTTGCTCGACAAGCCGACGATGCGGCGCCAGGCGCAGGAGCAGCTGGATGCCCTCGGCATCGAGACCGTGCAGCACATCGGGCAGATCGTCGAGACCCTGTCGGGCGGTCAGCGACAGGCCGTCGCGGTGGCCCGGGCGGCGATGTTCGGCAACCGGATGGTGATCATGGACGAGCCGACGGCCGCGCTCGGCGTGAAGGAGTCGCGGCTGGTGCTCGACCTGATCCGGCGGATCCGCGACCGCGGGCTGCCGGTGGTGCTGATCAGCCACGACATGCCGCAGGTGTTCGAGCTGGCGGACCGGATCCACATTCATCGGCTCGGGCGGCGGGCGGCCGTCGTACGGCCTGATGACGCGTCGATGAGTCAGGTGGTGTCGCTGATGACCGGCGCGTTGCGGATCGGCGATCCGGACGCGCCACCGGATGTCGCGGAGGTCCCGGTCGAGGTCGGCGGAGGTGAGCGGTGATCGTCAAGGCGGTCGCGTTGGCGGCCGCCATCCTCGGAGTCGTGAGCGGCAGCGTGGTGCCGGAGCCGGAGTTCCCGTACCCAGTGACGAACTACCAGGAGGACAACCGCGGCCAGTTCCACTTCAGCTCGCGCGGCGGCTGGATGAACGACGTGAACGCGCCGCTGTACTACCGCGGCGTGTATCACCTGTACTACCAGCACAATCCGCACGGTCTCGCGTGGGACACGATGCACTGGGGACACGCGACCAGCACCGATCTCGTGCACTGGCAGCAGAAGCCGATCGCGCTCGAGCCGGGCGTGCATCCGGGCGATCTGTGGTCCGGTGGTGGGGTCGTCGACACCCGCAACGTGACCGGGCTGAAGGCCGGCGACGACGATCCGATCGTCGTGTACTCGGGCACGAACGGCGTCACGGTCTTCTACAGCCTGGATGGCGGCAACACCTTCAAGACGTTTGCCGACGGCAAGAAGGTGGTGGTGCCGCCGGCCAAGACCAGCCGCGATCCGAAGGTGTTCTGGGACCCGGACTCGCAGCGCTGGGGGATGGTCGTCTGGACCGACCAGGGTGGCAATGGCGCCGACTTCTACACGTCGGCGAACCTGCTCGACTGGACGTTCGCTTCGCGGTACCAGGCGGACTGGCTGTTCGAGTGCCCGGACATGGTGCGGATGCCGTACGAGGGTGGGCACCGGTGGGTGCTGAGCGACGGCAGCGGCGAGTACGTCGTCGGAAAGTTTGCCGGAGGCACCTTCACGACCGATCAGCCGGTCCCGCAGAAGATCAACCAGACCGACACGTACGCCGGGGCCGGCTACTACGCGGCGCTGACGTTCGGGAACCTGCCGACGGACCGGGTCGTGTCGATGGCCTGGCAGGGGCAGAACCAGGGCACGATCTGGACCGGCAACGCAAGCTTCCCGGTCGAGCAGCGGCTGCGGTCGATCGGTGGTCAGCCGCAGGTGGTGAGCACGCCGGTGCCGGAGATCGCCGGGCTGCGATCGGGGACACAGTCGTGGGTCGGGCGGACGCTGGACAAGGATTCCGCGAAGCGGTTGCTGGCCGGCGTACAGGCGGACACGTACGAGCTCGAGGCGTCGGTCGACGTACGGCAGGCGCGGTCGATCGGGTTCCGGTTGCACACGAGTCCGGACGGGTGGTCGGACCGCGATGTCGTGTACGACGTTGCCGCGGGCACGCTTGACGGTGTGCCGCTGCGGGCTGAAGGTGGCCGGGTGAAGCTGCGGCTGCTGGTGGATCGCGGGCAGCTGGAGGTGTTCGGGAACGACGGCGAGGTCTACCAGAGCCGGAACGTGAACTTCGACAGCCTGCCGGGTGGCGACGGAGTCGAACTGGTTGTCGACGGCAAGGTTCGGCTGGAGTCGCTGAAGCTCCACGAGCTGTCCTCGATCTGGAAGCAGCCGGGCGAGTCGACGCTGAAGACGAACATCGCGGGGGACTGGTACCCGGCGTCAGGGAACTGGACGGATGCGACGGGTGGGAAGCAGGGCCAGGCATCTGGTGATGCGTTCTACCTGAGCAAGGCGACCGGCTCGGACTTCACGCTGGAGGGTGATGTCCGGCTGGTGTCCGGTACGGCGGCGGCGCTGACGTTCCGGGCGTCGAAGGACGCGAGCCGGCACTACACGGTGAACATCGACGCGGACGCGGGAGTGGTGAAGCTCTGGCGGCCGGGGCGGGACATCGCGACCTTCCCGACGCCGATCGAGCGGAACCGGACGTACCACCTGAAGGTGAAGGCCGCGGGCTCGCAGTTCACGGTCTGGCTGGACGGGCAGCAGGTGATCTCGGCGAGCGACGGTGAGATCGCGTCCGGGCAGTTCGGGCTGAACGTGTTCCGCGGGACGGCGGTGCTGCAGAACATCACGCGGAGCTGATCGGAACGTCAGGCGAAGTTGGGCGGGCCCTCGAGCCGGCGCTGGATCTCCTCGATGTCCTCGCGGGAGAGCTGGCCGAGGATCCGCGCCGCCGAGACGACCGCGAGGGTGTTGTCCTGGTCGGCCGGTTCGGGATCGGTCTTCTCGTCCTCGAACGGCCAGGACGCGACCGCGGACAGCATCTCCTCGCGCCCGACGAAGCCGGCGGCGTACAGCTCGAGGAAGCCGCGCAACGACGGTGTGGTCTCGATGTTCGGTTCGTCCATGCCGGCAGGCTCCTCGTCTGGTCAGCGGGCGATCGGCGCGGTCAAGGCGGCGGTGACGGTGATCAGGTCGGCCGGGGCCAGACCGATGTCGAGCCCCCGGCGGCCGCCGGAGACGTAGACCGTGTCGTGCCCGGTCGCGGTGGTGTCGACGACGGTCGGCAGGCGGCGCTTCTGGCCGATCGGGCTGATCCCCCCGACGACGTACCCGGTGGTCCGCTCGGCGGCGGCCGGGTCGGCCATCGTTGCCTTCTTCCCGTCGAGCGCGGCGGCGACGGCCTTCAGGTCGAGCTGCTGGTCGACCGGTACGACGCCGACCGCGAGCTTGCCATCGACGTCGACGAGCAGGGTCTTGAAGACCTGCGCGGTCTTCAGGCCGAGTGCCTCGGCGGCCTCCAGCCCGTACGACTTCGCGGCGGGGTCGTGCTCGTAGGTGTGCGTGCTGAAGCTGATCCCGGCCTTGGTCAGCGCGACCGTCGCCGGGGTGCCCACCGAACTCTGCTTGCTCTTCGCCACTGTCCGAGCCTAAGCCCCAGCGGGCTGTTACCGGTGGATCAGGGGAAGGAAGGCAGGGGGGCGGGGGGCGTGGTGGTCATCAGGTGGGGAGGAGGCGGACGCAGCAGTGGGCGGGGGTGGGGTGGAGCTCTGCTCGAAGACTGGAGTCAGGACGCCCTGCCAAGACACCTCTGACCAGGTGCAGTGCCATCGCGCAGACCAACGAGCCATGTTCTTTGGCGAGGGCTTGGAAGGGGCAGTTGGACAGGGCGATCGATTGACCGTCGGGGTGGGGCTCGAAGCCTTGGGCGGCGAGGACTTGGGTGATCGAGTCGCCGGGGAGGGCTTTGCCGTAGCCGTGGGCCTGGCGTTCCAGGGCCTGGCGGGGGGAGTCGCCGGTGGACTCGGCGTCGGTGATGGCGCCGGCCAGCAGGTGGCCGGCGACGGCGTACTGGCGTTCGGGCAGGGAGATCGCGATCTCGGTGTCCGAGCGGCGGTAGAGCTTCGCGGGGCGCCCGGCGCCCGGTCCCGTGCGGCCGGTACGGCGTTCGTAGACGACCGTGAGCAGGCCCTCGGCGGCGAGCTTGTCGAGATGGAAGGCGGCCGTGTTGCGCGGCAGCGCGAGCGCGGTGGCCGCGTCGTCCCGGCTCACCGGCGCGGCGGCCGCGGCGACGTACTCGTAGAGGCGTCGCCGGGTCGGTTCGTCCAGGGCGGCGACCGCCTGGAGGTTGGCCTGTCGGTCCACGGGATGATTCTATCTCCAACTTCGGTTGACAAAACAGTAAACTGATCGCCTTCGATCATCAGGAGGGGCGTATGACGACGATCCGGACCGAGCTCGCCGAGCCGACCACGGTGGTACCGGCCAAGCTGCACGTCGTGGGCGGCCGCCCCGAGATCGACCTGCCGGCCGCTGAGCGCGCGGTTTCCGACCTGCTGGTGGCGCTGGGGCGGGACCCGCACGGTGCGCACCTGGCGGACACGCCTCGGCGGGTCGCGAACGCGTACGCCGAGATGCTGACGCCGCGGGAGTTCGACCTGACGACGTTCCCGAACGACGAGGGGTACGACGAGCTCGTGCTGGCGCGGGACATCCCCGTGCAGTCGCTGTGCGAGCACCACATGCTGCCGTTCCAGGGGGTGGCGCACGTCGGGTACCTGCCGGGGGAGCGGATCCTCGGGCTGTCGAAGCTGGCCCGCGTGGTCGAGCTGTTCGCGCGTGACCTGCAGGTGCAGGAGCGGCTGACCAAGCAGGTTGCCGACTGGCTGCAGGACCACCTGGCGCCGAAGGGCGTGGGTGTGGTGATCGAGGCCGAGCACCAGTGCATGTCGTTGCGCGGAGTGCGCGCGGCGGGCTCGACGACGGTGACGTCGGCGGTGCACGGGACGCTGCGCGACAACCCGGCGTCGCGGCAGGAGTTCTTCGCGCTGACTGGTATTTCTGCCTGAAGTACTAGGCGGTGGCGACTGCTGGTGGTGGGTGGTGGGTGAGGCGGCCGGTGGCCAGGATGTGGGCCACCTCGCCGGGGAGCAGGTCGGTGCCGGGGACGGTTTCCATCTCGGAGACGTCGAGCCAGCGGACGATCGTGGCGCCGCAGTGGCCGTGGACGGCAAGGATCGAGGCGAGGTCCGGCCAGACGGCGGTGGAGGGGTTGTCGCCGTGCCAGCGCAGCGCGACGGAGCCGTCGGTGAAGACGCACCCTTCGGCCACCACCCCGGTGCCGGAGACGCCGCTGACGTCGGTGAAACGCACGAGTTCGAAGGTCTGGGGTTTCACCGGCGGACCTCTGCGGTCGCGGTGGCCGGGCGGCCTGAGGGAGCTGTAACCATGGTCCTTTCCCCGGGAATCGGCGCGGGTGGGTACTCGCCACAAACCGGGGACAGGTACCGACTGTCAGCGGGGAAGGACGGTCTGTAGCGACTCATCTTCTGGAAAACAAGCTAGAACCAAACCGGGCGGACGCGCCAGTGGTCCGGGTGCGTGTCTCAGCAATCGATCGGTGCCTGCCCGGCAGCTGAAAAGTCCGGGCGCACGGGTTTCGGGCGGCGTCCGGCGGAGAGCCCTGCTGCTCCTGACAAACTCGCGCCGATGGTTGCCGTGGACAAATAGCAGGCTCCGAGGACGGTTCGCGTGGTCGAATGAGCCGTGTTCCTGACCATCGCCACCACGTCCAGCGGTCTCGGCGCCCCGGCGGCCGAGCTCGGCTTCCTGCTGCACAAGAACCCGGCGCGACCGCAGTCGGTCGACGTCAGCAGCGGGACAGCCCATGTGATCTACCCGGAGGCGACCGACCAGGCCTGTACGGCGGCCGTGCTGCTCGAGATCGACCCGATCGCACTGGTCCGGTCCGGAAAGGGCCGCGCGGCGGAGGGCTTCACGCTCGGGCAGTACGTGAACGACCGGCCGTACGCCGCGTCGAGCCTGCTCGCGGTCGCCTTGGGGAAGCTGTTCCGGACGGCGATGAACGGGCGCTGCGACGCGCGGCCGGAGTTGGCGGCGCGGGCGATCGAGCTGGAGCTGCACGTTCCGGCGCTGCCGTGTCGTGGTGGTGCCGCGCTGGCCGAGCGGCTGTTCGCGCCGCTGGGGTGGACTGTGGATGCGCGGGCGGTTCCGTTGGATCCGGAGATCCCGGAGTGGGGCGATTCGCGGTACGTCGATCTGCGGTTGAGCGGCGTACTGCGTCTGGCGGACGCGCTGAACCACCTGTACGTGCTCCTGCCGGTGCTGGACGACGCCAAGCACTACTGGGTCGGGCAGGACGAGATCGACAAGCTGGTGAAGGCGGGCGACGGGTGGCTGGGGGCGCATCCGGACAAGGAGCTGATCAGCCGGCGGTACCTGGCGCACCGGCGGAAGCTGACGGATCTCGCGCTGGAGCGGCTGACCGAGGTCGACGGGCTGTCGCTGGACGATGACACGCTGGCCGAGGAGGACGGGACGCTCGCCGAGGGCGACAGCGCTGAGATGCCGGCGGCTGACGCGCCGGTTTCGCTGGCGGTTCAGCGGCGGGAGGCTGTGGTCGGCGTACTGAAGGAGCTGGGCGCGCACCGGGTGGCTGACCTCGGGTGTGGAGAGGGGCAGTTGGTCGGGCTGCTGCTGAAGGACGGGCAGTTCGACGAGGTCGTGGCGACGGACGTGTCGGCGCGGGCGCTCACGCTGGCCGAGCGGCGGCTGCACGTCGACGAGATGTCCGACCGCAAGCGCGAGCGGCTGCGCCTGTTCCAGTCGTCGGTGACGTACGCCGACGCCCGGCTGACCGGGCTGGATGCCGCCGTACTGATGGAGGTCGTCGAGCACGTCGATCCGCCGCGGCTGCCGGCGCTGGCGCAGGCCGTGTTCGGGGCGGCGCGGCCGGGGGCTGTGGTGGTGACGACGCCGAACTCCGAGCACAACGTCCGGTACGAGACGCTCGCCGCCGGCGCTTTCCGGCACCCGGATCACCGGTTCGAGTGGACGCGGGAGGAGTTCCGCGCGTGGGCGGCGGAGGTGTGCGCGCTGTACGGGTACGGCGTGACGTTCCGGGCCGTCGGGCCGGACGACCCGGAGGTCGGGCCGCCGACGCAGCTCGCGGTGTTCCGGAAGGAGAACGTCTGATGGCGACGATCGGGGTACCGGCGCTCAGCCTCGTCGTACTGGTGGGTGCGAGCGGGTCGGGCAAGTCGACGTTCGCGCGCAAGCATTTCCTCGGGACCGAGGTGATCTCGAGCGACTTCTGCCGTGGGCTGGTGTCGGACGACGAGAACGACCAGGCGGCGACCAAGGACGCGTTCGCGGTACTGCAGTTCATCGCGGCCAAGCGGCTGGCGGCCGGGCGTTTGACGGTGATCGACGCGACCAACGTGCAGCCGGAGGCGCGGCGTGAGCTGGTCGCGCTGGCGCGGGAGCACGACGTACTGCCGGTGGCGATCGTGCTGGACCTGCCGGAGAAGGTCTGCCTGGAGCGGAACGAGCAGCGGCCGGATCGCGACTTCGGTGCGCGGGTCGTCGGGCGGCAGCGGTCGCAGCTGCGGCGGGGACTGCGGAGTCTGCGGCGCGAGGGCTTCCGCGGGGTGCACGTGCTGGAGACCGTGGAGGCGGTCGAAGCGGTGACGATCGAGCGGACCCGGCTGTTCAACGACCTGAAGGACCAGACCGGACCGTTCGACATCATCGGCGACATCCACGGCTGCAGGGCAGAGCTGGAGCAGCTGCTTGGTGAGCTGAAGTACACGATCACCAGAGATTCCAATGGTCGTGCTGTTGATGCAACTTCTTCTACTGACAGAAGAGTTGTGTTTGTCGGGGACCTCGTTGACCGAGGGCCCGATACTCCCGGTGTGCTCCGGCTCGTCATGGGGATGGTTGCTTCGGGCAACGCCTACTGCGTGCCCGGCAATCACGAGGACAAGCTGCTGAAGGCTCTGCGTGGCAAGAAGGTGAAGACCTCCCACGGGCTGGCCGAGTCGCTCGAGCAGCTGGCGGGGGAGTCCGACGAGTTCCGGGCTGCTGTCGAGACGTTCATCGACGGGCTGGTGTCGCACTACGTGTTCGACCGCGGCAACCTGGTCGTCTCACACGCCGGCCTGGTCGAGCGGATGCACGGGCGCGCCTCCGGGCGGGTGCGCGCGTTCTGCCTGTACGGCGAAACGACCGGCGAGACCGACGAGTTCGGCCTGCCCGTCCGTTACCCGTGGGCGCAGGACTACCGCGGCCGCGCGATGGTCGTCTACGGGCACACTCCGACGCCCGAGCCTGAGTGGATCAACAACACGATCTGCCTCGACACCGGGGTCGTGTTCGGCGGCGCGCTGACCGCGCTGCGGTACCCGGAGCGCGAGCTGGTCGCCGTACAGGCTGCTGAGCAGTACTACGTGCCGGCCAAGCCGCTGCACGTCCCGACTGCGCCGGCGCGCGAGCCCGACGTTCTCGACATCACCGACGTCACCGGGCGCCGGGTGATCGAGACGACGAACCACGGGCGGCTCAGCGTGCGCGCCGAGCAGGCGGGCGCGGCGCTCGAGGTGATGAGCCGGTTCGCGATCGATCCGCGGTTCCTGCTCTACCTGCCGCCGACGATGAGCCCGGTCGCGACCTCGCCGGAGCCGGGGCTGCTGGAACACCCGCGGCAGGCGTTCGAGGCGTACCAGGGGCAGGGCGTCACCGAGCTGGTGTGCGAGGAGAAGCACATGGGTTCGCGCGCGGTCGTGCTGGTGACCCGGGACGACGACGTCGCCGAGAAGCGGTTCGGCCTGGCCGGGCGCGGCGCGGTGCACACGCGGACCGGGCGGTCGTTCTTCAAGCCGGGCCTGACCGACGAGCTGCTGCTCGGCCTTCGCGAGGTCGCCACTGCGGCCGGGCTGTTCGAGGAGCTCGACACGTCGTGGCTGCTGCTCGACGCCGAGCTGCTGCCGTGGAGCGCGAAGGCCGGCGACCTGCTGCGCAACCAGTACGCCGCGGTCGGCGCGGCCGCGCGATCGTCGTTGCCGGTAGCAACCGCGGCGCTCGAGACGGCGAAGACCGCCGGGCTCGACGTCGGGGAGCTGCTCGAGCGGACTCAGCGTCGTACGGCGAACGCGGAGCTGTTCAGCGCGGCGTACCGGCGGTACTGCTGGCCGACCGACGGACTCGACGGCGTCCGGGTCGCGCCGTTCCAGGTGCTGGCGTCGGAGGGCGCGACGTACCACGATCGACCGCACGCCTGGCATCTCGGGATCGCGGACCGGATGGTTGCCGCGGGCCCGTCGTTGATCACGGCCACCAAGCGGCTGTTCGTCGACGCCGACTCGTGGGCGGACGGGATCGCGTGGTGGGAGGAGTTGACCGGCGCGGGCGGCGAGGGCATGGTCGTGAAGCCGGCCGCGAACCTGGTCCGGACCGGGAAGGGCCTGGCGCAGCCGGGGCTGAAGGTCCGCGGGCAGGAGTATCTGCGGATCATCTACGGCCCCGACTACACCGAGCCGGCCAACTTCGAGCGCTTGCGCAACCGGAACCTGAACCACAAGCGTTCGCTCGCGCTGCGCGAGTACGCGCTCGGCCTGGAGTCGCTGGAACGCGCTGCCCAGGGTGAGCCGTTGTGGCGGATCCACGAGTGCGTGTTCGCCGTACTGGCGCTGGAGTCCGAGCCGGTCGACCCGCGGCTCTAGCAGGGGCCGCGTTTCGCATAGTTCGTCGGACGATATATATTCGATCCCTGTGAGGGATCAATCGCCGACGCTGACCGAAGCGCAGTACTTCCTGCTGGCCGCTCTGCAGGACGGGCCGCTGCACGGGTACGGGATCATCAAGGCCACCGAGGAAGCGACCGACGGCCGGCTGCGGCTGGCCGTCGGGACCTTGTACGGCGCTTTGGAGCGGCTCGAGCGGGCCGGCCTGGTGGTGTCTGACGGCGAGGCGATCGTGGACGGTCGCGCCCGGCGGTACTACCGGCTGACCGACGACGGCAGCGCGGCGCTGCAGCGCGAGGCGGCCCGGCTGCAGCAGGCGGCGAACGTCGTCATCAAGCGCCCCCGTGCGGCGCAAGCGTGAACCGGCTGGTCCTGCTGGCCTACCCGAAGGCCTATCGCGACAGCCGTGGCGACGAGTTGCTGGACTGTCTCGCGGAGGCCCATCCCGGGCGCGACTGGCCACCGCCTCGTGAGGCGGCCGCGTTGCTCGGGAGCGCGCTGCAGGCTCGGGTCCAGGCAGCCACCACGGGGAATTGGTGGGCGGCCGGAGTGCGGCTGGCCGGGCTCTGGCTGGCGCTGCTCGCGCTGGCGCCTTATCTGCAAGACGTGTGGAACTGGACGCTGCACATCGACCCGGCCGGGCACGCCATCAACTTCCACTTCAATGGCCGGCTCCCGTGGGCCGTCGGCGACGGCACGCAGACCCGCCTGCTTCCGTACGGGTTGCTGCCGTTGGTCGCCTTCGTCGCGTTGCTGCGCGGCCGGGCCTGGATCGCCTTCCTGGCCGCCGCGGCGATGCTCTACGCCGGGCTCACGGTCGGCAGCTCGGACGTCTTCGGCAGTCAAGGCGTGGTCGGTCCGAGCTACTACGGTCTCGGGGCGCCGATCCTTGCCCACCACATCGTCCTGCCGATCCTGCTGCTGGTCATCAGCGCGGTGCTGACCGTCCGTCGAGTGCGGTCGTCGTCCTACGCCTGGCTGATTCCGGTCGCCCTGGCTGCCTTCGTTGCCGGTGGCCTCCATCTCACCGCGGGCGATCCGTGGTTCCAGCGGGGCCAGTTCGTCCTCGAGATCGCGTTGGTGGTCGGTGCGGGCTGGGCGACGTACCAGACCTGCGACTTCCGCTGGGCCGTGCCGATCGGTGCCTTCGGCATCGTTCGCGCCGAGGCGATCCTCACCGACCCGACCGTGATCGCCTACCACCCGCAGCCGAGTGTCACCGCCGTGCTCGCGCTGGTCGCGGCGCTGCCCGTGCTGGTTCTGACGACCCGGAAGAACACCCGGCTCCGATGAAGCAGCCTCTGAAGCTCGCCGTCGCCTTTGTGGTGCTCTACCTCCTCGCGGTCTGTACGCCGTACGGCCAGACCGTCGAGAACGCCTTGACCAAGGGGTACGTCACCGAGGCCTGGGTCTTCCGGATCCAGTACTCGATCGGGCCGCCGCCCTTGCGCGGCGAGGAGCTCACCCTCGTCCTCGGGACCGCGGTGATCGTCCTGATCGCCGTCCTGCGCCGGCAGTGGCTGCTCGCCGTCGCGGGAGCGTTCGTACCGGGTGCCACAGCCGTCAGCACGTACGTGCTCAACCGGTTCGTCCTACCGCGGCCGGACATCTCCGGAGCGGCCGAAGGCTTGACCGAGGGGAGCTTTCCCAGCGGTCATGTCGCGGTCACCGCGGGAGTCGCGATCGGAGCGGTGCTGGTCTGCACTCCACGCGTCCGGCCGTACGTCGTTGCCGTCGCCATGACCTGGCTGGCCTTCGTCGCGGCAGCGGTGCAGAACCTCGGCTGGCACCGTCCCAGTGACGCGATCGGGGCGACCCTGCTGGCCGGTGTCTGGTACTCGGTCGCCGTCCACTGGTTGCCAAAGGCAATGGAACGCGGTGCGTCCATGCGGGGGCTTGGTCCTGCCCCGGTTCTCGCGGGCGCGGGCGCTGCGGTGGGCGCGGTTGTGGGGGCGGTCCTCGGTGCGGGCCGGGCCGACTACCTGCTCGAAGCGTTCGTCCACGGCGTGGTGGGGTTGCTGTGCGCGAGCATCCTGTGGACAGCAGCGTCCGAAGAATCGCGAAGCGTCCGAAGCAGGGTGCGCCACAGCCTCGGCTTCTTCGGACGCATGCGGCTTCTTCGGACGCTGCGCGTCCCGGTCGTCGCGGTCACGCTGGTGCTCGCCCTCGTCTCCGCGGTCGGGGTCGGCTACTGGCGCGACCACTCGCCGGTGCGCGTCGACAGCGCCCGGCCGGAGCCGCCGGTGATCACCGGCCCGGGGACTGCCGCTCAGGGGGTCAAGGTCGGTAAGGCGGGCGCCAGGTCGAACATCGACGTCTACCTGGACTTCCGCTGCCATCGGTGCACGGTGTTCGAGCAGGCGTCCGGCGCGACGCTGGACACGCTGCTCGAGCAAGGTGCCACCACGGTGACGTACTGGCCGATGGCCTTGAGCTCCCTCAAGTCGCCGCGACTGGCCAACGCGTTCGCCGTGGCTGCCGCCGACGGGCACGCTCGCGGCTTCGTGCGGGCGTACTTCGACGACCCCGACAAGACGTGGACCGACGACCAACTCGTTGAGCTCGGCAACAAACTCGGCGTACCGAGGTTCGCCGAGGCGCTGGCCGCGGACCGCTACCGGTCCTGGCTCGTGGCCATCGACGGTGCGGCCACCGAGCGTGAGGTCCTCGAGATCCCCACGGTGTTCGTGAACAACCGCATGCTGCGGGCCGATCAGCTCACGCCCGAGGGCCTCACGCTCGGTCTGGGGTCATAGGCGGTCTGGGGTCATGGCGGTCTGGGCTCACAGCCCGGTCACACCTCGCAGTACGCCGTCCTGGAAGCCGATCACCAGCGTGCGATCGGCGATCAGGGTCGGGGTGGAGAAGGTGTTGGCCTTGCTCACCTGGAGGACGGGCTCGGCGGTCCCGGTCGCGAGGTCGATCCGCGTGAGCAGGCCGGTGGTGCCGACCAGCCAGGCCGTCTTACCGTCGCGGGACAGAGCTGGACCGGACTCGAAGGCACGCAGTACGGGCCGGATCGTCCAGCGGGTGGCGCCGGTCGCGGGGTCGGTCATCACGACGTTGCCCTGTTCATCGATCAGGAGCAGCCCGTACGCCGTGACACGGGACGGTGTGTAGATGTAGCTGCCGGGCTTCTGCCAGCGGACCGCGCCGGTCGCCGGGTCGAGTGCGAGCGCGGCGGAGACGGTCGCGACCAGGACCGAACCGTCGGGCAGCAGGTCGAGCTCGTCGCTCCAGGCGCCGTAGATGAGCTGCTGGTACGGCGTGGTCTTGTTGGTGATCGACACGGCCCAGAGCTCGGCGCCGGTGCGGGCGTCGAACGCGCGGGCCTTGCCGTCGCCACCACCGGCGAAGACGCGGTTGCCGTCGCAGGCGACCCGGCCGGCGAACAGGCCGTGCAGCTCGCCGGACCAGAGGACGCGGCCGCGGGAGTCGAGGCAGTGCAGGCGTCCACCGGCGGAGACGAGGATGCGGTGCTGGCCGTCGACCTTGGTCACCAGCGGGGTGGAGAGGACGGGGGCGTGCAGGTTGGTGGACCAGGCGGTCGTGCCGTTCGCTGCGTCCAGCGCGTAGAGGCGGTGGTCGGCGGAGGGGACGAGGACTGTGCGGTCCATCAGGGCGGGGGCTCGGTGAACTGCGCCGAGGGCGCGCTGCCAGCGACGGGTGATGGACCGGCCCCTGGTGGTGAAGGCCTGCACCTGACCCGCGGCGGTTGCCGCGACGAACCCGTCGGGGGTGGAGAGTAGGGCGCCTTGGATCGCGCCGTCGAGTTTGGCGGTCCAGGAGACGGCCGGTCCCTGCCGGCTCGAGGCGGCCGCCGCTCCCAGCCTGGTCGAGGCGGCCGCTCCCCCCTGCGGGGTGTCTGGCGCTGAGCCGGGTGACGTGCTGGCGTCGAGCGTGGTGGCGAGGGTCCGGTCGAAGGCGGCGCCGTCGTTGCCGATGGCTCGTAGCTGGACGCGATGCTCGCCTGGCGGGAGCGCGGTGGCGGTGAGATCGCCTTGCCAGGTGTTGCCGTTCTTGGTGAGCGGGATCCAGGTGCCGGCGTTGCTGCCGCTGAAGACGTTCTGCGGGTACACCTGCGCGAGGACCTGCGTGGGTGCGGTCTTGTAGGCGGCCGACACGGTGATCGCCTCGCGGGTGGTGTGGACCGCGGCGTGGCTCGGTGCGAGCGTCTCGCCCGGGCCGGTGCGGCCGAGCGGGATCGTGGTGACGGGCGTCGACGTCGGGGAGCCGGTGGCCGGTACGGCGATCTCGGTGACGTCGAGGCGGCTGCCGTCCGCCGTACGCTCGACCCAGTAGAAGCTCGGGATGGCGAAGGTGTTGCGCATCGCGACCTGGGTCAGCCCGTTGAACGCGGCGACCTGCTGGCGGTGGATGTGGCCGGCGAAGATCGCGCGCACCCGGTGCCCGGCGATCCGGTCGAGGAAGTCCTCGGTGTCGTTCACGTAGTAGTTGTCCGCGGCGAGCGGGTAGTGCAGGAACATCGCGGTCGGCACGTCGTGGCCGCGCAGCGCGCGGGACACGTGGTCGAGTCCGTCCGCGCCGAACAGGCCGGGCTCCTGGAGCAGTTGCATCGGCGCGAGGCCGACGACGCGGAGGCCGTGCTGCTCGAACGACGACCACTCGGGGCCGAAGTACCGGCGGTAGGTCTCGAACGCGTCCGGGTTCCAGCGAGACTCGTGGTTGCCGGGGACGTGGTGCATCCGGTCCCACAGCGTGGCCGGGATCGACGAGCGGTACAGGGCGAACTCGTCGTCGACGCCGTAGTCGGTGATGTCACCGCAGTGCAGGACGAAGTCGGGGTTCATGCCCTGGGCGACCGTGAGCATCCGGTGCAGGTCCTTCGACCGGTCCGGCAGTACGACGTCCGCGTGGGTATCGGTGATCACCGCGAACCGGAGCGGGGTGGTGTTGACGTGCTCCACGCCGTACGGCATGAGTGAGGCGTTGGCAGTGGCCGGCAGCAGTGCACCGCCGGCGACACCCAGACCGGCTAGGCCGAGGAACCGACGGCGGCTGGGGGAGAGGACGGACGGATCAGTTGGACGGAGATTTGTACGCACAAATCTCGACCCTGCGTTCGGGCGGTGCCTGCTGTCAACGGGCTGAGCGGACTGTTGGCCAAGCGGTCGCCGGTGGTTCAGTTATCGCAGCAGGCCGTCGAGGGCGGCCGACGAGATGGTGTCGGCCTCCTCGTCGGTCAGTGGCGCGTGGCCGGTCAGCAGCCGAAAGATCAGCGGGCCGAAGAGCACGTCGGTCGCCGTACCGGCGGTGATGCCCGGCCTCACCTCGCCGCGATCGGTGGCCCGCTGCCACAACTCGGCGATCGCGCGGCGCCGGGCGTCCAGGAAGTACTCCCGGAAGTACGGCGCCGCCTGCGGATCGGTGACCGATGCCGCCAGCAACTGGGCGAACACCGCGCCGTGCTCGCCGGCGTAGAACCGGCTTACCCGACGGACCTGCTCGGCCAGGTCCCCGCGCGCCGAACCCGTGTCCGGCAAGGGGATCGCAGCTGCCATCTCCCGCCCGAACGCCTCGGCCGCGATCGCGGTCCGGGACGGCCAGTGCTTGTAGATCGTTGCCTTGCTCACCCCGGACCGCGCCGCGATCGCGTCGACGGTCGCCGCCGCCAGACCACCTTCCGCGAGCAGCTCTTTGGTTGCACACAGCACCGAGTCCTGCGCCTTGAGACTGCGCGGGTGCACGCCTTTGTCAGGCATCGTCGTGGTCCGTCGACACGCCCACTACTTCACGGCTTCGGTGAGGCTGGTGAACTCCTCGTCGGTCAGCTCGAGCTGGGCGGCGTTGATGTTGTCCTCGACGTGGGCGACCGAGGAGGTGCCGGGGATCGGCAGGATGACGGGGGAGCGCTTGAGCAGCCACGCCAGGGCGAGCTGGGACGGCGACGCCGTGTGGTCCTTGGCGATTTGGTCGAGCGGACCGCCGGCGCGAGCCAGGCCGCCGGTGGCCAGGGGGAACCAGGGGATGAAGCCGAGGTTGTTCTGCTCGGCGTACTCGAGCACCGGCTCGGCGTCGCGCTGGGCGAGGTTGTAGAGGTTCTGCACGGAGACGATCTCAGCCGTCTTGGCGGCTTCCTTGATCTCGTCCACCGAGACCTCGGACAGACCGATGTGCCGGATCTTGCCCTCCTTCTGGAGCGCGGCGAGCTCACCGACCTGGTCGGCGACCGGGACCTTGGAGTCGATCCGGTGCAGCTGGAGCAGGTCGATCCGCTCGAGGCCGAGGTGCCGCAGGCTCAGCTCGACCTGCTGGCGCAGGTACTCCGGCCGGCCGATCGGGACCCATCCGCCCGGCCCGGTCCGCGCGAAGCCGGCCTTGGTGGCGATCACCAGGTCGTCGGCGTACGGGTGCAGCGCCTTCTTCAGCAGCAGGTCCGCGGTGAACGGCCCGTAGGCGTCCGCCGTATCGATGAAGTTCACGCCGAGCTCGACCGCGCGCCGCAGCACGCGGACCGCTTCGTCCGGGTCCTTGGCGTCACCCCAGACACCTTCGCCCGGCAACTGCATCGTGCCGTACCCGAGCCGCCGGACTGTCAGGTCACCACCGATGGTGAACTCACCCGACGCTGCCGCTACTGCTTCAGTCATCACGAACTCCCTCAAAGTGAACTGAACGTACAGTTCGCTCCAACCCGCGAGCAGCGGCCGCTATTCCAGTTCCGACAGCGGAACTTGCCGCGCCGGGTCAGAGCAGTTGGCGCTGCAGCGAATCGGCCACCCACTGCTCGAACTCCGCCGGACTCCAGCCGGACTCGTCGACCAGTTCCTGGTAGACACCGGGGGCGGCGAGCGCACGGTAGACGGCTTGCGCCTGGGCGAGCGGGATGGCCAGCTCCCCGTCGAGCGACGCGATCATGGCGTCCATCACCTGGTTCCGGCCGGCCAGCTTGGACCGCAGCAGCGCCTTGGTCTCCGCGCTCTCGTCGGTCGCGGCCTCGAAGATCAGGACGACGTCGAAGCCCGCCGAGTACAGATTGGTGAGCCAGTCCGCAGCCCCGCGCAGGCGGCGGACCGGGTCCGGCTCGGCGAGGACCTGCTCGGCGCGTTGCTGCGCGCCCGCGTCACGCAGCCAGAGGTCGCAGATCAGCGAGAGGATCTCCCGCTTGGTGCCGAAGGCGGAGTAGACCGTCCTGGTCGCGACGCCGGCCTCCTGGGCGATGGCGGCGATGCTCGTCGCGCCGTACCCGTGCTCGGCGAAGAGCTGCCGGGCCGCCCGGGCGATCCTGATCCGGGTCTCCTCGGCCTGTTCCTGACGGTAGGTCTTGACGGGTCCGGGCATGTGGGCACACTATCAATGCGTTGAGTGCAGTGATACTGCATCGAGTGCATCGCGAGTGTATTGGGGGAGAAGATGGTGGCAGGAAGCGCGTACGACGTGCTGGAGCGGATCCTGGTGGAGGGCTTCGCGACCGGCGACGACGGCATCGTGGACAAGCTGTGCGCCCCGGACCTGGTCGAGCACCAGTTCGGGCTGGCCGGCACCGGGGAGGAGGCGCGGACCCGGCTGCGGGCGGCGATCCGCGAGGTCCACGCGATGATGCCGGACGTCGTCTACACGATCGAGGACTCGGTGACGGTCGGCGACACCGTGTGGGTGCGCGGGCGAGCCCGGGGGACGGCGACCGGGAGCTTCTTCGGACCGCCGAGCGGCCGGCCGATCGACATAGCGCTGTTCGAGGTCGCGCGCGTCCGGGACGGCCTGCTCGTGGAGCACTGGGGATGTCCGGACCGGTTCGCCCTGCTGGCCCAGACCGGAGTGCTGGACCAGCTCGGGTGAGTCCGGCGGTCAGCCCAGGTTGAGAGTGCTCGCCGCCGTGGCGGCAGCCTCTTCGCCGTACGCCGAGGCGAGGCGCTTGAGGAAGGCCGGGCGGTCCAGCGTGTACTCCTGGGTGCCGACGGTCTCGAGGACCGTGGTGGCCAGCGTGCAGCCGATCTGGGCCGCGGCCTCGTGGTCGAGGCCGGCCGCGCGACCGGTCAGGTACCCGGCGCGGAAGGCGTCGCCGCCACCGGTCGGGTCGACCAGGCCGGGAGCCGGTACGGCGGGGATCTTGGCGAGCACGCCGTCGGCGTTCTCGATCACGACGCCGTCGCCGCCGTGCGTGGTGACGCGGACGCCGACGCGGCTGAGGATCTCGTCCTGGCTCCAGCCGGTCTTCTGCGCCATCAGGCCGGACTCGTACTCGTTGCTGAACAGGTACGTCGCGCCGTCGACCAGCTCGCGGATCTGCTCGCCGTCCATCCGGGCCAGCTGCTGCGACGGGTCGGCCGCGACGGCGATGCCGTGCTCCTTGGCCAGCCGGGTGTGCTTGAGCATGCCGTCCGGGTCGTCCGCGCCGATCAGCACCAGGTCGAGGCCGCCGGTCTTGGCGTGGATGTCGGCCAGGTCGATCTCGCGGGCCTCGGCCATCGCGCCGGTGTAGAAGGAGGCGATCTGGTTCGCGTCCAGGTCCGTCGTACAGGTGAAGCGCGCGGTGTGCACGTTCTCGCAGACGCGGACGTGGGAGACGTCGACACCGGCCTCGGTCAGCGCCGCGCCGTACTCGGCGAAGTCGGCCCCGACCGAGCCGACCAGCAGCGACGGGCGGCCGAGCTGGGCCATCCCGTAGCAGATGTTGGCGCCGACACCGCCGCGGTGCACGACCAGTTCGTCGACCAGGAACGACAGCGACACCTTGTGCATCTGCTCACCGACGAACTGGTCCTTGAAGCGTCCTGGGAACGTCATCAGGATGTCGGTCGCGATCGATCCGGCGACGGCGATCTGCATGCTTTGGTACTCCTAGAAGGGGTCGGTGTCGAGCGGTCGGACAACCCGTAGAGACTACAGGCGACCGAACACGACGAGGAAACGGCGGAAACGGATGGGCAACCAGGTCCAGGTGACCGACCAGCTGCACGACTACATGGTGGCGCACGGGATGCCGCTTGACGAGATCGCCACCGAGCTGGTCGCGGAGACGCAGAAGCTCGGCTCGGCCGCCGTGATGCTGACCACGGCCGACCAGGCCGCGCTGCTGACCACGCTGACCCGGCTGATCTCGGCGAAGCGCGCGGTCGAGATCGGTACCTTCACCGGCTTCTCCGCGCTGGCGATCGCGCGCGGCCTGCCCGACGACGGGCAGCTGATCTGCCTCGACGTCAGCGACGAGTGGACCTCGATCGGCCGCCCGTACTGGGAGCGCGCCGGTGTCGCGGGCAAGATCGAGCTGCGGATCGGCGACGCGCACCAGTCGGCCGCCGAGCTGGACGGCGAGTTCGACCTGGCCTTCGTCGACGCCGACAAGCCGGGCTACATCGAGTACTTCGAGCACCTGGTCCCGCGGATCCGCCCGAACGGCCTGCTGCTGTTCGACAACACGCTGGCCGGCGGCCGCGTGGTCGGGGTGCACGACGAGGACCCGGTTGACCGCAAGGAGTTCAACGCGCACGTCGCCGCGGACGACCGCGTCGACGTGGTGATGCTCGGCATCGGCGACGGGCTGACGCTGGTCCGCAAGCGATGAGCAAAGCGGCTCCCCGGCTCGCGGTGACGGGCCTGCGGCACCTGTACGCCGACCGGCCGGTGATCGAGGACCTGACCTTCAGCCTCGCCGCCGGCCGGGCGGTGGCGCTGGTCGGCCCCAACGGCGCGGGCAAGACGACCGTGCTGCGCTGCATCGTCGGCGCGCACGAACCCGCGGCCGGCAAGATCCTGCTGGACGGCGTACCGATCGACGAGCGCGCGGAGGTCGTCCGGCGAGATGTCGCCGCGCTGCTGGACGACCTGGACTTCTTTCCTGACCTGACCGCGGCCGAGCATCTCGACCTGCTCGCTCGCGCGCACGGGAACCCGGAGCCCGAAGACCTGGTCGACACGTTGCTCGACGACGTCGGGCTGCTGGCTGCGGCTGATCAGCTGCCGGGGTCGTTGTCGTCGGGTCAGCGTCGGCGGCTCGCGCTGGCGACCGCGTTGGTGCGGCCACGGAAGCTGCTCGTGCTCGACGAGCCGGAGCAGCGGCTGGACACGGCGGGTGTGGCGTGGCTGGCGGAGCGGCTGAAGGCGGAGAAGAAGGCGGGGACGTCGGTGGTGTTCGCGAGTCATGATCCGGCCCTGGTGGAGGCCGTGGCGGACTCCCGCGTCGAACTCACCCCGCTGCCGTGAGCGCCGCCTCTTCCGAAGGTCCCGTGGTGTTCGACCCGGCCGACTTCGGTGCGATCCCGCGGTCGGTCGAGCTGCGGCGCTGGATGCGCAAGGTCCGGCGCGGCAAGGCCGACCGCACGTTCTGGCAGCAGTTCGAGGACGTCTACCTGGTGATCTTCGCGCTGGCCATGCTCGGCGCGACCGGCGGCAACGTCGTACGGCACCTGAACAACAAGTCCGCGGCGTGCTCGTCGGCCTCGTGCGGCTGGTTGCTGGACACGGTGCCGTGGATCCTGGTGCCGCTGCTGGTGTCGTGGATGCTGCGGGTGCTGCTGAGCGTCGGACCGGTGTCGGCGTCGCGCGCGACTGGCTTTTGGTTGCTGACGACACCTGTCGATCGCGGCGCGCTGCTGCGCCCGGCGTACCGGCTGGTGATCGTGGTGGCCGCGGTGATGGGTGCCCTGGCGGCGGTGATCGGGTTCGCGTTGTTCGGTGCTGGCTGGTCGACCGTGGGAGAGGCGGCGCTGCTGACGGTGTTGCTGCTGGTCGGTACGGCGTGCGCGACGGTGTGGGCGCAGCAGGTGCCGGCGAGAGGTCGATGGGCGCTGCGGATTGCTGACTTGTTGCTTGTGGTTGCTGCGATCCCCGCATTGATCCTGGCCACGCAAGCCGGCAAGAGTAATGAGCCCAGAAGTTTTGCTGTCGTCAGTGACTTTCATGTGCGGTTGCTGGGGTTGGCGGCAGTAGTTGCCGTGCTCTCCGGTCTGCTCATCTTCTTCACCGCTCGCACCTTGGCGCGGTTGCCCAAGCAGAGTTTGGTGGCCGGTGGTGATCTGCTCGCCGGGATGGCCGGGGCTGCGATCACCATGGACGTGAGTCTGCTGGCTGACGTCGTGGCCGGGCGGCACTGGCGGATGATTGGGCGGTTGAAGTCGCGGCGCGGGCGAGGCGAGCGCGTGCAGGCGATCATCCATCGCGAGTTCCTCCGGGTACTGCGCTGGCCGCGGCGGCTGATCGTGGGCGCCGGGCTGCTCGTCGTTCCGTACGCCGTCGCCGGCACCGGGTACGACGTACTCGTGCCGATCGCGGCAGGCTTCGCCGGGTTCGCGGCGACGCGGCCGTTGATGGACGGGCTGCGGTCGGTCTGCCGGTCGACCGGGCTGGTGCGTGCGCTCGGGATGGACCTGAAGGATCTGCGGGTCGCGATGGCCGTCGTACCGGGTGGGTTCGTGCTGCTGTGGACACTGGCGGCCAGCCCAGCGTTGGGCGACGCGCCGACGACCTTCGCGGTCGCGGCGGGCATCCTGACCGGCGTCGTACGACAGGCGTCCGCGCGACCACCGTCGTACGCCGGCCCGCTGGTCGCGTCGCCGATGGGCGCGATTCCGCCAGGGCTGTTCTCGCAGCCGATCCGTGGGTTCGACCTGTTGCTGCTGTGTCTGCTGCCGGTGCTGTTCGGCTGGCCGCCGCTGTGGTGCTACGTGATCCCGGGCATCGTGCTGGCGATCATGTTCTCGATTCGGCCGAAGACGGCGTGACCGCAGCGTTCAGTTGCGCCTCGCGGATGAGCCACTTGCGCTCGATCGCGGCCGGTACGTCGACCGCGTGGTGCCGCGCGAGCAGCAGCAACTGACACAGCACGTCGGCGAACTCGAGCTCGAAGCCTTCCCGGATCTCTTCGTCCGTGAGCCCTTTGGTCCGGGCGCGCCCGGTGACCTGCAGGTAGGACTGGGTGAGCTCACCCAGCTCCTCCTGCAGCTTGAGCAGGAACCAGTCCCCGTCCCGCTCGATCCCCAGGTACTCGCCGTACCGCTCGGAGATCCGCTCGGCCCGCTCGCTCAGTTCGGTGATGTCCACGGGGCCCAGCCAACCAGGCCCCGTGGACAGTGTCGTCGGTGCAGCCCTCCGGTGCGCCCAACACACAGCAGGAGGTCAAGGTCGCTCGGCCCGAGGGCAACCATGCCAACGTGGACATGGTTGCCGATGCTGATCCCCGGGGCGCTCAGCACACAGCAGGAGGCCAACGCCGCCTGACCCGAGGGTGACCACGCCAGCGTGGCTGGGGCCCGCAGTTCGGAACGTCGCACAGGTCGGCTGGCCTTTGCTGCAGACGAGCTCGTACGTCTCCAGGATGATCGGGTAGTCCCTGGCCGGTCGTGCGGCTCACTGCGTGGGACAAGCTCCCTAGACACCACCTGGCTGTAGTGGCCTTCAGCGGATGTTGGGGCGGCTTGATTTCTGGCTGCGACACGGCGGCTGGGTGGGACAGCTAGCTCGGGGACAGAGCGCCGGTTTCCTAAACTGTGCGTCGCAGGTTCGAATCCTGCCGAGGCACCCTGCAGGTCAGCGGCATGTTGTGACAGATCGACCTTGACCTATCAGTCAGCATGAGCCTTCCAGTACGCTGGCCCGCTGAGGCCTCGGCCCAGCCTTTTCCAATTGAGGGCGTGAGGCCTTTTGGCACCTCGCTGACAGGCTCGCTCGCGAAACTTTCCGGACGGCTCCGCCAGGGAGTACTCCCGAAGCAGATCCGCGCCCTAGACTCTTCCGGTGGACGACGAGTTGCGGATCACGGTGGCCGGCGTAGCAGGGTTACCGGAGCCGACGAAGAAGGCGCTACACGAGGCGCTGGAACGCCGCGCCCAGGAGACGTTAGCCGAGGCCGGTCGCCTGGAGGCAGCCAACAACTCTGGGGTCAACGTCCCGATGATCACGCCCACCCACATCAGCGACGCTGACACCTACCAACGCAGGGGCTACGGGCGCTCAAAACTCGGGAAACCTGCTCGCAACTGGCTCCTGATCAGCGGGATGGCTACGTTTGTAGGAGGCCACTTCACGAACAACATCACCAAGCCATGGGGGGCCATCGGCTTTGTCATCTGCGCCCTAATCGCATTCATTTCCTTCGTTAAAGGTTCAGACTAATGCCAGGAGAAGAGTCAGAGCCACGAGACGCCCACCTCAGTGGGCCTGCAGAGGAACACTTACGCGAACTTCTCGAGGACTTGCGAGCCGAGATCATCAACCGGGCGCAGAGGAAAGCAGTTGTTGACACGTCGCCCAATCGGGAAATGAGTCCTGCTGATATCGATTCAGCTGCCGCCGATCTCGGCTACTCGATACGAAGCGAGGCCATGAGCGGCAGTGGGCGAGGATCGAGCCGTCGATTCATTATGGTGATCGGCGTCCTCGGGTCGGCCGGGTTGGCGATCTTGGTTACATATTTTGTTCGGAACGTGGATCTCAGCACGGCAGACCGGTGGGCATCCATACTCGGCGGTATCACGGCCGTGGCCGGGCTTGTGCTCTCTCTCATCGCAGCCCGCGACCTGAAGCGCCACGGAGACGCTGCGAAGCTGGAGAAAACGCCGGCTTCGGACCCACGAGTTCCGCTAGCCGAGGCAAATTTCTTGCTCGAATGGGCCAATTTGGAGAACGGCATTCGGGCGGAAGTGACCGCTAATCACGATCTTCCATCCCAGAACGTCCCCTTGGGATCACTGCTACGCCTATACGCCACAGACAAGGACCTGAGTTCAACAGAAGTGAAAGAACTCCGCAGCCTCCTTCAACTGAGAAACGAGTTAGCTCACTCCCGTCCAGGGGCTCAAGAACCTGGCCGAGTCATCGAGGCTTTCCCAGTGCTCCGCCGGTACCTGAGCAAGCTGAATGAGCACTGATGACTCGGCCCAGGTCTGACACTCAAGTCTTCTAACGGGGCCAGCCCCGAAGCGACCAGGAGCCCGAGTGGCTCCTGGCCTCCACGTCGCAGTTGTCCCGATTCGGTCATCGATGCAGGCCGCGTGGAGGTCGCACGCGAAGCGCCTCCAGCTTTGCTTGCCTGCGGTATTTTGTCATGCGGCTCACCCGTGCATTTCAACCGGAAAGGCAGGGTTCGTGAACTGATGGACGGCTGCGGTGGATCCAGTCAGTTGTTCTGAGGTGGGTGAGGGCAACTTCCTCATCGACATCCTTGCGAACCAGCCTGGCAGCGTGCGCGATCTCGAAGTCAGCTCGGTACTGGGTCGGCGTTTGTTGCTCTGACCGGTGGTGCGAAGCTGTCCCGCGCCTTCGCCACATCTGGTTCTGTCGGGGCGAGTCAGTTCCAGATGGCTGCATGGAGCTGTCGAACGAGACTGCGCTGCACTTCTCGTTGTCAGCGCTGCGAGCGTGGCTGCTTCTAGCTGCGCACATCTGACAGCACTGAGAGGAGCTCTCCCTCGGCAGTTGGCGGATGATCTTACTCGCGGAATAGGCCCTTATGCAGCCCGGAAAATCACGGTCGGGCACTCGGCTTCTATTGGACATGGCGCCAAGGCGTGCGACTCTGGACTTGTGCTCTAGGTGTTAACCGGTACGTACTTTCCGAAACGTGCGGCTCAACGAGACAACCATCGCTGGACCCTGTACACCAACGCGAACTTCGTAGGCCACGATCGCGTCGACGTACAGATTGGGCACCTGGTGCCAGCCGCAGAGTGGGTCCACCGTCAATACCATCCTCGCACATGTCACCGAGCGCCTCGAAGCGGTCTTGCCTGACGGCTCCGACGACTTCATGATTTCCATCGAGGGCGACGTCATCGTCGAGGATCTCGCCATCGTCCTGTCCTTCGCTGAATGTAACCTTTACGCCCGTCCGTGTGAAGGTCGATCGATTGATCCGCAACCCATCGGGCTCGCACCATAGTCCCGCGCCGGCCGACATCCCTCCACGAACCTTCACCCCAAATCTGGTCCTTCACGACGACGACATCGAGGACCTGCAGAAATTCACGTCTGATCTACTAATGCTCAATCGGACCGTGTACGAGCAAGCTATGAGCGCAATGCGCCGCATCGTGACGGCGAGCGAGCGCGTTGCGGAGGATCCGACGCTCGCCTATACCGACTACGTCGCCGCCCTTGAATCATTGTCAATCAGCACGGAGATGCCGTTGCCTGCGTGGGAGCGCCTAGATCCCCGGAACCGCCGCATCCTAGACCAGTCCGCCTGACGCGTGTCGAGAGCGGACATCATCTCGCTGACGCTCATCGACCAGATCGGCCGGACATCGCACTTTCTATGCACCGAGTCTGCAGTACGCCGCCTAAAGTTCTCGGCCCAGATCCCTTGCTGGCAAGAGATTCAGGGAATCTTTAGGTTCGCCCGGACCAGCGCCCCGGGCCGGTGTCCCGGACCAGCATCCTGAATCCAAGCCCGGATCAGCGTCCTGGGCCGGCATCCCGGCCCAGGACACTTCCGATCACCAGCCGTTGTTGGCGAAGCTGTGGCCGAGGATGACTTGGTCGAAGGTGTTGCCGTCGTTGTCGTCGGTGTAGGCGACGGCGACCTCGGACCACGGCGAGACGGCGACGGCGACCTGTTCCTGGCGGCCGTCGGTGAGTTGACTCAGGCGCTGCGCCGACAGCCGACCGGTGTCGGAGCCGTCGGGGGCGAAGCCGCGGACCCAGACGTCGAGATCGGTGGCCTGGGTGGTCCAGCCGACGACCGAGTTGGCCTGGTCGTCGATGCCGATGGAGGGTTGTGTCGCTGCTGAGGCGACCTGGAGATCGGCGTGGCGTGCGGTGCCGGTGGACGTGAACGATCGCGTGGCGGTCGTCGTACCGGACTGCCAGGCGACCGCGAAGTCGCCGTTGAAGTTGGAGGCGACACTCGCCTTGGTCTGCTCGCCGGTGAGCGTGGCGTTCGCCGTACGACGAGTCAGGTTGACCGCGCCGTTGGTGCGCGCGAGCCGGACCAGGCCGACGTCGTACGACGCGTTGGCGTCGGCGTCGTCGTCCCAGACCACGACCGCGTCACCGGAGGCCGAGACCGCGACGTCTGGGTTGTGGTGCTGGCCGGTCGTCGCCGAGGCGGTGACCTCCCAGGCGCGCGTGGTCGGGCCGGTGAACCCTGCCGCCTTGATCGTCGCCGGCGTACCGGTCTGGATGTCCTCCCAGGCCACGGTGAACGCGACGGCCGCGGTCGACGGAGCGCCGTCGGGATCGACGGCGACGCGCGGCTTGAGCTGCTGGCCGTCCGAGTTGCTGTTGGCGCTGCCCGACGCGGTCACGGTCCCGGCCGTGTTCACGACCCGGTACGGGACGTTGTAGTAGCCGTTGCCGTCCGGGTCGTCGGCCCACACCACGACGGCGTTGCCCTTGTCGTCCAGGCCGACGTCCGGCGTCAGGTGCCGCCAGTTGGTGATGCCGCTGCCGCCGGCGGCCGACAGCTTCTTCTCGTAGACAGCGGTGCCGTTGCGGAACAGGCGAAGGTAGATCTCGCTGTGCGCGTTGTCCTCCGCGGCGGTGGTGTCGCGGTCGTCCTCCCAGACCACGGCGACGTACCCGGTCCGGTTGGTCGCGATCGCCGCGACGTCCTGGTCGCCGGTGGAGGCGCTGTTCGCGGTCACCCAGGTCGGCGCCGCGACGGCGGCCTGGGCGGTGAGAACGCCGGTGGTGCTGAGCAGGATCGACGCGACGGTGATCCCCAGAAGCTTCTTCTTCATGGTCGTTTCCCCTCAGACCGTCTGCAGGCCAGGCTGGCCCTCTTCGACGACGAACGACTTCACCGTGGTCGCGGCGGCGCCGTGCTCGGACACCTTGGCGACCGCACGGAAGTCGGCGCGCATCTGCGTCGGGCTGAGCGTCGTACGGATGTAGCCGCGCCGGTTGTTGTAGAACTTCAGCCACGGGTTCGTGCCGACGTCCGGGATCGTGGTCGCGCCGTCGCCGTCACCGCTGGAGGTGACCGAGCTGGTGACGAGCTCCTGGCCGATCACGGCCGACGCCGGGTTGTTGTAGTCGGCAACCAAGTTGCTGGCCCAGGCGCGGTGCACGTCGCCGGTCAGTACGACGGGGTTGCGCACGCCGCGATCCACCCAGCCCTGCTGGATCCGGGCGCGGGAGGCGCGGTAGCCGTCCCACGAGTCCATGCTCGCGCCGGTCGAGTTGAACCGGCGCGCGAAGAACACCTGCTGGCCGAGGATGTCCCACGTCGCGGTGCGCTGCGCCAGGTTGTTCAGCAGCCAGGTCTCCTGCGCGTTGCCCGGCAGGCTGCGGCTGGCCAGGTCAGCGTCCGGACAGGTCTTCCAGCCGTCGCCGCAGGCCTGGTCGTTGCGGTACTGCCGGGTGTCGAGCATGTGGAAGCTGGCCAGCTTGCCCCACGGCAGCTTGCGGTACAGCGGGATGCTCGCGCCACTCGGCGCCTGCGCGGGCCGCAGCGGCATGTTCTCGTAGTACGCCTTGTACGCCGAAGTCTGTCGCGCGGTCCACTGCGCGGCGGTCAGCGACGGCGTGCTGTCGGCACGGATGTTGCCGGCCCGGTTGTTCTCGATCTCGTGGTCGTCCGGTACGACGATCCACGGCGCGGCCGCGTGCGCGGCCTGCAGGTCCGGGTCGGACTTGTACTGCGCGTACCGGCGGCGGTAGTCGGCCAGCGAGACGATCTCGGACGCGCCCGCGTGCAGCCGCGGGCGGCCGGTCGTTGCGCCGTACTCGTAGATGTAGTCGCCGAGGTGCAGGATGACGCCCGGGTTGTCCTCGGCCATCCGGCGGTAGACGGTGAAGTAGCCCTCCTCGTAGTGCGAGCAGGAGGTGAACGCCATCACCAGGTCGCGGCCGTTCGTGCCGGGCGCGGGGGCGGTCCGGGTGCGGCCGACGGGGGAGAGGTGGCCCTGGGCACGGAAGCGGTAGAAGTAGTCGGCGTCGGGGTTGAGCCCGGCGGCGACGACGTGCACGGAGTGGGCGGCGGCGTACGTCGCGGTGACCGAGCCGGACGCGACCAGCGTGGTGAAGCGGTCGTCGGTGGAGACCTGCCAGTCGACGGCGACGTTGGCGTTCGCCATGCCGCCCTGGCCGTCGGCGTTGAGCGGGGAGGGTGCGAGGCGGGTCCAGAGGACGACGCTGCTCGCGTCGGGTTCGCCGGAGGCGACGCCGAGCTGGAACGGGTACGGGACGGCGGCGGTGGCTGTGACGACGCTGGAGGAGTAGGCGGGGACGGCCGCGGCGCCGGCCGCCGCGAGTCCGCCGAGCATGAGTGTTCGACGACTGATCGGGCTCATCGGTCTCACCTTCGTGAACGGGGCGGGAGTTCGTTCACCATGGTGGCGCGGTTTGTGTAACTTTTCTACTACTCGGCGTGAACACTCTGCGTGCGATCATCGGCGCGACGATCGAACGGGGAGTGAACGATGCTGGGCCGGCGGGAGCTGCTGCGTGCCACAGGCGTGGCGGGACTGGGGATGGTCGTGGGCGGGTGCCGCGAGGAGCCGTCGGTGAACGTGACGCCGACGAGCGGGACTACTGCCGACGGGACGCCCTCGGGCGGGCCTTCGACGGGTTCGCCTGGGCCGGCTGGGTTCCGGATGCCGGCCGAGGGCGGGCCGCACGCGGTGACCTGGATGGCGTACGGCGCGACGCCGGGCGTGTGGGGTGAGGACTCCGTTTCGGCGTACGGGCGGGATCTGCGCAACAGCCCCGTCGTCGCGCGGCAGGACCTGGTCCGGCTCGCGGCGACGATCTCCCGGTTCGAACCGGTCGCGTTGCTGGTGAACTCCGCGGCCGACGAGACTGAAGCGCGTCGCTTCCTCGCCGCCTGCAGCGCCGGACGCGCGGTCAAGGATCAGGTCGGCGACGAGCTCGACCGGTCCGGTCGGATCTACGCGGGTGGGGAGAAGCTGCCGGCGGTTGGGACCGTGGACCTCGTCCGGATGCCGCTGAACGACCTGTGGGCGCGCGACACCGCTCCGGTCTTCGTCCGCGACACCGGCGGACGTCTGCACGCCGTCGACCTGAACTTCAACGGCTGGGGGCAGTGGCTGCCGCGCACCGGGCTGCCCGGCTGGCGCAAGGACCCGGCCAAGACGAGGAACGGGATCCGCGACCAGCCGATCACGCGCGACCGCGGTTTCGCGGCCGGGATCGCCGCCGACGCCGACATCCAGGTCGTGCGGACCTGGCTGACGATGGAAGGTGGCGGGCTCGAGGTCAACGGCGCGGGACTCGGGGTCGCGACCGAGAGCTGCATCCTCAACCCGAACCGGAACCCGGGCAAGACGAAGGCCGCCGTCGAGGCCGAGCTGCGGCGGCTCTTCGGCGTCGAGCGGATGCTGTGGATGCCGGGCCGGCCGGCCATCGAGCTGACCGACTGGCACGTCGACTTCCTCGCCAGGTTTGTTGCCCCCGGCAAACTCCTGTACGCCGCGTCGGACGATCCGGACGACGGGCCCGACCAGCGCGCGCTGCGGGCGGGGGTGGAGGAGATCAACGCGCTGCCGGCGAACGAGCGAGCCCTGCTGCTCGGTGGAGGCGGAAGGTCCGGCGGAGGCGGCGCCGGGGCGGATCGGCTGACGCTGCACGCGGTGCAGCCGCCCGATCCGGAGCAGGTCTTCGCGGCGTACGAGGAACGCAACCGCGCGCTGCCGATCACCGAGCGCGGTGCCGACGAGTTCGGCGAGACCGCCGCGACCGGGTACGTCGGGTACTACGAGGCCAACGGGTGCGTGGTGCTCGGGCAGTTCGGGGACCTCGAGGCCGACCAGGCGGCGTACGACCTGATCTCGGAGCTGTACCCCGATCGCGTCGTCGTACAGCTCACGACGGACGGCCTCGCCAACGCGGGCGGGACGATCCACTGCGCGACCCAGCAGCAGCCCGCCTGAGCGGGCTGCTGCCTGGCCGATCCGCTAGGGGTAGTTGACCCACTGAGCGACGTTGGTGCTCGAGTTGGACGGACCGCCGGTGTTGTTGATGACGTGGGCGATCGTGCCGCGGCCGCCGAGCGAGACGGTGACCATGTTGTGGAACTTCACGCCCGCCTTGTTCGGCACTTCGAAGGCGCGTTCGGCGACGATGCTCGCGTCGCTGGTGAAGACGCAGTAGCTGCCGAGCCCCCAGGCCTCGTGCGTGGTGACCGAGTCGGCCACCTTGTACGCGGCGTACCCGCGGGTGGACCCGTTCATCCAGGCGCCCTGGTTCGGCGGGTCGTACGGCAGCTCGTTCTGGTAGAAGTACGTCCGGCCGCCGTTGCCGTTCCAGATCGTCTGGTACTTCTGGTAGTGCTCGACGAACAGCCCGTACGCCGTGACGTTGTCCCCGTTGACGACCAGCCCGGTGTCGGCGGTGTTCACGTTCCAGCCGACGCCGTCGCGGTGGTCACCGCGCCACAGCCACGCGTGGTCGAGGATCACGTTGTCGCTGTTGATCCGCAGCGTCTCGGTCGCCTTGCCGACCGCCGAACCGCCGATCCGGAAGTACAGGTCGTGCAGCGATGTCGGGTTCGCGCTGTGGTTGGCCGAGGCGCCGGTCTGGCCGACCTCCATCAGCAGCGACGAGTTGGTCGGCGCCGCGTCGATCAGCAGGCCGGCGATCTTGACCCCGTCGACGTCGGCGACGGTGATCGCGCTGTTGCCGTTGGTCGGCATGATCGTGGCCAGGCCGAGGCCGAGCACGACGGTGTCCGGCCGGGTGATCCGCAGCGGCTCGCTGATCCGGAAGATGCCCGGGGTGAACAGGATGTTCTTGCCCGCGGCAAGTTCCGCGTTCAGCGTCGCGCCCGAGACGCCGGGCTTGGCGATGTAGAACTGGCTGATCGGCAGCGACTGGCCGGCGGGGTTGCCGCTCGTCCAGCTCGGCCCGGCCGAGTTCGTCCGGATCGCCGGGACGAACACCTGGTAGGCGCCGGCGTTGTCGACGTACAGGTACGGCTTCTCGCGGACCACCGGCGTCTGCGCGACCTTCGTGTACGGCGGGTTCGGGAACGTGCCGGCCGGAGCGTTCTGCGCACCGACGAAGACCATGTTCCAGTTCTGGCCGGTCCAGCTGCCCCAGTTGGTGTTGCGTGACAGCCACTGCTGCTGGCTGCCCGACCGGACCTGGCCGTCGACGAGCGTGTCGGCCATGAATCCGCCGCTGGCCCAGCCGCCGTCGTCCAGGGCGAGGTTGCCCTTCAGATGCATCCGCCGGTACGCCGACGCCTGGCTGACCGCCCACCGGTCGAGCCCGCCGGGCGGCGTGACGGACAGGCCCTCGGCGCCGCGCCAGAAGTTGTGGGTCGCGTTCTGCGGCGGGAACCAGTCGGCCTCGACGTGCACGGCGCCGTTGATGTTCACGCTGTCCGGCGTCAGGCCGAGGCCCGCGACCTGGGTGAAGAAGCCGACGTTCGCGCTGACGTTGTAGGTGCCGGGCTTGAAGAGGAGGGCGTACCGCTGCTCGCCGTACTGGTTCTCCTCCTGCTGGTTGAACACCTGGTCCAGGCGGCTTTGGATCTGGCTGGCAGGCGTCGACGGGTCGAAGACCGACACGTTCGGGCCGAGGTCCGGCGTACCGGGCGGGTTGGTCGGAGGCGTGCCGTCCACAGGGCTGATCCTGAACGATTGGGCGGCGCTGCCGTTGCAGGTGTACTGCTGCAGCTGGACGCTGTCCGAGACCGAAGCCGACGGGACGTCGAGGCACTTGCCGCTGTTGCGGTTGACGAGGTGGTAGGCGCCGTCGGCCTCCTCGACCGGGCGGAACTGCTGGTTGTTGCCGTTGCCGAAGGCCCACAAGTGGATCAGCGCGCCGTCGGCGGTGGAGACGTTGCTGACGTCCAGCACCTGGGTCGCGGCGTTGCGCGCGTTGATCCGCACGTAGCCGTCGGAGGTCGGCTGGAACTGCCACTGCTGCGCGGTGCTGGTGTTGCACGCGTACTGCTGGACGGCGGTGCCGTTCGCCGTACCGGCCGCGCGGGCGTCGACGCACTTGCCGCTGTGCTTGGCGGCGACGGTGTTCCAGCCGGTGGGGGAGATGGCGGCGGTGCCTGCGGTGGCGTCGGGTGAGCTGACGACAGTCAGCGCAGTGGCGACGACGGCGGCCACCAGGGCCGCCGAGACCGCCGCGAAGCGGCGACCACGCGGCGGCGGGCGGAGTGGGGCGACTCCAGGCATGGGTGGTTCTCCTCAGGGTCGGGGCGGACCCACGCTCGGAATGCGCATTCGGGCGGGGGTGACCTAAGGAAAGCCAAGATGCTTACTTAATTCAAGAGGTGGAGGAAGGGTTGTCGGATTCCGGAACCGCTTCCGGTGCGGTCTGCTGGCTCGCGCCGTTCGGCAGCGCCGCCAGGATCGCGTTGAAGCGGCGCACGTAGTCCTCGTAGCGGCCGGCCTCCTGGTTGACCAGGCCCTGGACGCGGCGCTGCAGGTCGGCGTACCGGCCCTCCTCCTGGTCGGTCAGCGCCTGCACGCGGTTCGCCAGATCGGCGTACCGCTGCGCCTCCGCGGTCTGGAACTTGCGCAGCTCGGCGAGTACCTCGTCGGCGTTTGCCATGTCGTCTCCATCGGGTCCGGCCCGCAGTACGGCGGCCAGGTCGGTACGGAACTTGTTCATCGGGTTGCGGCCCGGGTCGGTCTTGCGGCGGGTGTGCTCGCGGTGTCCGATCACCGCGAGCGCGTTCCAGCCGTGGAAGTCGCAGATCGCGGCGGCGTGCAGCAACGCCGTACGGTACGCGGCCGCGGTCATCGCCCGCGCACCGTCGTACCGGACCTCGTTGCCGTAGTAGTGCGCGTTGCCGTCGACGTTGTCCGCGCCCGGCTTCAGCTCGGACGCGTAACCGGCGTAGTTCTGCGCGGTCACCCGGCTGAGCGTGGTCTGCGACCCGCGCCCGGCATGGTTGGCCCGGCCGACCGCACCGACGTGCAGATCGCCGTCCATGTCGGTCGACACGTTGCACAACGGCCCGGGGATCCCCTCCTCGGCCCGGCCACGCACGAACAGGAAGTTCAGGTAGTCGTCACTCTGGGAGTTGCTGCCGGTGTGATGCACGATCACCCCCCGCACGTCCCCGAACGCACCAGGCCTGCCCCGCGTCCGCCATCCCGGGTACTCCCGGAACTTGACCCCCCACTTCCGCAACGCCGCCACCATCTGGTCAGCCGTCATCGGTCGGGCCAAAACAACACCTCACACGCCTCACGTCTTCACCGACAGTGGCGAAGCTCGTACCGGGAGTAGTCCCCGTTCATTCCCCAGGTAAACCTCACCGTCCGAGGAACCTACTCACTCCGAGCGACCGCGTCGAGGGAAGAGCGTGAATCAGTGCCTGAGCAGCGGCAGGAGTTGGTCGCCTGCTCGGATGATCTCCTCGCGGTAGGGGGTGTCGGAGAGGATGAAGTGGGTGAGGCCTAGGTCCTGGTACTTGCGGAGCGACTTGGCGACGTCTTCGGCGGAGCCGACGAGCCAGGTGGTGCCGGCGCCTCCGCCGCCGTACTTGCCGGGGGCGGTGTAGAGGTTGTCGTCGAGTACGTCGCCGCGTTCGGCGAGCTCGAGGAGGCGTTGCTGGCCGACGGCCTTGAAGCGTCGGGCGTTGGGGCCGTGGGTGTCGCGGAAGTTGGTGTCCTGCGCCATCTTCTCGACCTTGGCCTCGGCGTCGGCCCAGGCTTCTTCGGTGGTGTCGCGGATCAGCGTCGTGATGCGCAGGCCGTACTCGAGGGGCTTGTGCTCGCGGCCGAGTTCTTGCTGGAGGCCGTTGAGGCGGTCGATGCGTTCGGCGATGCCGTCGAGCGGTTCGCCCCAGAAGAGCTGGACGTCGGCGTCGGTCGCGGAGACGCGTTCGGCGGCGGGGGAGGCGCCGCCGAAGTAGAGCCGCGGGTGCAGACGTCCTTCCCGTACGACGGGCCGAGTGGCGACCGTCGAGTTGGTGACCTGGAAGTGCTCGCCGGTGAAGGTGACGTCCTCCTCGGTCCACAGGCGTCGTACGAGCTGGAGGAACTCCTTGGTGCGCGCGTACCGCTGCGCCTGGTCGCCCTCGCTGTCGCCGTACGCCGCGAGGTTGTCCTGCCCGGAGACGATGTTGATCAGCAGTCGCCCGTCGCTCAGCTCGTCGAGCGTGCTCGCGGCCGACGCGAAGTGCGCGGGGTGCCAGTAGCCGGGCCGAATCGCCGCCAGCGGCTGGAACGCCGTCGTCCGCGCCGCGAGCGCCGTCGCCACCGTCAACGTGTCCGGCCGGCCCCAGCCCGTCCCGAGGAGAGCGCCGCCCCAGCCGTGCTGCTCGGTCAGCCGCGCGAGGTCGGTCAGCCGGTCGAGGCTGTTGTGCCCGTCGGTCGTGTCGTCACCCCGGTGTCCGGGCCGCACCTGATTGGGGATGTACCAGAGGAACTCGAGACTCATGAGCTGGGACCTTTCGGCGGAGGACGCGACTCAAAAGACTGTAATCCACCTGAACTACTGCACTTTGACCGTCTCAGTGTTCGGCATTGACATCGTTGTCCTCGGTGGCGACGATACTTCCGCACGCCAGAAGGGAAACGTTTCCAACCTCGGTCGGTCGAGCCGCCCCTGGAGCCTCGAGGAGATCCGCCCATGATTCTGAGTCGTTCGCGCGTTCTGCGCGCGCTGGTGGCCGGCGCCGCGGCGCTGGCCGTCGGAGTAGCGTCGGCACTGCCCGCCGGAGCCGATCCGGGCGGAGGTGCCGACGGCCCGGCCGCGACGGCGCGGGCCCGGGTCGCCGCCGACGTCCTGATGAGTTCGTACGAGCCGGTCAAGGCGTGGTTCCCGTCCAGTTGGTGGAACTCCGCCGTCGCCCTGCAGACCGTCGGCGACTACATGCAGCGCACCGGCGACCGCCGCTACCTGCAGCACCTGGACAACACGTTCGAGAAGGACAAGGGCGTCTTCCCGGCCGGCTACCTGTCGGGCGATCCGCTGCTCGGCAACTTCACCAGCCGCGCCATCGACGACTCCGAGTGGTGGGCCCTGACCTGGATCCAGGCCTACGACCTGACCAAGAACCGCAAGTACCTCGCCATGGCGGTCACGATCGCGGAGTACGTCGAGGACTACTGGGACGACACCTGCGGCGGTGGGGTCTGGTGGGACGCTGAGCGGACGTACAAGAACGCCGTCACCAACGGCCTCTGGATCCGGCTCACCGCTGAGCTGCACAACAGGATCCCGGCCGACCGGCACTGGCTCGGCCGCGCGCAGGCCGGCTGGAACTGGCTGACCGGTAGTGGCCTGATCAACGCCGACGGCCTGGTGAACGACGGCCTGAACACCGGCACCTGCAAGTCCAACAACGAGACGGTGTGGACGTACAACCAGGGCCTGGCGATCGGCTCCGGCCTCGAACTGTGGCGGGCGACCCGCGATCCCCGGCTGCTGACCACCGTACGGCGGCTGGCCGACTCCGCGATGCGCGCGGACGGCCTGGCCCCGAACGGGATCCTCACCGAGTCCTGCGAGGCGCCGGGCAAGTCCTGTGACGACAACCAGAAGCAGTTCAAGGGGATCTTCCAGCGCTACTGGATGGACTTGACGGACACCACGCACGACCGGCGCTACCTCGATTTCCAGGCCAGGCAGGCCGCGAGCGTGTGGGACAACGATCGCGACGCGGCCGGACGGCTCGGGCTGCGATGGTCCGGTGGCAGCTCGAACGTCTTCGACTGGCGGACGCAGGCCAGTGCGCTGAGCGCGCTGATCGCCGCCGTCCCGGCGCGGCCGCCGGTGCGGTCCCTGTCCGCGACCATGACTCCGGCGCAGCCGGTGGTGATGGCCTCGAGTGCTGAGGCGACGAAGGTCGAGCTGACGGCTCGGCTCCAGGCGACGGCGCCGGCGGGGCAGCGGATCGTTGCCGACGTACGGGCCTCGGCGCCCGCGGGGTGGACCGTGACCCCGCGCCAGGCGACCGTGACCCTGCGCCCGAAGGGCAACGCCGTACCGGCGCAGGCCGAGGTCGAACTCGACGTGGCGATTCCCGCTGGTACGGCGGACGGCCGCTACCCGGTGACCGTGAAGGCGACGTCCGGTCCGCTCCTCGCGTTCAGCACACAGGCCGAGATCCTGGTGGCGCGGACCGTGGACTTCGACACCGGCACCGCGGCCGAGTTGCCTTGGCTGTTCGATGCCGGCGGCTCGCAGAGCAACGGGGTCCAGAACCGCTTCGCCGACGGCAACGCGTACTTCGTCTACCGCTTCCCGTTCCCGTCCGGTACCAGCGCGGCGTCCGCGACGCTGACGCTCGACAACGAGTACGTCGTCGACGTGAGTGGCGACGGCCGGCAGTGGACGACGGTCGCGAGGGAGACCGAGCACGCCCACGACGGCCAGAACAAGGCCACGCGGACGTTCGACCTGACGCCGTACCTCGGCCCGGACAAGTCTGCCTACGTGCGGATCTCGGACTCGTTCCCGGACGAGGGCTGGGGTGGGCGGCTCTACCACCTCAGCGCGTCGTACGCCGGGTAAAGCCGGTTTCAGGGACGCGTAGCTAGCGGGAGGGTGATCCGGAAGCAGGCGCCTTCGCCCACGGCGGTTCGCAGTTCGACCTCGCCGCCGTGGGCCTGGGCCAGCGATCGCGCGATCGCCAGGCCGAGGCCGGCGTTGGCGCCGCCGGAGCGGCTGCGGGCGCGGTCCACCCGGTAGAAGCGGTCGAACACGCGGCTCGCCTGGTCAGCGCTCATTCCCGGACCCTGGTCGGAGATCTCCAGGACGGCGCGATCGTCCGCAGTCCCGACGCCGATGCGCACCGGCGTACCGGGTGGTGTGTGCGCGACGGCGTTGCCGACCAGGTTGGTGACGACCTGGCGCAGCCGCGCCTCGTCGCCCCACACAGGTGCCGGGCCGGGTGGGCCGCCGCCAGGCCCGGTCACTTCGACCGGCCGCGACGGGTCCAGCGCCTGCAGGTCCTGCCGAGCGTCGTTGGCCAGGGTCCGCAGGTCCATCGGGCCTGGCTCGAGCAAGGAGTCCGGTGCCTCGTCGAGCTGCGCGAGCAGCAGCAGATCCTCGGTCAGCCCGGCCAGCCGGCCGGCCTCCTGCTCGATCCGGCGCATCGTCGCGTCGACGTCGGCCGGTTCGGGGAGCGCGCCCATCCGGTACAGCTCGGTGAAGCCCTTGATCCCGAACAGCGGCGTACGCAACTCGTGGCTGACGTCGGAGACGAACGTGCGCATCCGGGCCTCGGAGGCCGATCGATCGGCGAACGCCTGCTCCAGCTGGCCGAGCATGGTGTTCAGCGAGGCGGACAGCCGGCCGAGCTCGGTGCCGGGCGCGGCCAGCTCGGGCACCCGGCGCGACAGGTCACCTCCCGCGATGGCCGCGGCGGTCTGCTCGATCCGCCGGAGCGGCCGCAGACCGCCGTTCACCGCGAACCAGCCGGCGACGGCCAGCGCGGCCAGGGTCAGGGACCCCGCGATCACGCTGCTTCGCCGTACGCGGGCAACAGTCGAGTCAGCCTCGGCGAACGAGCCGGCCACCACCAGCGAGCCGGACTGCCGCGGCAGCGCGATCGCACGCCACCGGCTCGCCCCGTCGGCCGCCGGTACGACGACGGCCGCGCCGTCGGGCACGGCCCGGCGCAGTTCTTCCACCGGGGGAAGCTGATCCCGTCCGATCCGCGGGGAGCTGACCTGGGAGACGACCTTGCCGTCCGGGTCGAGGAACACGAAGTACGGGCTCCCGAACAGGTCCAGCCCCAGCGCCAGCGCCTGCGCATCGGCACCGGGCCGGTCCTGGCTGACCGGCCCGTCGGTCAGCTGCAGGAGCCGGCCGACCGACCGGAGCTCCGAGTCGAGCCGGGTCCGCAGGTGGTTCTGCAGCAGCGAGGTGACGATCGTGGCGCCGGTGGTGAGGCCGATCAGCAGCAGGGCCAGCGTGATCAGCAGAAGCCGGGACCGCAGGGACAGGCGTTTCACCGTCGTGGCTCGCGCAGCACGTAGCCGGTGCCGTGCACCGTCTGGATGAGCTTCGGCTCGCCGGTGTCGGCCTTGCGGCGCAGGTACGAGATGTAGGTGTCGACGATGCTCGCGTCGCCGCCGAAGTCGTAGGCCCAGACCCGGTCGAGGATCTGCGCCTTGGAGACGACATGACCGGCGTTCTGCATCAGGTAGTGCAGCAGGCGGAACTCCGTCGCGGACAGGCGCACCGGCTGACCCGCCCGGGTGACCTGGTGGCCCTCGACGTCGAGCTCGAGGTCTCCGACGGTCAGGAGCGCGGCCGGTACGCCGTACGTGCGGCGCAGGATGGCCCGGATCCGCGCGATCAGCTCCTCCAGGTCGAACGGCTTGGTGACGTAGTCGTCCGCCCCGAGCGACAGCCCGGTCACCTTGTCGGCCTGCCGGTCGCGCGCGGTCAGGAACAGCACCGGGACCGGTGTGCCGCGGCCGGAGGGCCGGTCCCGCAGGCGCCGGACGACCTCGAAGCCGTCCACGTCGGGCAGCATCACGTCGAGCAGCACCAGGTCGGGTGGCTCCCGGGTGGCGGCGGCGATCGCCTCGGCACCGTTGGACGCCGAGGTGACCGAGAACCCCGCGAACCGCAGCGTCGCCGACAGCAGCTCGCGCACCGTCGCCTCGTCGTCGACCACCAGCAGGCGCTCGGCACCAGCCGGCCGGCCCGCCGCTTCCCCGTCGCTCATACCTGCCACACTACGGACGCCACCGGGTCGGGGCGGCTCCCTCGAAGGCCCAGCCCTGGGTCGCGGCGGCTGCCCAGGAGGCCCAGGGCTGCACCGTCGCCGACGCGTCGCCCGCGTGCCGTCATCAGACCTCGCGGCGCCGGAAGACGACGAAGGCCACCACGAGCACGACCACGATCCACGCGGTCATGCCGGCCAGGTTGGTCCATGCGTCGGGGTACTCAGGTGTCGGCTGCAGCTTCCGGACCTCCGGCCCGCCGAGCGACGGCCAGTACGCGAACGCCTTCTGCGCCCAGGACGGGAGGGCGCTGCCGAACCCCGGGACCAGCAGCGTGATCCCGACCTGGACGGCCAGACCGCCGGCGGTGGCCCTGGTCAGCGTTCCGACGGCCACCGCCAGCAGGCCGATCGCGGCCAGGTAGAGGCCGGTGCCGGAGACGGCCGCGAGGACTCCGGGATCGCTCAGTACCGCCGTGGGCGTGCCGTCCTGCCGGCCGAGCATCGCCTGTCCGGCGAGGAAGGTGACGAACGACGTCAGCTGCCCGGCAAGCAGGGCGATCGCGGCGAAGACGACGGTCTTTGCCGCCAGCAACGACCCGCGCCGCGGCATCGCCGACAGCGACGTACGGATCGTGCCGGTGGCGTACTCCGAGGTGACGACCAGGATGCCCAGCACGCTGACGCACAGCTGCGCGAGGAAGAAGCTGTTCAGCGACAGCGCGGTCGGGTCCCAGGTCAGCTTGTCCTCGGGACTCAGGTCGCGGTAGCCGGCGTCGTCGCCGCTGGTGATGAGCAGGGTGATGGTCGTGCTGAACACCACCATCGCCAGCAGCGTCCACCACACCGAGGGCAGGCTGCGCAGCTTCGTCCACTCCGAGCGCAGCAGGTCGGTGAACCGCAGCTGGGACCGGACGGCCGCGACGGCGCTCATACCGCGGCTCCGGCGTACTCGACGCTGTCCTGGGTCAGTTCCATGAACACGTCCTCGAGCGACGGTTTCTGCGGAGTCAGCTCGGACAACGAGACTCCGTGGAACGCGGCGAGCTGCCCGATCTCGGTGGAGTCCAGCCCGGTGACGATCAGCGAACCCTCCGGCCCAGCCCGTACGACGCCGCCTGCGGCGGTCAGCTGCCGCGCGAGCGCGTCGGCGTCCTGGGCCCGAACCAGTACGGTGCCGTCGCCGTGCGAGCGGGTGAACTCGCTCATGCTGGTGTCCGCGATCAGCCGGCCCCGGCCGATCACCACCAGGTGGTCGGCGGTGACGGCCATCTCGCTCATCAGGTGGCTCGAGCACAGTACCGAGCGGCCGTCGGCGGCCAGCGTGCGCAGGAAGTCGCGGATCCACCGGATGCCCTCCGGGTCGAGTCCGTTGACCGGCTCGTCGAAGATCAGGATCCGCGGGTCGCCGAGCAGCGCCGCCGCGATGCCCAGCCGCTGGCGCATGCCGAGTGAGAAGCCGCCGGCCTTGCGGCGCCCGATCTTGTCCAGCCCGACCATGGCCAGGACCTCGGCCACCCGGCGGCGCCCGATGCCGTTGCTCTGCGCGATCGCGAGCAGGTGGTCGTCGGCCCGGCGGGCCGGGTGCAGCGCCCCGGCGTCGAGCAACGCCCCCACCTCGGTCAGCGGGACCGGCAGGTGCGCGTACTCACGGCCGCCGACCCGGACCGAACCCTTCGTGGGCGCGGCCAGTCCCAGGATCATCCGCATCGTCGTGGACTTCCCGGCGCCGTTCGGTCCGAGGAATCCGGTCACGTGCCCGGGCTCGACGGTGAACGACAGGTCGTCCACCACCAGGTCCGGCCCGTACGTCTTGGTCAACCCGCGTACTTCGATCGTCGTCATGACCGCAGCCTGACCCGCGCTCCTGACCGGCGGCTGAGAGTTCCTGGGAGAACTCTGTGAACCGGGCCGCCCGGCGCGCGGCAGCGCCGGTACGGCGTACAGGAAACTCTGCGAAAAACCGCGGGCCCACCCGCGCGAAGCGGATGGGCCCGAAGGTGGTGACGGCTACGGATCAGACGTCGTAGTAGAGCTCGAACTCGTGCGGGTGGGGGCGGAGCTGGATCGGGGCGATCTCGTGCTCGCGCTTGAAGTCGATCCAGGTCTCGATCAGGTCCGAGGTGAAGACGTCACCCTCGAGCAGGAACTCGTGGTCGGCCTCGAGGGCGTCGATCACGGCCGGCAGGGAGGTGGGGACCTGGTTGACCGACGCGTGCTCCTCGGGCGGGAGCTCGTAGAGGTCCTTGTCGATCGGGTCGGCCGGCTCGATCTTGTTGCGGATGCCGTCGATGCCGGCCAGCAGCTGGGCGGCGAAGGCCAGGTACGGGTTGGCCGACGGGTCGGGGCAGCGGAACTCGATGCGCTTGGCCTTCGGGTTCGAGCCGGTGATCGGGATCCGGATGCAGGCCGAGCGGTTGCGCTGGGAGTAGACCAGGTTGACCGGGGCCTCGAAGCCGGGGACCAGGCGGTGGTAGGAGTTCACCGTCGGGTTGGTGAAGGCCAGCAGCGACGGGGCGTGCTTGAGCAGGCCGCCGATGTACCAGCGGGCGGTGTCGGACAGGCCGCCGTACCCGGACTCGTCGTAGAACAGCGGGTCGCCGTTGGTCCACAGCGACTGGTGGCAGTGCATGCCCGAACCGTTGTCGCCGAAGATCGGCTTCGGCATGAAGGTCGCGGTCTTGCCGGCGTCCCACGCGGTGTTCTTGACGATGTACTTGAACTTCATCACGTCGTCGGCGGCGTTCAGCAGCTCGCTGAAGCGGTAGTTGATCTCCGCCTGGCCCGCCGTACCGACCTCGTGGTGGGCCCGCTCGACGATCAGCCCGGAGTTCTCCAGGTGCTTGGTGATGTCGTTGCGCAGGTCGGCGAAGTGGTCGACCGGCGGCGCGGGGAAGTACCCGCCCTTGTAGCGGACCTTGTACCCGCGGTTGCCGCCCTCCTCGACCCGGCCGGTGTTCCAGGCGCCGGCCACGGAGTCGATGTGGTAGTAGCCCTCGTTCGCCTTGGTCTCGAAGCGGACGTCGTCGAAGACGTAGAACTCCGCCTCTGGCGCGAAGAACGCGGTGTCGGCGATCCCGGTCGACTTCAGGTACTCCTGCGCCTTGCGGGCGATGTTGCGCGGGTCGCGCGAGTACGCCTCACCGGTCAGCGGGTCGTGCACGAAGAAGTTGATGACCAGCGTCTTGTCCTTGCGGAACGGGTCCAGGTACGCGGTCGTCGGGTCGGGCAGCAGCGACATGTCCGACTCGTGGATCTGCTGGAAGCCGCGGATCGACGAACCGTCGAACTGCAGGCCGTCCTCGAAGACCTCGGGACCGAACGACGACACCGGGACGGTGAAGTGCTGCATGATGCCCGGCAGGTCGCAGAACCGGACGTCGATGAATGCGACGCCCTCGTCCTTGACGTAGGCGAGCAGCTCCTCAGCGCTGGAAAACATACATACTCCTCGGGGTGGCTCAGAGATTCCTCTGAACGTAGGCCCAGCCAATTACTCGGCCGTGACGCAGATGTTTCGCGGATGTTAAACCCAGCGTGTCCGCGCTGACCCACTGGAGAGGTGGGGGAGGCAGGTGAGATCTGCCGCGCCCTCCGTAGGCTAGCCACTATGGCATCATCCGCACACCCGGGGACAGGACCCGCCGAAGAGTTCCGCTATCCGGGCAACCGTCTCGGCCTGCCCGAGGACGGCCCGGGCTCGGTCACCGGCTGGGGCCGCCGGCTGCTCGCGCTGCTGATCGACTGGCTGCTCGCGGGCCTGATCGCGTCGGCGATCACCGGCAAGCCGATATGGGCCGGTGGCAACGATTACAACACCGCCCAGCTGGTCACGTTCTTCGCCATGTCGGCTGTGCTGGCAGGGCTCGCGGGCTTCACGCTCGGGCACCGGATCTGCGGCCTGCGAGTGATCCGCGTCGGGGCCAACGACCCTGGGTACACCGCGCAGCCCGGTCTGCTCGCCGGGGTGATCCGCTCGTTCCTGATCTGTCTGGTGCTGCCCGCCGTCGTCTACGACCGCGACCGCCGCGGCCTGCACGACCGCGCCGCGGGCACGATCGTCGTACGGCGGTAAGTGCAGCGCTGACCGGAACCTGACAGCTTGGCACCGAACACTCCGAGTCACACCAAGATGGCAGCATGAAGGTGATCACGGCCACACTGGCCGCCGTACTGCTGCTGGCTGCTTGCGGATCCACGGACGACGCCGGTACGCCGAGCCCGTCCGTCCCGACGACGCCGAGCAGCAGTCCGACTCCGGCGCCGACGCCAACTCCCACGCCGGCCCCCAAACCCACGCCCAAGCCGAAGCCGGTCCCCAAGGCCAAGGACGGCACCAACCTCGCCGCCTGCCGCGACGGCGACTGCATCGTCCAGGTCGGCTCGGGCCGGACGACGATCAAGTTCAGTGGCGGCAAGCTCGTGATCACGAAGGTCGACGCCAAGTTCGCGTACTTCGTGCTGACCGGCGACTACGGCAGCGGCAACGGCTCGCTGGGGGAGTCACCGGCGACGTTCGGTGAGGGGCTCAGCGTGATCACCGGCCCGGTCCCGCGTGAGCAGGACCCGCCCGGGCTCACCCTGCGCGCGCCGTACGTCGGCAACGGCAGAGCGATCATCGACCTGCACCTGGTCTAGCGGCGGGTCAGCAGCAGCTGCACGTCGTCCAGGTAGCCCGAGCGGAAGCCCGCTTCGGAGTACGCCAGGTAGAACTCCCACATCCGCCCGAACGTGTCGTCGAAGCCCAGGGCCGAGATGTTCGGCCACTGGTCGACGAAGCGGTTGCGCCAGATCCGCAGGGTCCGCGCATAGTCCGGCCCGAGCGAGCGCAGCACCTGCGCGTGCAGGCCGGTGTGCTGATTGGTGACCTCTTTGATCACCTTCACCGACGGGATCAGCCCGCCGGGGAAGATGTACTTCTGGACCCAGGTGAACGTGTTCCGCGTGGCCAGCATCCGCTCGTGCGGCATCACGATGGCCTGTACGACGGCGACGCCGTCCGGCGCGAGCCGCCGTTCGATCGCGTCGAAGTAGACCGGCCAGTACTTCTCTCCGACCGCCTCGATCATCTCGACGCTCAGTACGGCGTCGAACTCGCCGATCTGGTCGCGGTAGTCGCGCAGCGCGACCTGGACCCGGTCGCTCACGCCGGCGTCGGCGATCCGGCGCTGCGCGAGCAGGGCCTGCTGCGAGGCGATGGTGATCGCGGTGACCCACGCGCCGCGCTGGGCCGCGCGGATCGCCAGGCTGGCCCAGCCGCAGCCGATGTCGAGCACGCGGGAGCCCGAGCGGACCCCGGCCGCGTCGAGGATCGCGTCGAGCTTGTGCAGCTGGGCGGGCGTCAGTTCGTCGTACGACGCGGAGCCGAGATCCGCCAGCGGGTCCGCCGTACCGAAGTAGGCCGCCGAGTAGGTCAGCGTCGGGTCCAGGAACTCCGAGAACATCGCGTTGCTCAGGTCGTAGTGCCGGCTGATGTTCTCGCGGGCGCCGGCCCGGTCGTTCTCCTGGTCGCCGGGCTGGGACTTGGTCACCAGCCAGCGCAGCGACTGCGCCCACTTCGGCAGGAGGTGCCGGTTCGACTCGTTGTTGAACCGCTCGGCGAACGGCACCAGCAGGTCGGCCAGGTCCGTGCCCGGCTCAGGGTCCCAGTCGCCGGCCAGGAAGGCCTCGCCGAACCCGGAGCCCGCGTCCTGACCGAGCCGGTCCAGGAAGGGCCCGCTGCGGTGCACGCGCATCGCCGGACCGCCCAGCCCGTACCGGCGGTTGTCGATCGCGATCGAGGCGGGCAGGTCCTTGGCGATGATCCGGATCGCCGCCAGCGCGCCGGCCCGGCGGACCGGGTTCGAACGGGGCGCCACCAGACTCGGCCAGGTCGTGGCCTCCGGCTGGTGAACCGCCGGCATCACATCGGTCATTTCCTGTCCTCGCCCCTAGATCCGTCCTGGCGCACTCTACGGTCGATCGGCGCACGGATGGTGCGACACCAGGCACAGGATTGTCCTCACCCACAACAAACGCCGTCAACGCCCATCGGTTACCCACCGAATTCCGGCCTGGACCGGTGACCCCGCGTGCTGGATAGCCTCGGGACGAGTGATCAAGCGATCGATTGAAAGGATCAGTGTGAGAAACCCTCTCCGGAAACTCCTGCTCGGTGGCACCGCGGTGGCGGCGTTCAGCATCGTCGCGATGGCTCCGGCCAGCGCGTACGGCGAGTACCCGCACCCGTTCATGTCGCAGCGCGAGTGCGAGTACGTCGCGAGCACCATCATCGACAGCCAGACCGGCGCCGAGTGCGTCCAGGAGAACGACGGCCTCTGGCACCTGTACACCTACGGATAAACCCGGCCGGGCCCCGTCGACCGGTTCGGCGGGGCCTACCCGGCCCGGGCCAGCTACAGGGCCGGGCCCGCCTCGGCCCTCGGCGAGGTTCGGGCCAGGGCCTACCCGGCCCGCTGGCCCAGGTACAGGTGATTGCCGTCGGGGTCCTCGGCGCGGGCCTCGCGCTCGCCCCACGGCTGGTCGGTCGGCTCCTGGGTGATGCGACCGCCGGACTCCCGGATCGCCGCGACCAGCCCGTCCAGGTCGTCGGTGTAGAGCCAGAGCGCGATCGGCGGTTGGCCCGGCGTACGGACGAAGGCTGGGTCGTGGCCGAGCCCGACCGAGGCCTTGCCGAACTGCACGCTCACGTACGCCGGGGCACCCTCGGGCGGGAACTGGTAGACCAGCTCACCACCGAGCACGTCGGTGTAGAACGGCAGCAGCCGGGGCAGATCGGCGCTGGTCAGGATCGGGAACACGTCGTCGACAGGCATGGGAAGACCTCCTCGTTCAGCAGGATCACTGATCACCTGACGAACGAGAAGGCCTGGAAATCAACAAGTACCGACCACCAATCGGGGACCGGTACTTGTGAGGTGGTGACCAGTTCGGTCAAAAGTGCAGGCTCAGCGGCCCTTCATCGCCTGGCGGGCGCCCTTGAGGCTGGTCGGGACCGGCCCCTTCGGCATCGGGACCTGCGGGCGGACGGAGTCCAGCGCCTTCAGCCGCTGCAGCAGGTCGGTGATCTCGGACGGCTGCAGCGCCTGCGGGAGCTTCATCACGTGCTTGGTGAGCTTGCGGATGTCGATCTCGCCCTCGCCCTTGCCGGCCATCACCGTGATCACCGGCGCACCACCGGCGACCCGGCTGTGCTTCTTCTGCTCGGCGGCCAGCAGGTTCTTCACCCGGCTGGCCTGGCCCTCGCCGACCAGGACGATGCCCGGACGGCCGACCACGCGGTGCACGATGTCGGCGTTCTTGGTGACGGCGACGGCCGGCGACACGTTCCAGCCACGGCGCAGCGTCTGCAGCGCCGAGGCGGCCGCACCGGCCTGGCCCTCGATCTGGCTGTACGCCGCCTTCTCGACCCGGCGGCCGAAGATGATCGTGGCGGCCAGGAAGCCGAGCGCGACGCCGAGCGGGATCCAGATCAGCGGCGGGCCGACCAGGAATCCGAGCGCGACGAACACGGCGACCACGCCGAGGAAGATCCCGGCGAGGAGGAGCCCGATCCACGGATCGGACTTCTTGGTCAGCTGGTACGCCGACCGGATCTGCTTCAGCCGGCTGGTCTTCTCGGCGGGCGCGTCGTTCTTGGCCATCTCTACCTTGTCAATCTCTCGCTCGAGGGGGTCGTCCTAAGCATCGGTGGTGGCGGAGGTCATCCGCGACTCCACCGCCTGACGGTACAGCCGTCCGGCCCGGTACGACGAACGGACGAGCGGACCGGAGAGAACTCCGGCGAACCCGATCTGCTCGCCTTCGGCCTGCAGCTCGACGAACTCCTCCGGCCGGACCCACCGCTCGACCGGGTGGTGCCGCACTGAGGGGCGCAGGTACTGGGTGATGGTGATGATCTCGCAGCCGGCGTCGTGCAGGTCGGTCAGCGCCTGGCTGACCTCCTCGCGGGTCTCGCCCATGCCGAGGATCAGGTTCGACTTGGTGACCAGGCCGTAGTCACGGGCCTGGGTGATGACGTCGAGCGAGCGCTCGTACCGGAAGCCGGGGCGGATCCGGCGGAAGATCCGCGGCACCGTCTCGACGTTGTGCGCGAACACCTCCGGCCGGGACGAGAACACCTCGGCCAGCTGCTCGGGCACGGCGTTGAAGTCGGGCGCGAGCATCTCGACGCCGGTGCCCGGGTTCAGTGCGTGGATCTGGCGGATCGTCTCGGCGTACAGCCAGGCGCCGCCGTCGTCGAGGTCGTCGCGCGCGACACCGGTCACCGTCGCGTACCGCAGGCCCATCTTGACGACGGACTCGGCCACGCGGCGGGGCTCGTCGCGGTCCAGCTCCTGCGGCTTGCCGGTGTCGATCTGGCAGAAGTCGCAGCGCCGGGTGCACTGGTCCCCACCGATCAGGAAGGTGGCCTCGCGGTCTTCCCAGCACTCGAAGATGTTGGGGCAGCCGGCCTCCTGACACACCGTGTGGAGCTCCTCGGACTTCACCAGCGCCTGCAGCTTCTGGTACTCCGGGCCCATCTTGGCGCGCGTCTTGATCCACTCGGGTTTGCGCTCGATCGGGGTCTCCGCGTTGCGCACCTCGAGCCTGAGCATCTTGCGTCCTTCTGGGGCGATCGTCACGCCCTCAAGAGTACGCCGGGGCTCCGGAGGCCCCTCCACCCGTAGGCTGGTGACTTATGTCAAGTCCTCAGCCGGTGCGTGCCGAGCCCGGCACGCCGCCGAAGACCGGGACGACCGTCCAGGGCTGGGTCCGGCCCGGCCCGACCGCCAAGGAGCAGCGGTACGACGTACTGCTCGGCCTCCTGCTGGCCCTCGCGGGTGTGATCGGGACCGAGCTGGCCCGCGGCGCGACGCCGATGCCGGCCGACCTGGGCATCGGCGGTGTCGAGCCGTACGTGCTGAGCGCGGCCGGCGCCCTGGCGCTGTGCTTCCGCCGCCGCTGGCCGATCCCGGTCCTGCTGGCCGTGTCGGTGCTGTTCGTGGTCACCGGCGAGCGGGCGACGTTCGCGTTCACCAGCAACATCGTCACCCAGGCGACCGCGTTCATGGCGATCTACGCGGCGGTCGCGTGGGCCCGGGACCGGCGGCTGATGAAGGTGACGGTCGCGGTCGTCTTCGTGGTGATGTTCGGCTGGCTGACGGTCGGCTTCGTCCGGGCGTTGCGCACGGACGAGTTCAAGGGCGCCAACGACACGATCCTCGGGCCGTACGTGTCTGGCGTGATCATCACGCTCGCGATCAACGTCCTCTACTTCTTCGGCGCGTACTTCTGGGGCCGTACGTCGTGGGGCGTCGCGCGGCAGCGGCACGAGCTGGAGCAGCAGGCCGCCGAGCTGGCCGCGCAGCAGCAGGCCAACGCCCGGCGCGCGGTGATCGACGAGCGGCTGCGGATCTCCCGCGAGCTGCACGACGTGGTCGCGCACCACATCAGCAGCATCGGGATCCAGGCCGGTGGGGCGCGACGGGTGATGGACAAGGACCCGGACGCGGCCAAGAACGCGCTGAGCGTGATCGAGAACTCCAGCCGTACGGCGGTCAACGAGATGCGGCAGCTGCTCGGGATGCTCCGCGCTGCCGATCCGGATCTGGACGACGCCGAGCTCGGCGTACCGGTCGGCAAGGCGCCGCAAGCGGGCGCGGACCGGCTGCCGGCGCTGGTCGTCGAGGCGAGCGCGGAAGGGCTGGAGGTCGGGTTCCACCAGATCGGGCAGCCGGTCAAGGTGCCGGAGACGATCTCGGTGTCGGTCTACCGGATCGCCCAGGAGGCGCTGACCAACGTCCGGCGACACTCGACCGCCCGTACGGCGCACGTGACGCTGCGGTACCTGGACGACGCGATCGAGGTCGAGGTGATCGACGACGGCCGCCCCAAGCACGCCCCGGTCGGCTCGCGCCTCGGCCACGTCGGCATCCGCGAACGGGTCGCCCTGCTCGGCGGCGAGTCCGAGATCGGCCCCCGCCCGGTCGGCGGTTTCAGAGTGCGGGCGAGGATCCCGCTCGCCGCGCCGCCGATCGGCGCTGACGGCTCCGCCGATGTCGCGCCAGCGACGAGCTCGGGCGGCCCGGCCCCTTCCACCGACCCGGTGGCGGGGGAGACTGACCACTCCGTACAAGACCGTGAAGGAGCAGCTCAGTGAGTGAGACCGGGACCGCCGCCCCGATGCGGGTCCTGCTCGTCGACGACCAGGACCTGGTCCGCGCGGGTTTCCGGATGATCCTGTCGGTCGAGTCCGATATCGAGGTCGTCGGGGAAGCCTCCGACGGCGAGAAAGCCGTCGAGCTCGCGCTCGAGCTGCGCCCGGACGTCGTACTGATGGATGTCCAGATGCCCGGCCTCGACGGCATCGCCGCCACCCAGCGGATCGTCGCCGCCGACGCCGGCAAGGTCGTCATCCTGACCACCTTCGACCGCGACGACTACCTGTTCGAGTCGCTCGGCGCGGGCGCGAGCGGGTTCCTGCTCAAGAACACCGCGCCCGAGGACCTGGTCGAGGCGATCCAGGTCGTCCACTCCGGCCACGCCCTGCTCGCGCCCGAGGTCACCCGCCGCGTGATCAAGCGCTTCTCCGGCGGCGGCGAGCGCGTCTACCGGCCCGACCTGGTCGCCGACCTGACCGACCGCGAGCGCGAGGTGCTCGGCCTGATCGCGCGCGGCCTGACCAACACCGAGATCGCCGGCCAGCTGTTCGTCGGCGAGGCCACGGTGAAGACCCACGTCTCCCGCGTCCTGCTCAAGCTCGGCCTGCGCGACCGGGTCCAGGCAGTGGTGTTCGCCTACGAGTGCGGGCTGGTCGTCCCCGGCGACGACGCCGCCTCCTGAACCTGCGTCACCGCCACCACCAGCACACTCACCACAGCAACCAGTACGACGACCAGCGGCACCCCGGCGTACGGAGCAAGCAGCGGGGCCAGTCCGATCAGCACCACCCCGACGACGCTGGTGCTGAGCCGCAGTGTCGGCCGGGCCAGGATCGTCCGAGTCACACCCCACAGCAGCGCGACGAACAGTCCAGCCGGCACAGCCACGGCGTACCCAGCGCTGGTGGGTGAGATCGGCAGGTGGTGGCTGGTGTACTCAACGGCCACCTCCAGGCCGGCACCCAGTGCGGCGAGTGCGGCGAACAGTCCGAAGTGCCCGTAGCCCCACAGGTAGGACTGGTCGCGGTTGCGCTCCAGGCCGTGCCCAGCGGGCTGCAGGAAGTAGAGCCACCACAGGGCGAACAGCAGGACCAGACCGCCCACACCAACGACCACCAGCCCGGTGCTGACCTCGGTCGCCCGCACAGCGTTGCTGACGGCGAGCACGCTCTCGCCCAGCAGGATGATGGTGAACAGGCTGTACCGCTCAGCGATGTGGTGCGGGTGCCAGCCGGTGTCCCGCTTGCGCTGGGCCCACCACGGCACGGTCAGCTCGAGCACCGCCAGGCAGGCGAAGGTCAGCGTGGTGGTCTCCCCGGTCGCCGTACGGATCAGCCAGCCGAGCTGCAGCACGCTGATCCCGACAGCGTTGCGGAACGCCGTACGACGCTCTGCCGGGTTCTCGACCCCCGCACGGACCCACTGGGCGATCTGACCGACTCGCATGATCAGGTACCCCAGCGTGACCAGCCGGAAGTCCCCGTCGGCAGCGGCAGTCGGTACGCCGGCCGTCAGCACCAGGACACCGCCCATCTGCATCAGCGTGAGCAGCCGGTAGGCCACGTCGTCGGTGTCGTACGCCGAGGCGAACCAGGTGAAGTTCATCCACGCCCACCAGATCGTGAAGAACACCTGCAGGAACCCGATCACCTCGGGGTGCCCGTCGGCGACGCTGTGCGCGAACTCGGCCGCGGCGGCCGCGACGGCGACCACGAAGGTCAGGTCGAACAGCAGCTCGAGCGGACTGGCGACGCGGTGCTGCTCGTCGGGCCGGCGCGGGCGCATCCGGCCCCGGATCAGGGCTGCGGGCATGGTTCGGCTCCTGGTGCTGGTCGGCTCACGACAGCAAAGACAGGGCAGGGGCACGGTCTGTGACCGGCGTCGCACGAAAATCTTCACCCGACCGGTCACAGCCGGGTGCGCTGTCCTGTCCTTCCTGGTGACCGGGCGGCGCCAGGCCCCCGCGACCGACAGGAGACGGACATGAAGATCGTCGTCATCGGCGGCACCGGGCTGATCGGGTCCAAGCTGATCCGCCGCTTCGCCGCGCACGGGCACGACGCGGTCGCCGCGGCGCCGAACACCGGGGTGAACACGCTCACCGGCGAGGGCCTGGACGAGGTACTGACCGGCGCGGACGTGGTCGTCGACGTGTCCAACTCGCCGTCGTTCGAGCCGGCCGCGGTGATGGAGTTCTTCACCACCTCCACCACGAACGTGCTGGCCGCCGAGAAGAAGGCCGGCGTCGGGCACCACGTCGCGCTGTCGATCGTCGGCACCGAGCGGCTGCCGGACAACGGGTACTTCGCGGCCAAGATCGCCCAGGAGGACCTGATCACGAACTCCGGCGTCCCGTTCTCGCTGGTGCACGCGACCCAGTTCTTCGAGTTCACGATCGGCATCGCCGACGCGGCGACCACCGGCTCGCAGGTGAAGATCGCGCCGGTGAAGTACCAGCCGATGGCCGGCGACGACGTGGCCGACGCGGTCGCCAAGGTCGCGGTCGGTACGCCGCTGAACGGCCGCAAGGAGATCGCCGGGCCGGACCAGGTCCGGATGGACGAGTTCATCCGCGAGGCGCTGGCGCTGGTTGGAGACGCGCGCGAGGTGGTCGCCGACGAGCACGCGACGTACTTCGGCTCGGAGCTGCTCGAGGGCAGCCTGGTCCCCGAGGGCGAGGCCCAGCTGGGCCACATCCACTACGTCGACTGGGTCAAGGGCCAGGCCGAGCGATGAGCACGCCCGACGAGAGCTCGTTCCTGCGGGACGCCGGGAGCATGTACGGGCGTGAGCCCGCAGGATCCGGAGCTGCCGGCCACGAGACGTTGAGCGAGCTGCACCACGAGGTCGAGGTGGACCTCGGGATGATCGCCGCGAGCGACGCCGAGCGCGTCGTACCGGTGAGTGAGTGGCTGGTCGACCCGATGGAGGTCGAGCGGGACGAGGTGGCGCTGCGCAGTCTGCTCGGCGCCGTCGAGGCACTGGAACGCCGTCCGGACACGATCGAGGAGTGAAGATAAGCCTGTGAACGACGCTGCGGTGAACGACGACCTGGAAGAGGCCGCGCGAGTTTTCAACGAGCTGCGGCCGCGGCTGTTCGGCATCGCCTACCGGATGCTGTCCAGCGCGACCGAGGCCGAGGACCTGGTCCAGGACGTCTGGCTGCGCTGGCAGACCTGTGACCGCAGCGTCGTGGCCAACCCCGCGGCGTACCTGGCGACGGCGATGACCCGGCTGGCGATCAACGCGGCCACGTCGGCCCGGGTCCGCCGCGAGACGTACATCGGGCCCTGGCTGCCCGAGCCGGTGGACACCAGTGCCGACCCGCTGCTCGGTGCGGAGCGCGGGGAGGCGCTGGAGTTCGCCGTACTGATCCTGCTCGAGCGGCTGTCGCCGAACGAGCGGGCGGCGTACGTACTGCGGGAGGCGTTCGACTACCCGTACCCGCAGATCGCGGAGATCCTGCAGCTCAGCGAGCCGGCTGTGCGTCAGCTGGTGAGCCGTGGGCGCAAGCGGGTCACTGGTGAGCGCCGTACGCCGGTGGACGAGGGGGAGCAGCGCCGACTGCTCAGTGCCTTCGTCAGCGCGGCCCGGACGGGCGACCTGGACGCACTGGAGAACCTGTTCGCTGCGGACGTGTCCAGCTACTCCGACGGCGGTGGGATCGTCCGGGCCTCCAAGTTCCCGGTGCACGGGGTGGAGCGGGTCGCCAAGTACTACAAGGCCTTCGCCGATCGCTTCTGGGCCGGTGTCGACGTGGAGATCGCCACGGTCAACGGCTCGTCGTCGGCGCTGCTGCGGCTCGACGGGCAGCTGTTCGCCATGGTCACCGTGGTGGGGTCGTCCGACGGCATCGACCGGATCTACTGGCAGATGAACCCGACCAAACTCGCCGGGGTGGGCTGATGATCGACCACCTCGTCGCGGCCCTGCGGTCGGGACAGGTGGAACGCCTGCTCGCGCCCGGCGCCGTACTGGTCTCCGACGGCGGCGGGCAGGTCGCCGTTCCGCTGCAGCCGGTCCACGGCGTCGGAGAGATCGCCCGGGTGATCACCGTCCACTGCACCCGCCCCGGCGCGGACCTGTCCGTCGAGCGCGCCAACGGCCGCCCGGCCATCGTCGTACGACGCTCCGGGCTGGCGCAGGCCGTGCTCTGCCTCGACGTCGCCGACGAGGTCGTCACCCACCTGTGGCTGATCCTCAACCCCGCCAAGCTGACCGCCTGGCACCGGGATCCCTCCTGCGGATGACCCGGCCGGTCACACTGCGGACCGACGTGCTGACGGCTCCGGATGACTAGCGTTGGCACTACTCCCGGTGAAGGGAGCGGCCGGGCGTGGGTCCGGTCAGGGGGCCGAAGCAGCAGAGGAACGGTGAACGGGATGCTGAGCGTTGCTGGGCTGACCCGGCGGTTCGGTGATCACCTCGCACTCGACGACGTGACGTTCGACGTCGTACCAGGGCGGATGACCGGCTTCGTCGGGGCCAACGGAGCCGGTAAGACGACGACGATGCGGATCATGCTCGGGGTGCTCGCACCCTCGGCGGGGCAGGCGCTGTGGGACGGCGTACCGCTGACGCACGCGATTCGCAGCGACTTCGGCTACATGCCGGAGGAGCGCGGGCTGTACCCGAAGATGAAGATCCGCGACCAGCTGATCTTCTTCGGGCGCCTGCACGGCCTCGACCCGGTCCGGGCGGGGGAGCGGACCGACAAGATCCTCGACCGTCTCGGCCTGACCGAGCGGTCCGGTGACACGCTGGAGACGCTGTCGCTGGGCAACCAGCAGCGCGTCCAGATCGCCGCCGCGCTCGTTCACGAGCCGATCGCGCTGGTGCTCGACGAGCCGTTCAGCGGGCTCGACCCGCTGGCCGTCGACGCGATGGTCGACCTGCTCCGCGAGGAGGTCACGCCGGAGGTGCCGGTGCTGTTCTCCAGCCACCAGCTCGAACTGGTCGAGCGGCTGTGCGACGACCTCGTCGTACTGTCCCGCGGCAAGGTCGTGGCAGCCGGCTCGGTCGCGTCGCTGTCGGCCGGCTCCAGTACGACGTACCGGCTGGTGACCGATGTCGACGCGGGCTGGTTGCGCGACATCCGGGGCATCAAGGTGCGCGACGTGGACGGCTCGTCCGGGCTGTTCGACGTGGTCGAAGCGGGCCAGGAGCAACAAGTTCTGCAGCAGGCGATGAGTCGCGGGCAGGTGGTCGAGTTCGGCCCCGAGCGCGTGGCGTTGAGCGACGTCTTCCGGGAGGCGACCCGATGAGTGAGCAGAAGCAGGGTTTGCGGCATCCGTGGCAGCTGGTGGCGCTGCGGGAGATCAGTACGAAGCTGCGGGACAAGACGTTCATCGGCTCGACGCTGTTCATGCTGGTCGTGGTGATGCTGGCCGTGATCGTGCCGGCGCTGATCGCCGGCAACGGCTCGCCGGACAAGATCGCCGTCACCAACGACGCCGCCGCGCGGATCGTCCAGACCGCCGACCAGCTCAACGGGGACGATGCGCTGGAGACGACCCGAGTGGCCGACCGTGCCGCGGCCGAGCAGGCCGTCACCTCGGGCGACGTGAAGGCGGCGCTGCTGCCGGCCGACAACGGGTACGTCGTACTCGGTGACGACCAGGTCGACAGCGGACTCCAGAACGCGCTGCGCGAGGCGGTCACCAACCTTGGGATGTTCGACAACGCCGCGAAGGCGGGGCTGACGCCGGAGCAGTTGCAGGCCGGTACGACGGTGCAGGAGCAGCTGCTGAACCCGGGCCCGCTGCCCGAGATCGTGGCCGAGTTCGTCAACATCGGGCTCGCGCTGGCCTTCTACATGACCGCGCTCGGGTTCGGCATGATGATCGCGCAGAGCGTCGTACAGGAGAAGGAGAGCCGGGTGGTCGAGATCCTGGCCGCCGCGATCCCGATCCGGGCGCTGCTGTGGGGCAAGGTGGTCGGCAACACGGTGATGGCGCTGACGCAGATCGTCGTGATCGCGGCCGCGTCGCTGATCGGGCTGCTGGTCACCGGGCAGGCCGACATCCTCGAGGTGATCGCGCCGGTCGCGGGCTGGTTCGTGGTGTTCTTCGTGCTCGGGTTCCTGGCGCTGGCCGGGCTGTGGGCCGTGGCTGGCTCGCTGGCGACGCGGCAGGAGGACCTCGGGTCGACGACGCTGCCGGGGCAGATGATCCTGATGGTCCCGTTCTTCTTCTCGGTGTTCGCCGGGGGGACGGCCAAGACGTGGGCGTCGTTCGTGCCGATCGCGTCGTCGATGGCGATGCCGGGACGGATGCTGACCGAGGACGTACCGCTCTGGCAGCCGCTGGTGGCGATCGCGCTGCTGCTGGTCGCGACGGTGTTGATCGTGCGGCTCGGGGCACGGTTGTACGAGCGAACGCTGCTGCAGACCGGACGCAAACTCGGTTACCGAGAGGCACTGACGCTCAAGGCATCCTGACCGCTGCTACTTATCGTCACAGCCGGGCAAACGTTACAGACAATTGCCCGGCTGTGACACAACCGCAACACGCGTCAACTGTGTACTGCGGCGTAACCTCGACTACGGTCCCAATGCATGAACGTCGAGCTGCGCCACCTGCGGGTGGTGGTCCTGGTGGCAGAAGCGGGGTCCGTGGGACGGGCCGCCCGCTGGATGAAGGTGAGTCAGCCCAGTCTGACCGCGCAGCTGAAACGGATCGAGTCGGCGTTCGGCGGTGAGCTGTTCGAGCGCTCCCGCACCGGCGTCACCCCGACCCCGCTCGGCCGGTACGCCGTCGACCGCGCCCGGGCGATCCTGGTCGACGTCGACCACCTGTCCGCGACCGTGTCGGCGATGACCGCGGTGGAGTCCAGCGCCGTACGGCTCGGTGGCTTCCCGACCGCGCCGATGTCCGGGATCGCCTCCCGGCTGCGCGACCACGGCGAGATCGAGCAGGTCAGCATCGAGGTCGAGTGGTCGACCAGCGTGCTGCTGCAGCAGCTGGAGAGCGGCCGGCTCGACTTCGCGCTGCTGCGCGAGTTCCCCGGCTTCGAACTGCGGCTGCCGACCGGCGTCGACGCCTGCACGATCGTCGAGTCCGAATCGGCGTACGTCGTGCTGGCCGCCGACCACCCGAAGGCGATCGCCACCCGGCACCGCGGCGACATCGACCTCGGCGACCTGGCGGGGGAGGAGTGGATCGGTGAGCCGCCGGACGACAGCGGCTTCCACGTCCTGTTCCGCGCCTCGTGCGAGGCGGCCGGTTTCACTCCCCGCATCGAGCACCACTCGGTCGACACGTCGGTCCTGATGGGCTTCGTGACGAGCGGCCAGGGTGTCGCGCTGATCTCGCCTACGTCGTACCGCATGCTCTCCAGCGACGTCACCACTCGTCCTATCGCCGGCGACCCCATCCATCGTCGGCTGCTGCTCGCGTGGAGCACTGACTCGCCGCGGGCTCAGATGGCCTCGGACGTGTGCGAGATGGCTATCCACGCCTACGACGAAGCCTTCGCCGAACACGCCCGCTGGGGGCAACACCAACGCATGCACGTCGCTTGAGTACGTAAGAAGGCCCGGCCGCTTGGGAAGCGGCCGGGCCTTCTTCTTTCTTTAAGCTCCTGCTGGTCTGAACTGCCCGACGAAGAACTCCCCAGTGTCCTCGGGGTCGTCCATCCGCTCGCGGTACTGCTGGCCGACCTCTTCCTTGGGCCGCATGAACGACTGCTGGCCTGGGTTCTTGGGGGCCTGGGCCTGAGGAGCCTCAGCCTTGGGTGCTTCCAGCTTGGGCTCCGGCGCCTTGGGCTCTTCAACTTGCGGGGCCTGCGGCTGCTGCACCTGCGGGGCCTGCGCCTGCGGCTGCGGGGCCTGCGCTCTCGGCTCCTGCACCGGCGGCTCCTGCGCCCTCGGCGCTTCCGCCTTGGGGGCCTCGGCCTTGGGTGCTGCTTCCGTCGGAGCCTCAACCACTGGCGGTGCGGCTGCTACAGGCGCTGCGCTCGCTCCAATCGCAGTAGCCCCTGCCGCCGCGGCTGTCGGCGTAGCAGCGGCCGGCGGCTCATCGTCCTTGTCGTCCTCAACAGCTCGCGGCGCCTCGGCCACCGGCACCTGCTGCGTCTCATCCCGATCCACCGGCACCTGCTGCGTAGCGTCCGAGTCAGCCGCGACAACCTGAGTCTCCTCAGCCTGCTGGTTCGCGCCCGCAGCAACTACCTGCGTCTCGTCGGTCCGCGCGGTCTCTGCGGCGCCAACAACCTGCGTCTCGTCAGCCCGCGGGTCCTCGCCGGCAGCAACTACCTGCGTCTCATCGGGATCAACCTGCTGCGCCTCAGCCTGCTGCGGCTCAACGCGCTCCGGCTCGTCCCGCTCCGGCGCCACCTGCACCGTCTCGTCCGCGTCGTTGCTCACCGCATCGTTGCTCACCGCACCGACAACTGCCGTGTTCTCCGGCTCGGCCCGAGCGTCCGCCTCAGCGAACTGCATCGTGTGCTCGTCCGCCTGACTCCGCGGCTGCACCGGCGCCGGCTCCTCGTCGAACAGGTCGTCGTAGTTCGTGTTCCCAAAGTTCTGGAACCGGTTGTCCCCACCAGCCGGCGCATACTCAGCAGCAGCCGGCGGCGGCGCATAAACAGCCGCGACCTCAGCCTCCTGCTGCGCCTGCGCGAGCTCCTGCTCCCGCTGGCGCCGCTCGGCCTCAGCCCGCTCCCGCCGGCGCCGCCGTACCGACTGCACGATCAGCTGCACGGCGTACACGAGCGAGATCACCGCGAGGATCGGCACCACGCCGTTCAGCGTGTACGCCTTGACCCCGTCGATCATGCCGGTCGTCACGCCCGGGACGTCGTTCAGGAAGTTCGTGGTCCGGTTGGGGATCCAATGCACCGCGTAGATCATCGCGCCGAACGTGAGCGCGGCACCAAGCGCGGCCGCCCCGGAGAAGTACGACACCACAGCCCAGAAGATCAGCGCTCCGATGCCATAGGCAAGCGCCATCTCCTTCGCGTTCAGCTCGATCCCGCCGTCGGCCGTCAGCACTCCGAACGCGGCCGGCCCCGCCAACGCCACGATGATCCCGAGAAGGAAACCAAGGAATTTGGACACGTCCCCACCGTAGCGACGTTTCCCCCACAGACAGCGACGACACTTCGGCGCCCCGCCCGACCTTCCCCTACAGCCGGTCACCGAACCTCAAAACCCCATAAATCCAGGCCCACCAGCCACCCACCCGACGCCCAGCAGCCACCCCCACACCCTCCGCGACCAACCCCCACCCCGCACCCCCGCAAACCGCCACCCCACCGCCAAGCCCACCCATCCGCGAGAACCACCACCCTGCCGAACCAGCAACCATCCGGCGCCCCGGTGCCGCACCAAACAGGCAACAGCTACCCGCGCATCCGCGATGGGGGTCACCCGTGCCGGACCACCAGACGCCCTGCATCTGCGGATCCGTCACCAGCGCTGGACCAACACGCACCAGCCACCGCGCGCATCCGCGAGAACTGCCACCCGGCGGCCAACAGGCACCAGCTACCCGCGCATCCACGCTTCCATCACCAGCGCCGGACCATCAGGCACCAGCCACCCCGCGCATCCGCGAGAACCGCCAACCCCGCCGAACCACCAGGCGTCAGCCACCCGTGCATCCACGACAACCACCCCTGCCGAACCATCAGGCGTCAGCCACCCGTGCATCCACGACAACCACCCCCGCCGAACCACCTGGCGTCAGCCACCCGTGCATCCACGACAACCCCCCTGCCGAACCACCAGGCGCCAGCCATCCGCGCATCCACGCACCCGCGAGACCCGCCACCCGTCAGACCAACAAGTACCGGCCACCGCAGAGATCTGCGCACCAATATCCGACCCAGGGGGAGAGGTCAGTGACGTCCCCCGCAGGGAGACGCCACCAGCGCCCCCGCACGACACACACCAGCCAACTACTTACGGCGTAACAGCCAACCCGTACGTAATCCCCGCCGGCGCCTCATCCACATGCTCCAGATCCGGCGTCCGCTCGTACTCGTCCCACGCCAGCATCCGATCCAGCTCCCGCCGTACCGCCGCCAGCACCTCGGTCACCTTCACGTCCCGCCCAAGCTCCTTGGACAACGTCGTCACATCAGCGTCCGAGATCCCGCACGGCACGATCCGGTCGAACCACGCCAGATCGTTGTCACAGTTCAACGCGAACCCGTGCATGGTCACCCCCTGCGCCACCCGGATCCCGATCGCCGCGATCTTCCGCTCGCGCCCACGCTCATCGGCCGGAACCCACACCCCACTACGCCCCTTGACCCGCCCAGTCCGTACGCCGAGCTCAGCGCACACCGCGATCAAGGCCTCCTCCAGCCGCCGCACGTAATCCACCACGTACACGTGCGAGGCCAGCTTCACGATCGGGTACGCCACGAGCTGCCCCGGCCCGTGCCACGTGATCTTCCCGCCCCGGTCCACATCCACCACCGGCGTACCGTCCACCGGCCGCTCGTGCGGCTCGGTCCGCTTGCCGGCCGTGTACACGGGCGGGTGCTCGAGCAGGATCACCGTGTCCTCGCCGGTGCCCTCGGCAACCGCGGTGTGCAGCCGCCGCTGCTCCTCCCACGCCTGCTCGTAGTCGACCGCCTCGGCGCCGAACCCGGCCTCCACGTACTTGATAGCCCTCACGCGTTCGAGTGTATGCCTGACCCTCACCCCGACGTCGCCCACCATCCACAGGCCCCGATCGGACGCCCTGCTGTGGATAACTCCACGGCCGACAGCGACGATTCGTGCACCCTCTTGGCATGGCACTCGACGACATCGCCGGCTACAGCTTGCGCCGGAAGCTCGGGTCCGGATCGGCCGGCACCGTCTGGCTGGTCCGCGACCTCGCCTCCGGCCGCCACGCCGTCCTCAAACGCATCCCCGCCCCGACCATCACCAACCCGACGGTCTTCGAACGCGACCTCACCACCCTGCTCGCCATCAACCACCCCCACATCGCCCGCCTGATCGAAGTCCGCCGGTCCGAGTCCGACTGGCTCCTCTTCGGCCAGCACGTCCCCGCCGGCAACCTCACAGCCCTCCTAGGCCGAAGAGGCGACCTCTCTCTAGGCGAGCTGGTCACCCTGATCAGCCCACTGGCCGAGGCCCTCTCAGTCCTCCACCACAAAGGCCTCCACCACGGCCGCCTGACCCCCGCCAACATCCTCTTCGACGCCGACGGCCGCCCCGTCATCACCGACACAGCCCTCCGCTCCCAGGACCCCACCACGACCCAAGCCGACGACCTGACAGCCCTCGGTGCTCTAACTCAACTGGCCGCCGGTACCACCACCCCGTTCCCCGCCACGCTCTTCACCCACACCACAGCCCCAACCCTGGCCCGCAAGGTCCTGGACCTCTCCCCACCCACACCTCTCAACCTCGCATTCCCCGACCACTCCACCCCCGAGTCCCAACCCGCTCCCACCCGTCCCCTTCTCACCCCAAGACCAGCCCCCGCCCCGACCACGCCAGGCCCGACCACCCCAGCCCCAACCGCCAGCCCCAGTGCGATTCCCACGGTCCAACCCCGCCCTCAAAACCGCCGAAAACCCCGCCGAGACACCACCCGCCGAGCCCGCCGCGACAACACCACCCGCCTCAACCGCATCCTCGCCAGCACCACCCACCGAGCCCCTCGCTCCCACCGAACCGCTTACGGAATCCTCGCCGCCTCAGCCCTAGCCGCCCTCGTAGTCACAGCCCTGGCCCTGACCACCCTCGGCATCCTCGACACCCCCACCACCAACCCAGCCGCCGCAGCACCCCCATCACCCACCCCCACCAAACCCACAACCCCAGCTCCGACCACCCCAACCCCGACCACCCCAACCTCCTCCATTCCAACGCCCATGGCCTCGCCCTCACCCAGCGCCACAACCTGGCAACAAACCCTCCAGGCCCTGGACCAACGCCGAGCCCACGCCTTCTGGACCCTCAACCCCGCCGAACTCGACGCCGTCTACCAACCAGGCAGCAACCCCTGGACCACAGACCGAGCAGCCCTAGCCACCTACCAAGCCCAAAAGATCCGAATCGCCAACCTCCGCTTCCACATCGAGCACCTAACCCAAGAGCCCACCCCCGGCCCCACCATCACCCTCCGAGTCACCGACCGCCTCATCTCCGCCACAGCCCTGACCCCCACCGGCCAAACCCAACTCCCACCCGGCCCACCCACCACCCGCCGAATCACCCTCACCCCCAACGGCAAGACCTGGCGCATCACCACGATCACCCCTGCCTAAACCTCTTATAAACAAGGCCATCCCCTCAAAACTGTCGGCGCCCTCCAGGAGACTGATCCGTATGACGTACTGCGACGAGCGACCCCCGTGGTCCATGACCGGCAGCGAAATGCTGTCGGCGCTCGACGCCGTCCAAACCCAGCTCACCCACCTCCAGACCTACCGCCTGCAGCTGTTATCGGCTCTGGACACCAACGGCCACGCCGCCGAAATCGGCGCCCGAGACACCGTCCAACTGGTCGCCGTCCGCCACCGCCTGGACCCCACCGAAGTCCGCCGAGACCTACGCCTAGCCACGGCCCTGCCGAAGTACGCGGAGGTCCAAGCAGCCCTCCAAGCCACCAGCGAGCCCCCAGCCGCAGCCCCGGCCGCAGCCACAGCCACAGCCTCCGGCGCAGCCGCGCCCGACGATCCTGCCGTGGGCGACGTGGGCGAGGCGGGCGAGATGGGCGCGCCGGGCGAGGCGGGCGAGGCGGGCGAGATGGTGCTGCATGTGGGACAAGCCGAAGCCATCATCACCACCCTCGAACGCATCCCCGCCACCGCGACGGTCCCCGTCGAGACCCTCCAAGTCGCCGAACACGAACTCGTCAAAGCCGCCCAGACCCTCTGCCCAGGAGACCTACGCAAACTCGGCAAACACATCCGCAACACCCTCGACACCGACGGCCCCGAACCCGAAGCCCAAGCCCTCGCCGCGGAAACCCTCTGGCTGAAGCGCGACGAACTAGGCGTCGAATTCGCCGGCTACCTAGCCGGCGACAACGCCGAGCTCTTCCACACCCTGATCTTCGCCGGCGCCAAACCCCACCAGACCCCCGACGGCGCCCGCGACCCCCGCAGCCGCGGCAAACGGCAAGCCGACGCCCTCACTGCCATCCTCACCTCGGCTGCATCCACCGGCACAGCCGCCCCCGCCCACGGTGACATCAAACCCCACATCACCGTCACCGTTGATCTCAACGATCTGACAGCGGGTATCGGCGCGGGCACCCTCGCCTCAGGCGCCACCTTGTCCACCAGCGCCGTACGCCGCCTAGCCTGCGACGCCGGCCTCATCCCGCTGGTCCTCGGCTCCAACTCAGAGCCCCTGGATGTCGGCACCGAACACCGCTTCGTGACGCGAGCAATCCGTCAGACCTTGAATGCCCGCGACAAGGGATGCGTGATCTGCCAGGCCCCACCCGCAATGTGCGAAGCCCACCACCTGGTCCACTGGGCCGACGGCGGCCCCACCACGATCACCAACCTCGCCCTGCTCTGCAAAGCCCACCACATCGACGTCCACCACGACCACTGGACCATCACCATGAACCATGGCCGTCCCCAGGTCACCCGCCCAGGATGGGCCACCCCAGCTCAACCTCCGTAGCCAGCATCGCCGCGGCGACGCCCACCCTCACGCGACAGCGATGCCCAACCCTCACCGCGACAGCGACGCCCACCCTCGCTGCGACAGTGATGCACGCCTTCATGCAGAGGCGACGCGCGCCTTCACCGCAATGCCGTCGAGCATCGTCATACAAAAGATGGCGCGCCTCCACCGCAATGGCGTCGAGCGTTGTCATGCGATGCGACGCCCATCCTCACCGCACGGCGATGCAAGCCGTCATGCAACGCAGACGCACGCCGTCACGCAACACCGCCCCACGCTTTCACTGCAACGGCGATGCACGCCCTCGACGCAACGGCGAGCGCGCTCTCGACGCAACGGCGAGCGCGCTCTCGACGCAACGGCGATGCGCGCTCTCGACGCAATGGTGATGCTGCCCGACGGGCAGGTCGAGGGCGTACGCCGACGGACGGCTGGGACGACCGAGCTGTGCCGGTCGCTGCTGCGGACGGCACTGTCTTCGGCAGCGAGTTCCGGCTGCAGGACGTTGCTGCGCTGATGGCCGAAGGTGTTGCTCGGCCCTCGCGGCGATGCCGCGTGCCCTCGACGCAGCGACGAGCCCGCCCCATGCTGCGGCCTCGTCCGACCCAGCTCGTCCGCGAACAAACTCCCGCCGCAAACCGGCAGCCCGCGAGTCGGCCACCCACGGGTGGGTGGCACCGCGTGCAGGCCGCCGAGGAGCTGGCGGCACCGCTTGCAAGCCCTCGTGCCCGGCCGTGTCGCGTGTCAGCCGTCCGCGTGCCACCCGCCATGTGCCGGCCGCCCCCGTGCCCGGCCGGACCGCGTGTCAGCCGCACGCGTGCCACCTGCCCGCGCCACCCGCCGCGCTCTGGCCGCTCGCACCGGCTGCCGTCGTCGCCGTGGTGTGGCCGCCGTTCGTGACGGCATTGCCGCTGTGGTGGTACCGGGTGCATCGCTGGGAGATCACCGAGGACGCGGAGTACGTCCGCGCCGGGTACTTCTAGCAGCGTGCCGGCCGTACCGCTTGCCAGCCGCCCCCCGTGCCCGGTCTGGCCGCGTGACAGCCGTACGTGTGCTGGCAGGCGGTGAGCCGGCAGCTCTCATCAGCTGGATGATGACCCGGGCATCCACGTCGGCTACCACAGGCCTCCTCCGCTGCCCACCTGCCGGGTCACTGCACGCCCAATCCCATGAAGCCGATCCCAATCCCGCGGGCGACCTCATCACCAAACAACGAGCGCTTCACCTGTACGTCGTACGGACGCCGACTTGGGCACAGCGGTGTGGAGGACACCCGCGGCAGCGGGGGCAGACAACTGCAGACCCGGCAGGTGTGTGTCGGACGCTCGCCGCGGTCCCGCTGCTGCTCCAGAGACCATCCGGCAGATCGATGCGCAGCTGGGTTTGTCCTCGCCGCGAAGGGCCGATGGCGTATCGGTGCGCGGGTGTCGCGCTGACGATGGCGAGGTTTGGAGCGCGACGGTGCGCAGGTGTGGGGCTGACGGCGGCCAAGGGGCGGGGAGCGGCGCCCGCGCTAGGGCCGGCTTCTTTGAGGTGGACTCGGGCTGGAGTCGGGGCTTCGGCTGGGGATGGCTAGTGGGCGAGGGCTGCGGCTATGGCCTGTTGGGGAGTGGAGTGGGTGAAGGTGAAGCCGGTGGTTTGGAGGGTGGTGGGGAGGGCTCGTTTGCTGCCTAGGAGTTCCCAGGCAAACTCGCCCAGCAGGGTGGTGAGGGCCTTGGCGGGGACGGGGATGAGGGCGGGGCGGTGGAGTTGGGTGGCGAGGGACTTGGTGAATTTCTGGTTGGTGATGGGGGTGGGGAGGGTGATGTTGACGGGGCCCTCGACGGTGTCGTGTTCGGCGGTGTGGCGGACGGCTCGGAGCCAGTCGGGGAGGGAGACGACGGGGAAGTACTGGGTGCCGGGGCCGAGGCGGCCGCCTACGCCTAGGCGGAAGGGGAGGGTGAGGAGCTGGAAGGCGGGGGCCTGGTGGGCCAGGACTACGCCGGTACGGAGGGTAGCTACTCGGCAGCCTGCCTCGCGGGCGGGGTCGGCGGCGCCTTCCCAGACGCGGACGACGTCAGCGAGGAAGCCGTCGCCGAGGGGGGAGGCTTCGGTGAGGAGGTCGTCGCCGCAGTCCATGCCGTACCCGCCGATGCCGCTCTGGGTGAGGAACACCGGCTTGCGGTCGAGTTGGGCGGCGGCCTCGGCGAGGGTGGCGGTGGTGCGGACGCGGCTCTCGCGGATGGTTGCGCGGTACGTCGGGGTCCAGGGGCGGCCGATGTTCGCGCCGGCGAGGTTGACGAGGACGTCGGCGCCGATGAGGGCCTTGGCGTCGAGCCGGCCGGTGGCGGGGTTCCACTGGAGCTCGTCGGGGGAGGCGGGCGTACGGCGTACCAGGCGGGTGACTTGGTGGCCGTCGGCAACGAGGTCGCGGGCGAGCGCCGTACCGAGGAAGCCGGACGCGCCGGCCAGGACGTACTTCACGCGAACCTCCGGAGGACAGGGGTAGAAACGAGCCGACCCGCTCGGGCTGGGAGGCCCGAGCGGGTCGGCTTGCTGCTGCTGGTGGCGATCAGACGTCGAACTGGGCTTCTTCCAGGCGGGCCTTGACTGCCGTCAGGTAGCGGGCCGCGTCGGCGCCGTCGACCAGACGGTGGTCGTAGGTGAGGGCCAGGTAGACCATCTGGCGGATCGCGATGGTCTCGCCGAGCTCGGGGTGGGTGATGACGACCGGGCGCTTGACGACCGCACCCGTACCGAGCATGCCGACCTGGGGCTGGTTCAGGATCGGGGTGTCGAACAGAGCGCCGCGGCTGCCGGTGTTCGTGATCGTGAACGTACCGCCCGCCATCTCGTCCGGCAGCACCTTGTTGTTGCGGGTGCGGTCGGCGAGGTCGGCGATCTTCTTCGCCAGGCCGGCGATGTTCAGGTCGCCGGCGTTGTGCACGACCGGGACCATCAGGCCCTTCTCGGCGTCCACGGCGATGCCCAGGTGCTCGGCGGCGTGGTAGGTGACCTCGCCGGCCTCCTCGTTGATCGAGGCGTTGAGCTTCGGGTACTGCTTCAGCGCGTCGATCGCGGCGAGCGCGAAGAACGGCAGGAAGGACAGCTTGACGCCTTCGCGGGCGAAGAACTCGTTCTTCTTCGCGTTGCGCAGCTTGGCGATCTCGGTGACGTCGACCTCGACGACCGTGGTCAGCTGGGCCGACACCTTCAGCGAGTTCACCATGTGGCTGGCGATCGCCTTGCGGATCCGGCTCATCTTCTCGGTGGTGCCGCGCAGCGGGCTGACCGGCGCGTTCGCCGCCGGGGTCGCTGCTGCCGGGGCTGCGGCGGCGGGGGCCGGGGCGGTCTTGGCTGCTTCAGCGGCGGCGATGACGTCCTGCTTGCGGATGCGGCCGCCGACTCCGGTGCCCTGTACGGCGCCGAGGTCGACGTTGTTCTCCGCGGCGAGCTTGCGGACCAGCGGGGTGACGTAGTTCGGGCCCTCGGAGGAGGAGCCGTTGGAGCTGGCGGCCGGGGCCTGTGCTGCCGGAGCTTGTGCTGCCGGAGCTTGGGCGGCGGGCGCCTGGGCGGCCGGGGCCTGGGTCGACTGCGGGGCGGGGGCTGCTTGCGGGGCCGGGGCCTGGGCCGGCGGGGCCTGCTGCGGGGCCGGAGCCTGTGCAGCCGGTGCCTGAGCCTGCGGGGCCGGAGCTGCCTGCGGGGCCGGTGCCTGGGCGGCCGGGGCCTGCTCGGCGGGGGCTTCCTGCTTCGCCTCGGCCGGGGGCTCCTGCTTCGGGGCTTCCTGGGCCGGGGCCGCGTCGCCGGAACCGACGACTGCGAGCTCGGCGCCGACCTCGACGGTCTCGTCCTCGGCGACCTTGATCTCGAGGAGCTTGCCGGCGACCGGCGACGGGATCTCGGTGTCGACCTTGTCGGTGGAGACCTCGAGCAGCGGCTCGTCGACGGCTACGTCGTCGCCCACCTGCTTGAGCCAGCGCGTCACGGTGCCTTCGGTGACGCTCTCGCCGAGGGCGGGGAGGGTGACGGAGGTGCCACCTGAGCTGGGTGCCGATGCGGCCGGGGAGGCCGCGGGGGCTGAGGCCGCTTCGGCCGAAGAAGAGCTGGAGGAGTCGTCGCCCGAGGCCTGCGCCTGCGGCGCGGCCGAGTCGGCCTGCTGCGCGGCCGGGGCCTGCGCCTGCGGCTCGGCCTGCTGCGCGGCGGGGGCCTGTGCGGCCGGAGCCTCGGCCTGCGGGGCCGGGGCGGACTCGGCGGGAGCCTGTGCCTGCTCGGCCGGTGCCTGTGCCTGCTCGGCGGCGGGGGCCGCGGACTCGTCGGTGGACTCGGCCGGGGCCGAGTCGCCGCCGGTGGACTCGCCGGCGTCGCCGATGACGGCGAGCTCGGCGCCGACCTCTACGGTCTCGTCCTCGGCGGCCTTGATCTCCAGGAGAGTGCCGGCCACGGGGGAGGGGATCTCGGTGTCGACCTTGTCGGTCGAGACCTCCAGCAGGGGCTCGTCGACGGCAACCGTGTCACCGACCTGCTTGAGCCAGCGGGTGACGGTTCCTTCGGTGACGCTCTCCCCGAGGGCCGGCAGGGATACAGAGGTCGGCATGACGGTCGTTGCTCCTTCGTCGATCGGTCTCGAAGTCAGCCTACGGTGCCGCCGGAACGGGGCGCCGCCGGGTCACGGCGGACACGCCCGTTGCGGCGCACCACCAACTTACTCGTGGAAGTGCAAAGGCTTTCCGGCCAGCGCCAGGTGCGCTTCGCCGAGAGCCTCGTTCTGGGTCGGGTGGGCGTGCACGAGCGGCGCGACGTCGGCCGGGAACGCCTCCCAGTTGTAGATCAGCTGGGCCTCGCCGATCAGTTCGCCGACCCGGGAGCCGACCATGTGCAGGCCGACCACCGCGCCGTCCTTGGCCCGGACCAGCTTCACGAACCCCTGGGTCTTCAGGATCTGGCTCTTGCCGTTCCCGCCCAGGTTGTAGTTCAGGATCTCGACCTCGCCGTACGTCGCCCGCGCTTGCTCCTCGGTCAGGCCGACGGACGCGACCTCCGGCTCGGAGTAGGTGACGCGCGGGATGCCGACCTCGTCGATCGGGGCCGGGTTCAGCCCGGCGACGTGCTCGGCGACGAAGATGCCCTGCTGGAAGCCGCGGTGCGCGAGCTGCAGCCCGGGCACGATGTCGCCGACGGCGTACACGCCCGGCACGCTGGTCTGCAGGTTCTCGTCGACGGTCACGAAGCCGCGGTCGAGCGCGACGCCGACCTCTTCGTACCCGAGTCCGGAGGTGTTCGGACCGCGGCCGACCGCGACCAGCAGCAGTTCGGCCTCGATCACCTCGCCGCCGGCGACGGTCACCCGGACGCCGTTGTCGGTCACCTCGACGGACTCGAACGACGTACCGGTCTTGAAGGCGATCTTGCGCTTGCGGAACGCCCGCTCGAGCGTCTTGCTGCAGTCGGCGTCCTCGGCCGGGACCAGCCGCGGCAGCGCCTCGACGATCGTCACCTTCGTACCGAACGAGGTCCACGCGCTGGCGAACTCGACACCGATCACGCCGCCGCCGAGCACGACCGCGGACTCCGGCACGCGGTCCAGCGTCAGCGCGTGCTCGCTGGCGATCACGCGGTGGCCGTCGAGCTCGAGGCCGGGCAGGGAGCGCGAGTACGAGCCGGAGGCGATGATCACGTTCTTGCCCGTGTACGTCGTACCGCCGACCTCGACCGTGGTCGGGGAGGTCAGCCGTCCCTCGCCCTCGATCACGGTGATGCCGCGGGACTTGATCTGCCCCTGCAGGCCCTTGAACAGCCGGTCGACGACGCCGTCCTTGTACTTGTTCACGCCGCCCATGTCGACGCCCTCGAGCGTCGTCCGGACGCCGAACTGCTCACCCTCGCGGGCGGAGTCGGCCACCTCGGCGGCGTGCAGCAGCGCCTTGGTGGGGATGCAGCCACGGTGCAGGCAGGTCCCGCCGAGCTTGTCCTTCTCGACGAGGGCGACGGACTTCCCGAGAACGGCGGCGCGCAGCGCGGCGGCGTACCCGCCACTGCCTCCGCCGAGAATCACCAGGTCGTAGGTCTTGCTGTCTGCCGTGGTCGTCACAGGTTCCTCCGTGGGTCAACAGGTCGGCGGGCGGCCCCGGGTCGCGGAGTTCCGGCCCGGCGTCATCTTGTCACCGAGCGCGCGTTGGGTCGTGCCCGGGCTCGCCGTACGGCGGGTGTGGTTTGTGAGGGTGTCCGCTCAGGATGCCGAGGGACCGGTCGGTGTCCGGCGAGGAGATGGGGGCGACGCGCTCCGGCTCGTGCGGTCATCACCGGGGTGGTGGGAGAGGTGTTCCGAACTTCTTCGGCGGGCGCTGCGTCGTACTGGGCAGCCCGTACGACGGGCCGTCCGGAGGCGGGGGTCCTCGGGGGATCGGACGGTTCGGGAACCACGTGGCGCCGCGGTCGTGGCCGTCTCCGGTGAGGGGACGGCGGCAGCGAGGGGTGGCCGCGGCGGCACGTGGTGGGCGGGGCCTATTGGATCGGGGACGAATTTGCGGTGATAGGGGACACTTTGTCCATGAAGTGGTTCGGTCGCCGGCAGAAGCCCGGCACGTTGCGCAAGTCGGACACTCCCGACCAGGCGCATCTGCGTGAGTTCGTCCAGACGCGGCAGGGCGTCGAGGGGTTCGTCGAGCCGCGCACCGCCGTCACGGAGTACACGCTGCTCCTGGTGGCCGTCGACGGTGAGTGGACCCGTCGCCGGGTGCCGTCGGTCGAGTGGGCGCACAACTTCCTGAACAAGCTGGGCATCCCGTCGTACGACGCGGCCGTGGTCGGGTACCCGCCGCGGATGCGCGAGTACAACGCCCGCCAGAAGAAGAACGGGCTCGCCTAACAGTCTGTTGCCGGACTGGACGAGGCCGGAGATCTCGGCGCGCGCTGGTACTTGTGGGGCTGATGGCCTCTCTGCACGGTCAGGTTGTCGCGACCGGGTCGGTGGATGCCGGTGGCGGCGACGCTGTCCATCGCGCTGCTGTCCACAGCGGTCGGGGCTGGGTGTGGCCGGCCCAGCTAGAGGATTGGCACGCGTTGGCGGGTTGAAGCAGCCAGCTCAGGGTCGACCGTGCCCAGGAGCAGGGCGGGTTCGGAGCCCAGGCGGGCGTTCACTCGTCCCAGCGGGTCAGCGAGGACGCTTCGGCCGATGCCCAGCGGGTCTGTCCCGGCCGGGGGAGTCCAGGCCTGGTCGCAGGCCAGCAGCCAGGCTTGCGCGTCCGACGCGCGGGCTCGGGTCAGCAGGTCCCACTGCTCCTCCTTGCCGGGGCCGGCACCCCAGGAAGCCGGTACGACGATCAGTTCCGCGCCCAGCCGTCCCAGCGCGGTGAACTGGTCCGCGAACCGCAGGTCGTAGCAGGTCGCCAGCCCGACCGTCACGCCCTGAAACTCGAAGACGACCAGCTCCTTGCCGGGGGCAACCAGATCTGACTCTCGCGAGCCGAAGGCGTCGTACAGGTGGATCTTCCGGTACGACGCCTCGACGCCCGGGCCGGTCGCCAGGAGCGTGTTGAACACCCGCCCGTCGTCCGACGGCTCGAACAGCCCCGCGACGACGACCACGCCGGTCTCCTCGGCGACCTTCCGCAGTCCGTTCGCGAAGGGGCCGTCGAGGGGCTCGGCCACTGCTCGCAGGTCGCTGCCGAACGCCGCGAGGGTGGCTTCCGGTAGGGCGACGACCTGAGCTCCGGCGTCAGCGGCTCGGCGTACGGCGTCGACCGCACCGGCTAGATTGGCGACCGGATCTGCGCCGGTGAGGATCTGGGCGGCGGCTACGCGCAGAGTGGATTGCTGGGGCTGCTGTGCTGTGGACTGCGCAGTGCGTGGCGTCGCGTCGGCGCCTGGCATGGACGAAGCTGTCATGAACCCTCCAAGGCTGTATACATTGAGTATGCATTTGAGTGGGGACTCCGGCCGCGATCGTGCCTACATGTACCTGCGAGGGACGGTCCTGAGCGACCCCGCGGTCTCCGGCACGTTCATCAACGAGCAGGCTGTCGCGACCGAGGTCGGCGTCTCCCGGACGCCGGTCCGTGAGGCGTTGCTGATGCTGGCCGCCGAGGACCTGGTCCAGCTGGTGCCACACCGCGGCGCGTTCGTGGCGCCGGTGCCGGGGCGGGAGATCGCCGAGATGATGCAGGCCCGCGGGGTGATCGAGTCCTGGGCGGCGACGAGTTGTCTGGCCGCTGGTACGGCGCCGGTCGCGTTGATGACCGAGGTGCTGGAGGAGCAGCGGTCGATCGTGGAGTCCGGCGATGCGAGGGAGTTCATCGAGCTGGACAGCAGGTTCCACGCGCTGCTGATCGGAGCGACCGGCAACTCGGTGCTCATTCGTCTGTACGACAGCCTGCGAGCGCGGCACGTGCTGCTGGGGGTCGTGGCGCTGCGGCGCAGTGCTACCCGGCGGCAGGACGTACTGTCCGAGCACCAGGCCATCGTCGACGGCCTGGCCTCCGGCGACACCGCCGCAGCCGAGGCCGCGATCCTCCGCCACCTCGACACCACCGGCAACATCCTCATGCACGGCTGAGCCCGCCCAGCTGAGTCATGCAGAGCTGCGCCGGGCAGGGCCTGGTCACGCCGGGCTGCGCCGGGCCGGGCCTGGTCACGCCAGGCTGCGCCGGGCCGGGCCCGGTCACGCCGGGCCGACCTGCGCACAGCCGAGTCGTGCCGTGCCGTCTCACGCAGCAGCCACTGCGTCTCGGGGGCTGGCTGCTACGTCGTCCTGCACTGCTCGGCCGAGGCGCAGGCCGACCAGGGTTACCAGGCAGGCGACCACGATGTACGCCGCGATGACGTAGCCAGTACCGGCTTTGGCCAGGAAGTACGTGAACGCCAGCGGGGCAAGGGCTCCGCCGATGACGCCGGCCAGGGTGTAGGCGAGGGAGCTGCCCGTGTAGCGCAGCCGGGCGGTGAACTGCTCGGACACGAACGCTGCCTGCGGCCCGTACATCAGCGAGTGGAACACCAGCCCGATCACCACACCAGGCAGCACAGTGGCCAGCGACGACGCGATGGCGAAGAACACCACGCTCCACACAGCCCCGCCGATCGCGCCAATCCCATAGATCAGGCGGCGTCCGTACCGGTCGGACAGCCAGCCCGACAGCGGGATCAGCCCGACCTGGAACGCAGACCCGACCAGTACGGCGGTGACTGCCTGGCCGCGGCTCATGTCGAGCTCCTGCGTCGCGTAGGTCAGCACGAACACGGCGAACATCGCGTACAGCACGTCCGGCCCAACCCGGGCCAGGATGGCCGCCAGTAGCCCGCGGCCCTGCGTGCGGAGCACCTCGGTGACCGGTGCGGTCGGGCGGTCGCCGCGTGCCTCGAGCTCCTTGAACACCGGAGTCTCCTCCAGCCTGGTCCGGATCAGCAGGCCGAAACCGACCAGTACGGCGGACAGCAGGAACGCGACCCGCCAGCCCCAGCTCAGGAACGCGTCCTCGGACAGTGCGCCGGCCAGTACGGCCAGTACGCCGTTCGCCATCAGCGTGCCGAGCGGCGGTCCCACCTGCGCGGCCGACGCCCAGAAGCCGCGCTGTCCGGCCTGGCTGAACTCGCTGCTGAGCAGTACCGCCCCACCCCACTCGCCGCCGACTCCGACGCCCTGCACGAAGCGCAGGAACACCAGCAGGGTCGGCGCGATCGCACCGGCCTGGGCGTGCGTCGGCAGCAGTCCGATGAAGAAGGTCGCGACGCCGATCAGCAGCAGAGTCGCGACGAGCACGCGCTTGCGGCCGATCACGTCGCCCAGGCGGCCGAAGAAGATCCCGCCGAGCGGGCGCGCGACGTACCCCACGGCGTACGTCGCGAAAGCCTGCAGGGTGCCGGTGAGCGGGTCGCTGCCGGGGAAGAACAGGTCGCCGAAGACGAGCGCGGCGGCGGAGCTGTAGACGGCGAAGTCGTACCACTCCAGCGACGTGCCGGACAGGCTCGCGGCGAACGCCTTGTACAGGCTCCGGCGATCGCCCTGAGCCCCAGCCGCCGGGTGCGGACCGGGAGCCGTGGGCACAGGGCCGCCGGGCGCGGGGCCAGGCGGGGTTGAGCCGGCGGGGGTTGGGCCAGTGGGCGTTGGCATCGGGTTGGACCTCCTTGGGACGATGCTCCATACTCGTCGTATACAACGTGTTCACGCAAGCGATGTCGGAGATTTCTGTGGATGAGGGGCTGATGGGAGCGCGATCAGAGGGACTGGTCGCGCTCGGTTTCATCGCCGCGGGAACGCGCCGGCAACAAGTCAGTGGAGGTTCGGATGTCCCAGGTTCTGCGATTCACGCTCCCGGACGGGTCGGTGCGGGAGGTCGAGGTGCGGTACGCGCTCAATGCCGGGTACGCCGGGCGCGACACCGCGCAGGTTCAGCACCACGTCGACGAGTTGGCCGAGCTGGGGGTGCCGGCGCCTGGGCGGATCCCGACGCTGTACCCGCTGTCGGCGTCGCTGGTCGGTCGGCCCGACGTGGTCCAGGTCGCGCACGGGCGGACGTCGGGGGAGGCGGAGTGGGCGCTGGTGGTCGGTGAGGGGCAGGACGACCTGCTGCTGACTGTGGCGTGCGATCACACGGACCGGGCGCTGGAGGTGCACGGGGTCGCGTGGAGCAAGCAGACTGCGCCGGACGCGCTGGGGGATGTCGCTTGGCCGCTGGCGTCGGTGGAGAGTGAGCTGGACGCGTTCACGCTGAGGGCGTGGGTGCGGCACGGCGACGAGGAGCAGCTGATCCAGGACGGGACGCTGGCGCAGCTGCTGCCGCCGTCGTACTGGGTGAAGGAGCTGGGCGACCTGCTGCGGCCGGGCACGGTGTTGCTGAGCGGGACGATCCCGATGATTGCTGGGGTGGATCAGTTCGCCGATGCTTGGCGGGTGGAGCTGACTGATCCGCGCGGGGTGACCAGCTGGATCGAGTACGCCGTCGAACAGCTTGCCGCGGCGTGGGACTGAGGCGAGGGGCATGAAGGCCGAGCACGAGTTCTTCGGTGTCGACCAGGTCGAGTGGACCGACGCGGGCGGCGGGATCAGCCAACGGGTCCTGAGCGAAGGGCCTGAGGACAACCTCACGCGGATCGCCCGCTGGGCTCCGGGGACGATCACCAGTGAGGTGATCCGGCACGAGTACTTCGAGGAGGTCTACCTGCTCGAGGGTTCGCTGACGGACCTCACACTGGGCAAGACCTTCGGTGCTGGCCAGTACGCGGCGCGCAGGCCGGGCATGCCGCACGGCCCGTACAGCACAGCAGAGGGCTGCACGATGCTGGAGATCCGCTACCCAGCCGGGTAGTGAATGTGGGTGGGGTGGGGTGAGGGCCGCCCCGAGCGCAGCTTCGCGCGCAGATCGCTGCGCTGCCGGCCCAGCGCGCTGGTGTGCGCGCCGGGCCAGGTCAGCTCAGGTCAGCTCAGGTCAGCTCAGTTCAGCTGGCTGCGGCCGCCAGCTCTACCAGGGTGCGGACGGAGTAGCCCGTGCCGCCGGTGGAGGTGTAGCCGGAGGCGCCGCCGTCGTTGAAGGCGGGGCCGGCGACGTCCAGGTGGACCCAGTCGATGCCTTCGGCAACGAAGTCGCCGAGGAAGGCGGCGGCGGCGAGGGCGCCGCCCCAGGGCTCGCCGGTGATGTTCGCGAGGTCGGCGACCTTCGAGTGCGAGCGGAGCTTGTCGAGCATCTCGGACGGGATCGGCAGCGGCCACATCGCCTCGCCGGCCGCGAGCGCCGCGTCGATGACCCGCTCGCGGGCGGTGTCGGTGTTCGCGAACGCGCCCGCCACCTTGGTGCCCAGGGCAACGACACAGGCGCCGGTCAGGGTCGCCACGTCGACGATCAGGTCAGGCTCGTCCTCGGACGCACGGACCAGCGCGTCGCCCAGGACCAGGCGGCCCTCGGCGTCGGTGTTCAGGACCTCGACGGTCTTGCCGCCGTACATGGTCAGTACGTCGGACGGCCGCGCCGCCGAGCCCGACGGCATGTTCTCGGCCATCGCGGCGTACGTCGTGATCTGGACCGGCAGCCCGAGCCGCGCGATCGCGATCGTCGCGCCGACCACCGCGGCCGCGCCGGCCATGTCGGCCTTCATGCTGATCATCCCGGACGCCGTCTTCAGAGACAGGCCGCCCGAGTCGAACGTGATGCCCTTGCCGACGAACGCGAGGTGCGTGACCGGCTTCTTCGGCGTGTAGCTGAGCCGGATCAGCCGCGGCGGGTTGTCCGAGCCCTGGCCGACGCCGAGGATGCCGCCGTACCCGCCCTTGGCCAGGGCCTTCTCGTCCAGCACCTCGACCTTGACGCCGTACTCCTTGGCGAGCTTCTGCGTGTGCGCGGCGAACTCGGCCGGGTGCAGGTCCGAGGGCGGCATGTTCACCCAGTCGCGGACCTGGTGGACCGCGTCGGCGACCACCTGGGCGCGCTCCAGCGCGGCCTTGGCGTCCTTGTTGCGGGCCAGGTCGGTGAGCAGCGTCAGGTTGCCCGGCGCGTCGGTCGAGGCCTCGGACTTGTAGGCGTTGAACGAGTAGCGGCCGATCAGCGCGCCCTCGGCGACCGCCCGGACGCAGTCGGCGTCCGGCGTCGGCAGCGCGAACGCGACCGACTGCGCGGTCTTCGCGGCGCGGACGCCGACACCGGCGGCGGTGCGCAGGTCCTCGGTCTTCAGCGCGCCGTCCGGCGCGGCGCCGAGGCCGACCGCGATCAGCGTCGCCGACTTGCCCGGCTTCGGGCCGGGAACCTTGGTGACCTCACCGGTCTTGCCGGTGGCTCCGAGCCCGGACAGCACCTCCACCAGGCGGCCGTCGTACGCGGCGTTCAGCGACTCGGTGCCGGCCGGCAGCGCGACGCCGCCGTCGAGCCTGACGACACCGATGACGACGACGTCGGTCTTGACGCCGGCCGCATCTGACTTGCTCAGGGTGATGGTGCTCACGAAATCCTCAGTCCTCCTTGACCGGATGGCAGGTGCGCCGGTCGTGACGGTACGTGAATGCTGCTCCAGCATGCTACGTGGGAGCGGCGCGGGAGATGCGTGCCACACCACCGAGCCTGCCTCATCGGGCTGTCCCGCCCGGCCGCGCCGGTCAGGTAGGTTCCGCTGCATGACCAGCTTGAAGAAGTCCCCGCTGCACGAGCGGCACGTCGCCCTGGGAGCCAAGTTCGCCGAGTTCGGCGGCTGGGAGATGCCCCTGGAGTACGGCGGGGTGGTGGCCGAGCACACCGCGGTCCGGACCTCGGTCGGGGTGTTCGACGTGAGCCACCTGGGCAAGGCCACGGTCAAGGGGCCGGGCGCCGCGGCGTACGTGAACTCCTGCCTGACCAACGACCTGGGCAAGATCGGCCCCGGCCAGGCCCAGTACACGCTGTGCTGTGCCGAGGACGGCGGCGTGGTCGACGACCTGATCGCGTACCTGCACGCGGACGACGACGTGTTCCTGATCCCGAACGCCGCGAACACGGCCGAGGTCGTACGACGGCTCGCCGAGCAGGCGCCGGACGGGGTCGTGGTGACCAACACCCACGACGACTACGCGATCCTCGCCGTCCAGGGCACGCACTCCGACGACGTCGTCGCCGCGATCGGGCTGCCGACGGGGCACGACTACATGGCGTTCGCCGTCGCGGACTTCGCCGGTACGCCGGTGGTGGTATGCCGGACGGGCTACACGGGTGAGCGTGGTTACGAGCTCGTCGTACCGAACGACGCTGCTGTCGCGGTGTTCGACGCGTTGCTGGCCGCGGGAGAGCAGTACGGGATCGCGCCGGCCGGTCTGGGGGCGCGGGACACGCTGCGGACCGAGATGGGGTACCCGCTGCACGGGCAGGACATCTCGCCGGAGATCACGCCGGTGCAGGCGCGGTCCGGCTGGGCGGTCGGGTGGAAGAAGGAGCACTTCTGGGGCGACGCCGCGCTGCGCGCCGAGAAGGAGGCCGGCCCGAAGCGGATCCTGCGTGGGTTGCGCGCTGTAGGCCGGGGCATCCCGCGGCCGCACATGACGGTGGCCGGCGCTGATGGTGCGTTGGGTGAGGTCACGTCGGGCACGTTCTCGCCGACCCTGAAGAAGGGCATCGCGCTGGCGCTGCTCGACGCCGGGGTCAAGGAAGGCGACGAGGTCACGGTCGACATCCGGGGCCGCCAAGAGGCCTTCGAGGTCGTCAAGCCGCCGTTCGTGACGGTCAACGTGCGCCAGGACTGAGCTGGGCTAGCTGGGCGGTCATGCGGCCGGATAGGTCTGCGGTGGCTGGGGCCGCGGCGGCCGGCTGGTGGTGTGGAGGAGGCGTCGTCGGTGAGTGCAGGCGCGGCGGCTGGGTCGTGGTGTGGAGGAGCCAGCGTGAGTGGGCTCGCCCTGAGGGTTTGACTGGGGCGGGCTCCCGGGTGAGCACGTTGGCCTGGGTCTCCGGGCGGGCTGGGCGGCGGCGGAGGGCTCTTACTCGGGGCTCCACTCGGGTGCGTGGTGCGGCGGTTCCGCGGCAGTGGGACTGGGGGGACAGGGCTGTGCCGCACCAGTCTCGGGTGGTGTTCTGGCCGTTGGTGAGGAGGCCTGCGGCTAGGAGGGCTAGGGCGGCTGCGGCGGATAGCCAAGGGCTGGGCATGGGGTGACCTCTTCCGTGGGGCGCGGCGGTGCGCGGACAGGATGAGGGCGGGGTGTTACCCGGCGCTTACCAGCGGGAGCGGGCCGGCTGACTACGCTGCGGGGGTGGAGTTCCGACTGCTTGGTCCTGTCCAGATCTGGGCGGGTGGGCAGCAGGTCGAGCTGAAGCGCAGGCAGGAGCGTCTGCTGCTGGCTGTCCTGTTGCTGGAGTCCGGCAAGGCTGTGGCTGCTGACCGGTTGATCGAGTTGCTCTGGCCGGAGGAACAGCCTGGTAGTCCTCGGCGGGCGCTGCAGGTCTATGTGTCGCGGCTGCGGACAGTGCTGGCTGCCGGCGACAGCAAGTTGGTCACTGGGTCGCTTGGCTATGCCATTGAGGTCCCGACCGGGCGTACTGATGTGGAGCTGTTTGCTGCGCTGGTCGAGCAGGCGAAGCCGCTTGACGATCTGGAGCAGCGTCGGAAGCTTCTGGTCGACGCACTGGCGTTGTGGCGCGGTCCGGCGCTGGCGGATGTTGCTTCTGAGGATGTACGGCGGCGGCTGTGCGCGGGGCTCGACGAGTCGCGTTGGGCGGCGCAGGAGTTGCGGCTGACGACCGAGCTGGCGTTGGGTCGGCACCGGGAGCTGCTCCCCGAGCTGGCCGCGCTCACCGGCGAGCAGCCGACGCGGGAGTCGCTGGCCGCGGCTCAGATGCTGGCGCTGTACCGGGCTGGTCGCCAGACGGACGCGTTAGCGGCGTACGCCGAGCTGGTGCGGCACCTGTCCGACGAGCTGGGTGTCGAGCCCGGACCGCAGCTGCGCGATCTCCAGGTCGCGATCCTGCGCCAGGACGAGGCGCTTGACTTCCAGGCCACCGCGCCGGGCCCGCGCGAGCTGCCGGCCGACATCGGCGTACTGGTCGGCCGCGACGCCCTCCTGGCGGAGCTGACGGCAGTACTGCGGGGCACCGGGGGAGCCAGTGGAGCGGGTGGGTCAGCCTCGGCGCTACCGCCGACCGGGAGGGCCAGTGCAGCTCCGGGGGCGGCTGGAGAAGCCGAGGGGTCGGCTGGAGGAGTGAGCAGAGCCCCCGGCTCGGCCGGAGGAGCGAGCAGAGCCTCGGGCGGGCGGCTGGCCTCGTTGCCGGCTGTGGTGTGTCTGTACGGCGCTGCGGGGACAGGCAAGTCGGCGGCGGCTGTGCGGTTGGGGCACAGCTTGGCGGCGGAGTTCCCTGGTGGGCAGTTGTTTGCTCGGTTGCAGGATGTGAACGGGGAGCCGGTGGCGACCAGTGTGCTGCTTGGGCGGCTGCTTCGGTCGTTGGGTGTGGAGAGCTTGCCTGAGTCGGTGGAGGAGCGATCGGCACTGTTGCGGTCCACGCTGGCTGGCAAGGCAGTGCTGCTCGTGCTGGACGACGCGGCGGATGCCGGGCAGTTGCGGCCATTGCTGCCGGCTGACAGCCGGTGCGCGGTTGTCGTCACGTCCAGGCGGCCGCTGCTGGGGCTCGAGGACGCTGTCCACCGGGAGATCACGCCGCTCGACAGCGGGACCAGTGTGGAGTTGCTGGCTGCGCTGTCCGGGCGGCCAGCTGATGAGCTGCAGGAGATCGTCGGCTACTGCGTCGGTCTGCCACTCGCGCTGCGGATCGTCGGGGCTCGGCTCAGCCTGATCCGCGAGGACGTGGCCGAGGTGGTCAAGTCGCTGGCCGACGAGTCCAGCCGGCTCGACTACCTGGTGGCCGGCGATCGCGCCGTACGAGCAAGCCTCGATCTGACACTCCGTACGGCGGGGGAGACCGCACGGCGGCTGTTCGGGTACCTGGCGCTGGTCGGTGCTGACGAGTTCTCCGCGTGGGTCGCGGCGCCGCTGCTTGATCTGGATGAGCGGCCTGCACGTACGGTCCTGTCTGAGCTGGTCGCGCTCGGGTTGGTGCAGCCGCGGCGCACCAGCCCAGCGACGTACGGCCTGCATGCGCTGGTCCGCGCCCGCGCGGTTGAGGAGCTGAGTGGCGCCAGCGACCGCGAGACGGTTGAGGTGCGGTACTTGCAGGCGGTGCTGCGGCTGTTGGCCATCGCCGACGATCAGCTCGGGGACGTCATTCCGCATCACCTGGTCTTCGACCGCGGTGAGGGCCGACCGCTGACCGAGACCGACAGCCAGGCAGCGCGGGGAGCAGCCTGGCTCGACCTCGAAGCACCGGTCGTGCAAGCAGCAGTAGCCCTCGCGGCGCACACAGGCGCGGCCGCAGCAGGCCGCGAAGAACAGCGCGATGCCGGCCCGAGCCGCGAAGACCTCCAGCGCTCCCGCCTAGCGGCGATGCTGGCGTTGCGGCTGGATCATTACTTGATCGTGCGGGACCACCGGGAGATGCGCGAGCAGGCGCTGGCTGACGCCACCACAGCTACGGCAGACGGCGATCCCACGCTCGAGGCCGAGGTGCTGCGTCGCCTGTTCGCCGCCCGAGCTCAGGGCGGCGCGTCGACCGACGAGCTGCAGGGTGTTGTCGACCGTGAGCTGGATGCCTGCCGGCGCTCGGGGGATCCCGAGCAGATGGCGACGGCGCTCGGCCAGCTCGCGTGGGTGGTGTCGGCGGATGCGGACTTCGAGCAGACGATCGTGGTCGGCGAGCAGATCCTGGCGCTGGCGGACCAGTGCGCGGATCCGCCGGTGATCAAGGTGCGCGCGCTCGACCACATCTCGGCCGGCCTGGTGCAGCTCGGCCGGGTGCCCGAGGCGATCGAGGCCAAGCGGCAGATCCGGGCGCTGAGCGAGCCGGGCACCCGGCTGCACGCGATCCGGCTGATCCTCCTGTCCCAGGCGCTCACGACCGGAGCGGGCCAGGGCGCCGAGCACGCCACGGAGCTCGCCGGCGCGGTCGCCGAGGCCCGCGAGATCGTGGACCGCATCGGCGACGAGCTTGGCGGCGCCCACACCGACCTGGCCGAGGCACGGCTGGAGATGCTGCGCGGCAACCTGACCCAGGCGGCCGAGCTGCTCGACCGGACCGCCGCAGTGTTCGCCGTACGGCCCGACCAGTGGGGCGACGCCCAGCTCCGCGTCACGAGGGCGTGGCTGGCGATCCGGTCAGGCCGCCGCGACGACGGCTTCCGGATCTTCGAGGAGGGGATCGAGGCCCACACGGCGATCGAGTACGCCGGCGGTGCCGAGCTGCTGCGTGGCCAGCTGCGGCTGGCCCGGGAGGAGCCGTGAGCACGCTGTGTGATCATCGACCGAGCGGCCGGATTCCTGCACTGTCTGTGACAATCTGGCACAAAATGGCCATTGTCGGTGCTGTGCCGCCGCAATTTGTGGACGATTGGTCGCGCAGCGTGAACATTCGTTCCAAATGTACCGCCCCGGTACTCGTTCCGGTAACGATTTGTACACTGCTGCCGGAACCGGCTGGTTTGGGGTCGGAGTGTCGGGCAGGCTAGCGCGCGGTTGTGGCGCCGGTCGTTGTCAAGGCATTTCGGCTGCACGTAGTTCCACCACCCTGGGCCTGGCCCGATCTACAGACCGTGGCCGGTCCCATCCCGGAATCTGGCTGACAGAGCTGACGGAGTGCGCATGAGCATCGGTTCACCCGACTCGACCGTAGGTGTCGAGGACCACCCGTCGTCGGCGGAGCCCGTCCGCGACGCGAGTGTGGCGCACGGGAAGTCGCCGACGCGGATCGCGATGGACCGGCTCCGCAAGGACCGGGTCGCGGTGATCTGCGTGTGCGTGGTGCTGTTCTTCGTGCTGATCGCGGTCCTCGCGCCGCTGCTGACCAAGCTCGAGGGCGGCAACATCGGCACGTTCAACCCGGACCTGGTCGACGAGTACGGCTTCCCGACCATCGGCATCACCCCCGACCACTGGTTCGGGGTCGAGCCGAAGACCGGCCGGGACAACTTCGCCCGCTGGGTGTACGGCGCGCGCCCGTCGCTGATCGTCGCGTTCGTCGCGACGCTGTTCGGCACCGCCGTCGGCGTGGTGATGGGTCTGTTGGCCGGCTTCCTCGGCGGCTGGGTGGACCGGGTGATCTCGTGGGTGATCGACTTCGTGCTGAGCCTGCCCTACCTGCTGTTCGCGATCGCGATGGTGCCGATCGTGGAGAACATGCGCGGCGGCTCGTTCAACCTGACCCCCGACGAGCAGGCCTCGACCCGGTTCTTCGTGCTGATCTTCGTCTTGTCGTTCTTCGGCTGGGCCGGTCTGGCGCGGATCATCCGCGGTGAGGTGCTGTCGCTGCGCGAGCGCGAGTTCGTGCTGGCGGCCAAGGCGATCGGCGTGCCGACCCGTCAGGTGCTGTTCAAGGAGCTGCTGCCGAACCTGGTCGCGCCGATCGTGATCTCGGCGTCGCTGGCGCTGCCGGCGTACGTCACGGCCGAAGCAGGGCTCTCGTTCCTGGGCGTGGGACTGATCGAGCCGATCCCGTCGTGGGGTCAGACGATCGCCACCGCGACCAACTGGTTCAAGGCCGACCCGCTGTACCTGTGGCTGCCGGTGCTCGGCATCACAGCCCTCGTACTGGCCCTCGCCCTCCTGGGCGACGCGGTCCGTGACGCCTTCGACCCGAAGACTCGCCGGTAGCCCGGCGTTGCCCCAGCGGCAGAAAAGGAGAAAGACAACAATGCAGTGGAAGCGGATCACCGCTGTCGCGGCGACGGTCATGATGGCCGCCGTGGCCTGTGGCACCCCGTCGTCGAACAGCGGGAGCGGTAACGGAAACACGGGCGACGCGGGCAAGGCGCAGGCGAAGGCGACCGACCCGACCCTGAAGGGCCCGGCCCCCGAGGTCGAGGGCGCGAAGAAGGGCGGCACCGCGACGGTGCTGTCCGACGTCACGCCGAGCACCTTCGACCCGACCGACATCTACTACGTCGACGGCAACCAGATCGGCAAGCTGATGTACCGGGCGCTGACCCAGTACAAGCTGGACGAGAAGACCGGTCAGCCGACCCTGGTCCCCGACCTCGCCGAGGACCTGGGCACCAAGTCGGCCGACGGCCTGACCTGGACGTTCAAGCTCAAGCAGGGCATCAAGTACATGGACGGCACGCCGGTCAAGGCCGCCGACTACGCGTACTCGATCAAGCGGTCGTTCGCCCACGACCTGTACGACTCCGGACCGACGTACCAGCAGCAGTTCTTCAAGGACGGCGAGAAGTACAAGGGTCCGTACGCCGACGGGGACAACTACTCCGGCGTCGAGGCCCCGGACGAGTCGACCCTGATCATCCACCTGGCGAAGAAGTTCGACGACCTTCCCTTCTACGCGGCGTTCCCGATGTTCACGCCGATCCCGAAGACCAAGGACACCAAGAAGAACTACGAGCAGAAGCCGATGGCGACCGGCCCGTACATGGTCGAGGGCTACACCGCCGGCACCGAGCTGAAGCTCACCAAGAACCCGAACTGGGACGCCAACACCGACCCGGTGCGCCACCAGTACGTCGACAAGTGGGACTTCAAGTTCTCGCAGGACCTGCTGAAGGTGCAGCGCCAGGTGCTGGCCAGCAACGGGGCCGACGCGAACGCGCTGAGCTACAGCAACCTGGACGCCAGCCTGGTGCCCGAGGTCAAGGACCAGACCCAGATCATCCGTGGCCAGTCGCCGTGCACCGCGGTGCTCGGTATGGACACCCGGAAGATCCCGTTGGAGGTCCGCAAGCTCGTCGCGCAGGCCTTCCCGTTCGACAGCTGGCGCAAGGTCCGTGGTCTGACCCCGGACAGCGCCATCCCGGCCTCCACCATCCTGCCGCCGGCCGTCCCGGGCTACGAGAAGTTCGAGCTGCCGGGCCTGACCGGAACCGGTAAGGGCGCCGAGGACGCGGCCGTCGCGTCGGAGATCAAGGGCAAGCTCAAGGAGCTCGGCAAGGAGAACTTCGAGCTGAGCTACTACTACTCCAACGACGACAAGATCCGTCAGCAGCAGAACCAGCTGTGGACCCAGACGTTCACCGCGGCCGGCTTCAAGGTCAAGTCCGTCGGCGTGCCGAAGGCCAAGATCCGCAGCCTGACCAACGACATGAACGCTCCGGTCAACCTCGGCCAGGGCCCCGCCGGTTGGTGCTCCGACTGGCCGCAGGGCACCAGCTGGTTCCCGGTGCTGTTCCGCTCCGACGCCGTCGCGCTCAACAACAGCATCGGCATGATCCAGGACAAGGCCCTCGACACCGAGATCGACCGCGTCGCCGGCCTGACCCCGGACGAGCAGCTGAAGGAGTGGTCGAAGGTCGACCGCAAGATCCTCGAGGAGTACCTGCCGGCGGTTCCGCTGTACTACAGCGCGAGCACCTACCCGGTCGGCAAGAACATCGGTCACGCCATCAACGACGTGACCCAGGGCATGCCCGAGTTCACCTCGATCTACCTGAAGCAGCCCTGATCCGGTTCGCCGGAACAACAGGTTCGGGTACGCCGGGACACCACGTCCCGGCGGACCGGAACAACTAGCAGTCTGATCATCTGATGGTGGGGTGGTGACCGGACCTCGGTTCGGTCACCACCCCGATCGGTGAGGAGAAAACCCCCGTGCTCTACTTCGTGGCGCGCCGGCTGGTGAGCGCGCTCAGCGTCGTACTGGTCACGCTTATCGCGACCTTCGCGCTGTTCTTCGTCGCCCCGACCGACCCGGCCGCGGCGATCTGCGGTGAGCGCAACTGCACCCAGGAGCGCTACAACGAGATCAAGGAGAACCTGCACCTCGACAGACCCAAGGTGCAGCAGTTCGCCGAGTACACGGCGGGAATCTTCGCCGGGCGGACCTTCGAGACCGCCGGTGTCGTGCAGAAGTGCAACGCGCCCTGTCTGGGCTTCTCGTTCAAGAACGACCGTCCGGTGACCCAGATGCTGAAGGAGCGGCTGCCGGTCACGGTGTCGCTCGTCGCCGGGTACGCCGTACTGGTCCTGACCATCGGCGTCTTCGTCGGCTCGATGGCCGCGAAGAGACGCGGCAGCCTGGGCGACCGGGTGCTGATGACCAGCACGCTGGTGCTCAGTTCCGTGCCGTTCTACATCGTCGCGCTGATGATCTCCCTCTACCTGACGATCCTCTACCCGATCCTGCCGCGCGGTGGTTACACGCCACTGACGGACAATCCGGCCAAGTGGTTCCTCGGCTTCGTGACGCCCTGGCTGGTGATCGGGATCTACAACTGCACGCAGTACGCGCGCTACTCGCGGGGCTCGATGGTCGAGACGCTGAGCGAGGACTTCATCCGGACCGCGCGGGCCAAGGGCCTGTCGGACCGGAAGGTGACCTACAAGCACGCGCTGCGCTCGGGCCTGATCCCCGTCATCACCATCTTCGGTCTGGACATCGCCGGCAGCCTGGCCGGCGCGATCTTCACCGAGCGCATCTTCGACCTTCCCGGCCTGGGCAACCTGGTGCTGGAGAGCCTGCAGACCTACGACCTGCCGGTGATCATGGGTACCGTGCTGATCGCGTCGGTGATCCTGGTCGCGATGAACTTCCTGGTCGACGTGGCCTACAGCATCGTCGACCCGCGGGTGAGGCTGTCGTGAGCACACCCACCAACGAGCCGCGGAAGGACACCTCCTCGATGAGCGACAGTGCAGCCGACGCCAAGCGCGGGCCGTCGATCGCGACCCGCGAGCGCCGGCAGGGATCGCTCAACCCGAGCGGCGAGACGCCGTACCTCGAGGTCACCGACCTGACGGTCAAGTTCCCGACCGCCGACGGCCTGGTCAGCGCGGTGAACGGACTGTCGTACGCCGTACCGCTGGGCCGGACGCTGGCGATCGTCGGCGAGTCCGGGTCGGGCAAGTCGGTCTCCAGCATGGCCGTGATGGGCCTGCACGACCGCAAGCGGACCCGGATCACCGGCTCGATCAAGCTCGGCGGCGACGAGATCGTCGGCCTGCCCGAGAACGACCTGATGAAGGTCCGCGGCGACGCGGTCTCGATGGTCTTCCAGGACCCGCAGTCGTCGCTGCACCCGCTCTACACGGTCGGCAACCAGATCTCCGAGGCCTACCTGGTGCACCACAAGGTCTCCAAGGACGTCGCCAAGAAGCGCGCCCTGGAGATGCTCGACCTGGTCGGCATCCCGAACCCGGTCCGCCGGTACAAGCAGTACCCGCACGAGTTCTCCGGCGGTATGCGCCAGCGCGCGATGATCGCGATGGGTCTGGTCAACGACCCGAAGCTGGTGATCGCCGACGAGCCGACCACCGCGCTCGACGTCACAGTCCAGGCGCAGATCCTGGACCTGCTGAACAACCTGCAGAAGGAGTTCGGCTCGGCGATCGTGCTGATCACGCACGACCTCGGCGTCGTCGCCGAGATGGCCGACGACGTTCTGGTGATGTACGCCGGCCGCTGCGTCGAGTACGGCACCGCCGCCGACGTCCTGGCCCAGCCGCGGATGCCCTACACGTGGGGCCTGCTGGAGTCGATCCCGACGGTGTCGGCGGCCAGCGAGCGGCTGCGCCCGATCAAGGGTCTGCCACCGAGCCTGCTGAACCTGCCCAGCGGCTGCTCGTTCAACCCCCGCTGCCCCTACAAGGAGCGGGTCAAGGGCGAGCGCTGCACCACCGACCTGCCCGAGCTGCTGCCGGTCGACGGCGCCGGCGCGCACACGTCCCGTTGCCACCTGCACGACAAGGCCTCGATCTACGAGGCCGAGGTCGCACCGAGACTGGGCTGAGGAGAGAGATGAGCAACCCCGTGCAGGACAGTACCTCTGCCACGCAGGCCACGCCGCTGCTGCAGGTCCGCGACCTCAAGATGCACTTCCCGATCAAGGAGGCCGCCGGGCTGGGCCGGACCCGCAAGGTGGTCCAGGCCGTCGACGGCGTCAGCTTCGACCTGGCCCCGGGCGGCAGCCTCGGCCTGGTCGGCGAGTCCGGCTGCGGCAAGTCGACCACCGGCCGGATGATCACCCGGCTGCTGACCCCGACCGCGGGCCAGATCCTCTTCAAGGGCACCGACATCGCCCGGCTGAAGGAGAAGGACCTGCGGCCGTTCCGCCGCGAGCTGCAGATCGTCTTCCAGGACCCGTACAGCTCGCTGAACCCGCGGCAGACGGTCAGCAACATCATCAGTACGCCGTTGCGGGTGCACAACCTGGTGAAGAAGGGCAAGGAGCTCGAGCGCGTCCAGGAACTGCTGGAGCGGGTCGGCCTGAACCCCGAGCACCACAACCGCTACCCGAACGAGTTCTCCGGCGGTCAGCGCCAGCGGATCGGCATCGCCCGGGCGCTCGCGGTCGAGCCCGAGGTGATCATCGCCGACGAGCCGGTCTCCGCGCTCGACGTGTCGATCCAGGCGCAGGTGATGAACCTGATGGAGGACCTGCGCCGCGATCTCGGCATCGCCTTCGTCTTCATCGCGCACGACCTCGGCGTGGTCCGGCACTTCTGCGACACCGTCGCCGTGATGTACCTGGGCAAGATCGTCGAGCAGGGGCCGCGGGAGCAGATCTACACCGCTCCCCAGCACCCGTACACGCAGGCGCTGCTGTCGGCCGCTCCGGACCTCGGCACCATCCGTGGTGTCCCGCCGAAGGAGCGGATCCGGCTGGTCGGGGACGTCCCGTCGCCGATCGACCCGCCGAGCGGCTGCCGGTTCCGCACCCGGTGCTGGAAGGCGGAGGACATCTGCGCCACCCAGGAGCCGCTGCTGGAGATCAAGCCGCGCTCGACGAGCGGCCACACAGCCGCCTGCCACTTCGCCGAGCCGAAGGTCGACCTGACGGCTGCGACTGCCTGAGCACGCTCACCTCGGCCCCGCCTGCTGATCGCAGGCGGGGCCGAGTCGCGTCCTCCCGCCCCTCAAGTCATTGCTGGGGAAGCAGCCGCGGAGTGATCACGTGCAAGTAGTCCTGCCCGCCAGTCAGTACGGCGGGCTTGCGGCCGCCCGTGTACGACATCGTCAGCTCCTCCGTGGCGAACGAGTTGATCGCATCCAGCAGCAGCTGCCCGGTGAACGCGACCGTCAGCGGATCACCCGAGCCGGTGATCGGCAGCGTCTCGGCGCCTGACGCGTCGTCGCCCGAGCCGGCGTACACGCGGACCGAGCCCACGCCGTACTCGAGCCAGATCGGCGTCATCCCGTCAGCGACGACGCTCAGTCGTTTCACCACGTCACGGAGGGCGATCCGGTCGACGGTCGCGCTGATCGGGGTCTCGTCGGGGACGATCCGCCGGTACGGAAGGTAGGGCCCGCTGAGCGTACGCACCCAGGCTGACCGGTCGTGGTTGCGCAGCAGCAGGGTCTCGTCGGCCAGCGACAGCAACACCTGCCCGCCGTCGGCGGCGAACCCGCGCGCCAACTCGCCCAGCGTCTTCGCAGGCACCAGTACGTCGAACGCGTCGACCGGCGAGGTCAGCCCGACCCGAGCGATCCCCAGCCGGTACCGATCGGTGCTCGCGAGCTCGACAGTGTCGCCCGAGAAGCTGAGATTGATCCCCGCCAAGGCCGGCACCACGTCGTCCCGAGCAGCAGAAACCCCCACCTGCCCAACAGCAAGGGCGAATTCAACAGCATCAACATCTGTTCGATGTTCTTCTTCAGGTGAAGTCTTCGTCGGATACTCGCTCACCGGCAGGAGCGGCAGCGAGTAGACGGCATCTCCGCAGCGCACGACAAATCTGTTGTCGACGGCTGCGAGCGTGACCGGGCCTGCCGGCAGGAGTTTGGTGATCTCAGCCAGCATCCGCCCCGGCACCAAACAGGTGCCCTCGGCATCGACCTGGCAGTTCAGTGCCACCTGGGCCGCCATGGCGTGGTCCGTCGCGGCGACCGTCGTACCGTCGAAGCCGGCAGAAAAGTACAGCCCGAGCAGCACCGGGGTGCTGGTGCGGTGGGGGAGTCCCTTGGCGACCCAGCCGACGGCGGCGGCCAACTCCTGCTGGTCTGCTACGAGCTTCACGCGCCGCAGCCTAGGAGCGGTCGCGGCGCGGGAAACCTTCAGCTAGCTCGAATGTCCGTGCTTGAGCTCGTCCCGCTCCTGCGCGAACCGCACCGACTCGAACGCGACCAGCCCGGCCAGCAGCGCCGCCAGTACGCCGACCTGCGCGAGCGCCGGGACCTTGGCCAGCGCGAACAGCGCGATCACGCACAGCGCGGCCGTGATCAGCCGGCTCCATCCGACCGAGCCCGTCGTCCGGTACTTGAACCCGACGTGACCCAGCAGGTAGAACACGACCCCGAAGAACAGCGCGTACAGCCCGACCCCCTTCAGCGGGTCGTCGAGGTGGTGGTGCTCGGTGTCCCCGACGTACTCGAGCACCTTCTTCAGCCCGAGCGCGAGCAGCACGATGCCGGCCACCATCGGGAAGTGCAGGAACGTGTACGCGTCGCGCGCCAGCTTCGGCCGGGTCTCGTGCGGCTCGGCCGCGAGCGCCTGCTCGCCGTAGTGCACGGTCGCGTCGAAGTAGATCCACCACAGCGCCGCCGACACCGCCAGCCCGAGCAGCGACGCGATGATGATCGGCCAGGAGATCGGCAGGTCGGTGACGCCGACGCCGATCGCGACGATCGACTCGCCCAGCGCGATGATCACGATCAGCCCGTGCCGCTCGGCGAAGTGCGCGGCCGAGCGCAGCCGCCAGCCGCGCGCGTCGATCAGGTAGGTGCCGCCGTAGTCCGCGGCCAGGGCGGCCGCCCACAGCAGCGTCTGCGTCCGGCCGTGGAACTGCGACGCGACCAGCAGCAACGCCGTACCGGCCAGCATCGCCGGAGCGAAGCGGACGAGCGTACGACGCAGCGTCTTGTCGCCGTCCGCGATCAGCCAGAACAGCACCAGGTGCATCGCCCGGAACAGGAAGTACGCGATCGCGATCACGACAGGCCCCGGCAGCCCGCCCGGCAGGTCGTGGAACGCCTCGGGGATGGCCAGCGCGATCAGGAACATCGCTCCCATCGCGAGCAGCATCACGGTCCGGATCGAGCCTTCGTCGGCCTTGACCAGGTTGCACAGCCAGGAGAAGCCGATCCAGCTCCACCACAGCAGCCCGATCAGCAGCAGCCCGCGGACCGCGCCGCCCCAGGTCAGGTCGTGCGCCATCAACGCGGTGATCTGGGTCAGCGCGAAGACGAAGACCAGGTCGAAGAAGAGCTCCAGCGTGGTGACCGTCTGGTCCTCGGAGGTGGCCTGCGCCTTGATCGGCGGCCGTCGTGTGCTCATGGCCGCCATTGTGCATCCGCGGAGGTTATCGGAAGGCGATAACGCCCCTTCCGGTACGCCGTGCCTCGCCGACACCATCAGTCCCACCATCGCAGACCCCGAAAGGTTGTGGCCACGGTGAAGGCAGTGCGCGTGCACGAGTACGGCAAACCACCCACCCTCGACGACATCCCCGACCCGGTTCTGCAGGGACCGCTGGACGTGATCGTGAAGGTCGACGCCGCGGGCGTCTGCCGGACCGACCTGCACATCATCGAAGGCCAGTGGGCCGACAAGTCCGGCGTGGAGCTGCCGTACGTGATCGGTCACGAGAACGCCGGCACCGTGCAGGAGGTCGGCGCCGCGGTGTCGACGGTCGCGCCCGGCGACAAGGTGATCCTCCACCCGCTGGTGACGTGTGGACTGTGCCGTGCCTGCCGGGCCGGCGACGACGTCCACTGCTCCGACTCGCGCTTCCCGGGCATCGACACCGACGGCGGCATGGCCGAGTACCTCCGTACGTCGGTCCGCTCGATCGTCAAGCTCGACGACGGGCTGGCGCCGGCCGACGTCGCGGCACTCGCCGACGCGGGCCTCACGGCGTACCACGCGGTCCGCAAGGCCGTTCCGCTGCTGCACCCGGCCGATCGGGTCGTGATGATCGGTGCCGGCGGCCTCGGGCACATCGGGCTGCAGTGCCTGGTCGCGATGACGCCCTCGCGGGTGACGGTCGTCGACCGGTCGCAGGAGGTGCTCGACAAGGCGATCGCGCTCGGCGCGCACTCGACCGTGCTGAGCGACGGCAGCCAGGTCGAGCAGGTGCTCGAGCAGACGAGCGGCGAGGGCGCCCAGGTGGTGCTCGACTTCGTCGGCGAGAACGGCACCGAGGCCGACGGCGTCGCGATGACGCGGAACTCCGGCTCGTACTTCGTGATCGGGTACGGCGGCAAGGTCGACGTCCCGACCATCGACGTGATCTCCCGCGAGATCAGCGTGGTCGGCAACCTGGTCGGCTCGTACAACGACCTGGCCGACCTGATGGAACTGGCCGCGCAGGGCCGCGTCCGGCTCGCCACCCAGCAGTACTCCCTGAACGACGCGCTGACCGCGCTGGACGATCTGGACGGCGGCCGGGTTCCCGGCGGCCGGGCCATTCTGACGAGCTGAGGAGCACTCCATGTACAGCAAGGACGGCAACAGCTACTTCATCGTCGACAGCCACGTCCACGCGTGGGACGCGACCCCGGCCAATCAGGCGAACCGGTACGGCGAGGGCTTCATCAACTGCTTCTACGACTACCACCGCAACCTGTCGCCGGCCGACAAGGTGTGGACGCTGGGGGAGTTCCACAAGCAGTCCGAGGAACGGATCATCAAGGACCTGTTCACCGACGGGTACGTCGACAAGGCGATCTTCCAGCCGACGTACCTCACCGACTTCTACGTCAACGGGTTCAACACGACCGAGCAGGACGGCCTGCTGGCAGAGAAGCACCCGGACAAGTTCATCGTCAACGGGGCCTGGGACCCGCGCGACGGTGAGGCGGGCCTGGACAAGCTGGTCGAGCTGTCGGAGCGGTGGAACCTCAAGGGCGTCAAGCTGTACACGGCGGAGTGGAAGGGCGACTCGAAGGGCTGGAAGCTGACCGACCCGTGGTCGTACCGGTACCTGGAGAAGTGCGAAGAGCTCGGGATCAAGAACATCCACATCCACAAGGGCCCGACGATCTACCCGCTGAACCGCGACGCGTTCGACGTCGCCGACGTGGACGACGTCGCGTCGGCGTTCCCGGGGCTGAACTTCATCGTCGAGCACGTCGGCCTGCCGCGGCTGGAGGACTTCTGCTGGATCGCGACGCAGGAGCCCAACGTGTACGGCGGTCTGGCGGTCGCGATGCCGTTCATCCACAGCCGGCCGAAGTACTTCGCGCAGATCATCGGCGAGCTGCTGTACTGGATCGGCGAGGACCGGATCACGTTCGCCAGCGACTACGCGATCTGGACGCCGGCCTGGCTGATCGAGCGGTTCGTCGACTTCGAGTACCCGGCCGAGCTGACCGAGTACCCGGACCTGACGGTCCAGGCGAAGAAGAAGATCCTCGGGCTCAACGCGGCCAAGCTGTACGACCTCGACGTACCGGCCGAATTGCGCCTACCGGAGTCTGCCGACGGTGCTGTCGGCTCCGAACCGGTGCCGGTGGCGTGATGGACGCCGTCAAGGAGGTGATGACGCGCCCCGACGGCGTCGCCGACGAGTTGTGGGCCGCGCTGGGGACGGTCCGAGACCCTGAGCTCGACGCACCGGTCACCGATCTGGGCTTCGTCGCCGCTGTGTCGTCTGTTGACGGCACAGTCGAGGTCGAGCTGCGGCTGCCGACGTACTTCTGCGCGCCGAACTTCGCGTACCTGATGGTCGCCGACGCGTACGACGCGGTCGCCGCCGTACCAGGGGTGAAGAAGGTGGTGGTCCGGCTGGAGGACCACTTCGCCTCCGACGAGATCAACAACGGCGTCGCCGCCTCCCGAGGCTTCGAGGGGTCGTTCCCCGGCCTGGCCGACGGCGAGCTGGAGGAACTCCGCCGGACCTTCCGGCGCAAGGCCCACCGAGCCTGCCAGGAGCAAGTTGCCAGCCGCCTCCTGAAGGCCGGCTGGACCATGCTCACCCTCGCCGACACCACCCTCGGAGAGGCACAGGCGGCGCTGGCCCCCGCCCTCCAGGCCGGCGAAGCCAGGCCCTCGCCGGGCGCGCTCGCCCCTCCCCCCTCCTCCTCCGGCGCGGCGTCAGCCGCGCCGGAGGAGGAGCAGGCGGGGATCGAGTTCGAGCGCCTGCGGAGGCGCCGAGCTGAGCTCGGGCTGTCCAGCGGACCTGACGCTGCGTTACTCGTACAGGACGACGGCACTCCAATCACCTCCGTGGACCTGCCGTTCCAGCTCAGGATGGCGAAGACGACGCGGATCAGCATCGAGGGGAACTCGGGGCTGTGTCGCGGGCTGTTGAGTGTCCGGTACGGACTGCCACGGCCGCCGGGTGTCGACCAGGCGGCCGGGTGAAGGCCGCGCGGTCAGGCGGTGCGGCGGCCCTGAATTCAGGGCAGGCTGTCAGGGTGAGCATGCCCGCGCACCCCTTCGACCCGCCGACGACCAACGGCGCGCCCACGGCCGGCACCGTGCAGTCGGTCTCCCGTGCGCTGAAGGCGATGGAGTTCGTGGCCGCCAGCCGCGACGGGGTCACCGCCAAGGAGATCGCCGCGCACCTCCAGCTCGCGCTGCCCTCGGCGTACCACCTGCTGGCGACGCTGACCGAGTCCGGCTACCTGGTGCACCTGGCGCAGGACCACCGCTACGGCCTCGGCTACCGCGTCCGCCTGCTCGAGCAGGGGCTGACGCGGCAGCTCGAGGTGCCGCCGCTGATCGCGTCCGCCGTACGGCGGCTGCATCTGGAGGCCGACGCGGCGGCGTACTACGCGGTCTACCGCGAGGTCGACGTCGTGATCGCCCACGTCGTCGACTCCGAGCGGCGCCCGCGCGTGCAGGTCCTCGACATCGGCTTCCACGAGGCGACGCACGCGACCGCGTTCGGCAAGGTCATGCTCGCCGCGATGACCGAGCAGGCCCGCAACGGCTACCTCGACCGCGTCGGCCTGCGCCGGTGCACGACCAGCACGATGACCGACCGCCCGACCCTCGAAGCCCATCTCGACAAGGTCCGCCACTCCGGCGTGGCCCTGGAGATCGGCGAGTTCCAGGACGGCCTGTCCTGCCTGGCGGCGCCGGTCCGCTCGTCGGCGGGCGTCGTACTGGCCTCGGTCGCGATCTCGCTCCCGTCGGCCGACTTCGCCGCCCGCCGCTGGGCGCTCGAGCGCGCCGTACGACGTGGAGCCTTGGTCGCGACCAGAGCGGTCAACGCCATCTAGCCCCAAGCGCCCGCACCCTCGGCGTACAGAGAAACGGACCGCGACCCCCGGGCGGGGGAGTCGCGGTCCGTTCGTTGGTACGGCGGGCTGCTGCCGATGCAGGGGTCAAGCAGCAACCCACCGGTCCTTATGCGCGGCCGTGCGCCTGACGGCTGCGGCGGCTGAGCGAGTCGATCGTCACGGCGACCAGGAGGACGCCGGCGGTGACCATGTAGCGAACGCTGGAGTCCAGGCTGAGCAGCGCCAGGCCGTTGGAGATCGACATGATCACCAGCGCGCCGAGCAGTGCCGAGTACGCCGAACCGCGGCCGCCGAAGAGGCTGGTCCCGCCGATGACGGCGGCGGCGATCGCGTTCAGGTTCGTGTCGCCACCACCGCTGCTCTGGTTCACCGCGACCAGCCGGGCTGCTGCGAGCAACCCGCCGACGGCGGCGAAGGTCGAACAGGCGGCGAACACCGACAGGTAGATGAACCGGACGTTGATACCGGCCCGGCGAGCAGCCTCGACGTTGCCGCCGACGGCCATCACCGAACGACCCCAGCGGGTCTTGCGGATCGCGAAGTCCGTCGCCATCACCAGGGCGAGGAACAGCACGAACATCGACGAGACACCGCGGTCGCCGTTCAGGACGAGAACCGGGATCAGCAGCACCAGAGCCAGGGCGCCGGCCTTGATCGCGATCATCGACGTCGGTGCGGCCGACAACCCGGCCGCGGCGCGGGCGCCTCTACCGCGCAGCCGGGTCAGCACGTACACGGCGACGACGACCGCGATCAGCCCGTAGGCCAGCGCGGGGGAGAGGAAGCTGCGGGTCGCGAACCCGACGAACGCGGAGTCGAAGGGCAGGTTGAGCGAACCCTCCTTGCCCAGGACCAGCAGCTGCAGACCGAGGAAACCGAGCAGACCGGCCAGCGTGATGACGAAGCTGGGCACCCCGAACCGGTTGTAGAGCGCGCCGTAGAACAACCCGATCACCAGACCGAGCACGACGCCGGCGATCAGCGAGACGACCAGCGGCCAGCCCTCGTTGACGAACGTGACACCCAGTACGGCGGCCGCCAGACCGCTCACCGAACCGACCGACAGGTCGATCTCGCCGAGCAGCAGGACCAGCACGATGCCGATCGCGATCACGCCGACCGACGTGGTCTGCAGGGTCAGGTTGACCAGGTTGCGGCTGGACAGGAAGTTGCTGTTCGAGATCTGGAAGACCGCCCAGATGATGATCAGGCCGACCACGACCGGGACCGAGCCGAGATCACCGGTGCGCAGCCGCGCGGTGAACGCCGAGACCGCGCCGCTGAACCCGTGGCTGGCGATCAGCCGCTCGTCCTGCAGGTCGGCCGGCAGTGCAGCGGAACCGTTCGTTGCCTCGGGCAGCGTGTCCTGCACGGGCGCCTTCGAACCGTCGACCGGGGTGGTCATGATGCCGCACCTTCCTCGCGGGTCCGGCGCGCCGCGCGCTCGGAGACCGCGTTGTCCGTCGCGCCCGTGATGGCGGCGATGATGTCTTGCGTCTTGGTCTCGCTGACCGTGAAGACGCCGTTGTTGCGGCCGAGGCGCAGGACGGCGACCCGGTCGGCCACCGCCATCACGTCGGCCATGTTGTGACTGATCAGGATGACCGCGAGGCCCCGTTCGCGCAGCCGCTCGACCAGGTTCAGCACCTCGGCGGTCTGGGCCACGCCGAGCGCGGCGGTCGGCTCGTCGAGCATCACGACCTTGGGCTGGCCGAGCAGGCTGCGGGCGATCGCGACGGTCTGCCGCTGGCCGCCGGACAGGCTGGCCACCGGGATCCGGACGCTCGGGATCTTCGCGGACAGCTGGCGGAGCAGCTCCCAGGAGGAGCGTTCCATCTCGACCTCGTCGAGCACCTTGCCCTTGCGCAGCTCGCGGCCCAGGTACAGGTTCGCGACCACGTCGAGGTTGTCGCACAGCGCCAGGTCCTGGAAGACGGTGGCGATGCCGAGCTGCTGCGCCTCGGCCGGGCTGGCGACCCGGACCTCCTGGCCGTCGAAGACCATCGTGCCGTCGTCGGCGGTGTAGACGCCGGCGATGGTCTTGACCAGCGTCGACTTGCCGGCGCCGTTGTCGCCGACCAGGGCGAGCACCTCGCCCGCCCGGACGTCCAGCTCGATGTTCTTCAAGGCCTGGACCGCGCCGAAGCGCTTGGAGACACCCCGCAGCGCCAGCACGGTGCCGGTGGCGACGGGGGTGGGTGTGACAGTCATCGATTCAGCTCCTGAGAGGTTCGTTCACGACCGAGCCCCGGTGGCACCCCCGGCCTCCTCAGAGCCGGGGGTGCCACCGGGGTGGGCTGCCTTACTTGAGGCCGGCGGCCGTGCAGGCGGTCGCGAACGACGCGGTGCAGATGTCGGTCACCTTGTAGATGCCGTCCTTCACCACAGTGTCGTTGATGTTCGCCTTGGTGACCGCGATCGGGTCGAGGATCGTGGACTTCACGCCCTTGAAGTCACCGGTCGCCTCGGGCTGTCCGCCACCGGCCAGGGCGACGGCGGCCTTCGCAGCGGCCTCGGCCTGCGGCTTGACGGCCTTGTAGATGGTCATCGACTGGTCGCCGGCGACGATCCGCTGGATCGCGGCGAGCTCGGAGTCCTGACCGGTGACCGGCGGGAGCGGGGTCACGCCGCCACCCTTGAGGGCCGCGATCGCACCGCCCGCGGTGCCGTCGTTGGCGGCGTACACGCCGACCAGGCCGTTCTTGATCGCGCTCAGCTGGCCTTCCATCCAGGCCTGGGCCTTGTCCGGGCTCCAGTCCGGGGTGTCGAACTCGGCGGCGACCTTGTAGCCGCTGGTGTCGAGCACGCTGTGCGCGCCCTTCTTGAAGTCGGCGGCGTTCGGGTCGGTCGGCGCGCCGTTGATCATGGCCAGGTTGCCGGTGGTCTTGCCGGCCGCCTTCAGGATGTCGACCAGGGTCTGCGCCTGCAGCTTGCCGACCGTCTCGTTGTCGAAGGAGACGTAGTAGTTCGCGCCCTCGATGAACCGGTCGTAGGCGATGACCGGGACGTTCTGGCCCTTGGCGGAGGCGACGACCGCGGCGGCGGCCTTGCCGTCGACCGGGTCGAGCACCAGCACGTTGGCGCCCTGGGTCAGCGCGGCCTCGGCCTGGGTCTGCTGCTTCGCGGCGTCCTGGTCGGCGTTGCTGTAGATCAGCTCGCAGTCGGCGCAGGCGGCCTTGAGAGCGTCGGTGAACAGCGGCCGGTCGAGGGCCTCGTACCGGGTGGTCTTGGACTCGGGGAGCAGCAGGGCGATCTTCTTGCCGCCCGAGCCGCTGCTACCGGCCGGGGAGTCGTCCGATCCACAGGCGACCAGGGACACAGCCAGGGCCGACACGGCGATACCGAGGCCGACGAGACGAGTTGGTGAAACGGACATCTGGTGACTCCTTGACGTGAGGGCCCGAGTAGGCCTGATCGAAGTCAAGCTCGCCCGAGGCTTGACGTCAAGGCTTGAATTCAAGAAGTAGACATATCGTTGTCACACAGGTGTCCCACCCGAGAGAGCGCTCCCGTGGGAACCAGCGGGAACGGGCACCCGGTGACACAAGCCTGACTCGCAGCGTCACCACCCGGAAACACAGGACAGGCGGATCGGCGAACGAGAGCTGCGCGCCGGGCTGTACGGGCGGGGTCGCGGGCAGCGGCTAGGCGCGGGCGAGCTCGATCTGCCCGGGTGTGGCTGAGGGCGGCGGCTAGGCGCGGGCTACGCGGGCGTGGCTGAGGGAAGCGGCTAGGCACGGGCGTGCGAGCTCGATCTGCCCGGGTGTGGCTCGAGACGGCGGCTAGGCGGCGAGCGGGCTTGATCTACCGGGTGTGGCTGGAGACGGCTGCTAGGCGCGGGCTACGCGGGTGTGGCTGAGGACGGAGGCTAGTTCGATGGCGCCCATGACGTCGGCGGCGTCGCCGAGCTCGGCGGGGCGCAGTTCCACGGTGGCGGCGGCGCTGGGGATCGCGCAGCGGTCGAGGGCTTCGCGCATCGGGTCGAGGATCAGGCTGCCGGCTTCGGCCATCTTGCCGCCGACGACGATGACCTCGGGGTTGAACAGGTTGACCAGGCCCGCGACGGCCACGCCGACGCGGCGGCCGGCGTCCTCGACGACGCGGCGGCAGCCGAGGTCACCGGCCAGGGCGCGGGTGATGACGTCGCGCAGGCGCAGCGGGCCGTGCGAGGCGGCGAGCGAGTTGAGCAGCGCGCGGGACCCGACGAACGTGTCCAGGCAGCCGCGGTTGCCGCAGCGGCAGATCGGGCCGTTCTCGTCGATGGTCAGGTGGCCGATCTCGCCCGCCGTACCGGCCGAACCGCGGAACACCTCGCCACCGAGCACGATGCCCGCGCCGACGCCGTACGAGAACTTGATGTAGCAACCGTGCTGTACGTCGCGCAGCGCGCCGGCCCGCAGTTCGCCGAGCGCGGCCAGGTTGGCGGTGTTGTCGAGCGCGACCGGGGCACGCAGGTACCCGGCCATCGCCGCGGCGACGTTGACGCCGCGCCAGCCGGGCAGGACCGCGTCGGACCCGGCCTCGCCGCTGACCGAGTCGACCGGTGTCGGCAGGCCGAACCCGATCGCGCCGATGTCCTCGACGCCCTGGCCGACGGTCTCGGCGAGGTCGGCGAGCAGGCGGGCGGCGCGTTCCATCCCGTCGTCGGCGATGTGGTCGGCCTGCAGCGGCATCAGCTGCTCGGCGAGGATCTCGCGGCTCTCCGACGCGATCGCGACGCGGACGTCGCGCTCGCCGAACGCGACCCCTGCGAGCAGGCCGCCGCCGGAGGCGAGCGACACCAGGACGGCGCGGCGGCCGTTGCGGATGCTGGGGGACACCCCGACCAGGCCGGCCTGGTCGAGTTCCTTGACCATGTTGGACACCGTGGCGGCGGACAGTCCGGAGGCGGCGGCGATCTCGACCTGGGTCAGCGGACCGTGCTGCCGGACAACCCCCAGAACACGCTCACGGTTGGCTTCGCGAAGCGAAGCCTGTGAGCCTGGTGCCGGGCGGGTTGCGTTCATTACATAAAGATAACGGATCGAAGGCATTCCGTCGCTGGAATGCCGGCCTTCGCCCTGACCGTGATCGCCATGTGTCCTCGCCGTTACGCGTAGTCCTGCCCGTCAGGACATCCGCCGCGACACTAATGCACCACCAGTCCCAGCAGCCGCGCGGATGCCAGGCTTGCCGAGAGAATCACATACTGTATTCAACTGACTGCAGGCCGTGGTGAGTCGGAGGCGAGGGCTGATGCCGGGAGGGCCAGGGCGCGGTCGGTTCGACTGCGGCGCCGGGGGGTCGCCGAGGGGCTCGGTGGTTTGGCGGGCGTGGCGAGTCAGAGGGTGGGAGCTGGTGCCAGGAGGCTCAAACAGCCAGGGCCAGGGTGACGAGGGTGAGGGGGACCGCGAGTTCGACGGTGGCGCCGAGGGTGTCGCCGGTGATGCCGCCGAGGGACTTGGTGGTCTGGCGGGCGGTGGTGAGGGCCAGGGCGATGGCGAGCAGTACGGCGAGGGTGGTGGCGACGAGTGGGCGCCAGGTGGAGCTGTTGGCCGGCAGGGTGGTGCCGTCGACGGTCAGCCAGGCGAGGGCCAGCAGGAGTGCGAGTGCGGCGAGGGTGACCAGCGCTGCGGCGTACGGGCGGACGGTGGCGGCGACCATCGCGCCGAGGCCGTCGGGGCGGGCCGAGGGGACGCCGATGCGGCAGGACCAGGGGAGGGTGAGCCGGCTGGCGACGGTTGCGACGAGGACGGCCTGCCAGCCGAAGCCGGCCTGTACGCAGGTGGTGAGGGCGGCGACGTCGAGCAGCAGTACGGCGGCGATCGCCACCACACCGAACGGCCCGATGTCACTCTGCTTCATGATGCGCAGCTTGGTCTCCCGGTCGCGCCGACTACCGAACCCGTCGGCCGTGTCCGCCAGCCCGTCGAGGTGCAGTGCGCCGGAGAGCACGCACAAGGCGACCACCCCGAGCACCGCCGCCAACAGGTCCGCTCCCGGCTGCAGAGCCTGTACGGCGGCAACCACTGCAGCCGCCAAGCCGCCGATCACCACCCCGGCCACCGGCGCCAGCAGCATCGCCCCGCCGGCCGTCACCCGATCCACCTGCCGGGGCGCGGGAGTAGGCAGCACCGTCAGAGTCCCGAACGCCAGCCGCAACCCGTCGAGCCTCACAGGGTGACCGTTCGACCTGCCACACACCACAGAACGGTGTCGGACTCGCGGGAGATCGTCGCGTTCACTCGGCCCATCAGGTCACGGAACAATCGCGTCCCTGCGTCGGCCGGGACGACGCCGGACCCCACTTCATTGCTGACAGCAACTACTTGGCGAGGGGTGCTCGACCAGGCGGTCGCCAGCGCCTCGATCCGCTGCTCGACCTGACCGAGGTTCTCCGGGTGCTCCCAGATGCCGCACGCATCCATGGTGCGGGCGAGCCACAACGTCAGGCAGTCGATCAGCAGTGGCGGGCCGTCGGAGGCCAGCAGGGGAACGAGATCGATGGTCTCCGCCAGTCCCCACGACGCAGGCCGGCGCTCGCGGTGCTTGGCGATGCGGTCGGCCCACTCGGGGTCCGCGGACCCGTCGCCGCCGGTCGCGACGTACAGGGTGTCGGGGATGTTCGCCAGCAGTCGCTCGGCCGCGGTGGACTTGCCGGACCGGGCGCCGCCGAGGATCAGGGTGCGCCGGGAAACGCCAGGCGCAGTCCAGGACAGTCGATCTCCAGCCGGAGTGAGTACGTCGTACCGAACGCCGCTTGTGGTTCGGGTGACCGTCACTTCGTAGTCGTCGACGGGAGTGAAGCCCTCGGCGGTCAGCCGCAGTACGCCGTCGACGGTCGCGCCGGCCGGCGTCGTGACCAGTTCAGCCATCCCGCGGATCGCCGATCAGCGCCAGGCCCGCGCGCAGGAAGGCGCCCGCTGCGGCGTCGGCCTCGCTCAGGTACCCGGCGACCATGGCGCCGTCGCGCAGGACCATCAGGTCGTCACCGGTGTGCGCGGGCAGGCCGAGCGGCGCGACGAGGTCCTGGAACATCTTCTTCCACCAGCCGCGATGGGAGTCGACGATCCGGCGTACCGCGCTGTCGGCGTCGGCGTACTCCGCCGCGGCGTTGATGAACGGACAGCCGCGGAAGCCGGGCACGCAGGCCATCTCGCCGAGGCCGGCCGACATCATCCGCAGCACCGCCGCGGCGTCACCGCCGGCCGCCGCGATCACGGCCTCGACCCCCGCGCGCTCGGCGGCGGCACGCCGTTCCAGATAGGCGACGACGAGGTCGTCCTTGGTCCGGAAGTGCCGGTAGAAGGTCACCTTCGTGGTGCCCACCCGGTCGATGATCTTGTCCGCGCTCACCGCGCGCATCCCGTGCGCGTAGAAGAGTTCGTCGGCGGCCGCGAGCAGTCGTTCTCGCACCGGCTCGGTCATGGTCGGCATCGTACGTGGCCCCCGTTCCGCTTGCGCCGACCGGCCCGGACGGTGCATGATCGTTGGTAGAGTTACTAGTTAGTCTACCAATCACAGCACCTCCGGCAACACCTCCGAGATCGGACCACCTCCCATGACCACAGCGACCTCCTCCGCCCCCACGACCAGCGTCCCGGCGGCCCTCCGCCGCCTGTACTTCGTCCGCTTCGGCTTCGCCCTCGTCTGGGCGATCCTCCTGCTGCTCAGCGCCGACAAGCTCGGCCCGCTGAGCGTGACGCTGCTGATCGTCTACCCGCTGTTCGACGTCGCCGCCGCGGTCGTCGACCTCCGTACGTCGAAGACGCCGGTTCTCGTCGCGAACATCGTGATCAGCGCCCTCGCAGCCATCGGCCTGGCCGTCGCCACCACGTCCGGCATCCCCGCGGTCCTGCGCGTCTGGGGCGCGTGGGCGATCGTCGCCGGAATCGTCCAGCTCGTCGTCGCGGTTCGCCGCCGCGCGCTCGGCGGCCAGTGGCCGATGATCCTCAGCGGCGGGATCTCGGTGCTCGCCGGTACGTCGTTCGCCGTGTCGGCCTCCGCGGCGGACCCGTCGCTCACCAACCTCGGCGGCTACGCGCTGCTCGGCGGCGTGTTCTTCCTGGTCTCCGCGATCCGCTTGCGGGCCCGGAGCTAACGGTCGAAGCTGACCGGTACGTCGAACGCGGCCTTCCGCGCCGTACGGCGGAAGGCCTTCAGGACCGGGCGGCCGAGCGCGAGCACCAGAGCGGCGCAGAGGATGCCGCGCGGGATGTCCCAGCCGAGCGACGTGGCGACGACGAACAGGAAGTAGCGGTGCAGGTTCTCGGCCAGGCCGTCGCCAGGGATGAACGAGAAGTCGCTGCCGAAGGTCGCGTACGGCCAGAACCAGAGGTTCATCACGACGCCGTACAGGATGCCGGCCACCAGCGAGTACGCCGCCAGCAGGAGCAGCTCGAGCCGGCCGCCCACTCGCGGCAGCAGGCCGGCCAGGCAGCCGACCCAGGCGCAGGCGAGCATCTGGAACGGCATCCACGGTCCGACGCCGCCGCTGATCAGTGCGCCGGCCAGCAGGGACACAGCGCCCAGGACGAAGCCGAAGCCCGCGCCGAACGCTCGGCCGGCCAGGATGAGCAGGAAGAAGCCTGGCTCCAGTCCTGCCGTGCCTGGGCCTAGTGCGCGGAGTGCGGCGCCGACTGCGGCGAGCATGCCGAGCAGGGAGATCACCTTCGCGTCGATGCCTGACTCGGCCAGCTCAGCCAGTACGACGGCCACCAGCAGCGGCAGCAGCAGGACGAACAGCCAGGGTGCGTCGGTGGTGTGGCCGAGCGCGGAGGCGCCGGCCTGGTCGGTCTGCCAGATCAGTGGCCAGCCGAATGCCAGCAGGCCGACCGCGGACGCCAGCAGCAGCGTCGCCGTACTGCGTGGCTTCAGCCGGACCAGCCTTGAGGGGGCTGTCGTCACGAGGCTCGCTCCAGGGCTGTGGCTACTTCGCCGACGGTCAGGAACGGCAGGGGCGCGAGGATCTTGGCGACCTGGGGGGCGAACGCCGGGGAGCCGGCGATGACCGTCGCGGTGTCGCCGTCGCTGACCAGTTCGCCGTCGGCCAGGACGAGGACGCGCGTCGCGACCTCGGCGACCATCTCGACGTCGTGGGTGGACAGCACGACCGCGTGCCCGTCCGCCGCGAGCTCGCGCAGGATCTCGACCAGCCGCCGCTTCGCGCCGTAGTCCAGTCCTCGCGTCGGCTCGTCGAGCAGCAGCAGGGGCGGAGCACCGCACAGTACGACGGCCAGCGCCAGGCAGAGCCGCTGTCCCTCCGACAGGTCGCGCGGGTGCATCTGGTCGTCGACGTCCGGCGCCAGCCGCTCCAGCAACGCCCGGCAGCTGCCAGCCGCCACCCGGAAGTCGCTGTCGGCTCCGGCGCACTCCTCGGCGACGGTCGGTGCGTACAGGAGGTCAGCCGGCTCCTGCGGTACCAGTCCGACCGCCTTGACCAGCTGCTTGGGCTTCGTACGCCGCGGGTCGATCCCCGCCGCCACCACGCTGCCTGAGCGCGGCTGGACGAGCCCCACCAGCGCGTTGAGCAGCGTGGACTTGCCGGCGCCGTTGCGGCCCATCAATGCGACGACCTCACCGGCCTGCAGCGTCAGTGAGACGCCGCGCAGCGCCGGCACGCTCCCGTAGCTGACGACCAGGTCGTTGCACCGGGCAAGCTCTTTTCCGATCACCGCGACGCGAGGGGTCGGCCGGTGATCGCCCAACCGCTCCCGCAGTACGCCGGCCGCCCGCCGAGCGTCCCGCACCGACAGCGGCAACGGCGACCACCCAGCCAGCCGCCCCAATTCCACCACCGGCGGCGCAACGGGCGCAGACACCATCACGTCGGCAGGGAGCCCGGTGGACACGGCGCCTGATCCCGCCACACCCCGGTCGGTCGGCAGCCCGCCGAGCGCAGCGCCGGAGATCTCCACCACGCGGTCGGCGTACTGGATCACTCGCTCTAACCGGTGCTCGGCCATCACCACCGTCACGCCCAGGTCGTGCACCAGGCGCTGCAGTGCGGCCAGCACCTCCTCGGCCGCCTGCGGGTCCAGCGCCGACGTCGGCTCGTCCAGCACGAGCACAGCCGGGTGCGACGTCAGCGCAGCCCCGATAGCTGTCCGCTGCCGTTGCCCACCGGACAGCGCAGTCAGCGGCCGGTCCCGTACGTCGGCCAGCCCGAGCAGGTCGAGCGTCTCCTCGACCCGGCGCCGCATCACGTCCGGAGCGACGCCGAGCGACTCCATGCTGTACGCCAGCTCGTCCTCGACCGTGTCGGTGACGAACCCGGCCATCGGGTCCTGCCCGACGATGCCAACCACGTCCGCCAGGTCGCGCGGCCGGTAGTCCTTGGTGTCGCGGCCATTCACCAGCACGCGGCCGGCCAGCGTGCCGCCGGTGAAGTGCGGGACCAGCCCGTTGATCGCTCGCAGCAGCGTGGACTTGCCGGAGCCGGTCCGGCCGATCACCAGCGCCAGCTCGCCCTCAGGCACCGTGAAGCTCACGTCCCGCAGCGCCGGTTCGGCGGCACCGTCGTACGTGACTGTGACCCGGTCGAACTCGATCATGCCGCCACCAGCTCACGTCGTCGGGTCAGAGGAGGAGCTGCGACCGCAGGGGCCAGGCCGATCAGGATGCCGAGCACCGGCAGCAGTGGGACGGGCGGCACGACCAGCGGACCCGGCAGCACCAGCCCCTCGACCCCACGAGCCGCTGCGATGATCAGCGCCGCCGCAGCGAGCGCACCGGACCCGATGACGAGCCACTCCGGCAGAGCCCACGGGTCCGGCCGGTAGCGAGTGCGGGTGACCCGCTGCCGCCCGACAGCCATCGCACCGGTTGCCAGCAGTACGCCGAACGCCAGCGCCCCGCCCGCAGCCGGTACGGACATCGCGTCGGTGAGTAGGGAGTAGACGCCGAGCATGATGCCCAGCAGACCGAGCAGCACCGACGCCCCGGTGATCTGGCGCTGGCGGCGCGGTACGTGCGCCGTACGGCCGTAGCCGCGGGAGTCCATCGCCGCGGCCAGCTCGACCGAGCGGTCCAGTGCGCCTTCCAGGACCGGCATGGCCGTCGTACGGAAGGAGCCGCGGGTTCGGCCGCGCAGGCGGCGGGCGCCGCGGATCCGGCGCGCGTCGGTGACCAGCTGCGGCGCGAAGGTCAGGGCGACCACGCAGGCGACGCCCATCTCGTAGAGGGCCCCAGGCAACGACTTGAGCAGGCGGCGCGGGCTGGCCAGGGCGTTGGCGGCGCCGATGCAGCAGAGCATCACGGCCAGCTGGCCCCCGTCGTACAGGGCAGTGACCAGCGCCTCGGCAGTCACCTCGCCGCCGAGCTTCACGCCGCTGGCCCAGTCCGGCAGCGGGACCTGCGGCAGCGTGAACAGCAGGGTGTTGCCCTGCGAGCGGGTCGACAGGAGCGCTTGCAGTACGACGCGGACGCCGATCACCACCAGGCCGAGCTTGAGGAACGCCAGGTAGCTGTTGGCCCAGGGGGCGTCGCTTCGGCGTGCTGCCACGACGAAGCCGGCGACCGCCAGGATCAGGATCAGCAGGACCGGGTTGCGGGTCCTGCTGGCGGCTACGGCCAGGCCGAGGGCCCACAACCACCACGCCCCCGGGTGCAGAGCCCGGGGGAGAGTCAGGTGGTGGACCGCGCGCACCTGATCAGCTCTGCGCGCGTCGGCGAGCCAGCACGAAGCCACCGCCGGCCAGCAGCAGTACGACGACCGCGGCGACGATGATGCCGGTCACCGGGGCGCCGCCCTCGTCCTCGTCGGCGGTCGGCGGCTGGGCCGCGTTGGTCGGGTTCGGCGCGGGGGTCGGGGAGGCGGCCGAGCCGATGGCCGGACCGATCTCCAGGGTGACCGGAGCGTCGGTGGCGGGGACCTTGATGTTCTTCACGGCGGTGCCGCAGCCGGCGGCCGGGTAGCCGTCGATGCCGCAGGTCAGGCCCTTCTCGATCCGCACCGGGCCGGTCGCGGCCATCACCTTGGCGCCGGTCGCCTTCGCGTCGGTGACCACGCAGGTGCCGGTCGCGGGCGGCGGGGCGACGCCGGTCTCGGAGTCGGTGGCTGTGCCCGGGTCGACCACGAGGGCGACGCGCTTCTTGCCGGTCTCCGCGGGAGTCGCGCCGCAGATCGCCTCGAAGTCACCGGCCGCGCGGGGGACGCGGGGCTTGGCGCCGCCGAGGGCGTACCGCCAGCCCTCGACCGCACCGTCGGCGGGGACCACCTGGTCCGCACCCTTCTGCGCGAACGCCCACTGGCCCTTGGTCCACTGGTAGTAGCCCCAGAACCTGAAGCCGTCCTCGGCCGACCTCGTAACGCCGGCCGGGGCGGTGCCGCCGGCCTGGTCGGTGGTGCCGACTCGAGCCGAGCCGCCGGCCCGCGCGGAACCACTGGCCTGAGCGGTGCCGCCGGCCTGGGCCGCGGTGCTCGCCTGGGCTGCGCTGATGGTGACGGTCCCCGCCAGCAGGAGACCCGCCAGCAGGCTGAGGGCCAGTCGTGGGGTCCGGTGTGCAGTCATCTCGTGTGTCCTCGCTCGGGCCGGGCCAACGAGAGGAGAGGTGCACCGCCGGGAACACGGGGCCGGCTCCTCCCGCGGTCCTCGGCGGGTCGGTGAGCCTGCTGCCTGGACGCAGTGTTCCGGCTCGCCGCCGCCCGGTGGGTCCCGGGTGCGGCCTACGGTTGCGGGTCAGCGCCGGCTTCGGACCGGCTTCCCTGCGGCACAGCAGTGGTTCGGCCGCAGCTTACCGCCGTACCGGCCAGGCATGCGTGAGCCGTACGCCGAACGTGCGGCACCCCACACGTGGCGCCGGACAGGCCAAGAGCCCGTACGGCGAGCGTGGTGGACCACCTGCTCGCCGTACGGGCTCTGATGACTGGTGCTACTCCTGTGCGGCCAGGCTCATCGGGCCGTAGACCACCCGCTCGTCCTCGAGCAGGTAGACCTGGGCGACGCCCTGGTCCGCGAGCTCGCGCCAGATCTCGCCGAGCCAGCTCTCCGCGTCGCCCTGGGCGGAGAAGTCCCCGGTGCCCAGGTCGCCCGGGTCGGCCGGCTCACCGGCGGCGGTCTCGTACCGCCAGGTCCAGCTCATGAGCCCGGCCGGGTCTGCGGCGCGTTCTGTGCGGTCTTGGCCGGGTCGGTCTCGATCGCGTTGCCGAGCGACTCGTCGATCCGCTTCAGCAGGGCGTCCTCGAGCTTCACGCCGGCCGCCTTCACGTTCTCGGTGACCTGCTCGGGGCGGGACGCGCCGATGATCGCCGAGGAGACGTTCTGGTTCTGCAGGACCCACGCGATGGCCAGCTGGGACAGGCTCAGCCCGGCCTCGTCGGCGATCGGCTGCAGCTCCTGGACGCGGTTGAGCACGTCGTCCTTGAGCCAGCGGCTGATCATGTTCGCGCCGCCCTTGGTGTCGGTCGCGCGCGAACCCTCCGGCGGCTGCTGGCCCGGCTTGTACTTGCCGGTCAGCACGCCCTGCGCGATCGGGGAGAACACGACCTGCCCGATGCCGAGCTCCTCCGAGGCCGGGACGACCTCGGCCTCGATGACGCGCCAGAGCATGTTGTACTGCGGCTGGTTGGAGACCAGCGGGACGCGCAGCTCGCGGGCCAGCCGGTGGCCCTCGCGGAGCTGGTCGGCGGTCCACTCCGACGTACCGATGTAGAGCGCCTTGCCCTGGCGGACGACGTCGGCGAAGGCCTCCATCGTCTCCTCCAGCGGCGTCTCGGTGTCGAACCGGTGCGCCTGGTAGACGTCGACGTAGTCGGTCTTGAGCCGCTTGAGCGAGGCGTTGATCGACTCGTGGATGTGCTTGCGGGACAGGCCCGTGTCGTTCGGTCCGCCCGGGCCGGTCGGCCAGTACACCTTGGTGAGGATCTCCAGCGACTCGCGCCGCTGTCCCTCCAGGGCCTCGCCGAGCACGGTCTCCGCCGCGGTGTTCGCGTAGGTGTCCGCGGTGTCGAACGTGGTGATCCCGGCCTCGAGCGCCGCCTTCACACAGGCCTTGGCCTGCTCGTTCTCCACCTGCGATCCGTGGGTCAGCCAGTTCCCGTAGGAGATCTCGCTGACCTTCAGTCCACTGTTTCCGAGATACCGAAAGTCCATACCCCAGACCCTACTTCCACCAGCCGACACCCGCCCGGCGACGCCCTACCTACGGACTGCCGTCAGCCACTGCCCGGCGACGGTCTCCACCCACGCCGCCACGTCCGGCGCCGCCGGAATCCGGTAGAACGTGTACTCCAGGCACCCGTCGAGCACCTCGAGATGGTCGAAGTTGTGGTCCTGCGCGAACATCAGCACCTCGCCGGACACCCGGTGGAACAGTGTGAGGATCCCGCCGGCCTCTTCAGCCAGTACGCCGTACTCCGCCGGGTCGAACGGCAGCGTGAGCCCGTCCTGCTCCCACACCCAGGCTGCGTCGGCGACCAGCTCTGCCGCCACGGTGTCTGCCAGCTCAACCGTCAGCGCCCCGTTGTGGCTGGACATCCAGTTCTCGAGGTCGTTCCAGTAGTCGACGACTCCACCGGTCGCCCGCCAGAGGTCGTGCAGGACCTCGGGCACTGGAAGAGCCGGCGTCCCGATCGGCGGGGCGGGCGGAGCTGCAGGCGGTGGTGAAGGCTCGGCGCAGAGCCAGCCGGTGGTGGTGCCGTCGCTCAGGTCCCAGGCGAGGAGCTCGTGCGGCGCCCCGTTGAGGACGAGTGGGGTGACCCGGGCGGTCTGGAGCAGGTGGCTGAGCTGGGGGAGTGAGGGGACCGGCTGGCGGTCCCAGGGGTGGGGAGTGCCGAGCTCTACCGACTTGGTGGTGTGGGCCAGCCACGGGGACCCGGCCAGGGCGTGCTGCCAGTCGTTCAACTGACCTCGATGGTCAGGGTGTGGTGGCCGGTGAGGGTGGCTGGTACGGCGGTGGCTGGCTGGCCGTCCAGGTGGAGCTGGGCGGTGGTGCCTGTGCCGGTGAGGGTGAGGTCGAGGGTGGCGGCTCGGTAGGGGAGGCCGGTGAGGTGGAGGTCGCCGAGGCCTTCGGGGACCACCGGGGCGACCGTGATGCCCGAAGGGGTGAAGTGGAGGCCAAAGAGGGACTCGTGGATCAGGCGGAGGTACGCCGTGGCTGACCAGGTCTGGTGGGGGAGGGACTCCCACTGGTGGCCTACCTGCCAGCCGCCGTCGACGGCTCCGGTGGTGGCGTTGTAGAGCTCGAACAGCTCGTCGCCGGAGCCGTGGAAGAGCCGGGACAGGTCGTCGAGGGTCTGACCGAACACCTGTACGTCGCCGGCGGAGGCAGCCGCCGCGCCCCACAGGCCCATGACCATCGGCCAGCAGATCGCGTTGTGGCGCCCGGGGCGGGCGGCGTCGTACCGGGTGAAGTGCGGCCAGACGTTGACCATCCCGTACGGCTCGCGGTGCGCGCCCTCGAGGATCTGACGGGTGCGTGAAGGCCCGGCGATGCCGAAGTCGATGGCCAGCGCCAGCCCGGCGGTCTCCTGGTGGAGGTCGAGCCCGTCCGGGCCCAGGTAGTAGCCGTACAGGCCCCTCGGGGCATCCCAGAGGTGCAGGTTGATCGCGTCGGTCAGCACGTCGGCCCGGCGGTCGAACAACGGCTCGTCACCCAGCAGCGCCAGGCAGCGCAGCGCCCGGACGTACACCGCGTTGGTCGACAGGCACCGCAGCTCCGCCGTGCCCGGGTAGTCCAGCACGAACGACGACCCGACTTCCTCGTACGACGGAAGGCCGCTGATCCCGTCCTGCATCACCGCCGGCCCGGCGTACAGCCCGGTCGCCGGGTCGAACCGCTCCCGGTCGAGGATCGCCAGCGACGCCCGCCCGATCTCGTACGCCGTGGCGCCGAACTCCGTGTCGCCGGTGACCGCCACGTGCTGCCACGCGCCGATCACCCAGATGATCTGGTCCCACCACTGGTTGTCCTGGGCGACCACCCCGCGGTCCAGGTCGCAGACCTTCAGCAGCGTCGCGCGAGCCACGTCGGGCGTGAGCAGGCTGGCCGCGTTCCAGCAGTTGATCGCCGCGTCCCGGGTCCACGGGTCGTCGTAGCCACCGCCGGCCCGGACGAACCCGGCGGCGGTGACGTTGACGTCGAGCAGGTTGCGCAGCGCCGCGTCGTACAGCGCGCTCAGGCCGGCGGACCCCTCGAGACGAGGGCGCGGCGAGGACGCAGCCCGGTCCTCGGGGCGCGGGTCAGGCAAGCTCACCGGCAGTCAGCCGCTCAGACCGGCTTCTCGCCGCGGGCCACCATCGGCTTGGGCAGCCGCCAGCGCCGCATCTGCATGGTCCGCCGGACGGCGTAGAACCCGATCCCGCGGGTCCCCTCGTTCGGGAACTTCTTCGCGATCGCCCGCTTCAGCCCGCTCGACAGGAAGAACCAGTCGGCCGCGATGCACGCGATCATCACCAGGAACAGCAGGTTCACCAGCCCCGGCAGCCAGGTGAACACGCCCGAGAAGACCACGCCGAGCAGCGAGATCACCAGCAGCACCGGCAGCGCGAACTCCATCACCGACCAGCGGGCGTCGACGTAGTCGCGGGCGAACCGGCGGACCGGGCCCTTGTCGGCGGCCGGCAGGTACCGGTCGTCGCCGGTCTTCATCGCGTCCTGCATCTTGGCCCGCTCGGTGCGCATCTTCTCGCGCCGGTACGCCGAGGCCTCCTTGCGGTTGCGCGGCTTCTTCAGCGCGGCCTTGCGGGCCGACTCGGCCTCGCGCCGGGTCGGGGTCGGGCGGCCCTTGCCCCCGGTCTTGCCCTGGGGCTCCGCCGCGGCGGCATCGGACGGTGTCTCGGACTTGCTACGACGGAACACGGGAGCTGGACCTCATTCGGGCTGCGCTGTCGATCCCTCGGGGTCGTCCCCGGAGGATCTGGCCAGTTTATCGGGGCCGGTCCTGATGGTTTCGTGACCCATGGGGACATAGGGTGGATGACACGCACGCCGGGTCCACTCTCCGGCACAGAAGGGGTACGGATATCGATGAGCATCTTCAGGCGGATGTCGACGATCTTCAAGGCCAAGGCGAACACCGCCTTGGACAAGGCCGAGGATCCTCGCGAAACTCTTGACTACTCGTACCAGAAGCAGCTCGAACTGCTGCAGAAGGTACGCCGTGGTGTGGCCGACGTGGCCACCAGCCGGAAGCGGGTGGAGCTGCAGGCTTCGCAGCTGCAGGCCCAGTCGTCCAAGCTGCAGGAACAGGCGCAGAAGGCGCTCTCGATGAACCGGGAGGACCTCGCCCGCGAGGCCCTGACCCGTAAGTCGGGCCTGCAGGGCCAGATCGACGATCTGACCGCCCAGCACGCCCAGCTCCAGGGCGAGGAGGAGAAGCTCACCCTCGCCTCGCAGCGGCTCCAGGCCAAGGTGGAGTCCTTCCGCACCAAGAAGGAGACCATCAAGGCCACCTACACCGCGGCCGAGGCGCAGACCCGGATCAACGAGGCCTTCTCCGGCATCTCCGAGGAGATGAGCGACGTCGGTCTGGCGGTCCAGCGGGCCGAGGACAAGACCCAGCAGATGCAGGCCCGGGCCGGCGCGATCGACGAGCTGCTGGCCTCCGGCGCGCTCGACGACGCCTCCGGCACCAGCAAGGACAGCATCACGCTCGAGCTCGAGCGGATGTCGACGGGCTCGGACGTCGAGAGCGAGCTGGCCGCGATGAAGGCGCAGATCGGTGGCACCGAGGCGCCCAAGCAGCTGTCCCAGGATGCCCCCGGCGGGGCACAGCCGGCTCAGCAGCCGGTCCAGCAGGCCGAGCCGGTTCGACCGCAGGACGGAGACGTTCGATGATCGTTCGCATCATGGGTGAGGGGCAGTACAAGCTCGCCGACGAGAAGCTGGACCAGCTGAACTCGGTCGACGGCGACCTGGAGAAGGCCGTCTCGGCCGGCGACGAGGACGGTTTCAAGACCGCCTTCGCCGCGCTGCTGACGTTCGTCCGCGGCGGCGACCGGGTGCCCGACGACGAGCTGCACGACTCCGACGCGATCCTGCCGCCGGGTGACAGCACGCTGGCCGAGATGCGCGAACTGATCAGCGGCGACGGCCTGATCGCCGGCTGATCACTTAAAGTAGTCGTTTGAGAAACCCCCGGCCGGGATGGGCTGGGGGTTTTCGCGTGCTGGGCGCTCACAGCCCTTCCGGATTCCGGACCCAGGAAACCCGCAATGGCTACTGTCGGATACCGGTTTCGCGTAGTAATCTCTGGGCATCGCCGTTGTGGGGGCGGTGTTTTATCGGCAGTCCGTGACGGGGTGTGTTTTTGGTCGCGGGCGTCGATTCACCTGTGGGGGGTGGCTGTGCGTGACTGATTTTGTCGTGTCCGAAGGTCTGTCCGAACCAGTTGATCCACGGCTGGTCGTCGGCGATCGTCGCGGACCGGTGTGGCTGGTGCCGGCCGACGTGCCGGCCGTTGTGCCGCGCTCGGCGCGGTTCACGGAGGCCCGCTGGGTCGCGAAGTACCGCTGGGCAGCGCTCGGTGGCGACTTCGCGGTCGCACTGGTCGGCGCGTCGGCGGCTCTGGTCACGCGGTTCGGCGGCCAGATCAGCCTCGGCTACTTCGTGCTCGGCGCCGTCCTGCCGATCGCCTGGCTGGTCTGTGTGGCCCTGGAGCGCGGGTACGAGAGCCGGTACTTCGGCACCGGGCCGGAAGAGTTCAGGTCGGTCCTGCGGGCCACGGTGGCGATGACCGCGCTGGTCGCGGTCACGTCGTACGCGACCAAGAGCAACGTGGCGCGAGGGTTCGTCGTGGTCGCGGTACCGCTGACCTGTCTGGGTGCGATGGTGCTCCGCTGGGCACTGCACCGAGCCATCGCGAACCGTCGCTTCGTCGGCCGCTGCATGCGGCGGGTCCTGGTCGTCGGGCACGACGAGCAGGTGGTGACGCTGAGGCGGCACCTGGAGGAGCGGCCGGCCGACGGCTACGTCGTCGTCGCGACCTGCCTGCCGCGCGGCGGCACCAAGCGGGAGCCGAACCCGGAGTCGGAGCGGCTGGGCCGCACGGAGGTCGACATCCTCGCCGCGGTGGACCTGTACGGCGTCGACGTGGTGGCCGTGGCCGCCGATCCGGAGCTGGCCGGGCACTCGCTGCGCCGGCTGTCCTGGGCGCTCGAGCAGCGCGGTGTCGAGCTGATCGTGTCGCCGGGGATCGTCGAGGTGGCCGGACCGCGGATCTCGATCCGGCCGGTCGCCGGACTGTCCCTGCTGCACCTGGAGCGGCCGTCGGTGAGTGGCGGGCCGCACCTGCTGAAGAACATCTTCGACCGGGTGGTCGGCGGGGGACTGTTGCTGATGGCAACTCCGCTGCTGCTGATCACCGCCGTGGGGGTGAAGCTGACCAGCCGTGGCCCGGTCCTGTTCCGTCAGACCCGGGTCGGCCGGTCCGGCGTCGAGTTCACGATGCTGAAGTTCCGGACCATGGGGATCGACGCCGAGGACCGCAAAGCGGAGTTCCATGCGGTGGACGACGGCAACGGAGTGCTCTTCAAGCTCCGCAACGATCCGCGGGTGACCAAGGTCGGCCGCCACCTGCGGCGGTTCTCGCTGGACGAGCTGCCGCAGCTGGTGAACGTTCTCCGGGGGGAGATGTCGCTGGTCGGGCCCCGTCCGCCGTTGCCGGCCGAGGTGGCCCGGTACGCCATCGACGACGCGCGGCGGATGCTCGTGAAACCCGGCCTGACCGGCCTGTGGCAGGTCAGCGGGCGCAGCGATCTGACGTGGGAGGAGTCCATGCGACTCGACCTGCGGTACGCCGACAACTGGTCCATCGCCTTGGACCTGCTCATTTTGTGGAAGACCGTGCGCGCCGTCGTCGGCAGCGCGGGCGCCTACTGATCCGTCGCTCAGCGGCGGGTCGTCAGCGACGCCTTCGAACAGCCGGACGGCGTCGAGCACAGAAGTGTTCCCGAGGGGGGAATCCATGCCGTACCTCAGTGCGCCGGGCGACATCGACGAGAAGGAGTCGACCGCCCGGTCCGAGACCGCACACCTGGTCGGCCTGGCCGCCCAGGGCGACCAGGTCGCCTGGAGCCGGGTGGTCGATCAGTACGCCCGGCTCGTGTGGGCCGTCACTCGCAGCTTCCGGCTCACCGACAGCGACGCGTCCGACGTCTCGCAGGTGGTCTGGCTACGGTTGCTGGAACACATCGACCGGGTCGACCCGGTCCGGGTCGGCGCCTGGCTGGTCGTCACCACCCGCCGCGAATGCCTGCGGGTGCTGGCGTTCCGCAAGCGGGTGCTGCTGACCTACGAGCCGGACGCCTTCGACGTCGCCGCCGGTGACCAGCCCGAGCCCGACGCCGACCTGCTCGCCGACGAGCGGGCGGTCGATGTCCGGCGGGCGCTGGAGAGCCTGCCGGAACGGTGGCAGCAGATGCTCGCCATGCTGATGGCCGATCCGCCCGCGCCGTACGCGCGAATCTCCGAGGCGCTGGACATCCCGATCGGCAGCATCGGGCCCATTCGTGGCCGCTGCCTGGACAAGCTCAGGGTGCTGCTCGCGTCCTGAGCTGCGGCTGGGCCAACGACCTGGGCACCCCCCGCCCAGAGCCGGCGGCCGGTCCCGGTAGCTGGATCAGAGCATGATCCACGCGGTCCGGACCGGTCGCCGTGCGGTGCCCGGCCACCGGAGCAGGAAACTGACCAGCCGTTGCGCCTCGGGACTGTCGCCGTCCGAGGCGCGCGCCTCGACCGCGACCGGCCCGGACGGGTGCAGCCGCAGGTTCACGGTCAGGTGTTCGTGGCCGTGCACCTCGACGTCCAGGGTCCAGTTCAGGTCGGCGAACCGCAGCCGGCGTGCCGGGTCCGTCCGCTCGTCCAGCGGATCCACGAGACTGTCGTACACCAGGTCCAGCACCTCGAGGTCGCGTTCGTGCCTGGCGAACGCCGCGTACCCGGCCGAGCGCAGCAGCTCCAGCTGCTTCCCGGCACTGCGCTCTGATCGCCAGCTCATGGCTGTCAGCGAATCCCTTGGACCTTGATCACGCTGTCGCGGTCCTGGACGTACGGCGCGCCCTGCCAGGCGGCCCAGTTCACCCGGTTGCCCTGCTCGTGCACGATGAAGTTCCACGGGCCGCGATAGGTGTTGGCGTAGAACCGGTTCTTCTGGTCGAAGGTGATCGCGTCCTGGATGGCCCGCTCCTTGTACGGCGACCAGGTGGGGAACGTGCCCCAGTTGGAGAACAGGCCGTTGAAGCCGCAGCCGGTGCGGGAGGCGCAGGACTTGCCGATCTTGTCGGGGTCGAGCGAGAACGTGTTGTCGTGCACGACCACGTTCTGGGTCTTCCACCGGCAGTCGCCGAGGTAGGGCTGGCGGCCGATGGTGGTCGCGTTGCAGGTCTTGCTGGTGACCGTCGACGGGTTCACCAGGGTGCCCGAGCCGGTGCTGGTGTTGGCCGGCGAACCGGCGAACCGGTCCGCGTTCTCCCACAGGATCACGCCGGCCCAGTTGTCGGTGAACACGTTGCCGGCGATCTCGAACGTCTCGTTGAACGGCCCGGCCACCCGCAGGTCGCTGCCGGACTCCGAGATGTACACCGCCGAGGTCGGGAAGCCGCCGTTGCCCGGGCCCTTGGCCAGACCGTTGCGGACGAAGGTGTTGCCGCGGATGCTCGCGTTGTAGCTGGTCTCGTAGATGATGCCTTCGGCGCTGTTGTCGGAGAAGTAGTTGCCCTCGATCCTGAAGCCGGCGTTGTTGGTGTCGGCCCACAGGCCGGCGCTGCGGTTGTGGTGCACCCAGTTGCCGCGCACCACCGCGCCCGTCACCTCCCAGAACTTGCCGCCGCCGGTGCAGCCGCAGCCGGGCTTGAGGGTTTCCCAGTCGTCGGTGTTGTTGCCGGCGATCTCGTTGTTCTCGATCGTGATGTCGGTGACCTTCTCGGGGTTGTAGGCGTTGAAGCCGTACTGCCCGTTCTCCAGCAGGCAGTTGCCGCGGATCAGGCTGCGGCTGCCGACCATCACCGCGGCGCCGGCGTTGTGGCGGATCGTGTTGGCCTCGATCGTCCAGCCGGTGGCGCTGTTGTGGTTCACCACGCCTTCGTCGTTGTTCGACTTCACGGCACCGAAGTTCTGGATGGTGAGGTACTTGATGGTCACGCCGTCGACGTAGCCGGTGAAGGCGTAGCGGTTGTCCCGCCGGCCGTCGAGCACGGCGCCCGGCGCGCCGAGGTAGGTGTTGCCCTTCTTGGGAATCACCTGGCTGTACGGGCCGGCCCCCAGCGTGTGCGTGCCGGGGGCGAGCCAGAAAGTGGTCCCGGCCGGGTTGGCCTTGGTGAGGTCGTTGAGGCTCTGCTGGGTGTTGACGGTGACCGCGCCCGCCGGAGCGGTCGCCGGTCCGGACAACGCCGCGGCGGTACCGCAGATCCGGGCCTTCGGCGTGGCGGGGGCAGTGACCGGAAGCGCCGGCGCCGGCTGGTTCGAGTCGACCGGCGGCTGGCCAACGGCCGGCTCGTCGTCTGCGGCGGAGACCGCCACCAGCACGCCGGCGATCAGGGCCACGCCCGCGGCGATCGGCAGGACACGGCGGAGGTACCACGCGGATCCACGGCCGGTGGACCGGGACGAATCGCGTTGTTCCATGACACTTCCTTCGGGGGCAAGGTTCCTGGCTAGTGCGGAGCGCGGAGCGGCCGGTCGATGGCGGACCGGTAGATGTCGAGCAGTTGCCCGACGTTGTGCTGCGGGTCGTGCCGTGACTCGTACGTCGCCCGGGCGCGGCGGCCGTACTCCTGGTAGCGCTCGGGATCGGCGTCGACGTCGAGCAGCAGTTTCGCCAGCGCGTCCGGCTGTCCCGGTCCGAACAGCGCGCCGTCGACGCCGTCCGTGATCAGCTCAGGGAACGATCCGTGCCCGGCGGCCAGCGGTGGCACCCCGACGGCCATCGCCTCCACCACCACGAGACCGAACGTCTCCTCCCACTCCGACGGCAGCACCACCGCACGGGACCGGGCGATCAGCTCGAAGCACTGCTGCTTGGTCAGCTGCCCGGTGAGCTCGACCGACGGCCGGTCCGCGGCCCAGGCCGCCACTTGGGCGTGGTGCGGACCACCACCGGCGACGACCAGCCGCAGCGCGTTGTCGCCGGCCTGCGCGCGGTAGGCGTCCCAGCCCCTCATCAGCAGCGACGACCCCTTCGGTGCGTCCAGCCGGCCGACGTAGGCCACCTGTCGTTGCCGGTCGCCGCCGACCGGACCGTCGTACGGGACGAGGTTGGGCTTGACGTAGGTCCGTTCCGGTGCGAATCCCATCGCCGCGAGCAGCAGGCGCTGGGAGTCGGAGATGAAGATGTACGCCGACACCAGGTCGCGCCAGCTGCGGCGGTGTGCGCGGGCCGCGAGAACCGTCGGTCCGGTCGCGAGGACCGAGCCGCGGTAGCAGCGGTGGACGAGCGCGGGGAGCGGGTTCCCGCCAGCGCAGTCGTGGCAGACGTTGCCGTCGCGGAAGAAGTCGCCACTGGCGCAGAGCAGCTTGTAGTTGTGCAGCGTCGCGACCACGGGCACGTTCGCGTCCCGGCACGCGTACAGCACCGACGGGCTCAGCAGCGGGAAGGTGTTGTGGACGTGCACGACGTCGGGCCTGACCCGGGCCAGCGTCGCGCCGAGATCCCGCTTGCTGGTGGGGTTCCACACGACACGGGCGGGCAGGGTCGCCTTCTGCAGGGCCGGCCAGGCCTCGATCTCGTCGCTGAGGCGGCCGAAGGTCTCGACCTCGTGGCCGAGGGCGGCCAGCGCCTCGCCCTCCTGCTCGACGACCCGGTTCTCTCCGCTCGGCGCGGTCGACCGGTAGGTGTTGTGCACGAGCAGGATCTTCATCGCACTCCTTTGCGGGAGGTACTTCCGGAGTACACCAGCGACGCGGCCAGCGTCAGCTCGAGCAGGTACGGCGACGCGTCGCTGAGGCCGCTCTCGGTGAAGGAGGCGACGATGCAGTACGCGACGAGGAACAACGCTAGGGCCCGGCGTGGACCGTCGGGCTGGAACCAGGCGGCGGTCAGCAGGAGCAGCAGCATGGCCACGATGATCGCCACCCCGGCCAACCCGATGTCGTAGTACGTGCCCAGCCAGTTGCTGTCGATCGGCAGCCCGTTGAAGGACTTGTTCGACAGGCCGAGGCCGAAGACCGTCTCGAAGGTGGAGCGTGGTTCGGCCAGGATGGACTCCCAGACCGCCCGGCGGCCGGTCAGCGCGGAGATGTCCTCGGTGTCCTGGCCGCGGGCGAGCCAGGTGGTCACCACCGAGCCCAGGGTGAGCGCTCCGAGGGTGAAGAAGGCGGCGCCGATCGCGAACGACTTGCGAACCCGCGACCGGGTGGTGAACAGGCTCAGTCCGGCGATCACGATGCCGGCCAGCACAGCGATCAGAGCGGTGCGGGTGTGGGTCAGCAGCAGGACCGGCACCGCCAGCAGCACGCTGATCAGCGCCAGTTCGCGCCGCAGGAGACCGGACAGCCACAGCACTGTGGTCAGACCGGTGACCACAGCGGCGTAGTGGCCGACCTGCGTGGGCGGGATGGGCCACAGGGCTCCGCCGAGCCGGTCGTCGGTCAGAGCAACACCGGGAGCGGCGAGCAGGCCGAGCAGGACGGAGCCGAGGATGACCCACAAGAACAGGAGGTGCGTTCGCAGCAGCAGCAGGTCCCGCCGGGTCCACCACGGCGTCAGCAGCCACAGCACCGCGACGAAGAGCAGCAGCCGGGCCGCCCGGAAGAGCGCGCCGAACAGGAACTCGGCCCCGATGCTGGCAAGCAGCGACTCCGCCGCCAGCAGTGCCAGCAGGAAGACGAAGACGCTGGGCCGGATCCGGGCCGGCCGGTTCGCGCTGAGCGCCAGCATCAGGGCCATTCCCAGTGAGGCCTGGGTGACCAGCTTGCCGACGATGCCCGGGATCGGCAGGATGTGCGGCGCGCCGGGGAAGAACGTCAGGACGTTCAGCACCAGCAGTCCCCAGGAGGCCTGAACCCGTCGGCGCCGCCGGTGTTCCGGCGAGACGATCCGCCGGCCACCGTGGTCGCCCGCGAGCCGTGAGCCGATCGTGGTGATCGTGCTCATCGGGTGAACATCTCCAGGTCGGTGTCCGGCCCACCGGTGGTCTCCACGACGCCGACGCCCTCGTCGGTGCGGTCCGCGTTCAGCACCACGGCCGTGTCGATCGACAGACCGGCCAGCCGCAGCATGTCCCCGGTGGCGTGGATCTTGGTGGCCGTGGAGCGTCCCGCGGTCACCACGACCGCGACCCGGGAGGCCCAGGTGGCCAGGTGGTCCGCGCCCAGCATCGGCGTCAGGGTGGAGAGCGTGAGCACCAGTCCGGCGGCATCCCAGGAGGCGTCGAGGGCGATGTCGCCTGAGCCGGTGGACCGGCCCTCGTCGTTCAGCCGGAGGTGGCAGCCCTGCGCCGGCCCGCCGTCGGGATCGGGGAGATACACGTCGATGCGGTGGCGGAGCTGACTGAATCGCGACTCGTGAGTGCCCGTGGTCGTGACGCCCAGAAGACCTGCGAGAACGCCTGTGCCGGTCAGGTCCGCGACCAGGACCTGCTTGCCCTCCGCCGCCACCGACACGGCCAGAGACGCCGTCGCGAGAGCGCAGGCCTGCACGTCGTCCACGCTGACCACGGCGAGAGTGGGGGTCGCGGACTTCGGCCAGGTGATCTGCTGCCGCAGGTGCTGGACCAGTTGACGGATCTCGGGGTGCTGACGCTGCGACGTGCGCAGGTACCGGGGGAACGGCCACCAGCGCAGGCGCGGTGGTCGACCGGTACTGAGCCGGATCCGGGATGCGAGGGACCGGGCGATGTCCTGCCGCTTCCACAGCCGGTCGGACAGCAACGCCCGTACGACGACGAAGCCGAGACCGAGGAAGAGTCCGGCCAGCAGTCCCGTCGCGGCGCTGATCGCGAGCGTCCTCTTCATCGAGGACGGCACGGGGGCGGCCTGGTCGAGCAGCCGGCTGCTGTTCATCCGGGAGGCCTGGACCTCGTGGTCGACCAGTTGATTCCGGATGTACTCGAACCTTGCGCGCGCGGTGCCCAGTGCGACGGCCTGCGGACTGTTGGGTGACTTGAGATCGCTAGGGTCGTCGCCGGCGTTCCGGACCGCCGACTCGGCCTGCCTGACGTCCGCTTGCGCAGTGACCAGATCCTGACGCAAGGGAGCGTCCACCTGTGCGATCTGCTCCTTGCGGAAGGTCAGATAGGTCTGCGCCAGGACGGTGGCCAGTTTGGTGGCCTGCTCACTGGTGTCCGCTGCCACGGTGATCTCGAGCACGCGGTCGGTCAGCGCGATCGCGGTGTACTGCTTGAGCAGATCGTCCGGAGTCTCGGTCAGGTCGAGCCGGTCGATCACGCGCTGCGCCACGGTGTGGGTGGTCACCAGACTCACGTCGGTGGCCGCCGCCCGCGCCGGGTCCTCGCCCTCGCGGTGGGTCAGGACCAAGCGGGCCGACGACACGTTGGGCGGTGGCAGCACCGAGGGCATCGCCAGTCCCGCGGCCAGTCCGGCGACCGCGAGGACGAGCCAGATCCGCAGGTGCCGCCGGACCGCGTCGCGGAGAAAGCGCAAGGTGACCAGGCTGTCCGGCGGGAACGCGGTGGACCGCTCGTCGGCGAACAGGTCGTCGTCGTCGTCCCAGGAGGACGCCGCACGCGAGGGCTCGGAGTACGGCTGGTTGCTCATCGGCTCGTCCTCTTCGCCGTTCCGCTGAGCAGCGTGGGCAGTCGCGCGCCGATCCGCCGGGTGGACGGCGAGACGCGGCCGATGGTGCGGTCGGTGGGAGAGGGGTCGGTCACGACGATGCCGTCGATGTCGCGGTCGTCCGCGGCGGCGGCCACCGCGAGCCGGGCCAGTTCCTCGGCTGTCACGCTGCCGGCCGACAGGGCGATGATCGTGGCAGTGGTGCGATCGGCCCCGGCCAGCTGCGGCGTGTCCCGGCCCACCACGACGACATGGATGCTGAGGGCAACCTTTCCGGGTGGCTCCTGGTGGTTGTCGACCACGATCGCGGTGGACAGGCCGAGCGAGGTGGCGAACGCGGCCAGCTGCGGACCGAGCGGCCGGGCCTTGTCGTCGCCGGCGAACGAGATCACGCTCAGCGAGACGTGCGGTCCGCCCTTCGCGTCCAGGCCGAGGTGGTGCAGCGTCTTGCGCAGGTTCCACGCCTCGACAGCTGTCGGCGTGTAGTGCTCGAGCAGGTTGGCCCAGTCCTCGACGTCCTTGGCCCGGTACGACGCGACCGAGGCGAGCACCGGCAGCCCGACGGCGTCCGCGATCTCGTCCCGCAGCCGCAGCCGGCGGTCACCGCGCACGGCGGCCAGCAGCCCGATGGAGCCGGCCACGGCACCGAGCAACGCGCCCAGCAGGCCGAAGGTCAGCAGATGGATCACCATGTTCCCGCCGCGTGCGGTCGTCGCTTCTTCCAGCACCCGAGCCCCCGTCTTCTTCCCCAGGTCGCCAGGCAGCTTCTGGTCGGTGGTGACGAAGACCAGATAGACCTCGGCGACGGCGTTCGCCAGTTGCGTCGCCTGCTGGGCCGACGTTCCCTGGGCGTCGATCTTGATCACGTCCTGGGTGACCGCGACGACGTCGACCCGGTCGCGGACCGCGTCGGTGTCCAGGGCCGGCGACAGGTTCTGCCCGGCGCTCTTCAGCACCGGCTCGCTGCCGGCGATGAACACCTGCGTCTCGATGCTCTGGGTGCCGGCCGCCTTCTCCGCGTCGGTCGCGGGCGGTGGTGGCAGGACCACGAGTGACGTGGCCGTGTGCATGGGCGGCTCCAGCAGCGCGTAGCCGATGCCCGCCAGCAGCCCCAGCGCTGCCACACCCGCGACCACGCGGCGATGCCGCTGGATCGCTCGCCAGGACTTCTTGACGTCCAGCTCCTGTGTGCTCACAGGCCCCTCCAGTAGAACGCCGTCGGTTGGTTCGCTGTAATAGAGGGCGCTGAACGGGAACTGATACAGCCGGCCGGTCAGCGACGGAAGTGGAACCGGCTGAGCAGGAGCGAATCGGGGTCCAGCCTGCCGCTGCCGACCAACGTCGTGCTTTCCACCCGGTGGCCGAACCGGGGCGAGTACCACCCGAGGATCGGAGCTGTCCGGCCGCGGTGCGCCGTCCAGCTGAGAGCCGGCGGCAGCTCGGCCGTCGCCGTACCGGTCGGCCAGCTCAGCCGAGCGATCGGTCCGTCGAGCTCGACGGACACCTCCGGCCCGAGATGCCAGGCCAGCCGGACAGCGGCTGTCACGTCCAGGTGGTCTTCGACCCGCAGGACGCCGGTGCGATGGTCCAGCACGACCGTACGGCGATGCGTGGCCGGTGGTCCCAAGGCCTGGTAGCCGTCGTGCTCGGCGCTCCAGGTCGACTCGTCGCCCTCGGCCGAGAACCGCTGCCCCTGGCCGTCCGCTCCCCGCAGCCAGAGGAAAGGCCCGCCCTGCACCGACTGTTCGGCGCCCGCGACCTCGACGGTGTTGTGCCCGATCGTCGAGCGGAAGTAGTTCCGCCAGGACTCCTCACCGTGGTAGCAGTACGTGCCCGGGTCGGCGAGGACGTCCGTTCCGCCGACCCGCACCTCCACCGACAGCGCGTCGGCATGGGCGTGCGCCGCGATCGAGAGGAACCCGTGGGGTCCCGCGTCGGCGCGGCACCAGATCTCCGGGCCCGGGTCGCGGCTGTGCAGGACGGTGATCCCCGCGTCGGCGAAGTGCTCCGGCCGATGGTCCGGCCGGTCAGGCGGGCGATGCTGCCCGACCAGCGAGCGGGCCAGTACGGCGACCGTGGTGTCCGCTGCCGGCGGCCACCACGAGGCGCGGCCGACCAGCGCGGACCCGAGCGAGAGGAAGGCCGACCAGTTCGTCAGGTCGGGGGGATCGAGCACCAGCACCTGACCCTCGTCGTCGTCGCCCTGGCGCGGTGGGCGCAAGGTCTCGTCGACGATCGCCGCCGCCACGTCGAGCATCCTGGTCAGCAGCGCCCAGGTCTCGTCCGGCAGCGGATGGCCGGCCGCGTCAGCCTCGACAGCGGCGTACAGACCGAGCTCGGCGACGAAGCGGTGGTAGTCGGTGGCCAGCTCGCGGTTGACCCCGGAGGGGAACGTGTTCGCGTCCAGCTGCCGCTCCAGCAACGTGGCCGCCTCCGTACGCCACCTGGTGCTTTCCGCGAACCAGGGAAACGCGCAGGCGGCGACGAGTTGACCGGCGGCCTCGGCGATCACGTGGTTGTTGGCGGAGGAACCCCGGCTGCGGAACGCGGCGAGGTACCGCTGGTGCCAGTGCAGCTGACGGATCGCGAGGTCGTTGCGCTCGAAGAGGTCTTCCACGCCCGCCCAGCCGGCCAGCAGCCGTCTGATCCAGGTCCAGCTGATCAGCCGCGTACCGACCTCGATTCCGCTGGTCCAGTGGATCCCCGACAGGAAGGGGTTCTGCCGCCACCAGTCGTTCAGCTGCTCCGCGACCCGGTCGGCGTAGCTGTCGTCGTGCGTGAGGTACCAGGCCGCTGCGAGCTGGGTCAGGTGATGGTGCCGCGACAGCTCCCAGACCTGCTTGACGTTTCCGACCAGGTCCTCCGAGCGGTGGTTCAGCCGGAACGCGTACTGCGCCGGATCGGACCGCAGGCCGGTGACCGGGTCGCGGAACCAGTCCGGCGAGCGCAGGTCCGTGCGGTCGATGCCCAGCACCTCCAGCTCACCGGCGAGGATCGCGTCGGCGGTGGAGATCACCGTCTTGCGGGCCTGTTCCGGTACGGCGTCCGCGGTGCCGGGCGGCAGGGTGGCGGCGAAGACCCGGCCCGGACCGCCGGGCAGCGGGCTGGTGAGCTCGTCGCCCGGGCGGACCTGCCGCGAGGCCCAGGTCGTACGGCGGACGTGGTCCCGGGTCCGCCACACCAGCTCGGTGGGCGACATCCGCCGCAGTCGCCGGACGTACCAGCCCACTGGCTGGCGGCTCACACCGTTCCCTGGCGGGGATGCCGGTCGATCGCCACCGGGCAACCGCCGGCAAGGCTCTGATCCACCGCGATGGTGGCCCGCGTGGTGGCGATCAGCGACTCGAACGAGATGGGCATCGGCGCGCCCGAGCGGACCGCCGACACGAACGCGGCCAGCTCGGCCCGCTGGCCCTTGTCGGTACCGCCGCGGGCCTTCTTCGTCACCGGCCGGCGGCCGGTCCACAAGGTCGCCTTCTGGAAGTTGTCCAGCCGGGCGTTACGGCCACCGCCGGTGATGTCGAGCGTCTCCTTCGGGAACCGCCCGTTGCCGCAGCTGAGGTAGCTGATGGTGCCGACCGAGCCGTTCTCGAAGCGCAGGTTCACCGTCACGTCACCGGCGTCGGGCCCGGGGACCGCGTAGACCTCGGTCGGCACACTGCCCAGCCACCACGACAGCGTGTCGATGAAGTGGCCGCCCTCGCCGGCGAACCGGGTGCCCTCCCGGTCCTGGTCCAGGTACCAGCTGGACGAGTCCAGCCGGCCGGCGTTGACCAGGTAGCGCAGGGCCGAGCCGCCGCCCGGCTCACCGAACCGGGTGCGCAGCCCGGTGAGCATCGGAGCGAAGCGGCGGTTGAAGCCGACCATCAGCCGGTCGTTGCCGACGGCATCGACCACCGCGACGATCCGGTCCACCTCGTCCTCGGTCAGCGCCAACGGCTTCTCCACGAACACGGTCTTGCCGAGCTCCAGCGCCCGGCAGGTCAGGTCGGCGTGGCTGCTGTGCCGGGTGACCACGAAGACGGCGTCGATCGAGTCGTCGTTCAGCACGGCGTCCGCGTCGGTCGAGACGCTCGCGAACCCGAACCTGCGTTGAGCGTTGGCCGCCGACAACGACTTGTTGGTGGCGACGTGCGCGAGCACGGCCTCCTCGTTCGCGGCCAGGTGCGGCAGCAGCATCGACGAGGCGTAGTTGCCCGCGCCGACGAAGCCGAGCCGCACCTTGCCCGGCGTACCGCCGGCCGGACGGCTGCGGGGCCGGCGGGTTGCCTGGGGCGCGGGCTGGGGGAGCGGGGTGGAGTCCGGGTACTCGAAGAGGAAGCCGACGCCGGGCAGGGCACCGGTGCTGAGCTGACCGTAGACGTCGGTCGCGTCCGCGATCGGGAAGATCCGTGCCACCAGCGACGCCACGTCGATCTGCTCGCGGGCGATCAGGTCGATGAAGCACTCGAGGTTGCGCCGCTCGGTCCAGCGGACGTACCCGGCCGGGTAGTCGATGCCCTCGAGCTCGTACCGGTCGTCGTAGCGGCCGGGACCGTAGGACCGGGAGAACCGGACGTCCAGCTCCTTGTCGTAGTAGGCATTCCACGGCAGGTCGAGCTTGGTCTTGCCGATGTCGACGATCCGGGCCCGGTCGCGGGCCAGCCGCGCCGCCACCTCGACCGGACCGTTCGACGAGCCACCGGCCGCCAGCAGGACGTGGTCGGCGCCGAGTCCGTTGCTCGCTCCGAGCAGCGCGCGTTCGAGCGTCGCGATCCCCGCGTCGTCGGCCGACGAGCAGGCGATCGCGCCGGCCTTCTCCGCCATCCGGCACCGGTCGTCGACGGTGTCGATGCCGAAGACCCGGACACCGGCCGCGACCAGCAGCCGCACCACGAGTTGGCCGACCAGGCCGAGCCCGATGACGACCGCGGTGTCGCCGAGCTGAACCTCCGACTGCCGGACGCCGTGCATCGCGATCGCACCGACGGTCGAGAAGGCGGCCTGCTCCGGCGGTACTCCGTCGGGCACCGGCACGCACAGGTTGGTCGGGATCCAGTTGTACTCCGCGTGCAGCGCGAACTCGTTGCCCGCGGCAGCGACCAGCTGGCCGACCGCGAACTCCTCGGCCCCGCGGCCGACCTCGACGACCTCCCCGCACAGCGAGTAGCCCAGCGGCGTGTAGGAGTCGAGCTTGTTCATCACCTTCTTGTAGGTGGTGACCGCGCCCTGCTGGACGACCGAGTCCAGCACCTTCTTCACCTGGTCCGGCCGGGCCCTGGCCTTGCCGAGCATCGACAGCCGGGCCTCGCCGACCTTCATCAGTTCGGTGCCGGTGGAGATCAGCGAGTAACGGGTCCGGACCAGCACCCCGCCCGGCGCGCAGGCCGGCGGTGGCACGTCCAGCACCGCGAGCTCGCCGGACTTGTAGTTCTGCGCAACCTGCTTCATCGTCGTCTCTCGCTCCGGTAAGAGGGTCATGTGCTGACTCCCAGCGCTCCGAGGTGGCGGCACCAGGTCTCCAGCGTCAGCAGCTGCCAGATCTGCTTGGAATAGTCCTCGCGGCCGGCCCGCTCGTCCGCGACCAGACGCGCCACCGCCTGCTGCTGGAGGAACCCGCTGCCGACCAGTTCGCCGTTCAGCAGCACGTCGTCCACCAGCTCGCGCAGGTCGTTGCCGATCCAGGCGCGCAGCGGTGCGCTGAACGACGCCTTCGGCCGGTAGATGATCTCCTTCGGCAACCAGGCCTCGGCCGCGCGCTTGAGCGCGAGCTTGCCCTGCCGCCCGTGGATCTTGTCCTGTCCCGGGATCGAGAACGCCGCGCGGACCACCTCCGGGTCGACGAACGGGGTCCGCACCTCGGTCGAGGCCGCCATGCTGGCGCGATCGGTGTAGGCGAGGTTCAGCCCGGGCAGGAACATCCGCGTGTCGGCCAGGCACATCCGGTTCACGTGGTCGTCGAGCGTGGTGTCGTGGTACAGGTCGCTGTGCTCGGCCAGCAGTTTCCCGACGTACGGTTCGAGGTCGGGGTTCAGCAGACCGGTCAGCTCGCCGGCGTCGTACATCGTGTAGCTGCGCCGGAACGCGGCTTCCTCAGGCAGGTCGGCGAAGGTGACGAACCGCTTGGCCCAGCGGGCGTAACGCAGTCCCCGGCCGTTCGCGGTGACCGGCAGCCGCCGGACCGCGGGGCCGACCATGCCGTTGCGTACGGCGCCCGGCAGTCGCTGGTAGCGAGCGCCCATCACGCACGCCAGGTGCTTGCGGTAGCCGCCGAACAGCTCGTCGGCCCCCATCCCGGACAGCAGGACCTTGACCCCGGCGTCGCGGGCCGCGTCGCACATCAGCAGCGTGTTGATCGCGGCCGGGTCACCGATCGGCTCGTCCAGGATGTCCACGATCCGGGGCAGCAGCTCCACCACGTCCGGCGCGATCTCGATCTCGTGCAGGTCGACGCCGTACCGCGCGGCCACCTTGCGGGCGTAGATCGCGTCGTCGGGCATCGCCTCGAGCCGCTGATCCTCGGCCCGGAAGGTGATCGTGTACGCGTCGATCCCGGGATCGCTGCGCTTGGCCAGCACGGTGACCAGGCTCGAGTCGAGGCCACCGCTGAGGAACGTCGACACGGGGACGTCGGCGACCAGGTGGGCCGCGACGGACTCCTCGATCACCTGGCGCAGGTCCGCGGGCGGGCCGGCGGCGGCCTCGGCGGCGACGTCGGCCACCCGCCAGTACGTCTCCTGCCGGCTGGTGCCGTCCGGCCGGAACTCCGCCCACGAGCCGGGCGGGAGTTTTTCGACACCCTCGATCGCACACCGCTGCTCGGGCAGCCAGTAGTAGAGCATCGACGCGATCATCGCACCGGGATCGGTGCGCAGCTCCGGTCCGACCGCGGCGACCAGCGCCTTCAGCTCGGAGGCGAAGATCACGCCGCCCTGGCGGCGCAGGAGGTAGAGCGGCTTGATGCCCATCGGGTCGCGGGCCAGGAACAGGCTGCCGGTCGCCTCGTCGAGCATCGCGAACGCGAACATGCCACGGAACCGGGGCAGCGCCGCCGGACCCCAGCGGCGCCAGGCCTCCAGCACGACCTCGGTGTCGGAGCTGGTCCGGAAGGTGGTTCCCGAGGCGGCCAGCTCGGCCCGCAGCTCCTTGTAGTTGTAGAGCTCGCCGTTGTAGCTGATCGTCAGCCCCTGCTGGGAGAACGGCTGGTCGGCCGCTCCCGACAGATCGATGATCGACAGCCGGCGATGCGCCAGGTACGCACTGATCCGGCCGTCCTCGACCTGGTGCACGCCGGTGGCGTCAGGCCCACGGTGGGCGATCCGGTCGCTCATCGTCTCGGCCAGCGCGCGGCCGTCGTGCTGCTGGTAGCAGCCGGCGATTCCACACACCTCAGGACCTCCCGGTCCGCGAGCCGACGATCCCGGCCGCCGGTGCGGTCGCGGCCGTGCGGCCGGTGAGCTGGTCGTAGACACCGACGTACGCCTTCTGCTGGTGCTTCCAGGCGAGCTGGGTCTCGACGAGCTGCCGGCCGAGCCGGCCCATCCGGCGCCGGGTGACCTTGTCGTCGAGCAGCTCCACGATCGCCTCCGCGTACTTCACGACGTCGTTCGGTTCGACGTACAGGGCCGCGTCCCCGGCCGAGACCCTGGTCTCGCGCAGGTCGAACGCGACCACCGGCAGCTCGAAGGCCATGTACTCCATCGTCTTGTTCATCGTCGACACGTCGTTGAGCGGATTCTTCGGATCCGGCGACAACCCGAGGTCGGCGGTCGACATCACCCGCTGGACCGTCTCGTCCGGCACCCGGCCGGTGAACTCGACGTGGCCGGCCAGGCCGAGCTCGTCGCTCAGCGCCACCACCTCGTCGAAACAGTCGCCGCTGCCCATCAGGGTGAAGGCGACGTCCGTGCGGCCCAGCTTGTTGACCACCACGTCGGCCGCCCGGACGACGATGTCGACGCCGTCCTGCGGTCCCATCACGCCGATGTAGGCGACCAGGTACCGATGACCGCGCCGGCACGTCTCGTCGGCGGTGCCCCGGCGCAGCTTGTCCGGGTCGGGCCCGGTCCGGACGACGGTGACGTCACCGGGCTGCTTGCCGCTGCGGGTGATCGCGATCTCGCGGTACGAGTCGTTGGTGGAGGTGACGTGGTCGGCGGTGCGGTGCGTCATCCGCTCGAGGAACCGAAGTCCCTTGTACGGAAGGCCCGCGACGTCCGGGAAGCGGGACTGGAACAGCTCCGGACACAGGTCGTGGTGGTCGAAGACGAAGCGGGTGCGGTCCATCCGGCGCAGCAGCATCGCGATCGGCCAGAAGATGTCCGGCGGGTTGCAGGCCTGCAGCACCTGGAACTTCCCCTGCCGGCGGGCCCGGAGCACCAGCCGCAGCGTCATCAGGAACGAGTAGACGTACTCGGCGACGTACCCGAGCTTGCTGCCGCCGGGCGAGTAGCCGCGGTACTTGTGCATCACGACGCCGTCCAGGACCTCGTACGCCGGGTCGTCCGGCCCCTTCGGGCAGACGACGGTCACGTCGTACCCGGCGGCGACCAGCGCCTTGCACTCCAGCCAGACCCGTCGGTCGAAGGGCACATGCAGGTTCTGGATGATGATCAGGACCCGGGGTGCGGTCACCAGCCCACTCCTTCGTAGCCGGGCAGGGCTTCGACGCCGGCGCCGAGCCGGCCACTGAGGTCGATCGTCCGGGCCGGCGGATGGCCGAGCAGCGCCTCGACGACCTGGGAGTCGGTGGAGGAGACCAGAGCGACGTCGGCGCCGCGCAGCGCCTCGACCGGATCGTCGGTCAGCACTCTGCGCAGGTGCGGAAGCTTCGACTCGACGTGCCGCTTGTTCGCTCCGACCAGTTGGCTCGGGTTGACGATCGAGTCGTAGATCCGCAGGTTGTAGCCCTTGCCGATCAGTCGCTCGGCGAGCTCCACGCTCGGGCTCTCCCGCAGGTCGTCGGTCGCGGTCTTGAAGCTCAGTCCGAGCAGGGCCACCTCGCGCCCGGGCCCGGCCACGACGCGGTCGACGACGTCGCGGACGCTCAGTTCGTTGCTGGCCAGCGTTCCGGCCAGCAACGGGAGATCGGTGTCGTTCATCCGGGCCAGGTGCAGCACCGAGCGCAGGTCCTTGGGCAGGCAGGAACCGCCGAACGCGAAGCCCGGGCGCAGGTAGTACGGCGAGATGTTCAGGCTGGTGTCCTGGCAGAACAGCTCCATCACCGCGCGCGTGTCGACCCCGTAGTACCGGAAGATCCGGCCCATCTCGTTGGCGAACGACACCTTCGTCGCGTGGAACGCGTTGCAGGCGTACTTCAGGGCCTCCGCGGTGCGTACGTCGACCACCTGGACCGGTGTGGCCAGGAAGCCGAACAGCTCGCTCAGCGCATCCCCCACCCGGGGATCGGCGGTGCCGACCACGACGAACGGCGGCGCGAAGAAGTCGGCCAGGCCGGAGCCCTCACGCAGGAACTCGGGGCACATCGCGGTGCCGAAGGTGAACCCGTCGACCGGCGCTTCGGCAGCGAGCACCGACCCGACGACGGTGTCGACGGTGCCGGGTGGCACGGTGCTGCGCATGACGATGCTGTGGAAGCCCGACTCCGGCGGTGCGACGGTCCGCGCGGCCGCGGCGATGTCCTGGATCGCGCGCCGCACGTAGGTGAGATCGGTGCTGCCGGTGGACGTCGACGGTGTCCCCACACAGATCAGGGAGACATCCGCCCGGTCGAGGGCGGCGGCCGGATCGGTCGTCGCGTGCAGCCTGCCCGCGGCCACGGCGGCCGACACCAGTTCGTTCAGCCCCGGCTCCACCACCGGACTGCGTCCCGCGGCGATCGGTTCGACCTTCGCGGCGTCGACGTCCACTCCCCAGACGTCGTGGCCGTTGGCGGCGAGGCAGGCGGCGGTCACCGCCCCCACGTACCCCAAGCCGAATACGGCGACCTTCATAACGTCCCCCAAAGCTCACTTCGTCGGAGTGGTTCGTCCGGTGGACCAGACAGAGCGGGAAAGAGCGGTTCTGATACAGCGTTCGCGACTTTCGCCGGGATGGGCTCGCCCGCGCAGCTCATTCGGTCCTCCGGAGCAGGTAGTAGGCGTAGCGGGAGTCGAGCGCGTTGTGCGGCACCAGGTAGCAGGCCTCGGGACGAAGACCGAGCTCCGTCATGCGGATCCAGAACTCGTCGATCGGATAGGTGGTCATGCTCGCCGCGACCGACTCGCGGTAGTCACGGCGTCGTGACGCGGTCCGCCAGCTGCCGGTGTCGTACTTGATCTGTACGAAGGCGAGTCCGCCCACGGCCAGGAGCTGGTGAGCGATGCGCATGATCCTCAGCCCGTACTCGGGACTGGGGACGAGCTCCAGGACGTAGAAGCACAGGAACAGGTCCACCTGACCGACCTGCTCGACCACGTCTTCCGGCCGGCCCAGATCCGCCAGCACGGCGGTGAACGGCGTACTCGTCCGGGCGGTCATCTGCCGGCCGCACTCGGTGAGACTGGCTTCGTTCACGTCGACGCCGACGAACTCCTCGCAGCCCGGAGCGAACGCCACGGCGTTGGAGCCGCCACCGCACCCCCATTCGACGACGCGGGATGCCTTCTCGAACGGGGTGACCTTGGACAGCCTCTCGAACAGCTCGAGATGTTCCGCGCCGACCGACTCCCAGGCGGAGTCGGTCGGGAACACGGTCGCGTCCCGGTAGTGCGAGTTCCCGCGCCAGCTCTCCTTCTCGGTGTTCTGGCTCCAGTAGGACCGGGCGTCGTGGACCAGCCGGTCCTCGGAGTGCCCGAACCCGAGGCGCACCGCTGAGCGGTCCACCACCTCGCGGGCGATGCTCTTGGCGTTTCCTACGACACTCACAGCTCCCCCCTCCTGACGTGACCGAAGGGGCGGCACCCGGCCAGGCGGTCGCGGGCACCGAACGGTCACGACCAAAGGAGTGGCGGGCCCGGGGCCCTGATACATCGAACCGCCGGCGGGGCCCGGGCAATCGGCCGCGATCCGATGTATCAGATCGGGGCGCCGCGGATCTGTAGTAGTCGGAAGCCGGAAAGTGGTCCGGCTCGCCGACTGCGACGAGGAGATGTCGATGAAGGTTCTGGTCACCGGGGATCGTGGCTACATCGGTGCCGTGCTTGTCCCGTTCCTCCGCGCGGCCGGTCACCAGGTCGACGGCCTGGACCTCGGTCTGTACGAGGGGTGCGACCTGCTCGGCGGCCCGGACCCGATCGGCGACCGGGCCCCCCGGGACATGCGCGACGTCGGAGCGGCCGAACTGGCCGGGTACGACGCGGTCGTGTGCCTGGCCGCGCTGTCGAACGACCCGCTCGGCCACCTGAACCGCGACACGACGTACTCGGTCAACCTGGACGGCACCCTGCGGGTGGCCCAGGCGGCGAAGGAGGCGGGAGTCGAGCGCTTCCTGTTCGCCTCTTCCTGCAGCCTGTACGGCGCCGCCGGCTCCGAGGCGGTCGGTGAGGACGCCGACCTGTACCCGGTCACGCCGTACGGCGAGACGAAGGCCCTTGCGGAGAAGGAGCTGTCCAGGCTCGCTGACGACACCTTCAGCCCGACGTACCTGCGCAACGCGACGGCGTACGGCGCGTCCACCCGGCTGCGGCTCGACATTGTGGTGAACAACCTGACCGCGATCGCGATGACCTCGGGCCAGATCCGGATGGAGAGCGACGGGTCCCCGTGGCGGCCGCTGGTGCACATCGAGGACATCAGCCGTGCGTTCGCGACCGTGCTGGAGGCGCCCCGCGAGGTGATCCACGACGAGGCCTTCAACGTCGGCCGGCCCGAGGACGTGGTGCAGGTGCGCGACATCGCCGAGATGGTCGGCGAGGCCGTTCCCGGCTCCACCGTCTCGTTCGCGGCCGGTGCCGGTCCGGATCTGCGCAACTACAAGGTGGACTTCTCCAAGCTCGAGGACACCTTTCCCGACCTGCGGCTGCGCTGGACGGTCCGCGCCGGCGTCGAGGAGCTCGCCGCGGCGTACAGCAAGCACGGGCTGACGCTCGACGACTTCGAGTCCGCGCAGTTCGTCCGGCTCCGCAGGATCAACCAGCTGCTGTCGCTGGGGCTGGTCGACGACCAGCTCCGGCGACAGACCGCCGACCGGTTCCCGGCGCCCGGGTCACCGGTGTTCGCCGCGAGCACCACAGTTGAGGAGATGCACTGATGGGGGATTCTGTCGGCTGCCGCCTGTGCGGACAGCCCCTGACCCGCACGTTCGTGGACCTGGGCATGTCCCCGCCGTGCGAGAGCTACCTGCGCGCCGACCAGCTGGACGAAGGCGAGACCTTCTACCCGCTGCACGTGCGGATCTGTGACAACTGCCTGCTGGTCCAGCTGCCGGAGTACGTCGCCGCCGGCGACGTGTTCAGCGACTACCTGTACTTCTCGTCGTTCTCGACCAGCTGGGTGGAGCACGCCCGCAGGTTCGTCGTCGACATGCAGCAGCGACTCGGTCTCGGTACCGACAGTCTGGTGGTCGAGGCGGCCAGCAACGACGGCTACCTGCTGCAGCACGCGGTGGCGCTCGGCATCCCCGTGCTCGGCATCGAGCCGGCCGCGAACATCGCCGAGGTCGCCAACGACAAGGGGATCCGGACCGAGAGCTACTTCCTCGGGGAGCAGACCGGGCAGGACGCTGCGGCCCGGCACGGCCAGGCCGACCTGGTGGTGGGCAACAACGTTTTCGCCCACGTCCCCGACATCGTCGACTTCGCCAAGGGCCTGCGCGCGCTGGTCAAGGACGACGGCCTGGTGTCGCTGGAGTTCCCGCACCTGCTGCGGCTGATCGAGGGCCGGCAGTACGACACGATCTACCACGAGCACTACTCGTACCTGACCCTGCGGACCGCCTCGCTGGCGCTGGAGAAGGCCGGCCTGAAGGTGATCGACGTCCAGGAACTGGTCAGCCACGGCGGTTCGTTGCGGGTCATGTCGACACCGGTGGAGACGGCGGGGGAGCCGTCGGAGCTGGTGCTCAAGGTGCTGAAGAACGAGGAGGAAGCGGGACTTCACACGGTCGAGGGGCACGCCGGCTTCGCCCGCGACGTGTTCGCGATCAAGGCCGATCTGGTCGAGTTCCTGGTCGGCGCGGCCCGCGAGGGCAAGTCGGTCGCCGGGTACGGCGCGCCCGGCAAGGGCAACACGCTGCTGAACCACTGCGGGATCCGCGAGGACCTGCTGTCGTTCACGGTCGACCGCAGCCCGCACAAGCACGGCCTGTACCTGCCCGGGACGCACATCCCGATCTTCGCGCCGGAGCGGCTCGCCGAGGTCCGCCCCGACTACATCGTCATCCTGCCGTGGAACCTGCGGGAGGAGATCGTGCACCAGCTCGGCTATGCACGGGAGTGGGGCGCGCGGTTCGTCGTCCCGATCCCGCGCCTCGAAGTGATCTGACCCGCCGGTCCAGACCGGCGAAACGACCAGGGGAGGGGTTCCATGAAGGTCGTGATCTTCTGCGGAGGGCTCGGGCTGCGCATGCGCAGCGGAGTCGATTCCGCACCGAAGCCGATGATGACGATCGGCGACCGGCCGGTGTTGTGGCACGTCATGCGGTACTACGCGCACTTCGGCCACACCGAGTTCATCCTGTGCCTCGGATTCGGGGGCGCCGCGGTCAAGGAGTACTTCCTGCGGTACGAGGAGACGCACTCCAACGACTTCGTGATGACCAAGGGCGGGCAGAAGGTGGAGCTGCTCGACTCCGACATCAGCGAGTGGCGGATCACGTTCGTCGACACCGGTATCGACACCAGCATCGGTGAACGGCTGCGGCGGGTCCGGCCGTACCTGGACGACGACGACGTCTTCCTGGCCAACTACGGCGACGTGCTGACCGACGCGCCGATGGACAAGATCATCGACCACGTGCTCGCCAGCGACGTCACCGCGAGCCTGCTGGCGGTTCCGCCGCAGTCGTCCTTCCACGTGGTCGAGTTCGGCCCGGACGCCCGGATCAACGCCCTGCGGTCGGTCACCGACCTGCCGTTGTGGATCAACGGCGGCTACTTCGTGCTGAAGAAGGAGGTCTTCGACGTGCTGCACCAGGGCGAGGACCTGGTCGGCGACGCGTTCCCGCGGCTGGCCGCGATGGGCAGGCTGGAAGCCATTCCGCATCACGGCTTCTGGGCTCCGATGGACACGCTGAAGGAGCGCAGCCAGCTCGAGGAGCTGTACCGGTCCGGCACCAAGCCCTGGGCGGTGTGGTCGCGGGAGGCGGGTGCTCGCCGCGGCGACGGGCAGCCCGTGGCCCCGGTTCCGGTCGGCGCGGACGATAACGTTGCCGACAGCAATGGACTCGGCTCCGCCGACAGCGGGACCGCGCTGCCGCCGACGGTGGTGGCGATCTGATGCTCCCGTTCCAGCTCGGCCTGCGTGGCCGGCAGAGCCACCTGGTCGCCCTGGGGGCGCATCCGGACGACATCGAGATCGGCTGCGGCGGCACGTTGCTCCAGCTCGCCGAGACCGTCCCCGGGCTGACCGCCGAGTTCGTCATCGCGACCGGTGATCCGGTCCGCCTGGAGGAGGCCCGCCGCGGCGCGGAGCTGTTCCTGCCCGGGTGCGAGGTGACGGTCACGTCGGCCGAGTTGCCGGACGGACGGCTCCCGACGTACTGGGAGCAGGTCAAGGAGCTGCTCGAGGCGACGGCGCGGGGGCGCCGTCCCGACCTCGTGCTGGCGCCCAGCCGTACCGACGCGCACCAGGACCACCGCACGGTCGCCGAGCTGGCGACCACGGTGTGGCGCGACCACCTGGTGCTGAACTACGAGATCCCCAAGTGGGACGGCGATGTCGGCCGGCCGTGGCTGTACGTCGCGCTGACCGAGGAACAGCTGCGCGAGAAGGTCGCGCGGCTGCACAAGGCCTTCCCCTCGCAGGTCGGGCACGACTGGTTCGACGAGGAGGTCTTCGCCGGACTGGCCCGGCTGCGGGGAATGGAGTGCCGGGCGCGGTACGCGGAGGCGTTCACGACCGGCAAGGCCACACTCACATGGTGATCCGAGGGAGAGACGTGACGGGATTCAGATGTCGTGGGTGTGCCGGTGACGACGTCACGCCGGTGGTCGACCTCGGCCCTCAGCCGTGTGCGGACCACTTCCCGCCGGTCGGTACGCCGGGGGAGGACCCGCGCTGGCCGCTCGAGCTGTGGCTGTGCCGCGACTGCAAACTGGTCCAGCTCGGTCCGGTCGAGCCGCAGCTGCCCGAACCGCCGCTGGCGGTCGAGTCGGCCACCAGCCTGGCGCACGCCGAGACCTCGGTGAAGGAACTGCTGGCCGAGCATCCCGAGCTGGCCGGCGCCGCGGTCTTCGAGTTCGCCAGCCACCACGGCGGATCCTGGCTCGACCACCTGCGCGCCGCGGGCTGCCGGATCGCGACCGGTCCGGAGCACGCCGATCTCGTGGTGGACGTGCACGGCATCGCGCACGAGCCCGAGGTCGGCGAGATGATGCGGCTGCGGGCCGAACGGCTGGCGCCGGGCGGCCTGCTGGTGCTGGAGTTCCATCACCTGCTGCCGCTGTTCATCGGCAACCAGTTCGACACCATCCGGCACGGCCACTGGTCGTACCTCTCGCTCGGCGCGGTGATCCGGCTGGGCGCGCTGCACGGCCTGGCGGTCGAGTCCGTTCGGCGGATCGACATGTTCGGCGGCAGCCTGCGGGTGATGCTCCGGCACTCGGGCGAGGCCAGTCCCGACGAGTCGGTCGCCGAGATGCTCCAGGACGAGTCGGCCGCCGGGATCTCCGACGAGATCCAGCTGGCGAGTCTGCAGGAAGCGGCGCGGCACGCGGCCGGTGCGCTGCACGACGAGCTGGTCCGGCACCAGGCCGCCGGCCGTACGGTTCTCGGGTACGGCGCACCCTCGAAGGCTCCGGTGCTGCTGGACCTCAGCAAGGTCGGAACGGACCTGCTCGCCTTCACCGTCGATGCCGCCCCCGGCAAGCACGGCCGCCGGATCCCCGGCTGCGGCGTACCGATCCGGCCGATCGACGAGCTGCGCGCGGCCCGGCCCGACATCGTCCTGGTGCTCACCTGGGACATCGCCGACGAGGTGATCTCGCAGCTCGAAGCCGACGGCCGTGGCTGGGGTGCCACCTACCTGGTCCCGCTGCCCGAGCCGCACGAAGTCGTGGGCTGACGATGAGGGGGATTCTGCGCCGACTCACCTGGGGACTCGCCGACCAGGCCGTGACCAGCATGGTCAGCTTCGTCGTCGGGATCGTCGTCGCCCGGTCGATGGGCGCCGTCGAGTTCGGTGCGTTCTCCCTCGCGTGGGTGACGTACGGAGTGGTGGTGAACATCTCCCGCGGTCTGGCCACCGACCCGCTGGCGGTGCGTTTCAGCGGCGTACCGCGGCCGGCGTGGCGGACCGCCGTCGCGAGCTCGACGGGGATGGCGATCACGGTAGGACTGGTGACCGGGGCGATCTGTATCGGCGCCGGGCTCGGCCTGGGCGGGCGGCCTGGCGCCGCCTTCGTCGCCCTCGGCTTCGTGCTGCCGGCCCTGACGTTGCAGGACAGCTGGCGGTTCGCGTTCTTCGCGTCCGGCCAGGGCGGCAAGGCCTTCATCAGCGACATCACCTGGGCGATCGCCCTCGTTCCCCTGCTGTACGTCGCCTCGCAGCGTCCCAGCGTCACCTTGTTCGTTCTGGCCTGGGGTGCGGCGGGCGCGTTCGCCGCGCTGGTCAGCGGCCTGCAGGCCGGCATCCTGCCCCGGCTGTCCAGGACCCGGCGCTGGTTCACCCAGCACCGCGACCTCAGCGTGCGCTACCTGGTCGAGAACCTCACCATCAGTGGCGCGTACCAGTTCCGCATGTACGGACTGGGCGCCTTCGCCGGGATCGCGGCGGTCGGCACCGTCCGCGGCGCCGAGATGTTGCTCGGCCCGTTCTTCATCGTGCTGTCCGGCGTCGGCCTCGTGGCGGTGCCGGAAGCGGCGCGGGCGCTACGGCGGTCGGTGCGCGGCCTGCGGACCTTCTGCCTGCTGCTGGGTGGTCTCCAGGCGGTGGCGGCGCTGATCTGGGGAATGACGCTCGTCATCGGGCTGCCCGACGACTGGGGGCACAAGCTGCTCGGCGAGATCTGGGACACCGCCGAGGCTTTGTTGCTGCCAGCAACTTTGTCGGTGGCGTTCGCCAGCTTCTACACCGGCGCGGCGGCCGGCCTGCGCGCCCTGGGCGTGGCGCAGCGCAGTCTGCGGGCCCAGCTGTGGGCCTCCGCGGCGTACCTGGTCGGCGGAGTCGGCGGTGGCGCGCTGGGCGGCGCCGTGGGATCGGCCTGGGGCGCGGCGTCCGCGACGTTCGTCGGCGCGATCGTCTGGTGGATCTACCTACGGGCCGGAGTCCGCGAGCGGCTGCTGGCCGAGGACGAACCGTCCATCCACGAGCTCGGTCCGGAACCGGAGCACATGCCTGAAATGAGGAGCACATGAACGCGGTACCCCGACTGACGGTCGGCCTGCCCGTCTACAACGGTGAGAAGTACCTGGCCGAGTCCTTGGACGCCCTGCTGGGACAAAGCTACGCGGACTTCGACCTGATCATCTCCGACAACGCCTCGACCGACGGGACCGAGGAGATCTGTCGCGACTACCTGGGCCGCGACCCGCGGATCAGCTACGTGCGGCATCGGGTCAACCTCGGCGCCGCGCCGAACCACAACTTCGTGTTCGAGCAGTCCCGCAGCGAGCTGTTCAAGTGGGCCTCCCACGACGACCTCTACGGCCGCGACCTGTTGCTGCGCTGCGTCGAGGCGCTCGACGACGACCGGCACCTCGTTCTGGCCCACGCCTGGCAGGCGATCATCGACCAGTCCGGCGACATCGTGCTGAAGGTCGACTATCCGCTCGCGACCGACGATCCGCGGGCGCCCGAGCGGTTCAGGAGCATGTTGCTCACGGTCGGCGGGGACGACTTCTACGGCGTGATCCGCTCCGACGTGCTGCGCCGGACGCCACTGAACGCGAGCTACCACCACTCCGACCGCACGATCATGGCCGAACTGGCCCTGCACGGGCGCTTCCACCAGGTACCGGAGTTGCTGTACTACCGTCGCGACCACCCGGACCGGGCAGAGCGGGCCAAACCGACCATCCGCTCCCGGGCCGCCAACATGGACCCCCGGCGGTCCGGCCGGCTGCGCAACCCGACCGCCCGGCTGCTCGCGGAGTACGTGGCCGGCTTCGTCGCCGCGATCGGCAGGGCGCCGCTGTCGTCGGCCGACCGGCGCCGGTGTCAGCTGTACCTCGCCCAGTGGCTGATGAGCAGGGCCCTGCCGGGGTCGTCCCACCGGATCGAGGACAGCGCCGTGCCGACCGCGACCACGGCGGCGCCCGACAACGTCGCGCTGGGCGGGATCGGCAGGGTCGCGCAGGAATGAACACAGCACCACGGATCGCCATCCTCGGCCTGCTGGGGTCGGGCAACCTGGGGAACCACGGATCGCTCGAGGCGATGCTGCGGTTCCTGCGGGCACACCACCCCGACTCCCCGATCACCTGCGTGTGCTCGGGGCCCGAGGAGGTCCAGAAGCGCTACGGCATCCCGGCGTTCTCCATCACCTGGTACCAGCCGGGCCGGGCCGGCCGCTCGCGGCTGAGGACTGCTGCCGCGAAGGCGTTCGGCAAGGTGGCCGACCTGGTCCGCACCCCGCTGTGGGTGCGCCGGTACGACATCGTCATCGTGCCGGGGATGGGGGTGCTGGAGACCACGCTGCAGCTACGGCCCTGGGGGTGGCCGTACGCGCTGTTCCTGGTCTTCTTGTCCGGGCGGCTGCTCGGCACCCGCACGGCTCTGGTGAGCATCGGCGCGAACGCGCCCCGGGAGCGGTCCATCCGATGGATGTTCGCCACCATCGCCAGACTCGCGACCTACCGGTCGTACCGCGACGAACCCTCCCGCCAGGCGCTGCGGACGATGGGCGTCGACACCAGCCGGGACGACGTCTACCCGGACCTTGCCTTCGCGTCGCCACGCCCGGCCGCGTTGCCGCGCCGGTCCACGCCGTCGCGCGCGCCGAACCTGACCGTCGGCCTGGGCGTCATGGCCTACCGGGGCGGCAACGACGACCGTGGCCGTTCGGAGCAGGTCTACTCCGCCTACGTCGGCAAGATCACCGAGTTCGCCCGCTGGCTCGTGGACGAGGGGTACCGGGTCCGGATGATCACCGGCGATCCTGCGGACCAGGAGGTGGTTTCCGCTGTGGTGGAAGACCTTCGCAGGAACCGGCCCGGGCTTGCCGACGAGCGGCTGGTCACCGAGCCGGTGGAGTCGTTCGGCGGGCTGATGCACCAGCTCGCGGGCGTCGACGTGGTGGTCGCTTCGCGCTTCCACAACGTAATTTCGGCGCTGAAGCTGGCCATCCCGACGATCTCGATCAGCTATGCCGGCAAGAACGACGTCCTGCTGGAGCAGATGGGGCTGGCGGAGTTCAGCCAGCCGCTGCAGAGTCTCGACGTCGGCCGGCTGATCGAGCAGTTCCGGGCTCTGGAGCAGCGGGCGCCCCAGCTGAGGCCCGAGATCGAACGCAAGCTCGCCGAGTACGCGACGTCGCTCGAACGACAGGACGCCGTCGTCTCGTCGGCTCTGTTCGGACTGGGCGGGAAGCGTCCGGTCGTCACGGACAACGACAAGATCAAGGAGGTCTGATGGACGTCATCCAAGTACCCGGCATCGCCGGCGCCTTGATGTTCCTGCCTACGCCGCACGTCGACGAACGGGGCTTCTTCTGCCGGACGTTCGACCGCGCGGTCGTCCGGTCCGCCGGCCTCGATCCCGACGCGTTCGAGCAGGACAGTGTCTCCCGCTCGGCCCGGGGCGTGGTCCGCGGCATGCACGTGCGGGCCGGGAGCGGCGAGGCCAAGCTGGTGCGCTGCTCGTACGGCGCGGTCTTCGACGTGGTGGTCGACCTGCGACCGGACTCGCCGACGTACCGCAACCACGAGTACTTCGACCTGACCGGCGAGAACCAGGTCACGGTCTACGTGCCGGCCGGCTGCGCGCACGGCTTCCAGGCACTGACCGACCCGGCCGACGTGTCGTACCGGATCGACCGTGCCCACGATCCCAGCGAGGACGTGACGATCGTGTTCGACGATCCGGATCTGGCCATCGCCTGGCCGCTTCCCGTGAGCCTGATGTCGGCGCGGGACAAGGCGGCGCCTTCCCTCGCCGATGCGGCCAGGAGGCTGAGGTGACCGGCCACGGCAAGTCCTTCCAGCGGTCGGGTGACCTGAACGCACGGCTGCACGCCGCCGTTCCCGGCGGTGCCCACACCTACGCCAAGGGCGAGGACCAGTACCCCGCCGGCATGGCCCCGGTCATCACCCACGGTCGTGGTGCCCACGTGTGGGACGCCGATGGCAACGAGTACGTCGAGTACGGGTCCGGCCTGCGCGCCGTCAGCCTGGGCCACGCCCATCCGCGGGTGGTCGAGGCGGTGCGCCGCCAGCTCGAGCTGGGCAGCAACTTCGTCCGTCCGAGCGTGATCGAGCTCGAAGCCGCGGAGCGGTTCCTCAGTACGGTCCGCACGGCCGAGATGGTCAAGTTCGCGAAGAGCGGCTCGGACGTGACCACGGCCGCGGTCAAGCTGGCCAGGGCCGTCACCGGCCGGCCACTGGTGGCGATCTGCGAGGACCAGCCGTTCTTCTCCACCGACGACTGGTTCATCGCCACCACCCCGATGTCCGCGGGCATCCCGGCGGCGGTCTCCGAGCTCACGATCCGGTTTCCGTACGGCGACCTCGAGGCGACCGAGCTGGTCCTGCGCGAGCACGAGGGCCGGGTCAGCTGCCTGATCCTCGAGCCCGCGACGCAGCAGGACCCACCCGACGGTTACCTGGCCGGGCTTCGCGACCTGGCCCACCGGTACGGCTGCCTGCTGATCTTCGACGAGATGATCACCGGATTCCGCTGGGCGGAGGCCGGCGCGCAGAGCCTGTACGGCGTGACCCCGGACCTGTCCACCTTCGGCAAGGCGCTGGGCAACGGGTTCGCTGTGGCGGCGTTGGCCGGTCGCCGGGAACTGATGGAGCGAGGAGGACTGCGGGACTCCCGCGAACGGGTCTTCCTGCTGTCGACGACACACGGCGCCGAGACCCACTCGCTGGCCGCGGCGATGGCCGTCCTCGACACCTACGAGCAGGAGGGCATCACGGCGCGCCTGCACGAACTCGGTCACCAGTTGGCGACAGGTGTGCGGCAGGCCGCCGCCGCCGCGGGTGTCGCCGAGCACGTGCTCGTCCGCGGTCGCGCCAGCAACCTGGTCTTCGCGACACTCGACGAACGACTGGAACCGTCCCAGGAGTACCGCACGCTCTTCCTGCGCGAGCTGATCCTGGGCGGCGTGATCGGCCCGTCCTTCGTCGTCAGTTCGGCGTTGACGAGTGCGGATCTGGACCGAACCGTCGAGGTGGTGGGGCAGGCCTGCGCCGTCTACCGCAAGGCACTCGATGCCGGTGACCCGGCAGGGGGAATGGGCGGACGGCCCGTCCGGCCGGTGTTCCGCAGATTCGCCTGAGCACGAGGTCGGCGCCGGGCTAGCGGCGATCGGCGAACCTGTCGATCAGGAGAGCGGCGGCCGGGACGACCAGCAGCGCGCAGCCGAAGCCACCGAGGGTGTCGGTCGGGTAGTGGGCGGTGAGGTCGATCTGCGCGTAGGCCGTCACCGCACCGCCGGCCAGGGCCAGCCCCAGGACCAGAGCCGTCGCCACGACCCGTCCGAGCTTCAGCAGGTCGCTCAGGAGCAGGCCGAGCAGCAGGCAGATCGCCGTTGCCGCCGCGGTGTGGCCGCTGGGGTACGACAGGAAGTCTCCGTGGATCCGCCGATCCACCACGTGCTTGAGAATCGTCGACAGCACGGTGACCGCCACCACCGCGGTCACCGTCGCGAGTGCGAGGCGGGGACGGCGGGCGAGCAGGCACAGCGCCGTGACCAGCAGCACCGTGAGCAGACGGCCGATCGGTTCGCCGATCCAGTCCACCACCAGCACGCCGGGCCAGCCGGCCGACGGGGTGTCGACGTGGCGCTGGACCCAGCTGTCGAGCCGTCCCGGCTCGGTGCCGCCTGAGTGGAGCACTGCCGGTACGGCGAGCAGGACGGCCCCGGCGATCGCCAGCGCCACGGCCGTCGGACGCAGGACGGCAACCACGGCCGGTCGGGTCCGGGGCGCGTCGACGCGCGCCGAACCACTGAGGTTCGTCCCCATTTCCCCCACCCCCAAAGCAAAGTCTATCTGTAGTTTTCCGGGGGTCCGTCGCAACCGGGACGGGGGCGTAGTACTCTGCGACCTCTTGCCTGGTACAGGGTTGGGGAACGCGGAGCCGGGGCGCAGGGGAGTGTTGGGTGGGTGCACTGGGGGTCGACCGGAAGGCAGACGTGGCCGTACCGGCGTGGCGTCGGCCGATTGACAGTGGTGACGGGCACACTGCAGACTGCCGTGGGCAGTGGCGTAGTGTGCCCGGACGATCGCAGAGTGAGACGAAGGGCCGGTTGTGAGCGGAGTCAATGACGCCCACGGTCCTGTGTGGGTCGTTCCGCACGAGGTGCCGGCCATCGTGCCCCGCGCGTCCCGGTTCACCGAGCCTCGCTGGGTCGGTGTCTACCGCTGGGCAGCGGTCGGGGGCGACCTGCTGGCGGCGATGATCGGCATCGCGGTCGCGCTGCTGACGCGATTCGGCTACCAGGTCGGCAGCGGTTACCTGGTGATCAGCAGTGTGCTGCCGTTGGCGTGGGTCGCCACGGTCGCGTTGTCCAAGGGCTACGACTCGCGGTACTTCGGCGCCGGGCCGGACGAATTCCGCTCGCTGCTGCGCTCCGGGGTCGGACTCACCGCCGCGCTCGCGCTGGCGTCGTACGCGACGCGGACCGAGATCGCGCGCGGCTTCGTCGTCCTGGCCATCCCGGTGATCGTCGGCGCCGCGCTGGTGCTGCGCTACGGCCTGCGCAAGGACCTGCATCGCCACCGCGTGCGAGGCCGGTGCATGCACCGGGTGCTGGTGGTCGGTCGGACCGATCCCGCGGCGACCCTGTGCGAGCACCTGGAGAGCCGGCCGACCGACGGGTTCCGCGTGGTGGCGACCTGCCGCCCGCGCGGGGCGGGCCGCGCGAGCGGGCCGCTGCAGCCCGACGAGCTGGACGAAGCCGACATCCTGGCCGCGGTCGATCGGCATGCCGTGGACGTGGTCGCCGTCTCGACCGACCCCGAGCTCGCCGGACAGTCCCTGCGCCGGCTGTCGTGGGCGCTGGAGCAGCGCGGTGTCGAACTGATCGTCTCGCCCGGCATCATCGAGGTCGCCGGCCCGCGCATCTCGGTCCGCCCGGTGGCCGGACTGTCCTTGCTGCACCTGGAACGCCCCTCGGTGAGCGGCGGACCGCACCTGCTGAAGGCGGTCTTCGACCGAGTGCTGGTCCTGGCTCTGCTGATCGTGCTGTCTCCGCTGATGCTCGGCCTGGCGATCGCGGTCAAGGTGTCCAGCCCTGGTGGCGTGCTGTTCCGCCAGCGGCGGGTGGGCCGGGCGGGCGCGGAGTTCACCATGCTGAAGTTCCGCAGCATGTACTGCGACGCCGAGCAGCGCCTCGGTGACCTGTACGCGCTCAGCGACGGCAACGGCGTGATCTTCAAGATGCGCGACGATCCGCGGATGACTCCGCTCGGCCGCTGGATCCGGCGGTTCTCCCTCGACGAGCTGCCGCAGCTGTTCAACGTGCTGCGCGGCGAGATGTCGCTGGTCGGGCCGCGGCCGCCGCTGTCGGAAGAGGTCGCCCTGTACGCGGCCGACGACTCCCGGCGGATGCTGGTCAAGCCCGGCATCACCGGACTGTGGCAGGTCAGCGGCCGCAGTGACCTGTCGTGGGACGAGTCGGTCCGGCTGGATCTGCGCTACGTCGACAACTGGTCGATGACGCTGGACCTGCTCATCCTCTGGAAGACCCTCCGCGCGGTGATCTACGGAGCGGGGGCCTACTGATGACGATCGACCCACGGGCCCCGATCTACGTCGCGGGGCATCGCGGTCTGGTCGGATCAGCCGTCTGGCGACGGCTGGAGCAGGCCGGGTGCAGCCACCTGATCGGCGCGACGTCGGCCGAGCTGGACCTGCGGGACCGGGCCGCGACGACGGCCTTCCTGGCCGAGCACCGCCCGGCCGTGGTGATCGACGCGGCGGCCCGGGTCGGCGGCATCCTGGCCAACCGCGACCACCCGACCGAGTTCCTCAGCGACAACCTGCGGATCCAGGTCAACCTGATGGACGCCGCCCTCGAGGTCCGGGTGCCGCGGCTGCTGTTCCTCGGCTCGTCGTGCATCTACCCGAAGTACGCCGAGCAGCCGATCCGCGAGTCCAGCCTGCTGACCGGTGAGCTCGAGCCGACCAACGACGCGTACGCGATCGCCAAGATCGCGGGCATCATGCAGGTCCAGGCCGTACGACGGCAGTACGGGCTGAACTGGATCTCCGCGATGCCGACCAACCTGTACGGGCCGAACGACAACTTCGACCCGACCAGCTCGCACGTGCTGCCCGCCCTGATCCGCCGCTTCCACGAGGCCAAGGTGAACGGCGACGACAAGGTGGTGCTGTGGGGGACCGGTACGCCGCGGCGCGAGTTCCTGCACGTCGACGACCTGGCCGACGCCTGCCTGTTCCTGCTGAACCACTACGACGACCCGGCGCCGATCAACGTCGGCGTCGGCGAGGACCTGACCATCCAGGACCTGGCCGAGCTGGTCGCCCGCGTCGTCGGCTACACCGGTGCCATCGGCAACGATCCGACCAAACCCGACGGGACGCCGCGCAAGCTGCTCGACGTGAGCCGGCTGCGCGACCTCGGCTGGTCGCCGTCCGTCGACCTCGCACCAGGCCTCGCCCAGACCTACGCCTGGTACCTCGACCACCTGGGAGCTGACCGATGAAGAAGGCCCTGATCACCGGGATCACCGGCCAGGACGGCTCGTACCTCGCCGAGCTGCTGCTGGCCAAGGGATACCAGGTGCACGGTCTGATCCGTCGGGCCAGCACGTTCAACACCCACCGGATCAACCACCTGTACGCCGATCCGCACGAGGACGACAAGCGGCTGTTCCTGCACTACGCCGACCTCACCGACGGCTCGCGGCTCGTCACGTTGCTGGCCTCGATCCAGCCCGACGAGGTCTACCACCTGGCCGCGCAGAGCCACGTCCGCGTGAGCTTCGACGAGCCGGAGTACACCGGCGACACCACCGGGATGGGCACCACCCGCCTGCTCGAGGCGATCCGGATGATCGGGCTGGACTGCCGGTTCTACCAGGCGAGCTCGTCGGAGATGTTCGGCGCGACGCCGCCGCCGCAGAACGAGCAGACCCCGTTCTACCCGCGCTCGCCGTACGGCGCGGCCAAGCTCTACAGCTACTGGATGACCCGGAACTACCGCGAGGCGTACGACATGTTCGCCGTCAACGGGATCCTGTTCAACCACGAGAGCCCGCGCCGCGGTGAGACGTTCGTGACGCGCAAGATCACCCGCGCGGTGGCGCGGATCAAGCTGGGACTGGAGAAACGCCTGTACCTGGGCAACCTGGACGCGTGCCGCGACTGGGGCTACGCGCCGGAGTACGTCGAGGGCATGTGGCGGATGCTGCAGCACCACGAGCCGAGCGACTACGTCGTCGCCACCGGTACGTCGTACTCGGTGCGCGACTTCGTGCAGCTGTCGTTCCAGCACGCGGGGCTGGACTGGGAGCAGTTCGTCGACTACGACCAGCGCTACGAGCGGCCGACCGAGGTGGACTCGCTGATCGGCGACGCCTCCAAGGCGCAGACAGAGCTGAGCTGGAAAGCGCAGGTGCACGTGCCCGAGCTGGTCCGCATCATGGTGGACGCCGACCTGGCCGCCCTCACCGAGCAGGCCGACGCATGACCGTCGAGGAGACCGGCGCCTGGACGAGCACCGGTGACGGGACCGGGTGGGACCAGCGGGTCGACGTGCTGGGGATCCATGTCAGCGTGACCGACCTGGACGAGACGGTCGAGACGTTCGGCAAGTGGATCGGCAACCAGCAGCGGCAGCTGGTCTGCGTGGCCGACATGAACGCGCTGCTGCACGCGCGGGCCGACGCCGAACTTACCCGGGTGTACAACTCCTCGGGCCTGACGCTGGCGGACGGGATGCCGCTGGTCTGGTCCGGCAAGCGTGCCGGGTTCGAGCGGATGGCTCGGGTCTGCGGGCCGGACCTGCTCGAGCGGGTGATGGCGGAGGCGGCCGACCGCGGCTGGTCGCAGTACTTCTACGGCGGCGCGGACGGCGTGCCCGAGACGCTGCGGGACACGTTCACCAACCGGCACCCGGGGCTGCGGGTCGTGGGCGCCTACTCCCCGCCGTACCGGGCTCTGTCGGCCGATGAGGACGCGGCGATCGTGGACGAGATCAACGCGGCCAGGCCGGACATCATCTGGGTCGGGCTGGGCGCGCCGAAGCAGGAGCGCTGGATGGCCGAGCACCGCGACCGGCTGGACGCGGCGATCCTGATCGGTGTCGGTGCGGCGTTCGACTTCCACACCGGGCGGCTGGACCGCGCGCCGGCCTGGATGCAGAAGGCCGGGCTGGAGTGGAGCTACCGGCTGTACAAGGAGCCGCGCCGGTTGTGGCGGCGGTACGTGCTGGGCATCCCGCGGTTCGCCGTCGGCATCCTGCGGCAACCTCCCACGCCGGTTTCTTGAAACTCCCCAAGCTCAGCAAACTCGCAGGACCAGCAGGCCGGGCCGGCTGGGGACTGGCGGACCAAGGTCTGTCCAGCGTCAGCAACCTCGCCGTCGGCGTACTCGTCGCCCGCAGCAGCAGCGTCGCCGACTTCGGTGTCTACGCGCTCGCCTTCGGCGGCTACACGATCGCGCTGAACGTCTCGCGTGCGGTCGCGACCGAACCGCTGGCGGTCCGGCACTCCGGCGACCGCACACCGTCGTGGGAGAAGGCGGTGCGATCCGGTACGGCGACCGCGCTGCTCGCGGGGCTGGTCGCGATGGTGATCGGACTGATCATCGCGGCGGTTCCCGGCGTACCGTCGCACGGCGTACTGATTGCTTTTGCGGTGACGATGCCGGGGCTGCTGCTGCAGGACGCCTGGCGGTGGGCCTTCTTCGTCGTCGGGGACGGTCGGCAGGCGTTCTTGAATGACCTGGTGTGGCTGGTCGCGATGGGCGTGCTGTTCGGCGGGCTCTACCTGACCGGCTCGGCGACGGCGTTCTCGCTGACGCTGTGCTGGGGGCTCGGCGCGGTGATCGCCGCGGTGGTCGGGCGGTTCCAGACCGGTCTGCTGCCGCGCTTCCGGCTGGTCAAGCACTGGCTGAAGGAGAACCGGGACCTCACGCCCAAGTACGTCGGGGAGATGCTCGCGGTCAGCGGGACGATCCAGGTCTACATGCTCGGCATCACCGCGGCCGCCAGTATCGCGGCGGTCTCCGGCATCCGTGGCGCGCAGGTGCTGCTCGGCCCGGTGAACGTGCTCAACCAGGGGATCCGCGCGGTCGCCGTACCGGAAGCTGCTCGGGCCCTGAAGCACTCGCACCGAAGGCTCTGGCGGGTCGGCCTGGTCATCTCGTTCGGCGTCGGCGCGGGGGCGCTGGCCTGGGGAGCGATCTTCCTGCTCCTGCCGGAATCCATCGGCCGGGCCCTGCTCGGTCCGGGCGTCTGGGCCGAGGCCAGGGAGGTGATGGTGCCGGTGATCCTGCTGCAGGCGCTGGGCGCGTCGAACGCGGGCGCCTTCGCGATCATGCGTGCCCTGGCGGCGGCCGGCCGCGGTCTGCGCGTCCGGCTGATCTCTTCGGTGTTCCTGATCGCTGCCGGCGTCACCGGCGCATCCCTGGGCGGCGCCCAGGGGGCTGCGTGGGGCCTGGCCTCCGCGGCGTTCTGCACCCTGCTCCTGTGGTGGCACGAGGCCCACAGAGCCCTGGTCGCCCACCGTGCGGCAGGCCGTACGACGGCCCAGCCCGCCGACGAGTCCGTGCCCACCCCGGACCTCTGATCAGGGCGGCAGCCGCCGGAGCGTGGGGCCCGGAGCACGGCGGTGCTCCAGGCCCCCACCCGGTGAGGTTGCTATCGCGCTTCGTAGTGCGTTGCGATCTGGTCGTCGGTGAGTGCCGTCGGGTAGACCGCCACCTCGTCGACCGTGCCGTCGATCCCGGCGTTGGACGGCTGGCCGGGCCAGGCGTTCAGGTTGTCCGCGCCGATCCGCCAGTAGCCCGTGTACGGCTCGGCACCGGCGACCGCCTGGGTTCCCTGCAGCACGCCGTCCAGGTAGAACTTCATCGACCCCGGAGCGAACGTGCCGACCGCGTGGTGCCACTGGCCGTCGTTCGTGCCCGCTGCCGAGGTGATCACCCGGGTGGACCCGTCGTAGACGCCGAAGACCGCGGTGCCGTCGTTCTGCAGGTACAGGTGCCGGTCGTACTGGCTGCTGGTCCCGTTCGAGCTGTTGCCGAAGCCAACGATCTTGCCGCCACCGCCCGACGTGGTCCGGTACCAGGCCTCGACGCTGAAGTTCTGCGGCTGGCTGACCAGCGTCTGACCGATCATCCGGCCGGCGGCCGCGAAGTCGCCGGCGGTGTTCCCGCCACTGGTCAGCACGCCGGCCGCACCGAGCGTGACTCCGGAGTACGGACCGGTGTTGTTCTGGCCGGACGAGTCCGTTGCGTTGGCCGTTCCACCGGGCTCGCCGAGCCGCCAGTACGCCGTGGGCCCGTCCGCCAGCACCTGCTGGTCGTACGGCGCGTCGACGCTGGCCACGGTCACCGGAAGGGAGTAGTCACCGCGCAGCGTGCTGGTCCCGTCGGTCACCTCGATCCGGTAGACCTGTGACGAGCCCGGTGGCAGACCGGTGTCGGTGAACGACAGCCACGGCCGGTTCCAGAACCGGGACTCGGCCGTGTACGTCGCCACCGTGGTGTTGCTGAAGCCGCGCAGCACCCGGTAGGTCAGTCCGATGTCGTCGTTGTCGATCACGGTCTGGAAGTTCACCTTGACCTGGCCGGCCCGGTAGCTGACCGGGAGAACCTTGGCGGGCTTGGCCGGAGCCGCGCCGGGGCCGACGCTGGTGAACCGGGCCAGACCCTGCTGGCCGGAACCGTTCACCGTGGTGAAGTCTCCACCGACCCACAGGTCCGTGCCGCCGGTCGCGGAGACCAGTGGGCCGACAGCGGTCGGCGAGCCCGTGTTGGTGTTCGGGAACCAGGGCCCGAGCTCACCGGTGTCGACGTTCTGGGTGAGCAGGAACCGCCCGGCGCCTTGCGGGAAGCCGCTCCCGCCCAGGTAGCTGCAGTCGTGCGCGTGCGAGCCCTTGTAGAGCCAGCCGCTCACGTAGGTGATCGCTTCGGTCGCGCCCAGGCAGTTGTTCTTCCACAGCAGGTTGCCGCCGGCCACGTCCGCCGCCCAGGTCCCGTCGAAGCAACCACCGCCGTCACCGGCGTTGGCGAAGTACACCCGGTCGCCGGCGGTCTCGATGTCCTTGACCCGCGACGTGCACCCCGGAACAGGGTCCGGTACGGCGGAAGCGGCCGGGAACGCCTGCAGCGAGCCGTTCACCGGGTCCAGGCTGGCCACCGACCAGCGCGCGGTGCCGTTCATGGTGGAGAAGTTGCCACCGACGTACACCTTCGAGCCGTCGTCCGCGACGTCGATCGCGTAGACGTCGTTGTCGGACTGCGGTGCCCAGGGGAGCAGGGCCGCCGTACTGGTCGTGACGGCCGCCAGGCGCGGTCGCGCGATGTTGTTGACCAGGCCGAACGACCCGCCCAGGTACACCGTGCTGCCGGAGACCGCGAGCGCCTTGACCCGGTACGAGACCGACGGCTTCCAGTTGGTCACCAGCGCGCCGGTGGCGGTGTCGAACGCGGCGACGCGGTTCCGGGTCACGCCGTCGACCTGCGTGAAGTCGCCGCCCACGAACACCCGGGATCCGTCGGCCGAGGCAGCGATCGCCCAGACCATCCCGTTCAGCGTGTGGTTGAACCCGGTGTCGAGCGCCCCTGTGCTCTGGTCGAACGCGGCCAGGTAGGTCCGGTTCGTCTGATTGGTGCCGGCGGCCGCTCCTGGTGGCCGGACCGTGGTGAAACGCCCCCCGACGTACGCCTTGCCTGCTGCGACCGCCAGGCCCTGCACGCTCGCGTTGGTCTGCCACGCCGTGCTCGGAAGAGCCGACAGCGAAGCGCTGATGCCCTGTGCGGGCACCGGTGACAGCAACGCCGCCACCAGTGCCCCACCCAGTGCAAGGATCCCCACCCTTTTCATTACATCCCCCCTCAGAGATGTGCACGCGCCGCAGTGTGCGGCGGGTGTTACTCGCGCCGCATCACTTCACCTGCACCGTGACCGAGGTGGCCGACTTCACCACGTTGCGGCCGTCGAGGACCTCGACGCGGTAGTTGACCTGCTGGCCGCTCTTCACACCGGTGTCGGTGTAGGTGACGAGCTGCGCGGCCTGCCAGTTGTAGGTGTTGCGGTTCCAGGTGCCGACCAGCCGGCTGCCCTGGTAGACCTTGTAGGTCAGCGTGATGTTGTCCGGGTCGACGACGGTCTTGAAGGACAGGCCGACCTTGTTCGGGACCGGGCTGTTCACCGCGGGCGCCGGCGGGGCCGGTGCCTTGGCGCCGCCGATCGCGTTGGTGAACCGGGTGACGCCCTGCTGGCCGACCCCGTTCACCTTCAGGAAGTCGCCGACGACCCACAGGTCCGTGCCGGTGGCGTCCATCCCCAGCGGACCGACCTTGGTCGTGCTGTTCGGGTCGGCGTCGGTGTTGGGGAACCAGGGGCCGAGCTTGCCGGTCACCCCGGAGTGCGCGAGCAGGTAGTGCGTGCCGGATCCGTCCTTGAAGTACGACGGGTCGTCCGGGCTGCAGTTGTGCGCGTGCGAGCCCTTGTAGAGCCAGTTGCCGATCGCCTTGACCGACTCGGTCGCGCCCAGGCACTTGCTCTGCCACAGCAGTTGGCCGGTCGCCACGTCCGCGGCCAGGATGCCGTCGTAGCAGCCGGTGCCGTCACCGCCGTTGGAGACGAACACCTTCGAGCCGTAGGTGTCGATGTCCTTCACCCGGGTGACGCACTTGCTGGTCGGCTCGGGGATGTACGCCTCGGCGGTCATCGCGATCGGCACGCCGGTGCTGTTGTTCAGCGAGACGAGCGTGTTGTGGTGCTGGTTGTGCACCGTGTTGAACGGTCCGCCGGCGTACACCTTGGTGCCGTTGTCGGCGACGTCGACCGCGTACACGTCGTCGTCGGCGTCCGGGTTCCACGGCAGCAGGGCACCGCTGTTCAGCGCGACCGCGGCCAGCCGGTTGCGCTCGATGCCGGAGACCCGGCCGAAGGAGCCGCCGAAGAAGACGCTGTTGCCGTAGATCGCGACCGCCTTGACCCGGAAGTTGACCGAGGGCCGGAAGCTGCTCAGCGCGCCGGTCGCGGCGTTGAACATCGCGATCCGGTTCCGCGGCTGGCCGTTGACCGTGGTGAAGTCCCCACCGACCACGATCCACTTCTTGTCCGACGAGGCGGCGATGCTCCACACCGGACCGTTCAGCTTCGGCGCGAAACCGCCGGCGTTACCGCTGGTGCGGCTGAAGGCAGCCAGGTACGTACGCGCCGCCTCGCCCTGCCCGGCCGGTTTGCCCGGCGGCCGGACCCTGGTGAAAAGTCCCCCCACGAACACGTTGTCCCCGGCGATCGCGACGGCGTTCACCGGCGCGTTGGTCTGCCAGGTGCTCTGCCGCAACGCGGAGACGGCCGTGCCGAAGCCCGGCGCGGCGGCCACCACCGGTGGGCCGGCCGGGATCAGCGCCGCGGCCAGGACGGCCCCGACGGTGACTAGTACCAGAACTAACTTCTTCATCGATGTCCTCAGAAAGCGGGCGGGCCTGTCTGTTATCAGCACACGCAACCTAGCGCTGGTGGGAGACCGGCCGGAAGCCGACCTCCCCCGAGCGTTATGACGTTGTGCTATAGCAGGCCGGCTGTCCGCTCAGCGTGCGTCGAAGTGCGCCTGAACCTGCCCGGGATCGAGCGCGTACGGGTACACCGCCGCCTCGTCGATCGCCATGCCGGTCTGGGTCGCACCGCCGCCGGACCAATTGCCGGTGTTGTCGTAACCGACCCGCCACCAACCGTAGTACAGGGATGCCTGCCCGACGGTCTGGTTACCGGCCAACACGCCGTCGACGTACAGGCGCATGTCGCCGCTGTCGTAGGTGCCGACGACGTGGTGCCACTGGCTGTTGTTCTTGTTCGACGCGCTGGTGAGCGTACGGCGGCTGCCGTCGTTGACGCCGAACGTGATCGCGCCGTTGGAGCGCATGTAGAGCATCCGGTCGCCGCCGTCGGCACTGTTGCCGGTCTTGGAGTTGCCGAAGCCGACGATCCGCCCGCCGCGCGTGAAGCTCTGCTTCACCCAGGCCTCGACGGTGAACTGCTGCGGCATGCTGTAGGCCTTCTCGCCCGCCATCCGGCCGCTGGAGTTCGTGGTCGCCGCGGTGTTGCCGGCGATCGCTCCGGCGCTGCCGAGCGTGATGCCGCTGTACGTGCCGTTGTTGCTCTGGCCGGAGGAGTCCACCGACGTGGTGGTGCCGGAGGCCTCGCCGAGTCGCCAGTACGCCTGCGGGCCGTCGGCCCCGATCAGCTGGTCGTACGCCGTCGACGCCGTGCTCGCGACCGTGATCGGGTCGGAGTAGTTGCCGCGCAGCGTCGTCGTACCGTCGGTCACCTCGACCCGGTAGTTCGTCACCTCGCCAGGCGTGACGGCCGTGTCGGTGTAGTGCAGCCACGGCTTGTCCCACGGCGTCGACGTGGCGGTCCAGGTCGCGATCGTGGTGTTGGTGAAGCCCTTCAGCAGCCGGTACGTGAGCGTGCTGTCGTCGTTGTCGACCACGGTCGGGAAGTGGATCTCCACCTGACCGGGCTGCACGCTGTACGGCGTGAGCTTGGCCGGCTTCGCCGGAGCCGATCCCGGGCCCGCGTTGGTGAACCGGGTCAGGCCCTGCTGAGCGACGCCGTTGCTGGTGGTGAAGTCGCCGCCGGCCCACAGGTCCGAGCCGCCGGTCGCGAACGCCAGCGGACCGACCTCGGTGGGCGGACCGGCGTTGGTGTTCGGGAACCAGGGGCCGAGCGTTCCGTCGCTGAGCGACTCGGTCAGCAGGAACCGGTAGCCGAAGCCCTGCGGGAAGCCGCCGGCGCCGTTGTAGGCGCAGTCGTGGGCGTGCGAGCCCTTGTAGAGCCAGCCGTTGACGACCTTGACCGCCTCGGTGGCGCCCAGGCACTGGTTCTTCCAGACCAGCGCGCCGGTCGGGACGTCCGCGGCCCAGGTGCCGTCGAAGCAGCCGCCGCCGTCACCGCCGTTGCCGAAGTAGACCTTGTCGCCGCTGCTGTCGATCGACTTCACCCGCGTGGTGCAGGAGCCGTTCGGCGGCGGGACCGCGGACGCGGCCGGGAAGGGCAGCACCGCGCCGGTCACCGGGTCGAGGCTCGAGACGGTGTTCTGGGTGGTGCCGTTGACCGTGCTGAACTGGCCGCCGGCGTACACCTTGGAGCCGTCGTCGGCCGCGTCCACGGCGTACACGTCGCCGTTCACCGCGGGGGCCCAGGGCAGCAAGGTGCCGAGGTCCGCGCTGACCGCGGCGAGCCGGAGGCGCTCGATGTTGTTGACCAGGCCGAACGAGCCCCCGAAGTACACGGTGCTGCCGGAGACGGCGATGGTCTTCACCCGGTAGGAGACCGAGGGCTTCCAGTTGGTCACCAGCGCGCCGGTGGCGGTGTCGAACGCGGCGATCCGGTTGCGGGTCACGCCGTTGACCTGGGTGAAGTCGCCACCCACGTAGATCCGGGAGCCGTCGGCCGACGCCGCCACGGCGTACACCTGGCCGTTCAGGACCGGGTTGAAGGCGGTGACCAGGTCACCCGTGGTGCTGTCGAAGGCGGCCAGGTAGGCCTGCCCGACCTCGTTGGTGCCCAGCGGCGAGCCCGGCGGGCGGACGCTGGTGAACCGGCCTCCGGCGTACGCCTTGCCGCCCGCGACGACCAGGCCCTGGACGCTGGCATTGGTCTGCCAGACCGGGCTGTGCTCGGCGGAGAGCGAAGCGCTGATGCTCTGGGCCGGCGTCGGCGCCAGCACCCCAGCCACCAGCACGCCTACGACTCCCAGGCGCGCGAACAGCCATCTCTTCTTCATCGTGCGTGTCCCCCCTTGGACATGTACGCCGTACGACGACGGCGCTGTGTGAAGTACTGGTCCCCGGACCCCCAGGGACGAGAGTAGGGCATCCGGGGCGTGAGAGGGTGAACTCCCGGTATCCTGTGCACCGCGAGCAACGCTGTCCAGCTCGAGCGAGAACGTGGGGGGGACCGGATGGAACCGGGAACAGTGGTCTGGCGCGACACCGCCCAGGCACTGCTACGGCACAAGTGGCTGATCGTCGGTTGCATCCTGCTGGGCATCGTCGGTGCGTCCTTCTACTCCCTGTCCCAGACCGAGCGCTGGACGGCGTCCAGCCAGATCGTGGTCGGCCCGGCCGTCCCGCCCGCCCTGGTCGGCAAGCTGCCCAGCGGCACGGACAAGACCGGCCCGCTCGGCATGGACCTGCCGGCCGAGACGCAGGCCCGGGTGATCGCCAGTCCGGCGCTGCTGCGTGAGGTGGCCAAGTCGCTGGACCTGCCGACCGACGACGACGCGGTGCAGTCGCTGGCCACCGTGACCCGGGTCAAGGCCGTCACCGACAACGCGTACCTGATCACCACCGACGGCCCGACCTCCGAAGAGGCCGTACGCCGGGCGAACGCGATCGCCCGGGTGTACCTGGCCCAGCGCACGACCGAGGCCAAGGCGCTGCTGACCACGCTGGCCGGCCAGGCGCAGGACCGGTCCAAGACCGCGACGGCGCAGTCACGCAGCCTGGTCGCCCAGATCTCCGAGGCACTCGCCCGGAACGACACGCAGACCGCCGCCGCACTGCGCGACCAGCGGGTCGGTCTGGCCACGGAGGCCCGCCAGGCCGCCGACGAGGCGGCCGCGATGCGCAAGGCGCTGTCCGGTGTCGGCTCCGGCAGCGAGCTGGTCACCCCGGCCACCAAGGACACCGCGATGTCGTCGCCGAAGGTGCTGCGCGACATCACCGTCGGCGCGATCCTCGGCCTGGTGCTCGGCTTCGGTCTCGCTCTGCTGAGCACTCACCTGAGCCCGTTCGTCCTGACCCGCGACCAGGCGGCCAACGCGGCCCGCGCTCCGGTCATCACGGCGTCGGTCGGCCGGCGACGGTTCTGGTCCCGCGCGGCCCCGCAGCTGCCACCGTCCGAGCTGACAGCGCTCGGCGCCGAAGCCAGTGGAGCGCTCGCCCGCCGGGAGATCAACCCGCACGGCGCCGGCACGAGCGGCGCCGCTGCACTGCTGGTCGTCTCCGCGTCGACCACGCCGAACTCGGCAGGCATCGCGCTGGCGATGGCCGAGGCCGGTGCGCGTGACGGCCGCGAGACGCTGCTGGTGATGGCGGACCTGACCGGTGCGCCGGTGCTGTCCCACGTCACCGACCACGAGGGCCTGACCGACCTGGTGAGCGAGCCTGCTCCCACCCGTGCGGTCCGGGCGCGCAAGCTGTTCCGGCCGGGCACGGTCGCCGACCTGTACGTGCTGCCGCCGGGACTGACCAAGGACGAGACCGCCCTGGCTGTCGGGCCGTCGCTGGTGCCGGGCATCGTGGCTGACCTGCCGCCGGGGTACTCGGTCGTCATCCACGGGCCGGCCTCGGTGGGGCGGCACGGGATCACGCCGCTGGCTGCTGCTGTGGACGCGTCGGTGCTCGTCGTACAGGTTGGGCATGACAAGGACACCGACGTCAGTCGGCTGACCTCGGCGCTGGCGTTCGCCGGCGCGCCGGTGCTGGGCGTCGTACTGGTTGGTGCTTCGCCGCACGACGAGACGCTGGGCATCCCGCTGAACTACAAGCCGGCCGACCGCAGTACGTCCGCGCTGCCGATCCGCTGACCCCCCCATGACATTGACGGCGCCGCCTGTGCCGGGGACCGGTTCTGAACAGAGCAGCAAGGCTCCGGTGCTGTGGCTGGTCCTCTGGTGCCTGCTGGTGCTCGGCGTCCAGCCGTGGTCGTCGCGCGCGGCCTCGCCGCAGGGTACGACCGGCTCGACCAACAGCTTGATGAAGGGCGTCCTGCTCGGCGCGATCTTCCTGATCGTGCTCGCGGCGACCAAGCCGGGCTTCCGGACCCGGATCAGCCCGGCCACCAACCTGTACGTCGTGTACGTGCTGTTCGCGACGGCCACGGTCTTCCTGCTGGCCGACCCGCTCGGCCCGCTGCTGCGACTGGCCCGCTTGCTGATCGGGCTCGTGCTGTTCCTGATGCTGTGGCGGCCGCTGATCCAGACGCCGGAGCGGCTGATCCGGGCGCACCTGTGGGCGCACCTGCTGCTGGCCGGGACGATCGTGCTGAGCTTGGTGTACGCGCCGGAGCAGGCGTGGCGACCGCTCAGCTCTTTCGGTACCGGCTTCCGCCTGCAGGGCGTGATCATCCCGATGCTGCCGCCGCGGGTCGGCGAGGTCGGGGCGCTGCTGCTCGGCCTGGCCGTGATCGCGCTGCTCGCCCGCAAGCTGGCTGTGCTGCCTGCCGGCGCGATGATCGGGCTCGGCATGGTCCTGGTCGCCCTCAGCCGCACCAGGACCGCGGCCGCCGCGATCGCCTTCGGCCTCTTCCTGGCGTTGCTGCTGACCCGCAAGACCTGGTTCGGCCGAATCGCCGCCCTGGCCGTTCCCGGCATGGTCGGCATCGCCTTCTTACTGATTCCGACCCTGCACACCTGGCTGCTCCGCGGCCAGGGCACGCAGCAGATCAGCTCCCTCAGCGGCCGCACCACCAGCTGGCAGTACGTCCTGGACGAGGAGGTCTCCCTCCAAACCGCCATCATCGGCCACGGCCTCGGCAACAAGCGCGTCCTGCTCCGCCGCGGCGAAGGCGACATCGACGTCATGGCCATCGACAACAGCTGGCTAGGCCTCTACTGGGAAACCGGCCTGCTCGCGGTCGTCATCGTCGGCATCGCAATGATCATCGCCTGGGTCTCGGTCCTCCGAGCCCCCACCCCCTACGTCAAAGCCTGCGGAGCCCTCCTCCTCGGCTACGTCTCGGTAGCGTCGCTCAACGAAAGCGGCCTCTCCGACCTCAGCTCGATGACCCTGCATCTCCTAGTAGCCGCCGCAGTCTGCGACTCCGACCGCCTCCGCGAGAGATCCAGAGCAGCAGCCCGCCAAAAACAGTCGGACCCCCTACCCCTACTACTCCCCAACAAGCCCGTCGACCCCGCCCCAAAGCCAGCCAAGCCACCCCCGCTGCGCTAACCACACCCGCCCCACCGCACCCGGCGGGGAGACGCGCAACCGCGCATGCCGCGCACCACTCGCGCAGACCGCGCCCCGCGCGTGCAGCGCCCGGTACCCCGCACCCCGCGCGTGCAGCGCCCGGTACCCCGCGCCCCGCACCGCGGGCGTTCCTACTTTGCACCTCTTCCGGCCGGAGCGGCCTCAGCCCGGACCGCCTCACCGGCCGCATCGCCGCCAAGCAGCCACCCTGTGCTAGCCCTCGGTAGGTGAGCAGCTGCCAAGCGGCAGACCCCAGACCCCGCCAGGTACCCAGCTCCAGCACGCCCAGGGCACACCGCCTACAACTCTTCCGGCCGGAGCGGCCTCAGCCCCAGACCGCCTCACCGGCCGCATGACCGCCGAGCTCAGCTCACGCCCGGCACTCCCGCGCCCCGCACCTCGCGCCCGGCACTCCGGTGTCCCGCGCATGCAGCGCCCGGCACCCCGCGCCGGGCACCCCGCGCGCGCACCCCGGGCGTTCCTACTTTGCACCTCTTCCGGCCGGAGCGGCCTCAGCCGTAGACCACCTCACCGGCCGCATGACCGCCGAGCTCAACCCACGCCCCGGCTCTTACAACTCCTCCGACAGCATCAACGCTGGCGGGTTGGGCGGAGGACGATCTCGTTGACATCGACTGCTGACGGCTGCTCAATGGTGTAGCCGATGGCCTCGGCGACAGCGGACGGCGGGATTGACTCAGCGCGGTACGTCGCCATCAGGTCCCGCGCACCCGGGTCGGTGATGGTGCCCGCGAGCTCGGACTCGACGACGCCGGGGGAGATGGTCGTGACCCGGATCGTCGGATCCACCTCGAGCCGCAGCCCCTCGGAGATCGCCCAAGCGGCGTACTTGGTGCCGCAGTACACAGCAGCGGTCTCACTCACCTGGTGCGCGCCGATCGAAGCCACGGTGACGAAGTGCCCACCACCCTGACGCTGGAAGACCGGCAGCGCGGCAGCGATCCCGTGCAGCAGGCCGCGGACGTTCACGTCGATCATCCGGTCCCACTCGTCCACTAGGAGCCGGTCCAGCCGCGACAACGGCATCACACCGGCGTTGTTCACCAGTACGTCGACCCGCCCGTACGCCGCAACAGCCGCCGCGACAAAGGCCTCGACCTCCGCCCGATCAGTCACGTCGAGCGCCCGCCCGGTGATACTGCCGCCCGAAGCACGGACACGATCGACCAGCTCGGTGATCCGGTCGGTCCTGCGCGCGCCGGCGACGACGTGGTGCCCGGCGGCTGCCAGGTGCTCGGCGACGGCCGCGCCGATGCCGCTGCTGGCGCCGGTGACCAGGACAACCTTCGGCTCTGGGGTGGTGCTCATCGTGGGTCCTCCTGAGGATCGCTGGATGTTCTTCAGCGATGCTCGGTCGTCCGGTGGCCGCTCCGGGAGACCGCGGGGTTCCTGGGAGTACTGGTACCAGGCAAGACCGTCGGCGCCCTCCTAAGCTGGCGGGCATGGGCAGCACACCGCTCGGCGACTACCTGCGCAGCAGACGCGCGCTGGTCTCACCGGCGTCCGCCGGGCTCGCGTCGACCGGGCTCCGCCGGGTCGCCGGCCTTCGGCGCGAGGAGGTCAGCATGCTGGCCGGGATGAGCGTCGACTACTACGTCCGGCTGGAGCAGGGGCGCGAGCGCAACCCGTCGGCCCAGGTGCTCGACGCGCTGGCGGTCGCGCTCCGCCTGGACGACGACGGCCGGCTCCACCTGTTCCGGCTAGCCGGAATGGCGCCACGTCCTCGCTCGGCCGCTGTGACGGACCGGGTGGATCCAGGGCTGCTGCAACTGATGGACGCGTGGCCGGACAACCCGGCGCTGGTCTACAACCGTGCGTACGACGTACTGGCGAGCAACCGGATCGCCGACGCACTGTTCGGCGAGTACGCGTTCTCGCGCAACCTGATGCTGCTGATGTTCCTGGACCCGCAGGCCCGGACCTTCTACGCCGACTGGCCGACGGTCGCCGCCAACTCGGTAGCCGGCTTCCGCCTGGGCCACGGCGAGGCCCCCGACGACCCGCGCATCCGCGCGGTCCTCAGCGAGCTCCTAGCAGCCAGCGAGGACTTCAGTCGCCTCTGGCAACAACAGAACGCCCGCGGCAAAGCCCTGGACACCAAACGCTTCCACCACCCGTCAGTCGGCGAACTGACACTCCGCATGCAGGCCTTCGACGTCCGCTCCGCCCCAGGCCAGGAGCTGGTGGTCTACCACGCCGAGCCCGCCTCACCCAGCGCCGAAGCAGTCAACCTCCTAGGCACCCTCGCCGCCACCACGGCCCAGGAGCGAACCCCCTAAGGCTCCGCCCCCAGGCGCCGCCGCTCCGAGGATGAGCCTCCACCCGAGCTCCTCCGCCCCCGCGCCGTTGCCGGGCCGAGGATGAGCTTCCACCCGAGCTGCTCCGCGCCCTCGCGCCGTCGCCGGGCCGAGGATGAGCTTCCACCCGAGCTGCTCCGCGCCCTCGCGCCGCCGCCGGGCCGAGGATGAGCTTCCACCCGAGCTGCTCCGCGCCCTCGCGCCGCCGCCGGGCCGAGGATGAGCTTCCACCCGAGCTGCTCCGCGCCCTCGCGCCGCCGCCGGGCCGAGGATGAGCTTCCACCCGAGCTGCTCCGTCCCCTCGCGCCGCCGCCGGGCCGGGGATGAGTTTGCCGACCGGACAGCGGCGGACCCCGAGCACCAGCGAGTCGAGACGCCTCCCGACCTCTACCTCTTTCCGGCCGCCGCGGCCTCAGCCATCGACCACCTCACCGGCCGCATCGCCGCCGGCCTCAGCTGCTGCGACTGTCCTTGTCGAACCCGGCGGCCTGCCACTGCTGCCAAGTCATCGGCGCACCCTTGTACGCAAACCGCTCCGCACCCCGGTCACCAATCCGGTAGCTGTTCCGCCGGAACTGCACCGACTCCGGCGCAGGGGAGTCCTTGTTCTCCACCACCCCCGTCGAAGCGGTCTGCTCGTCCATCACCACCTGGTTCCCCTCGACCAGCACATCCCGCAGCACATATCGCCCGCGCGGCCCCTCACCCCGAGTCCGCGACTGGATCGAGATCCCGTTGCGATTCGCCCGTACCAGGTTGCCGACCACCTTCACGTCCGACGACGTGTTCACGTTGATCCCCCCGCCGTCCCACAGACTCGGCCCCGACCCCCGCCCGGTCCCAAACCCGTTGCTCTCGACAACGTTCGCCTCGATCACCCCGTTGTAGCTGATCTCGTACCGGATCCCGTCCGCGGCGTTGTCGCGGATCCGGTTCGCGCTGATCCGCCGGTCGTACTCGGCGATGTCGCTCCACATCCCGATCCCGCGGTTGGCGACGATGTCGTTCCCGGACACCTCGCCCGACGACCGCGTCGCCTTGATCCCGCCCGACTCCCAGTCCGCGATCCAGAACCCGTCGGTGTTGTTGCGCGTGATCAGGTTCTCGACGATCCGCCCTTCGGCCGACCGGAACTGCCCGATCCCGAGCTGCCCGTTGTCGGCGACGACGTTCCGCCGTACGACGGCGCGATCGCCCTCGATCACCATGATCCCGACCGCGTGGTTCCAGCGGACCTCGTTCGCCTCAACAGTCCAGTCGGTGCCCACCTGGACAGCCCCACCCTGCGGCCGGCTCGCGAAGTGCTCGACAGTCAGCCCGCGCACCGTCACCTTCGCCGCGGACTTCTCGATCGCCGTCTCGGTCTTCGACAGCTCGACCTGATGCCCAGCCGGGTCGTCAGCGACGTACACGGCGTTGGCCACATAGTCGCCGTAGAACGTCCCAGCCTTCAGCGCCGCCAGGCTCATCACCCGCGTCAGATGCTTCCCGTCGACGAACACCTGCTCACCACGCTGGCACGGGTTGGTCCGCTCGTCCTCGCACTTGCCCTTCAGCTTGTACGCCGAGGGCAGCGCGCCGCGAACCACCCAGTGCTGGCCGTCCCGCTGCCAGGTGTTCAGCGTGACCGACCCGGTCAGCACCGCCCCCTGGTCGCTGGCCAGCGTGGACCCCTCGGTCGGGCGGATCGCCCGAGCGATCCGGTGCAGCCCCTTGCTGAAACAGAACGTCGAGCCCGGCGGGTGCTCGTCGATCACCTGCTGCGGGTCCTGCCCCGGCGCAATCCCAACCCCGTCGCAGGCGCCCGCCGTACTGGGCCCTGTCGCTCCCAGCTTGGTAGTAGCCGCCGCCGGCAGCGCCGGCGCCTCAGGAGTCGGCTCAGCCTCCGGTGCAGTGTCGGTGCAGCCGACCAGCAGTACCAGCGCCAGTGCGATCCCGGCAGCGCGCTTCATCCATCCCCCAACACCCCACAGCGGCAAGTCGCCCAACTGTAGTGCCGAGGAGTAGCTCCTGGCGCCCCGCCTACTGCGCGGCACCAGGAGCACGGACTAGCTCAGGTAGGTCGTACGCGCCAGGTTGTACGCCAGGTCCTGCGCGACCTGGAACGCGTCGTCCTCGTCCAGGCGGTGCTGGACGACCAGGTCGGCCAGGTAGCCCGCGTCGATGCGCCGGGCCAGGTCGTGCCGGGCCGGGATCGACAGGAACGCGCGGGTGTCGTCGACGAAGCCGGAGGTGTTGTAGAACCCGGCTGTCTCGGTCACCAGCTCGCGGAAGCGCCGCATGCCGTCCGGGCTGTCCAGGAACCACCAGGGCGCGCCCAGCCGGACACTCGGGTACACACCGGCCAGCGGCGCCAGCTCCCGCGAGTACGTGGTCTCGTCGACGGTGAACAGCACCATCCGGAACCCCTCGGCGTGCCCGAACCGCTCCAGCACCGGCCGCAGCGACTGGGTGAACTCGGTCGCCACCGGGATGTCGTGGCCCTGGTCCGGCCCGTACGTCGCGTGGATGCCCGGGTGGTGGTCACGCAGTACGCCGGGGTGCAACTGCATGACCAGCCCGTCCTCGGCGGACATCGCGGCCATCTGGAACAGCATGTTGCCGGCAAACGCCGCGGCGTCCTCGGGCGTGGTCCGGCCGTGCAGGGCGTCGGCGTAGATCCGCTCGGCCTCGGCGTCGCTCAGGGGAGTGGCGGCCGCGCTGAAGTGCCCGTGGTCGGTCGCGCGTGCGCCCGCCGCGATGAAGGTCTGGCGGCGCTGCTTGAGCGCTTCGAGGTACCCGGCGTACGACGTGGTGTCGGTCCCGGCGCGCTCGCCGAGCAGGGTGATCAGGTCGCTCCAGCCGGGCCGGTCGACGTGGACGACGGCGTCCGGGCGCAGCGTTGGGACGATCCGGCCGGGCAGGTCGGCGGCGATCTTCGCGTGCGGGGCGAGGTCGTCGGTCGCGGCGTCGGTTGTCGACAACAGCTCGATGTTGAACGTGTCGAGCAGCGCGCGCGGCCGGAACTCCGGCTGCGCGAGGCGCGCCGCGATCTCGTCGTACAGGAGGTCGGCGGTCTCGGCCGACGGGTGCACGGTCAGCCCGAGCACCTCGGCGAACTCGTGCTCGAGCCAGTAGCGGCTCGGCGTACCGGCGAACAGGTGCCAGTGCGAGCAGAACTCCCGCCAGATCTCCCGCGGCTCGGCCGTCGTCGTCCCGTCGCGGCGCGGCAGGCCGAGCCGGTCGGGGGAGACGCCCTGGGAGATCAGCATGCGGGTGACGTAGTGGTCCGGTACGACGAGCAGCTCCGCCGGGTTGCCGAACGGCTCGTCGCTCGCGAACAGGTTCGCGTCGACATGCCCGTGCAGGCAGAGCAGCGGCAGATCCTTCGTCGACCCATGGATCCGGCGCGCCAACTCACGCGCCTCACCCGCCGGCAACGCCCGATCCGGATGAGGCTGCAGGGCCTTCGGCATGTCGTCCTCCACTACGTCGTCTGCAACAGCACTGCAAAGGATTGCAGTAGCCTCAGGTAAGCACAAGAGTCAAGATTGTTGACACCACCTTGCAATCGCTTGCAGACTCCAGGACAGAGGTTTGCGGTGGTCGGCCTCGAACGGAGGTTGCGGCTTCGGTCTCCAGCGCGAAGGGCTTGGCCTCGAGCGCGGGAGGGTGCGGTGGAGCGATCACGGTCGGGGCGGGTGCTTCGGCTTCCGGCATGGAGTCTTCGCCTCCCGGGCGGAGGCTAGGGTTTCGGCGTCCTCGGCGGAGGCTGCTGCTTCACACCGTGGAGGCTCCCGTGTGCACTCCCTCCGCCGGCAGCGGCGGGACGTTTCGGGGACGTGCCCCGGCGGGACCGCGGCGACCAGCCGTAGGGCGTTGGAGCTGAAGCGGTGACCGGTGGGTTCGGGTTTCTGAGCGGGGAGGTGGATGTGGCAGCAACACTTCGCGATGTCGCGCGGTTGGCGGGGGTGTCGACTTCGACCGTCTCGCGGGCGCTGTCGCTGCCCGACCTCGTCAACCCGGCGACCCGCGCGCGGGTGCGTTCGGCGGCTGACTCGCTCGGCTACGAACCGAACAAGGCCGCCCGCGGCCTGATCACCGGCCGGACCGGCAACATCGGCCTCGTCCTGCCGGACCTCGCCAACCCGTTCTTCCCCAGCGTCGTCAAAGGCGTCCAGGCGCGCGCCCGGGCAGCCGACGTCGCGGTGTTCGTCGCCGACACCGACGAGGACGTCGCCGCCGAGATGGACCTCGTCCGCGCACTCGCCAAGCAGGTCGACGGGCTGATCCTCTGCTCCCCACGCGCCGAAGCCGAGGACCTGAAGGCGATCGCCGCCGACACCACCGTCGTACTGCTCAACCGCATTGTCGACGATCTACCGGCCGTCGTCTTCGACCACGAGGACGGCATGCGCCAAGCAGTCGCCCACCTGGCGGCCCTGGGCCACCGACGCATCGCCTGGGTAGGCGGCCCCGCAGCCTCCTGGTCCAGCGACCAGCGCGGCCAGGGCCTCTCCCAAGCCAGCGCGGCCCACGGCGTCGACCTCGTCGAGGTCGGCCACTTCCCGCCGCACTACGACGGAGGCATGGCCGCCGCCGACCAGGTCGTAGCCACCGGCGCCACCGCCGTCATCGCCTACAACGACCTGGTCGCCATCGGCCTCCTCGCCCGCCTCCACGCCCGCAACATCCCCGTCCCCACCCGCCTCAGCGTGGTCGGCATCGACGACATCGCCATGTCCGCGATGTCCCACCCGCCCCTCACCACCATCCGCCTCCCCAAACAACAGGCCGGCCGCCTGGCGGTAGAACTCCTCCTCACCCTCCTCGACAACCCAGCCACCACCCCCGAACGCCGAACCCTCCCCGGCGACCTCCTGGTCCGAGCCTCCACCACCGAGGCCCCCCAATGATCCCAGCACCCAGGCGACAGACGCTCCGCCCCGACACCCCCGAGCCGGCGCTGGGCCTCTTCGCCAGTGCAGCGCAGCTCCGGTCCAGCCGCGCCACCGAGCGAGCTGCGCCGCTCCGGTCCAGCCGTGCTGCCGGGCGAAGTGCGCCGTCCGGTCCGGCCGTACTGTCGAGCGAGCTGCGCCGCCCGGTTCCAGCGGCGCTGCCGATGGAACTGCGCCGTTCCGGTCCAGCCGTGCAGCCGAGCGAATCGCGCCGCTCGGGTCCAGTCGCGTCGCCGAGCCAACTGCGCCGCTTCGGTCCAGCCGCGCTGCCGAGCCAACAGCGCCGTTCCGGTCCAGCCGCGCTGCCGGGCCAACTGCGCCGCTCGGGTCCAGCCGCGCTGCCGGGCCAACTGCGCCGCTCCGGTTCAGCCGTGCCACCGAGCCAACTGCGCCGCTCGGGTCCGGCCGCGCTGCCGAGCCAACTGCGCCGCTCCGGTCCATGGCTCACTCCCCACCGCACTTCCGGCCGCAGCCTGCCCAGCCCCAGCAGACCTGCCCGGCCGCATGGTCGCCGGCCTCGCCCCCAACCCGCCCTTGGAGGTACTTCTGATGGTGATGCCTGATGTGCTCGTCCTCGGGGAGATCCTCGTCGAGCTCAGCTCCACCGAGCCTCTGGATGCGGGCACCAACCTCACGCTCAACTTCTCCGGGGACGCGCTCAACGCGGCCGCCGCATCGGCTGCGGCCGGGGCCAAGACCGCGCTGCTCGCCCGCGTGCCCGACGACGAGCTCGGCGACCGCCTGCTCGACCGGGTGGTTGCCCTCGGCATCGACACCTCGCTGGTACGCCGAGTGGAGGGCCAGCACGGCCTCTATCTCCAGCACGCCGACCCCTCCGGCGCCCGCGAGTTCACCTACGTACGCCGCGGAAGCGCCGGCTCCGGTCTAGGCCCCGGCGACGTACCGCTCGACCTGGTCGCCGAAGTCGGCGCCGTACTCGCCAGCGGCATCGCCTGCGCCATCTCCCCACTCTCCGCAAAGGCTGTCCGCGTAGCCGCCCGGCACAGCAAGTGCTTCGTCTACGACCCGAACTGGCGCCCGCGCCTGGTCTCCGCCGCCGGCGCCGCCGCTCACCTGCGCGCCGTCGCGCCGTACACCCGTCTGATCACCCCCGGCTGGCCCCGCGAAGCCCAACTCGTCGCCGACACCGACGACCCGGCAGCAGCCTGTACGACGCTCCGCGGCCTCGGCATCCAAGCCGTAGCCCTGACCCGCGGCGAGGACGGCATCCTTCTGGACGACGCCGGCCGCCTCACCGAAATCCCGGTCGTCCCCGCCCCGAGCGTTGTCGACCAGACCGGCGCCGGCGACTCCTTCGCAGGCACGGTTACCGCCCGCCTCGCCCTAGGCGACGACCTCCTCACCGCCGTCCGCCTCGGCGTAGCCGCCGCCTCGCTGTCCGTCGGCGGCCTCGGCGGCACCGGCCACGTCCCCACGCTCACCCAAACCAGAACCCACGCAGCAACGGAGGTCTCAGCATGAGCACCCCCGACAACCACCCAGCCGCACCCGCCACCGCGGCCGTCCACGCCGCCTTGCCCGCCCTCAGCACCTCAGGCGTCCACGCCGCCACCTCGGAGGTCTCGGCGTGAGCACCCCCGAGAACCAGTCCACCCCTGGCCGCGTCGCCCGCCCGAGCGCCCTTGAGAACCAGTCCACGCCCGCCGCGTCGCCCATCTCGAGCACCCCCGAGAACCAGTCCACGCCCGCCGCGCCCACCCCGAGCACCTCGGGCGTCCACGCCGCCACCACGGAGGTCTCGGCGTGAGCACCCCCGACAGCCACCCAGCCGCACCCGCCACCGCAGCCGCCCGCGCCGATGCGGCCGCCCATGCAGCCGACCACATCGCCTCGCCCGTCCTCACCACCTCGGGCGTCCCCGCCGCGTCGCCCACCCCGAGCACCCCCGAGAACCAGCCCACCCCCGCCGCGTCGCCCACCCCGAGTACCTCGGGCGTCCACGCCGCCACCTCGGAGGTCTCGGCATGAGCGCCGCCGACGGCCAGCCGACCGTCCATGCCGCCTCGCCCGCCCTCACCACCGCGGGCGCCCCCGCCGCCTCGACCGGCCCCAGTATCTGGGGCATCCACGCCGCCGACCTGGCAGCTGCGCCCGGTCGTTCCACCACGGAGGTCTCCGTATGAATCGCCTGAGCTTGAGCAACCTGCCCACCAAACCCGCGGTCGACCCCGGAGAGCTTGCTGTCGGCATCGTTCACCTCGGCCTCGGCGCGTTCCACCGGGCGCATCAGGCCGTCTTCACCGAGCGGGCCGCTCAGCTCACCGGGGAGACCCGCTGGGGGATCTCCGGCATCAGCCAGCGTTCAGCCGCCGTGAAGAACCAGCTCGCACCCCAGGACGGCCTGTACGCCGTACTGACCCGCGGCACCGATGAGACCTCCATCGAGGTGATCGGCAGCATCCGCGAAGTGCTGACCGCGCCCGAGGACCCGGACGCCGTCGTCGCGCGGATTGCTGACAATGCGACAGCGGTCGTCACGCTGACGGTCACCGAGAAGGGCTATCGCGCGGCCTCCGGGGGAGGGCTCGACCTCAACGACCCAGAGATCCAGGCCGACCTCGCCGGGCGTCCGCCGCGGACCGTCGTCGGCCAGCTCGCCGCCGGCCTCGCCCGTCGTACCGGCGAACCGCTGACGATCCTCTCCTGCGACAACCTCGTTGCCAATGGCCCCTTCCTGCAGCGGCTCGTGCACGAGTACGCCGACGCGGCCGGCCTGAAGGGCGAGCAGTTCGAGGCCGCAGCGTTCCCGGCGAGCATGGTCGACCGCATCGTCCCCGCGACCACCGACGCGGACCGCGACGAGGCCGCGCGGCTGCTCGGCGTACGGGACGAGGCGGTGGTCGTCGCCGAACCGTTCCTGCAGTGGGTGATCGAGGACCACTTCGCCGGCGTCCGCCCCGCGTGGGAGACGGCCGGCGCGGTCCTCACCGCGGACGTCGCGCCGTGGGAGCAGGCCAAGCTCCGGATGCTCAACGCGACCCACTCGATGCTCGCGTACCTCGGCGCCCTGCGCGGCTACGAGACCATCGCCGAAGCAGTCCGCGACGAAGAGCTCGCGGCGGCCGCGCGCGAGCTGATCAGTAGCGACGTCATCCCCACGCTCACCCCACCCGACGGCCTCGACCTTCCGTCGTACGGCGAGTCGGTGCTCGAGCGGTTCGCCAACCCGGCCCTCAAGCACAAGACCACCCAGGTCGCGATGGACGGCTCGGTCAAGCTCCCCGTCCGACTCCTCGGCACCATCCAGGACCGACTGGCAGCCAACGCCGAACCGGTCCAAGCCGCCCGCGCGGTCGCCGCCTGGATGGTCTACGTGGCCCGCAGCACCACCGTCGACGACCCGCAGGCCGACCGCCTCAAGTCAGCCACCGCGGACGCAGGAACGCCCACCGCACTGGTGGACGCCCTGCTCGCGGTCGGGACTGTCTTCCCGGCGGACCTCCGGACCAGCGAGACCCTCCGTAGTCTCCTGATCGGGCACGTCACCGAGCTCAGCGGATGATGCGTTTGCCGAGGAGGAAGTTGCTGCCGGCATCGAAGCCGGCCTGCTGCCACTCCTTGGCGGTGAACCACTGACCGAACTTCTGGAACCGGTCCGCGGACAGGCTGTCCAGGAAGTACTCGTTGGCCTTCAGCGTGACCTCGCCGGCGGGGATCGCGGCGCCGGCGTTCTGCACCATGCCGGTCGCCGTGGTACCGCCCTTCATCGTCACCTTGTTGCCGGTGACAACGACGTCGCGCAGCACGTTCAGGCCCCACGGCCCGTTCCCGCGGGTGCGGGACTGGATCGAGATGCCGTTGACGTTGCCGGCGAGCGTGTTGTTGCGGACCTGGACGTTCGACGAGGTGTTGACGTTGATCCCGCCGCCGTCCCACAGCGACCGGCCTGACCCGCGCCCGGTGCCGAAGCCGTTGCCGGTGATCGTGTTGTTCTCGATCACGCCGTTGCGCCCGATCTCGTACCGGATGCCGTCCGCGGCATTGTCGACGATCTGATTGCTGGCGAAGGTCCGCCCGTCGTCGTACGCGTCGCTCCACAGCCCGACGCCCTTGTTGGCCTTGATCGCGTTCCCACTGACCGAGCCGCCGTTGGACCAGGTGGTCTTGATGCCACCGGACTCCCAGTCGGCGATCCAGAACCCGTCGGTGTTGTTGCCGCTGATCTGATTGCCGACAATCGACCCGTTCGTGGTGCTGTACTGGCCGACCCCGAGCTGCCCGTTGGACTGGATCAGGTTCTTCTCCAGCCGCGCGCCGTCGGCGTTGACGAGCATCGCGCCGACCGCGTGGTTCCAGCGCAGGTCGTTGGCGAAGACGTTCCACCCACCACCCAGTACGACGGCGCCCGCCTGCGGCGCGGACGCGAAGTGCTCGACGGTCAGGCCTCGCACGGTCACGTTGACCTGGCCGCCGCCGATCGCGGTCGTCGTCCTCGACATCTCGACCGACTTCCCGGCCGGGTTGTCACCGATCCACACCGCGTTGCCGGCGTAGTCGCCGTAGAAGGTGCCGGGCACCACCTTCTCGCGGGTCGCGACCCGCTTGAGGTGCTTGCCGTTGACAAAGACCTGCTCGCGCAGGTGGCAGATGTTGGTGACGTTGTCCTCGCACTGCCCGATCTGCGCGTACGCCTTCGGCAGCACGCCCTTGACCGTCCAGTCGCCGCCGTTCGCGGTCCAGCCGGCCAGCGGGACCGACCCGGTCAGTACGGCGCCCTGGTCGCTGCCCAGGGTCTGCTTGGCCTTCGGCCGCAACATCCGATCGATCCGGTGCAGTCCTGAGGCGAAGCAGATGGTGCTGCCGGCCGGGGTCTTGTCGACCACGTCGGCCGCGTTCTCGTCGGGCTTGACCACGACACCCGAGCACGCGGGTGCCTGCGACGGGCCGACCTCGAAGCTGGCGCCTGGGATCGGGGGCGGCGGCGAAGGCCGCCTCGACCGCGGCGTGATCACCGGCACCGTGATGGTCGGCCGCGGGCCGACCGGCAGCGTGATCGTGGCCGGCGGCACCAAAGGAGTGTGGACGGCGACGGGCGGTGCGCCTGCCGCAACAGTTGTCCACGGCATCGAGCCGGCCGGCTCGGCCCCGCGGTCGGGGAGTGTGGTGAGCGAGGGCTGAAACGGTGACGCTGCGGCCGGTACGGTCGTACTGACGACGGCGACGACCGTCAGCGTGCCGAGCGTGGTCGCGGCGAGAATCGTCACTTGTTTGTTCATGTTGTCGGGCCTCCGGGGCGTGACTGTCCATCGGCACCCCCCGGTGCAACTACCTGGGCAGACTAGTACCCCACGTGGCCTTGTCAACACATTCTGTTGCGTTTTGCCCCTAACAAGTTGCCTCGGGCGCATACTCGGTTGCGCGGCGCAATCATCTCCACGCCGCGCAACTACACACGGTCAACTAGTTGGTGAGGAAGCTCCCGCTGGTGTCGTGCCCAGCGGCCCGCCAGCCCTCGGCGGTCAGCTTGGTGCCGAACCGGGCGAACCGCTGCGCGGCGAGCCGGTCGAGCAGGTAGCGGTTCCCGCTGAACGCCAGCTGCCCCGCGGGCACCTCGGCACCGGAGTTCTGCACCATCCCGGTGGCCTGTGTGCCGCCGGTCATCTGGACGGTGTTCCCCGTGATGCGGACGTTGCGCAGCAGGTACTTGCCCCACGGCCCGTCGCCCCGGGTCCGGGACTGGACCGAGATGCCGTTCACGTTGCCGCTGACCACGTTGTTGCGGACCGTCACGTTCGACGAGGTGTTCACGTTGATCCCGCCGCCGTCCCACAGCGACGTCCCGGAGCCACGCCCGGTGCCGAAGCCGTTGCCGGTGATCGTGTTGTTCTCGATCGTGCCGTTGCGGCTGATCTCGAACCGGATCCCGTCGGCGGCGTTGGCGACGATCTTGTTGCCGCTGATCACCCGGCCGTCGTCGGCGACGTCGGCCCACATCCCGACGCCCTTGTTGGCCTGGATCAGGTTGCCGCTGACCGTGCCGGACGAGCGGGTCGACTTCATGCCGCCGGACTCCCAGTCGGCGATCCAGAAGCCGTCGGTGTTGTTCTGGCTGATCACGTTCGAGGTGACGTTCGCCTGCAGCGAGCTGTACTGGCCGAGGCCGAGCTGGCCGTTGTGGTGCACCAGGTTCCGCTCGATCCGTGAGCTGTTGGCCTTCACCAGCATCAGCCCGACCGACTTGTTCCAGCGGACCTCGTTCGCCTTCACCGTCCAGCCGGGGCCGGAGACCAGCGCGCCGGCCTGGGCCGCGCTGGCGAAGTGCTCGATGGTCAGCCCGCGCACGGTGACGCCGGTCTGGTTCGACTCGATCGCGGTCGACGTCTTCGCCATCTCGACCGCCTTGCCGGCCGGGTCGCTGCCGACGTAGATCGCGTTGGCGGCGTAGTCGGCGTAGAACGTGCCGGCCTTGACCGCGGCGAGCGAAGCGACCCGGGTCTGGTGTGCGCCGCCCAGGTAGACCTGCTCACGCAGGCTGCAGATGTTCGCCGCGTTGTCCTCGCACTGCCCGGCCTTGCCGTACGCCGCAGGCAGCGCGCCGCGGGTCACCCAGGCAGCGCCGGAGCGGGCCCAGCTGGTCAGCGGGACGGAGCCGGTCAGCACGGCGCGGTCGTCGCTGGCGATCGTCTGGTTGGCCTTGGGCCGGATCGTCTGGCTGATCCGGTGCAGACCGGCGCTGAAGCAGAACGTCGTACCGGCCGGGTTCGCGTTGACCACGGACTGGGCGTTCTGGCCCGGCTTGATCGCGACACCGCTGCACGGACCCGCGTACGCCGGCCCGGCGGTGCTGTTGCCGGGGACGACGACCGTCTTGGTCGGCTCCGGCGGCTCGGGGGAGGTCGGCATGCTGGTTGGATCCGCGGGCTTCGACGGCTTCGTCGTCGGTACGACGGTCGGCGGCTTGCTCGTCACCGTGCCCGGCGGGTGCGTCGTACCGGGATTCGTCGGCTTCGTGGTCGGCCGTGACGACGGGAGAATTCCCGCGCCGGCCGCGGCATTCTGCTCGGTGCTGCGTGACTTTCCCGCGGTGGCCGCGTTCTTCTGATGAGAGAAGACTGGATAGGCGACTGTAACGACAGCGACCGCGGTAGCGATAACACCGACGAACAGCAACCGCTTGGGCGACGTCCTTCTCAAAGCATCCTCCGGGTTATCGGCGCGCGGTGAAACTCCCCGAGATGCGGCCTCACGAACCAGTTGTCACCACCGCGAACCTTTAAGGTGGTGCCATGCGGGTCGCCATGTTGCACAACCGTTATCGATCAGGTCAACCCAGCGGTGAGAACACTGTCGTCGATCAAACGGCTGATTTTCTGCGCAGCTCAGGACATGTCGTCGACATCTACGAGCAGCACAGCGACTCGATCGCGCAGATGCCGGGGAAAGATCGCGCTCTGTTACCGCTTCGCTCCATCTGGTCATTTTCGGCCGCCCGCGATTTGACTCTCCGCTTACAGGAGAAACGTCCGGACATCGTGCACGTTCACAACACCTTTCCGTTGTGGAGCCCGTCGGTCCTGCGCGCTGCCCGGCGGGCCGGCCTGCCGGTCGTCGCCACGCTCCACAACTTCCGGCTGATGTGCGCGAACGCGGTGCTGCAGCGCGACGGCGGTCCGTGCGAGTCGTGCGTCGGCAAGATCCCGTGGCGCGGCGTGGTGCACGCGTGCTACCGCGAGTCGACCGTGCAGAGCCTTCCGCTGGTCGCCGGGATCACCGCGCACCAGGCCCTGCACACCTGGCAGCGGCACGTCACGACGCTGATCGCGCCCTCGGAGTTCGTCCGCTCCCGGTACGTCGCCGGCGGATTCGCGCCGGAGAAGATCGTCGTCAAGCCGCACGCCGTCCCGTCCACCGGGCAGGTCCGGACCGGTGCGGGTGAGGCCGTCGTCTTCGTCGGCAGGCTCACCGAGGACAAGGGGTTCGCGGATCTGCTCGACGCCTGGGAGCCCTCCCTCGGCCAGTTGGTCGTCGTCGGGGACGGGCCGCTGCGCGCGGCGGCCGAGGCCCGCGCCGCGGTGGACCCGTCCGTGCGGGTGCTCGGGGCGCTGCCGTGGGCCGAGAGCATGGCGGTCGTCCGTACGGCGCGGGCGGTCGTCGTACCCGCCCGTTCGTACGAGACGTTCGGCCTCGTGGTGGTCGAGGCGTTCGCGCACGGTGTGCCGGTGGTCGCGTCCCGGATCGGCGCGCTGACCGAGCTGGTCGACGACGGCGAGACCGGTGTCCTGGCCGAGCCTGGCGACCCTGAATCGCTGCGGAAGGCACTGCGGTTGATCACTGATCCCGCATGTTCGGTAACCTGCGGCGAGCGAGCCCGTCAGGTCTACCTGGAGCGCTTCACCCCGGAGCGCGACCTGGCGGCCACGGAGAGGATCTACGCCGATGCGATCGCGCGGCACGCGGCCGACCGTTGACCGGGCCGCCTGCCCCCGAAGTACCTGCCGGGGTAGTGATCGCCGCGCGGCGACGGGCGTAGGTCACCGCGGATCGCCCGGTGTAAAGTGCGCCGAGGCGAGGGGGGTCTCGCCGGCAGCTGGTGGGGACCGGGATTCCGGTATCGCGCCGGCAGTTCTCAGCACAGGTGTTCGGCGTACCGGCGAGTTCGGGAACGCCGAAGGGGAAGAGCCCGCGGGGGCTCAGTGGGGGAGTGCAGGGTGCCGCAGCGCATCGGTTATCTGACCGGGGTCTTCGACCTGTTCCACATCGGGCACCTCGACGTGCTCGAGCAGGCGCAGCAGCAGTGCGACCGGCTTGTGGTCGGCGTGCTGACCGACGACTGGGCGCTGGACGCGTGGGGCGCGCGGCCGTTCGTGCCGCTGGTCGAGCGCCGGCAGATCCTCGAGCAGCTGCGCTGCGTCGACGAGGTCGTCGTGGTGGAGGAAGCCGGGTGGCTGACCAACGTCCTCGGGGCACGGACCGTGTTCGCCGCTGACGGGACCGACGGTGTGCTGGCCGCTGACGAGCTGGACGGGATCCCCGCCGAGCTGATCAGCGAGCTGCCCGCGCGTCGCGAGTCCCGCAGCCAGATCCTGCGCGCCGCGATCGACCAGCGGCAGTCGCGCAGTTCCGTCGCATGAGCTCGTACGGCGACGCCGTCGCCCAGCTCGCGCGGGCCCAGAAGCCTTCGGCCGGTACGCCGGCGTACTCGCGTTTCGTGAACCGCAAGCTCGGGCGCTACCTGGCCGCCGGAGCGTTCGTGCTCAACCGGACGCCCAACCAGGTCAGCCTGTCCAGCGGCTTCTGCTCGCTGGTCGGGATCGTGCTGATCGCCCTCGTCGAGCCTAGCTTCGGACTGGCTCTCGCGGTGACCGCGCTGCTGGTGCTCGGGTACGCGCTGGACTCGGCCGATGGTCAGCTGGCCCGGCTGCGCGGTGGTGGTTCGCCGCTCGGTGAGTGGCTCGACCACATGATCGACTGCGTGAAGATCGCGCTGCTGCACTCGGCGGTGCTGATCTCGTTCTACCGCTTCGATGCCTTTAGCAACGAACTGGTGCTGCTGATCCCGCTCGCCTACCTGTGCGTGTCCGCGGTGATGTTCTTCGGGCTGATCCTGATCGACCAGCTGCGCCGGCGGCACGGCGCCTCGACCGCGAACGTGCGCGGCGACTCGGTGCTGAAGTCGCTGGTGATCGCGCCGACCGACTACGGGATCCTCTGCCTGGTGTTCCTCACCTTCGGGTGGCCGTCGGTGTTCGTCGGCCTGTACGGGCTGATGCTGCTGGCGAACCTGCTGTTCCTGCTGGCGGCGATCGCCAAGTGGTACAAGGAGATGGCGGCGCTGGTTCCGGCGGAGGTTCAGGGCTGATGGGTGTCGTGGGGTACGCCCCGGGGGTCTACGACATGTTCCACATCGGGCACCTGAACATCCTGCGCCGCGCCAGCGAGCACTGCGACTACCTGATCGCCGGGGTGGTCGAGGACGACGTCGTCACCAAGATCAAGGGCCGGCCGCCCGTCGTACCGCACGACGAGCGGATGGAGGTCGTGCGCGCGATCGGGATCGTCGACGAGGTGGTCAGCGACTGGTCGAGCGACAAGTTCGAGATGTGGAAGCAGCTCCGGTACGACGTGCTGTTCAAGGGCGACGACTGGAAGGGCACCGAGAAGGGGCTCCGGCTGGAGAAGCTGCTCGGGGAGGTCGGGGCCGAGGTGCACTACTTCCCGTACACGGCCTCGACGTCCAGCACGGACTTGCGGCGACTGCTGGAGGGCACGCTGTGACCGGGCCGGTGGAGGACGCTGATTCTGGAATTGCCCCGGTGGCGGGGGCCGGGGGATCGACGGCCGGGGTGCCGACGCGGCGGCGGATTCTGGTGAGTGCGTACGCGTGCCGGCCCCAGGGCGGGTCGGAGCCGGGCGCCGGGTGGGCCTGGGCGAAGGCGGCGGCGCGGGACCACGACGTGTGGTTGCTGACCCGCGGCAAGTTCGCGCACGAGATCGAGGAAGAGCTCGCGATCCGGCCGGTGCCGGGGCTGACCGTCGTACCGCTGGAGCTGTCGAAGTTCTTGCTCAAGCTGCGGCGCCGGAGCGCGGACGTCTACTGGTACTACCCGCTGTGGCAGCGCAAGGCCGGCCAGGTCGCCGAGCGGCTGCACCGCAAGCAGGCCTTCGACGTGATCCACCACCTGACGTTCGCGGTCGACTGGATGCCGGCAGGCGTCGTACGGCGGACGTCGGCGAAGGTGATCTGGGGACCGGTCGGCGGATCGACGGCGGTGCCGCTGTCGATGGCGCACTGGCTCGGATCGAGCGGCCTGGTGGGGGAGCTGGTCCGTCGCGCGTGGACCGGCCTCGCCCGGCGACTGGTCGGGCGTCAGCTCGCGCAGCGGGCCGACCTGGTCATTGCCCAGAACAAGGATGTCGCCGAGGTCTTCGGGCCGCACACGCGCGAGATCGTCGTCCAGCCGAACGTCGCGATCCGCCGCTTCGCCAGCGCCTCCGGCCCGTACGAACCCTTCGGCGGACCCGGGGTGAAGACGGCGTTGTTCGTCGGCCGCCTGATCCCGTGGAAGGGCCTGCTGCTCGCGATCAGTGCGCTCGCGCGCCCCGAGGCCGCCAACTGGGAACTCCGGGTCATCGGCGACGGCCCCGACTGGCGCCGCGCCGAACGCCTCGCCGAGCAGCTCGGCGTCCGCGACCGTGTCGAGTTCACCGGCCAGCTTCCCCGCGAGGAAGTGCTCGCCGCCCTGCTCCGCGCCGACGCCCTCCTGGCCCCCGCCCTCCGCGAGGCCGCCGGCTGGGCGGTCACCGAAGCCCTCGCCAGCGGCTGCCCGGTCGTCTGCGTGGACCGCGGCGGCCCGTCGGTCATCGTCGGCCCCGACGAAGGCGTCGCCGTCAGCTGGCGAGGCGACGTCGTAGGCGAACTGGCCAAGGGCCTGGCGTCCCTGAAGGGCCGAATCACCCCCGTAGACCGCTGGGGCCCCGACCGCCTCCCCGCCTTGCTGTCGGACTGGTACGCCGAAGCCCGCGTGACCTCTTAATACTTTCTGCTTCTTTTGTTCTTCAGTCTCTGGCGGTCTTGCCGGGCAGGGCGAGCATGCGGTCGAGGGCGATCTTGGCGTACCGCTCGGTGTCGGCGTCGACCTTGATGGGGTTGACGACGTGGCCGGCGACCAGGTTCTCCAGGGTCCAGACGAAGTGCGGCAGGTCGATGCGGTTCATCGTCGCGCAGTAGCAGACGGTCTTGTCGAGGAAGACGATGTTCTTGTCGGCGTGCTGCTTGGCCAGGCGGGAGACCAGGTTCAGCTCGGTGCCCACCGCCCACGACGTACCGGGTTCGGCCTCGTCGAGGACCTTGATGATGTACTCCGTCGAACCGACCAGGTCGGCCTTCGTGACGACCTCGTGCCGGCACTCCGGGTGCACCAGCACCTTCACCCCGGGAACGCGCGCACGGACGTCGTCGACCGACTCCGGCGTGAAGCGCCCGTGCACCGAGCAGTGCCCGCGCCACAGGATCATCTTCGCCGCCGCGAGCTGCTCGCGGGTCAGGCCGCCGCCCGGCTTGTGCGGGTCGTACACGACGCACTCGTCGAGGCTGATCCCCATCTTCTGCACCGCGGTGTTGCGCCCGAGGTGCTGGTCGGGCAGGAAGAGCACCTTCTCGCCCTGCTGGAAGGCCCAGTCGAGCGCGACGTCGGCGTTGCTCGACGTACAGACCGCTCCGCCGTTGCGGCCGCAGAACGCCTTGATGTCGGCGCTGGAGTTCATGTACGTGACCGGCACCGTGACGTCCGCGACGCCGGCGTCGGCGAGCGCGTCCCAGGCGGCCTCGACCTGCTGGATGCGCGCCATGTCGGCCATCGAGCAGCCGGCCGCGAGGTCGGGCAGGATCACCGTCTGGTTCTCGTTGGTGAGGATGTCGGCGGACTCGGCCATGAAGTGCACACCGCAGAACACGATGTACGGCGCGTCCGGCCGGTTCGCCGCGTCGCGGGCGAGCTTGAACGAGTCACCGGTGACGTCCGCGAACTGGATCACCTCGTCGCGCTGGTAGTGGTGCCCGAGCACGAACACCTGGTCGCCGAGCGTGGCCTTGGCCTTCGTCGCCCGCTCGACCAGGTCCGGGTCGGAGGCCGGCGGCAGGGCCCCCGGGCACTCGACGCCACGCTCGGAGTGGGGGTCGGTGTCGCGGCCAAGGAACAGCAGCGGAAGGGCTTTCGGGCCGTCTGCGATCGTCGTCACGTCAACATCGTCGCACGCCGCTGCCCAGGGATCGCGTGGTACACGTCACTGCCCATCATGCGAAATTACCGGCCCTAATCGTTGGGTGTGCAAGCATCGACGGATGACAGACGTGATCGTCGTCGGAGCAGGACTGGCCGGGCTGAACTGCGCCCTCACCCTGCAGAGCCGAGGCCTCGCCGTCAGCATCCTTGAGGCCGCCGACGCCGTCGGCGGCCGAGTCCGCACCGATCGCATCGACGGCTATCTGTGCGACCGAGGCTTCCAACTGCTCAATCCCGCGTATCCAGCAGTACGCCGGTACGTCGACCTGGCGGCGCTGGATCTCCATGCCTTCACCGCCGGGGTCGCTGTCGCAGGAGCCGCCGGTACGACGGTCCTCGCCGATCCCCGCCGCAGCCCTTGGTTGCTGGGCCGGACTCTCGTGAGCGGCTACCTCAGCCCAAAGGAACTGGCCCGCCTGGGTGCGTGGGCAGCCCCGGCGCTAGGCCGGGTCGACCGGCTCCTCGCCGAGGCTTCGGGCCAGGCTCCCGGGGCGCCCTCACCCGGTGCGGCCTCGCCCGGCGCGCCGCCACCCGGTGCGACGCCACCCGGTGCGACGCCACCCGGCGCCGAGGCCCCGGGGCGCTCCGCCCTTCACCCCGGCTCGGTGACCGGGGGAGACCTGTCGTTGCGGGAATCGCTGGATCGCGCGGGCGTCGACGGCAGGCTCCGGCGGGAGGTCCTCGAACCGTTCCTCGCCGGCGTCCTCGCGGAAGCGGACGGCGCGACCTCGGCGGCGTTCGTGCGGTTGCTGCTGCGCAGCTTCCTGCTCGGTACGCCGAGCCTGCCCGCGGGCGGCATGTCGGCCCTGCCCGAGCAATTGGCCGCGCGCTTGCGCGAGCCCGTGCAGCTGAGCCGCCCGGCGACCGCCGTACGGGGTGGTGACGAGGTGGTCGTCGACACCGTCGACGGCGAGCTCCGCGCCCGCGCCGTCGTCATCGCCACCGACCCGTCAGCGGCCGCCGAGCTCGTCCAGCTCCGAGCGCCGCAGCTGAAGGGCCTCAGCACCTACTGGTTCACGACCGACGAACCGCCGCGCACCGACAAGCTCCTGGTCGTCGACGGCCGCCGCGACGGCCCGGTCGTCAACACCGCGGTGATGTCGAACGTAGCACCGTCGTACGCGCCACCCGGGCAGCACCTGATCCAGGCGACCACCCTGTGGCCGACCGAAGCGGTCGAGAGCGAGGTGCGGATCCAACTGACGCGGATGTACGGGCGCTCGGCCGGCGCGTGGCAACTCGTCGTACGGCACGACATCCCCGAGGCCCTCCCGCACCAGCCGCCGCCGCTCGCCGCACGCCGCCCGGTCGCCCTCGGCGAAGGCCGCTTCGTCGCCGGCGACCACCGCGACACCGTCTCGATCCAAGGCGCCCTCGTCTCCGGCCGCCGCGCCGCGAACGCGGTCACGCAGTACTTGGCCTAAGCGTCGGCGGGCAGACCCGCCCGCGCGGCGCCGCCTAGGCGTCAGCCGGCCGATTGAAGTAGATCCCCTCCACGCCGTACGCCGTCGGCAACAACGGCCGATGATTCGCGATGACCGTCAGTTCGGCCGCCTCCGCGGCGGTGAACCACCCGACCTCGGTCACCTCGTCGGACAGCCCCGCCGTTCCCTCGACCACCTCGGCACGGAACAGGACGCCGAGGATCTGCACCCGATTCCCGTCCGGGTAGACGACGACGAGATCCGGATCCGAGTACACCCCGAGCAGCCCGGTCACGCGTACCCGCAGCCCGGTCTCCTCCAGCACCTCCCGCTGAGCAGCCTCCGCCGGCCGCTCACCCGCGTCGATCCCACCACCCGGCATGCACCACTCATCGTTGTCGCTGCGCCGAGTCAGCAACAACCGATCCCCGTCCAGCACCGCCGCCGAAGCCCCCGGCCGAAGCGGGGCCTTCGCATCAGTCCGTACGTCGTCCTCGTGCAACGTCATCCGCTCTCCCTCACAAGTCATCCCCGCGCCCGTCGCCGGGGTCTCATTCCGCCAGCCCGCCAGCCCGCCAGCCCGCCAGCCCGCCTGCCCGCCTGCCCGCCTGCCCGCCTGCCCCGAGCCCGCGAGCCCGTCAACCGGCCAGCCCGTCGCGGCAGGCCCGGTCGGCCGCTCGGGTTGTCTCCGGCAGGCGATACCGCGGCGATAGCTCCAGCACCCGCTCGACCGCAGTCCCCAGCGACACCCGATGTCCGACCGAGACGAACACCGGCTTGATCTTGTTCTGCGTCCGCAGCACTTTCCCGACGATCTCCCCGTCGAGCACCAGCTCACTGGCCTCGCCCCGCGCGGCCCCCGGCTCCTCCCACTCGCCGACGAAAGCCGTCTTCCCCACCCCGATACTCGGCAGCCCAGTCACCACTCCCAGGTGGCAAGCCAGCCCGAACCGCCGAGGATGCGCCAGCCCCTGCCCGTCACACACCAGCAGTTCCGGCGTCACCCGCAGCCGCTCCAACGCAGCCACCAACCCCGGCACCTCCCGAAACGCAAACAGCCCAGGCACGTAGGGAAACGCAGTCCGCCCCCGCACAACGGCTCGGTCGACCTCCCGCAACTCAACCGTCGCCGAGCGCGCGCCCGCCGCCTCGCAGGACCTGGACTCGCTCGACCGTGCCTCCGCCCGGATCACCTCCAGTACGACGACCGCCGCCGCGTACTCGTCGCCGTCGTACGCGACATCCAACCCGGCCACGTACCGCGGCGCCCGCGACGCGTGGTCGGTGACGTCAACGAGCCCCCGAAGCTCCTCCTGAAGAGCAATCGCCTCACCAACAGTCAGCTGCACCGCCCGCACGCTACCGGCCGACTCCGACACCCCGTCGACCGTCGCGTCGTCGAATCCACCTGATCAAGGCGGACAGCACCGACGCCCACCACTGATCAACTCACCCCTGCGCCGCTCCGGAGGTGTGCGCTGAGCGTAAGCAGCTAGTCCGCGGCGTGGTTGATCAGTGGTAGCCGTCGACGCTCGTGGCCTGTCCGCCGAGCCGGACGGGCTGATAGGCCCGGCCTATCGCACCGAGAGGGGCGTCCGGTGGGTGGCTGCTGTGGCGCAGGACGGCGCGGGAGTTTGCGAGGATGTGCGCATGCGCGTGCTGATTGCTCCGGACAAGTTCGCTGGGACGTTGACGGCGGTCGAGGCTGCGGCCGCGATCGAGGAGGGGTGGCGGCGCAGGGATCCTGAGGCCGAGGTGCTGGTGGCGCCGATGGCTGACGGGGGACCCGGGTTCATCGACGTCCTGGCGGCGGTTGTCGACGGCACCCTGTTGTCGGTCACCGTCCGCGGCCCGCTCGGTGGCGACGTTCCCGCGACCGTCCTGGTCGCCGGCGAGACGGCGTACATCGAGACCGCACAGGCCTGCGGGCTGCACCTGGTCGAGCCCGCCGATCGACGGCCTGAGGACGGTACGACGTACGGCGTCGGCCAGCTGATCGCGGCCGCCGTGGACGCGGGGGCGAAGCGGATCATCCTCGGACTCGGTGGATCCGGGACGAACGACGCGGGCGCGGGCCTGCTCGCGGCGCTCGGTGCGACCGGCGTCGGCGGCAGCCTCGACGCGGGCGCGACCGGGCTGGCCGACCTGACCGCGGTCGACCTCCAGCCGGCCCAGACCAAGATGGCGGGCGTCGAGTTCGTCGCGGCGAGCGACGTGGAGAACCCGATGCTCGGGCTGCGTGGCGCGACCAACATCTTCGGCAAGCAGAAGGGCGTCGCCGACGAGCGCAAGCCGGTCGTCGACGGCTGGCTGACCCACTTCGCCGAGCTCGCCGACCGGAAGACGGCCGACCAGAAGGGCGCCGGCGCGGCGGGCGGGCTCGGGTACGCGCTGCTGCTGCTCGGCGCCGAGCGCGTCTCAGGGATCGATCTGGTCGCCGATCTGACCGGGCTGAAGGAGAAGGCCGGGCGGGTCGATCTGGTGCTGTCCGGTGAGGGCGCGTTCGACTTCCAGTCGCGCGACGGCAAGGTGATCGCCGGGGTCGCCAAGGTCGCGAACGACGCGATGCGGCCGTGCGTCGTACTGGCCGGCAAGGTGCTGATCGGCTCCCGCGAGATGCGCACGATGGGCGTCGAGTCGGCCTACTCCCTGGTCGACGCCGTCGGCGAGGAGCAGGCCTTCGCCGACCCTCACGGCTCGCTGGCCAAGGTCGCCGAACGCGTAGCCCGCACCTGGGCCCGCTGACCACCGGCCTGCGCGCCGGTTGCCCGGTGGGTGAGGCAAGTTGTTGATCCTCGAAATTGGTGTGCGACCATGGGAATGAGCGCGGGTCAGTGGGTGTTGGCTCGTGTTGACAGCGGATTTTCCGCGTGCGGCTGCCTGCCCATCAGCAGCCGGGCGCTCAAGAGATGACTTGGAGTCAGGAATGACTGAAGCGCAGACCGAGCAGGCCACCGCCGCCGCGACGGGGATCCTGTTGACGGACGGGGCCGCCTCGAAGGTGAAGGCGCTGCTGGACCAGGAAGGTCGCGACGACCTCGCGCTGCGCGTCGCCGTGCAGCCGGGCGGGTGCTCCGGCCTGCGGTACCAGCTGTTCTTCGACGAGCGTCAGCTCGACGGTGACGTGGTCGCGGACTTCGACGGTGTGAGCGTCGTCACGGACCGGATGAGCGCGCCGTACCTCAAGGGTGCGTCGATCGACTTCGTGGACACGATCGAGAAGCAGGGCTTCACGATCGACAACCCGAACGCGACCGGCTCCTGCGCCTGCGGCGACTCGTTCAACTAAAGCCTTACCCGAAGCCCCCGGTACCGCGAGGTGCCGGGGGCTTCGTCGTGCCCTGATTAATGCCCTGAGCACGAGTCAAACGTTTGAGCTTTCTGCCGAGGGGAACCTCTGGAGGTTACCTAGCCGCAGGAAGGGCGATCGTGTGGGATTTCATCAGTGAACGGCAGTCGCAGCTTCTCTACCAGGGCTACCAGCATCTGAGCCTGGTCATCCAGTGCGTGGTGCTCGCGACGGTGATCGCCGTCGTCCTGGCCGTGCTCGTCCATCGCAACCCGAAGATCGCGTCCGCCGCCGAGGGCATCAGCGCGGTCGGCCTGACCATCCCGTCGTTCGCGCTGCTCGGCCTGCTGATCCCGCTGGCCGGCATCGGTACGGCGACGTCGGTGATCGCGGTGACCTTCTACGCGACCCTCCCGATCCTGCGTAACGCGGTCGTCGGCCTGGCCGGCGTCGACGCGACCCTGGTCGAGTCCGCCCGCGGCATGGGCATGGGCCGGCTCCGCACTCTGGTCCGGATCGAGCTCCCGCTCGCGTGGCCGGTGATCCTGGCGGGCGTCCGGGTCTCGGCGCAGATGTCGATGGGCATCGCGGCGATCGCGGCGTACGTGCTCGGCCCCGGTCTGGGCAGCTTCATCTTCACCGGCCTCACCCAGATCGGTGGCGCCAACGCTCTCAACTCCGCCCTGGTCGGAACGCTGGGGGTGGTGCTGCTGGCTCTCGTGCTGGACGCGCTGCTGCTCGGCGTCGGCCGGCTGACGACCCCCAGGGGGATCCGTGTCTGACTCACGTACGCCGTCCGCCGAGAACCTGACCGATCCCGGTACGCCGTCGGCCGCGCCCGCCTCGGCGACCTCCACGCGTCCCGTCGCCGACCCCGGCACGTCGCCCGACTCATCGGCCGGTGACGACCACGAGGTCAGCGGTGTCGACATCGATCTGGTCGACGTCGTCAAGCGTTACCCCGGCCAGCAGAAGCCGGCCGTCGAGGGCCTGTCCCTGCACGTCCCGGCCGGCGAGATCGTCATGTTCGTCGGCCCGTCCGGCTGCGGCAAGACGACGTCGCTGAAGATGATCAACCGGCTGATCGAGCCGACCTCGGGCAGCATCCGGATCGGCGGCGAGGACATCAGTGGCCGCGACGACGACGACCTGCGCCGGCACATCGGGTACGTGATCCAGGGCGGCAGCCTGTTCCCGCACATGACCGTCGCCCAGAACATCGCGATGGTCCCCGGCCTGCTCGGCTGGGACCGCGGCCGGATCACCGAGCGCGTCGACGAGCTGCTCGAGCTGGTCGGCCTCGATTCCGAGCGGTACCGAGGCCGGTACCCGCGCGAGCTGTCCGGTGGTCAGCAGCAACGAGTCGGCGTCGCGCGCGGTCTGGCCGCCGACCCGCCGGTGATCCTGATGGACGAGCCGTTCGGCGCGGTCGACCCGATCACGCGGCAGCGGTTGCAGGACGAGCTGCTCAGCATCCAGGAGGAGCTGCGCAAGACGATCGTCTGCGTCACCCACGACTTCGACGAGGCGGTCAAGCTCGGCGACCGGATCCTGATCCTCACCGAGGGCGCGAAGATCGCCCAGTACGACGTCCCGGAGGCGATCCTGTCGAACCCGGCGGACCGCTTCGTCGCGGACTTCGTCGGCGCGGGCGCGGCGCTGAAGCAGCTGACGCTGAGCCGGGTCAGCGAGATCGACCTCGGTCAGCCCACGGTCGCGTCGGTCGGTGACACCGCTGCCGACGTACTCCGTTCCGCGCAGGCCGCGGGCGACGACTCGGTCGTCGTACTGGATGCGAAGCGGCGCCCGATCGACTGGATGTGGACTCGCGACCTGGCCGACGTCGACCGCGTACCGGCGCCCAAGGAGGGCACCGACCTGGTCACGATCGACCGCCGCGCGACGCTGAACGACGCGCTCGACACGATGCTCGTCTCCAGCCACGGCAGCGCGGTCGTCACCGGTCGCCGGGACGAGTACCTCGGCGTCGTCGACTTCCAGGCGGTGCTGGCGAGGATCCAAGCCCCGGAGGCCGACGAGGTGGTCTCATGACCATCGTCGATCCCGGCACCTCCGCGGAGGAACGCCGCAATCTCGCCGACGCCAAAGCAGCAGCCGCCGGTCTGGCCTCCGAACGACGCCGCCGCCCGAGCTGGGGACTGTTGCTCGGGCAGCCTATTTTCGTTGCCCTGGTCCTCGCAGCGTGGGTGATCTGGCGTTCGCAGGCCGAGCTCGACTCGATCGAGCAACGCCAGCTGGCGTGGAGCGTCGTCGGCACGCTCACGCTCGAACATCTCAAGCTGACGATCGTTGCCACGGTCATCGTTCTGCTGATCGCCGTGCCGCTCGGCATCGCACTGACCCGCCCGCGGATGCGCCGCGCGGCGCCGATCGTCGTCGCGTTCGCGAACGCCGGGCAGGCCGCGCCGGTGATCGGTCTGATCGTGCTGCTCGCGATCTGGCTCGGCTTCGGTTTCTGGACCGCGATCCTCGCGCTCTGCCTGTACGCCGTACTGCCGGTGCTGCGCAACACGATCGTCGGCCTGCAAGGCGTCGACCGGAACCTGGTCGAGGCCGGCCGCGGGATGGGCATGTCCAGCCGCTCGGTGCTCGGGCGGATCGAGCTGCCGCTCGCCGTACCGGTCATCATGGCCGGCATCCGGACCGCCCTGGTCCTCGTCGTCGGTACGGCGACGCTCGCCACGTTCATCGACGCCGGCGGCCTGGGCATCCTGATCACGACGGGCATCCGTCTGCTGCGGTACCCGGTACTGATCAGCGGCGCGCTGCTGGTCGGCGTACTGGCTCTGCTGATCGACTGGGCCGGCCGGATCCTGGAAGAGATCACCCGGCCGAGGGGACTGCGATGAAGCGCGCTCTTGGGTTGCTGACGGCAACCATCATGGTCGTTGCCGCGTCGACCGGTTGCGGTCTCGGGACCAGCGGCGGCTACGTCCCGACCGCGTCGCTGGCCGGACCCCTTGCCCCGGTCAAGAATCTCGACGGCCTGGAGATCGGGATCGGGTCGAAGAACTTCCAGGAGCAGCTGATCCTCGGCAAGATCGCCGCGATCCTGATGCAGTCGGCCGGCGCCAAGGTCAAGGACCTGACCAACATGCCCGGCAGTGACACGTCGCGCCAGGCGATGCTGCAGGGGCAGATCCAGATGGCCTGGGAGTACACCGGCACCGCCTGGATCTCCTACCTCGGCCACGACACGGGCATTCCCGACAAGCGCAAGCAGTACGACGCTGTGGCGGGGGAGGACCTGCAGAAGTACGGGCTGGTCTGGCTCGAGCCGGCGCCGATGAACAACAGCTACGGGTTCGGCGTGACCCGGAAGAACTCCGAGAAGCTCGGCCTGACCAAGCTGTCGCAGCTGAGCCAGATTCCGCTGAAGGAACGCACGTTCTGCGTCGAGTCCGAGTTCGCGAACCGCAACGACGGGTTCGAGCCGATGCTCAAGCACTACGGCGTCCCGCTCGGCTCCGGCGTGAACCGCAACAACGTCCGGACGCTCGACACCGGCGCCGTCTACGCCGCGACCGACAACGGCGACTGCCTGTTCGGGGAGATCTACACGACGGACGGCCGGATCAAGTCGCTCGACCTGGTGGTGCTCGAGGACGACAAGCACTACTTCCCGGCGTACAACGTGGCGCCGGTGATCGCCAAGAAGGTCCTCGACCAGTACCCGCAGCTCCGCGACCTGCTGGCTCCGGTCTCCGCCAAGCTCACCGACGCGGTCCTGATCGAGCTCAACGCCCAGGTCGACGTCGACGGCCGCGAACCCGCCGACGTCGCCATGGACTGGCTGACCAAGGAAGGCTTCGTCACCAAGGACTGACGGCGCCGGCGGCGGCCTCCGCAACGGCCGGTTCTGCGTAAGCGGATCACCGGCGGCGGGCGAAGGCCGTTCGCCTCGGCGCGCCCGGGCTCCTCGGCGTGCTCGGCTCTTCGAACCGGCCAGCGCCCGCCGAGTTCACCGGGCAGCCAGCACGGCCGCGAGGCCCTCCTGCAGATCGTTGACAAAAGACCCAGGCACCTCCAGCGACGGGAAGTGCCCGCCGGCGTCAGGCGTCCTCCAGCGAACAATCTGCCGAAACCGCTTCTCCGCCCAGGGCCGCGGGCACTTCTCGATGTCCCGCGGATACGTGGTGACCGCCGCCGGGACATCGACCCGCAGCTCGGGATCCAGCGAGCTGTGGCTCTCGTAGTAGATGCGGGCCGCCGACGCACCGGTCCGCGTCAGCCAGTACAGGGTGACGTCGTCCAGAATCCGATCCCGCGAGATCCTCTCGAACGGGCTGTCCTCCGTGTCGCTCCACTCCGCGAACTTGTCGACAATCCACGCAAGCAACCCGACCGGCGAGTCCACGAGCGAGTAGCCGATCGTCTGCGGCCGGGTCGCCTGCTGCTTCGCGTACCCCGAGCGCTCGTGCCAGAAATCGCGAGTCTCCTCGGTCCAAGCACGCTCGGCCGAGGTCAGCCCGTCCGTCGACAGCCCGGGCGGCGCCTGCGCCAGCACCGTGTGGATGCCGAGAACATGTTCCGGGAACCGACCGGCGAGAACGGTCGTGACAACACCTCCCCAGTCACCGCCGTGCGCGACGAACTTGCCGTACCCGAGTCTTCCCATCAGCTCCACCCAGGCAGCCGCGATCTTCTCGGTTCCCCACCCGGTCGTGGTCGGTTTGTCGCTGTACCCGAAGCCCGGCAGCGACGGGACGACAACATGGAACGCAGGCACGTTGGCATCCTGAGGATCGGCCAGCTCGTCCACCACATCGACGAACTCGGCAATGCTGCCCGGCCAGCCGTGCGTCAGGATCAGCGGAGTCGCATCCGCACGGGCCGATCGCCGGTGCAGGAAGTGGATCCCCAGCCCGTCGATCGTCGTACGGAACTGACCGATCCGATCGAGACGTTTCTCGAACCACCGCCAGTCGTAGCCGGTGCGCCAGTACTCCACCAGCTCGACGAGATCGGCGAGCGGAACGCCCTGGTCCCATCGGCCCGGACCGGGCGCGGCGCCAAGGACCGTCTCGGCCTCCGGTAGTCGCGCCGAGGCCAATCGTGCCCGCAATTCGTCGAGTTCGGCGTCGGTCGCGTGGGCTTCGAATGCTTGTACGTCGCTGGGCATGAGACCTCCTGGGCCGTCGCGGAGCCGGCTGCTCTCATGAAGAACCGGCTAAGACGGTTCTAACATGCTTTTCTGCTCGATGTGAACCCGCTAAGGTGGTTCCATGCCCACCGAGTTCCCTGACTTCCGCCTCGGGAGCGTGCTGGCGACCAGCTTCACGGGGACCTTGTCGGAGCGTCAGGGCGATCCTGTGGAGCGCATCCCCACGCCGCAGCGACTCGTCGACTGGCTGACTGTGAGCGGCCTCGCGGTGGACTCGTGCACGGTCGTCCAGCTCGGCCTCGCCCGGGAACTGCGGGAGGCGATTCACGCCGCGGCGACAGCGGCCGCGACCCAGGACACTCTCCCTGCAGCCGCTGTCCAGGTCATCAACAACTACAGCGCTCACGGCCAGGCCGCGGCGGTCCTGACGCCCGACGGCCGGCGGCGATGGCAGCTCAGTTCGGCTTCCAGCGTGGAAGACGCGCTGAGCGTGATCGCCGCCGACGCGATCGGCATCATCTCCGGCGAGCGTGACGGGAAGTTGGCCCTGTGCGCCTCGCCGACCTGCCAAGCGGCCTTCTTCGACACGAGCCAGAGCCGCACTCGCAAATGGTGTGACATGAACACCTGCGGGAATCGTCAGAAGAAGGCCCGCTTCAACGCCAACCGGCGTACGAAATCCGGCTCAGGCGACCTCGGGACGGGCGCGGCGGGGGAGTAGCCAGGTGATCGCGAGGGCGACCACGAACAGGCCGGTCGCGACGAGCGTGCTGGTCTTGGCCGCGCCGAGGAACCCGTCCGTCGGCAGCAGCTGGAAGAAGATCGTGCCGATCACCGCGACGCCGATCGCACCGCCGAACTGCTGCATAGCGGTCAGTACGCCGGACGCCGAGCCGGCCGCGCTGTCGTCGATCGAGGCCAGGATGATGTCGAACAGCGGCGCGAACACCATGCCCGAGCCGATCCCGACCAGCAGCAGCGGCGGCACCAGGTCCCAGATCGTCGTCGCGTCGCCGTTGTGGACGAGCGTGATCCAGACCCACACCATCGCCAGCGTCATCACGCCGATGCCGAGCTGCAGCGCGACCCGGCCGAGTTTCGGCGCGAGCAGCCCCGCGGACAGCGGCGCGCCGATCGCGATCCCGAGCGAGAACGGCACCATCGCGAGGCCGGCCTTCAACGGGCTGTAGTGCAGGCCGAGCTGGGTGAACAGGTTGAGCACCAGCGTGAACCCGGACATCGCCAGGAAGAACGTGCTGATCACGCCGAGTCCAGCGACGTACCCGCGACTGCGGAACAGCGACGGGTCGATCACCGGGTTGCCCGACCGGCGCTCACGCCAGCCGAACAGCGCGAACACGGGGATCGAGGCGACCATCATGGCGATTGTCCACAACGGCCAGTCGAGCTCGCGGCCCTGCACCAGGGGGTAGATCAGCAGTCCGGCGCCCAAGCTGACCAGGATCACGCCGGCTGGGTCGAGTCCGCGGGCGCCCGGCGTCTTCACCTCGGGCATCCAGCGCAGTGCGCCGACGACCGCCGCGATGCCGATCGGCACGTTGATCCAGAAGATCATCCGCCAGCCGGCGTCGAACCAGTTCGCGTCGATCAGTACGCCGGCCAGCACGGGCCCGGCGACTGCCGACAATCCCATCACCGGTCCGAACAGCCCGAACGCCTTGCCGATCTCGTCCGGCGGGAACACCGACTTCAGGATCGCGAACCCCTGCGGGATCATCACCGCGCCGAGCAGACCCTGCGCGACCCGGCTGCCGATCAGCAGACCGGGCGAGGTCGCCAGCCCGCACAGCGCCGACGCGACGGTGAACCCGACCGCGCCGATCACGAACAGCTTGCGCCGGCCGACCAGATCGCCGAGCCGCCCGAAGCTGACCAGGCCGATCGCGAACGCGAGCGTGTACCCGGCGAGCATCCACTGCACCGCGGCGTTCGACCCGCCGAGCTCCCGCTGGATCGACGGTGCCGCGATGTTCACGATCGTCGCGTCGACCAGATCCATGATCTCGGCGACCAGCACGGTCCCGAGCACGATCCAGCGCCACTTGTACGGCGTACCGGCGGTCGGCGCGGGTCCGGCGGCAGTGGTCGCGTCGCCGCGTGAGCCGTCGGGCGTCGCCAGCTCGCCGGACGCTTCGTCGTACGACGTTTCGCCGGGTGGAGTGGTTGAGGTGGTCATCGGTGCTCCTAGTCGAACGGTGTTCGTTAACGAACACTGTTCTACGCTCGAACACTATTCGTGTCAAGTACGGTGTTCGCTACAGTGGGGCGCATGAACCAGTCGCCGTGGCAGCCGATCACCCCCGCCAAGCCGGCCCGCGCGGCGCGGGAGCCGCTCACGCGGGAGCGGATCGTCGACACCGCGCTGCGCCTGCTGGTCGATCAGGGCTACGACGCGGTGTCGATGCGCAAGGTCGCCCAGGCGCTCGACACCGGCCCGGCGTCCCTCTACGCGCACGTCGCGAACAAGAAGGAGCTCGACCAGCTGATGCTCGACCGGGCCGCCGCGGACATGAAGCTGCCCGGCGCCGATCCCGAGCACTGGCAGGAGCAGCTCAAGGCGGCGATGGACGAGATCCTCCGCGTGATGCGCGCCTACCCCGGCCTGGCCCGCGCGGCGATCGGTCAGGTCCCGCTGGGGGAGTACGCGATGCTCAGCACCGAACGCATGCTCGCGATCCTCAAGGCCGGCCGCGTCCCCGACCAGGCCGCCGCGTGGGCGGTCGACCTGATCCCGCTGTTCATCACCGCGACCGCCTTCGAGGAGAGCGTCCAGGGCGCCGCCGACTTCGCCCCCGAGGACCTAGAGGGATTCGTCGAGCAACTCCGCTCGTTCTTCGGCTCGCTAGACCCGGCCCGTTTTCCACTCACGATCGCCCTGGCCGGCGCGATGACCACCGGCGCCAGCGGCGACGAACGCTTCGACTTCGGCGCCCAGGTCATCATCGCCGGCCTAGCCTCAATGGTCCCCCCACAGCCGTAGCCGCCACCCGGTCATCGAAGCGCGTGGCGGACCCAGACATTCGGCTCGACGTACACGGCAGAGCCCGACCCGACGTCACAGTGCACGGTCGTCAGGGCGCCGGGCACCTCCACGGCGCCATCGTGGTCGAACGCGAGCCCGGTCCAGCTCCTCCACTCCTCGAGCGATCCCGAGACCAGCCAGGACGTCGGGGCAACCCCGGCGATCCGGCCGCCAACTCTGACGTGGGTCCTGAGCCACGGGTCGCAGGGCAGGCCGTCCTCGCGGACGCGCCCCGCGTACTCCGCCATCGACGTGCGTGGTTCCAGGTGTTTCCGCGTGGGCCGCACGGGCGCAACCAGGTCAGCCAGTCCCGCGTCGGCAACGGCATCCCGTAGGGCACTGAGCATCAGGCCGGCGAGCCCCAACCCCTGGAAATCTCGAGCCACGCTGATGTTGAGCGCACAGGCAGCATTCGGTACGACGTGACGGCGCGCATCGGCGAAGGCCCACACAACAGCCTGCTCCCATCCACCGGCCGGCAGCTCTGCGCGGTCCGGACCGCCCAGTCTCAGCTGCACCGCCTGGGCGTCCGCGACTGCTGAACCGTCCTCAGCCGTCGCGATCAAGCAGGTCTCCGGGAACGCTGCGAGGGTCTGCCAGAAGTAGGCCTCGGAGATCCGGTTGTGACGCATGAACTCGCTCCAGCCGCCGACGTCGATCTCGGCCCCCGCCAGTTCAGGCCGCTGCGCGATGGTCGTGATCTCGACAGCGCGCCCCGCTGCGAGGAGATGCTTCATGCCCATCACTTTCCCGTTTGCTGGGGGCCCGGGGACTGGGGCAATCGACCCTGCGCGTGGTGACAGGTTGCGGTCGAGTGCTTGCTGTTCACGATCGCACATGGCTAACCTTCGGATTGTCAACAAAACTACGAACAAGCGAAAACGGTTACATCAGCGCCCAAATGGGCACCGAGCTTGACGCTGTTGCCGATTGACGAACCAAGGAGGCCCTCCCGTGGGTTCCGAACACCCTCAGCCGACCGTCGAGACCGATCCGCCGCCCGGCGTGCTGAAGCGGGCGATCGCGGCGTCCGCGATCGGTAACGCGACCGAATGGTTCGACTACGGCATCTACGCGTACGGCGTGACCTATATCTCCGCCGCGATCTTCCCCGGCGACACCGAGAGCGCGACGCTGCTCGCGCTGATGACGTTCGCGGTCTCGTTCTTGGTCCGCCCGCTGGGCGGTCTGATCTGGGGCCCGCTCGGCGACCGCCTCGGTCGCAAGCACGTCCTCGCGATCACGATCCTGCTGATGTCCGGCGCGACCCTGTGCGTCGGCCTCGTTCCGTCGTACGACTCGATCGGCCTGTGGGCGCCGATCCTGCTGGTGCTGCTGCGGATGATCCAGGGCTTCTCGACCGGCGGTGAGTACGGCGGCGCCGCGACCTTCATGGCCGAGTACGCGCCGAGCCGCAAGCGCGGGTTCCTCGGCAGCTTCCTGGAGTTCGGCACGCTGGCCGGGTTCTCGCTCGGTGCGCTGCTGATGCTCGGCTTCTCGCTGGTGCTCAGCGACGACGCGATGGGCTCGTGGGGCTGGCGGCTGCCGTTCTTCGTCGCCGCGCCGCTCGGCCTGGTGGGGATGTACCTGCGCTCCCGGCTCGAGGACACCCCGGTGTTCAAGGAGTTGGAGGAGTCCGGGGAGAAGGAGGAGAGCACCTCCACCCAGTTCAAGGACCTGCTGGCCGGCTACTGGAAGCCGATCCTGCAGCTCGGCGGCATGGTCGTCGCGCTGAACGTCGTCAACTACACCCTGCTCACCTACATGCCGACGTACCTGGAGAAGGAGATCCATCTCAACGCCGACCAGTCGCTGATCGTGCCGATCATCGGCCAGCTGGCGATGATGTGCTTCCTGCCGTTCGCGGGCCACTTCTCCGACCGGGTCGGGCGCAAACCGTTGTGGTGGGTGTCGCTGGCCGGGCTGTTCGTCGCCGCGGTGCCGGCCTTCCTGCTGATGGGGACCAACATGCTCGGCGCGGTGCTCGGGTTCGCCATCCTGGGCCTGCTCTACGTGCCGCAGCTGGCGACGATCTCGGCGACCTTCCCGGCGATGTTCCCGACGCACGTCCGGTACGCCGGGTTCGCGATCGCCTACAACGTCTCGACCTCGCTGTTCGGCGGTACGGCGCCGGCGGTGAACGACTGGCTGACCGAGAAGACCGGCGACAACCTGACGCCGGCGTACTACATGATGGCGGCCTGCGTGATCGGCGCGATCGCGCTGGTCAAGGTTCCCGAGACCACGCGCTGCCCGCTGAACGGCACCGAGACTCCCGGCACCGAAGGCGCTCCGCCCCCGGTGGAACTGGAGCCCGCGAAGGTCTGACCCACAAAGCTCTGGCCGGGATGGATGATCCCGGCCAGAGCTTTGTCAGTTGTCGACGACCGCGTTCACCGCGTCGGACCAAAGGCCCACGGCCTCGTCGATCTCGTCGGACGAAACAACCAGCGCGGGGATGAACCGAACGACCTGCCCCCAGGCCCCACACGTCAGCAGCAGCAACCCTCGCCGCGCCGCCTCCTGCTGTACGGCGATCGCGGTGACCGGGTCCGGCTTGTTGTCCGCGTCACGGAACTCGTTGCCGATCATCAGTCCCAGCCCGCGGACGTCGGTGATCCGATCGTGCTTGCCGGCCACCGCCTGCAGCGCCTGCTTCAGTTGTGCGCCGCGCTCGGCCGAGTTCTCGACCAGCTTCTCGTCCTGGATCACGTCGAGCGTCGCCAGCGCCGCCGCGCACGCGACCGCGTTCGCGCCGTACGTGCCGCCCTGCGATCCGGGCCACGCCTTCTCCATCAACTCCGACGATGCGGCGATTGCAGACAAGGGGAATCCGGACGCGAGCCCCTTCGCCGTCACCAGGACGTCGGCGCGGGCCCCGAAGTGGTCGCCGCCCCAGAACTTCCCGGTCCGGCCGAACCCGGTCTGCACCTCGTCGATCACCAGCAGGATCCCGTGCGCATCGGCCCGCTCCCGCAGTCCGGCCAGGAATCGCTCGTTGGCCGGGACGTATCCGCCTTCGCCGAGCACCGGTTCGACGAAGAACGCCGCGGTGTCGGCCGGCGTGCTCAGGGTCTGCAGCACGTAGTCGAGCTGGGCCAGCGCGAAGTCCGTCGCCTGCTCGACCGGCCACCCGAAGTGCCCGGGGTCAGGGAACGGCGACACGTGGACGCCGCCCATCAGCGGGCTGAAGCCGGAGCGGAACTTGGTCCCCGACGTGGTCATCGAGGCCGCCGCGACGGTCCGGCCGTGGAAGCCGCCGTGGAAGACGATCACGTTCGGCCGGCCGGTCGCCTGGCGGGTCAGCCGGAGCGCCGCCTCGATCGCCTCGCTGCCGGAGTTCGCGAAGAACATCCGGTCCAGCCCGGCCGGCAGCACCTCGCCGAGCCGGTCGACCAGGTCGAGCAGCGGACGGTGCATGACCGTCGTGTACTGGGCGTGGATCAGCGTGCCGACCTGGCGCTGCGCCGCTTCGACGACCCGCGGGTGGCAGTGGCCGGTACTGGTCACGCCGATGCCGGCGGTGAAGTCGAGGTAGCGGCGGTCGTCCTCGTCGTACAGCAGGACGCCCTCGCCGCGGGCGGCCAGGACACCGGTCGCCTGCTTGAGGAGCTGCGAGAGCTCGGCCACGGGGGTTCCCCCTTGCTCGTAGGCTGGTAGATTGTCGACAATCAGCGTATCTCAGCAGACTCTGATGGTGAAGGGGCCCGAATGTCCGTGGAGCAGGAAGCAAAAGTGGTCGCCGCCGTCGAGAAGCGGCTGTACGTCGGAGGGCAGTGGGTCGACGCCACCGGCGGCCAGACCTTCGACGTACTGGATCCGTCGACCGGCGAGAAGCTGTGCGCGGTCGCCGACGCGACTCCGGCCGACGGCCGGGCCGCGCTGGACGCGGCCGTCGCGGCACAGAAGTCGTTCGCCGCGACCTCGCCGCGCGAGCGGGCCGACATGCTCACCGCCGCCTTCGAGTTGCTGCACGAGCGGATCGACGACCTGGCGTTGCTGATGACACTGGAGATGGGCAAGCCGCTGGCCGAGGCGCGGGGCGAGATCACGTACGCCGCCGAGTTCTTCCGGCACTTCGCGGGCGAGGCCGTCCGGATCGACGGCGGCTACCAGATGGCGCCCGCCGGGGGAGCGCGGTTCCTGGTCGCCAAGCAGCCCGTCGGCCCGTGCCTGCTGGTCACGCCGTGGAACTTCCCGATGGCGATGGGCACCCGCAAGCTCGGCCCGGCGATCGCCGCCGGGTGCACCAGCGTGATCAAGCCGGCCCACCAGACGCCGCTGTCGATGCTCGCGCTGATGGACATCCTGGCCGAGGCCGGCGTACCGGCCGGCGTGGTCAACTGCGTCACCGCGATGGACGCCGGGGGTGTGATGGAGCCGCTGATCCGCTCCGGCGACGCGCGTAAGTTGTCGTTCACCGGGTCGACGAAGGTCGGCCGGCTGCTGCTGGAGCAGTGCGCCGAGAAGGTGCTGCGGACGTCGCTCGAGCTCGGCGGCAACGCGCCGTTCGTGGTCTTCGAGGACGCCGACCTGGACGAGGCGGTCGACGGCGCGATCGCGGCCAAGATGCGCAACATGGGCGAGGCCTGTACGGCGGCCAACCGGATCTACGTGCACGCGTCGGTGATCGACGAGTTCGGTCGCCGGCTGGCCGAGCGGATGGGCGCGCTGAGGCTCGGACGCGGGACCGGTGACGGGGTCCAGGTCGGGCCGCTGATCGACGCGTCCGCGCTGGCCAAGGTCGAGTCGCTGGTCGCCGACGCGGTCGACCGGGGCGCGACGGTGCTGACCGGCGGAGAGGTTGCCGAGGGCAACGGGTACTTCTATCCGCCGACAGTGCTCACCGGCGTACCGCGGGACGCGCTGATGGCCGATCAGGAGATCTTCGGTCCGGTGGCGCCGCTGACGCCGTTCGAGACCGAGGACGAGGCCGTCGCGGCGGCCAACGACACGGAGTACGGGCTGGTCTCGTACGTCTTCACCAACGATCTGCGCCGGGCACTGCGGGTCGCGGAGGCGCTGGAGACCGGGATGGTCGGGCTGAACCAGGGCGTCGTGTCCAACCCGGCCGCGCCGTTCGGCGGCATCAAGCAGTCCGGCCTCGGCCGCGAGGGTGGGCCCAACGGCATCGACGAGTTCCTGGAGACCAAGTACGTCGGGATCGCGCTGAAGTAGAGCTGGTACGGTCGGTGGTTGCCGAGTCCGGCGCTCACCTCAGGAGTTCACCTTGCTGTTGGATCGGCCCGTCCAGGACCAGATCGTGCTCACCACGGTCGGCGGTGCCGAGGACCTGATCACCGGACTCGACATCACCCACCGTGCCGACGAGGCCGTCACCTGCCGGATCGACGGCCCGCTCCGGCCGCTCGCCGACCTGCGGCTCTACCTGACGGCTGCCGTGCCGTTGGCCGACGAAGCCGCCGTACTGCGGTCCGCCGAAACCGGCGTACTGTCCGCGCTGGACGAGCCGGTCCGGTTCCGGATCGCTCCTGGTACGCCGGACGCCCGCGCGCTGTGGGACCTCCTGGTCGACAAGCTCGGCTGGTCGGAGAACACGTCCGACTGGGCGGTCAATTTCGTCGCCGATCCGTCCGACGGCGGTCGTTGGCTCGGTGAGATCGGGCCGCTGCACTGGTCGCGGAACTACCCGGTATTGGAACGTCTCCCGTGGTCGACGAAGCCGGTGGTCGCGGAGGTGATGGTCCGGCTGGCGAAGCTCGGCACCGAGCACCACGTGTTCGACCCGTTCTGCGGGACCGGCACGATCCTGCTCGCGACCCACCCGTTCGCGCACGGCCGGCTAGTCGGGTCCGATCGCGACGAGAAGGCGATCAAGCTCGCCCGCGAGAACGTCGCCCGAGCCGGCATCACGGCGGAACTGTCGGTCGCCCAGGCCGAGAAGTCCTCACTCGCCTCGGGCAGCATCGACCGGGTGATCTCGAACCTCCCCTTCGGCAAACTGGTCGGCAGTCACGGCGACAACGCCAAGCTCTACCCGGCAGCCCTGAAAGAGATCGCCCGAGTCCTCCGCCCCGACGGCCGAGCCGTCCTCCTCACCGAAGACAAACGCCTCCTGAAGGACTCGGTCGCCCGCACCCCCGAGGTAAAAATCGTCCGAGAACGCCTCCTGAAGTACTCCGGCGCGACTCCGACGGTCTTCGTCCTAACCACCACCCGCCGCCGCCAAACCCGCCGCTGAGCCCGCGGGCTCCGGCTGCTTCCCCCGCTCCCCGCGGGGTCCGCTTAGCGCCGACCCGCGAACCTGCTCTTTGCCGACTCTCGCTCCCCGCCGACGCATGCTCCCGGCTGACGCCGGTTCCGGTCCGGGCCCGCTCCGGGCTCGCACCCGCTGCAGGCTGACAACCTCACCGGGCTGACTCACTGCTCTCGGCTGGCACCCGTTCCGGGACCGATGCCTGCTCTCGGCCGCCCCCGGCTATCTGCCGAAGCCCGCCCGGCTCCTCGGAGGTCAGCGGGTGGTGAGGCGGGTGATGGCGTCGTCCATGTGGGCGACCAGGAGTTGGTCAGTGAGGGTGCTGTTGCCGGCGCGGAGGGCTTCGGCGAGGGCCTGGTGCTCCTCGACGCGGACCTCGGAGGCGGAGTAGGTCTCCTCCAGCGCGTGGATGCACATTCGGGTTTCGGTGATGAAGGTCTGGTGCATCCGTGACAGCCGTGGGCTCGCGGCCAGCCGGACGAGGGTCTCGTGGAACTTGATGTCCAGCTCGCCCACCGCCGCCGGGGTCCAGGCCGCGGCCATCTCGGCGACGATGTCGATCAGCGTCTGACCGGCCGCGGCGTACCCGCCCTCGAGGATCTTCCGGGCCGCCGCGCGTTCGACGGCTTCGCGGGCGAGGTACATGTCGCGGACGTCGTCCGGGGTCATGTCCACCACGAACAGGCCGCGGTTGCGGATCGCGACCAGCAGTCCTTCCTGCGTCAGGCGCTGCATGCCCTCGCGCAGCGGTCCCCGGCTGACCCCGAGCTTGCGCGCGAGGTCGGCCTCGCCGAGCTGGGTGCCCGGCTTGAGTTCCCCGTGTCCGATGGCTTTGCGGAGCTTGTCGGCGATGATGCTCGGCGTCGACTCCTGAACCAGCGGCTCGATGTAGTTCGTCACATGCGTACTCCGAACAGTGTGCCCAATGCTGGCAGTGACGGTACCGGGCCGAGCAACTGAAGGCCCTTCCAGACCGTCACCTGGTTGGCAGTCAGAACCGGCTTGCCGACCGCGGCCTCCAACTCGTCGACAATCTGCAGGGTGTGCATCGCGGTGTCCGGCACCAGCACGGCCTCCGCGTCGGGGTGGTCGGCGGCCTTCACCATCGCGACCACCTGATCCGGCGCGAGCGTGCCGACCTCGGCGGCGGTGATGATCCCGTGGCTGCCCATCGAGACCACCTCGGCACCACCCGCGGTGAGGAACCGGGCGAAGTGCCTGGCCACCTCCTCCGGGTACGACGCGGCGACCGCGACTTTGGTCAGCCCGAGATGCTTCAGCGCGTCGACGAACGCGATCGACGTCGACGACGCCGGTACGCCGAGCGCCTGCGCCACTCCCGAGGCCTGGTTCCGCGCACCCTCCGGCCCGAACACGAAACTGCCCGACGTACAGGCCCACATCACCGCGTCCGGTGCGGAGGAAGCGAGCTCGCTCGCTCCGTCGGCCAGGCGTTCGGCCCGCCCGAGATCCAGCAACGCGTCGACCCGATGCGCGTCCTCGCCGACCGAGGTGATCACCACCGGCAGCCGCACCGAGCCGTCGAGGCGTGCCTCCAGCGCGGGGTAGTCGTCCTCCGCACTGTGGCCCGGGTAGAGCAGCCCTACTGTCACCATGCTGGCTCCCTGTCACCGGAGTAGGTAGATTGTCGACAATGTTAACCCCAGTCGACTCCGAAGGCCTTCAGCGCGGGCGCTCCAGCACGAACGGCGGCCCGCGGCGCGGGCATGCTGGAGCGAGCGACGGCCCGCAGCGGGGGTGCTGCGGTGGGGATGAGGTTCCGAGGCGCGGACGCTCCAGCGTGAACGGCGGTCTGCGGCACGGGTGCTCCGGCGTGACCGACGGCCCGCAGCGCGGGTGCTCCGGCGTGAGCGGGGAACCGCAGCGGGGGAGCTTCGGTGGAAACGAGGGTCCGCGGCGTGCCGGTGCGAGCGGCGGTCCACAGCGGAGGTGCTCCGGTGCGAGCAACAATCCGCGGCACGGACGCTCGGGTGTGAACGGCCGTCCGCAGCGCGGGTGCTCCGGTGCGAGCGGCGGCCTTCAGCGGGGGCGCTCCGGCGCGAACAAGGGTCCGCGCCGTGGGCGTTCAGGTGTTAGCGGTGGTCCGCAGCGGGGGTGCCCTACCGCGAACGACGCCCTGCAGCGGGGGAGCTTCGGTGCGAATGGCGGCCCTCAGTGCGGTCGCTCCAGCGTGAGCGAGGGTTCGGTGTGAGCGGCGGTGGCCCGGCGTACGACGTTGGCGGGCTTGTTCGGGAGTTGCGGGGCGAGTTGCGCGGGACTGTTGGTGACGACGCTCGGAGTCGTGCGCTTTACGCTGCCGACGGCTCGAACTACCGGGCGGTCCCGGACCTTGTCGTGGTTCCTGCGGATCAGGCTGATTTGGCTGCGGCGGTTGCTCTGGTCGCGGCTGCTGGCGCGCCGGTAACGCTGCGCGGGGGCGGTACGTCGATGGCCGGCAACGCGATTGGCGGTGTGGTGATCGATGCGTCGCGGCATGTGAATCGGATCTTGTCGCTCGACGTCGAGGGGCGTACGGCGGTGGTGGAGCCGGGCGTCGTCCTGACCGACTTGCTGGCTGCGGCCCGGCCGCACGGACTGGCGTTCGGTGCGGACCCGTCGTCGGCCAGTCGCGCCACCCTCGGCGGCATGATCGCGAACAACGCCTGCGGTGCCCACTCGGTCGCCTGGGGTACGACCGCGGACAACCTCCGCTCCCTCGACACGATCCTTGCCGACGGCACCCAGCTCACGCTCGGCACAGGCGCCGTCGGCTCCGGCGGCGCCCACCCCGGCGGATCCGGCTTCGGCGGAATCGGCCCGGGAGGACCCGGCTCGGGCGCCGCCTACCCCGGCGGCTCTGGCCCCGGTCTCGGCGGACCCGGCCTCGGTGGAGTTGGCCCGGGAGGACTCGGCGGCGCCTATCCCGGCGGACCCGGTTCCGGCGGACCCGGTTCCGGCGGACGCCACAGAGTCGCTGGCGCGACGCCCGGCATGGGGGATGCAGCGAGCGCCGGCCTCCCAGACGAGGTGGCCACCTTTCGTGCCCAGCTTGCCGCCCGCCCCGGGCGCGAAGGCCAGCTGCACCGCCAGCTTCAGGCCCTTGTCGACGGCAACGAGTTGCTCATTCGGCGGCGGTTTGGGCTGTTCACGCGGCAGATCTCCGGGTACGCCCTGCATCGGTTGCTGCCGGAGAACGGGTACGACGTCGCGCGCCTGCTGGCGGGAAGCGAAGGTGGCTTCGCGGCGACTCTGCAAGCGACCGTCGCGCTGACCGCCGTGCCGGCCGCGAAAGTACTGTGTGTGCTGGGCTTCGGGGACTCGATCTCCTCCGCCGACTGCGTGCCGGTCGTCCTGCGGCACGGCCCATTGACGATGGAGTCGATCAACAGCGACCTGGTCGAGCGCCTCCCAGGCGAAGTCCGCGACGCCGCAATCCAAGCCGGACTGCCGGCCGGCAGGGCCTGGCTGTTGGTCGAGATGGGCGGCCCGGACGAGACCTCCGCGGCCCGGGCCGCGGAGAAGATGCTCGAAGAGCTGCGCGACTCCGGCTCGCCCGCGACGGCCACGCTCGTCACCGATCCGCGGGCGCAGAGCGTGTTGTGGCGTTGCCGTACCGACGCCGCCGGGCTCGCGACGCGGCGCGCCGACGGTGCCGAAGCGTGGGGTGGCTGGGAGGACGCGGCCGTTCCACCCGAGCGACTCGGTGCGTACTTGCGAGGGCTGGACGAACTGCTCGCCCGGCACGGTCTGTCGGGTGCGTCGTACGGGCACTTCGGCGAAGGCTGCATGCACATGCGGATCGACTTCGACCTGTTCAGCCGGAGCGGGCTGGCGACGTACCGGGCGTTCGTCGAGCAGGCGACCGATCTCGTCGTGTCGCTGGGTGGGTCGGTCTCCGGCGAGCACGGCGACGGGCGGGCCAGGTCCGAACTGCTGGAGCGGATGTACGGCGCCGACGGCGTCCGGCTGCTCGGGGAGCTGAAGCAGATCTGGGATCCGACCGGCGTGATGAACCCGGGCGTGATCGTCGACCCGCCGCCGGTCGACGCGGCGATCCGCCACGAGGGACCGGCCAAGGACCGCAAGCTCCTGACGGTCTTCGCCTACGGCAACGACAACCACGACTTCGCCCAGGCCCAGCGGCGCTGCGTCGGGATCGGCAAGTGCCGGCAGAGCTCGGGCGGCGTGATGTGCCCGAGCTATCAAGTGACCCGCGAGGAGCTGCACTCGACGCGAGGGCGGGCGCACCTGCTCTGGGAGATGCTCGAAGGTGACCTGGTCACCGACGGCTGGCGGTCGACCGAGGTCCGCGATGCGCTGGACCTGTGCCTGTCCTGCAAGGGATGCCAGTCCGACTGCCCGGTGAACGTCGACATGGCGACGTACAAGGCCGAGTTCACCCACCACCACTACGCCCGGCGGCCGTGGGCGCGGCCGCTGTCGCACTGGTCGATGGGCTGGCTCCCGCTCTGGTCGCGCCTCGCCTCCCGGGCGCCTCGCATTGTCAACAATCTGGCCAGATTGCCGCTGGCCAAGCGCCTCGGCGGGATCGCTCCGGAACGCACGATCCCGGCGTTCGCCGAGCAGACCTTCACCGCGTGGTTCCGCGCGCGGGAGGTCCGCCAGGGCACCCGCGGCAAGGTCGTGCTCTGGCCCGACACCCTGACCGACCACCTCGCGCCCGAAATCGGCCGCGCCGCCGTCGAGGTGCTCGAAGCCGCCGGCTACCAGGTCGTCATTCCCGGCAAGTCGGTCTGCTGCGGCCTGACTTGGATCTCCACCGGCCAGCTGGGCACGGCCAAGAACGTCATAGAGCGCTCTCTGGCGGTCCTGGCTCCGTTCCTGGCCGCCGGTACGCCGATTGTCGGCCTCGAACCGAGCTGCACCGCGGCCCTGCGCCAGGACGCTCCGGACCTGCTCGAGGACAACCACCTCGCCGCGGCCGCCGCCAACTCGACGTACACGTTCGCCGAGTTCCTCCAGCAATCAGGCTGGCAGCCGCCGCAGGTCGGGGGAGAGGCGCTGGTCCAGCCGCACTGCCACCAGCACGCCGTCCTCGGGTTCGACGCCGACCGCGCGGTGATGCGGGCCGCAGGCATCGATGCGGTCGTCCCCGACGCCGGTTGCTGCGGCCTGGCCGGCAACTTCGGCTTCGAGCCCGACCACTATGAGCTGTCCCAGGCCGTCGGAGAGCGCGTTCTCCTTCCCGCCGTACGGGCTGCTGATCCGTCGACGCAGGTCCTCGCCGACGGCTTCAGTTGCCGTACTCAGATCGCCCACGGCACCGATCGCCGCCCCCTGCATCTCGCCCAGCTCCTGGCCGCAGCCCTGAAACCGGCGGAGTAGCGGTCAAGAACTGGCCGCTACTGTCCCTAGCGTTACCGGTGCCAGCAACCGCAACCGGAAGGCACCGACAATGACCGTCGCACCGATCCCGCCCGGCTACACCAGCATCACCCCGTGGATGATCTCCCGGAACACGCTCGCGCTGATGGACTACCTGACCAAGGCGTTCGACGCCGAGGACCTCGGCACGATGGTCGACGAGCACGGCGTCGTAGGGCACGCGGAGATGCGGATCGGGAACGCGATCGTGATGATGTTCGACGCCCGTCCCGAGTGGCCGACCACCCCGGCGTTCCTGCGCCTGTACGTCGACGACGCCGACGCCACCCACCGGCAGGCGGTCGCCGCCGGCGGCACCTCGGTGACGGAGGTGACCGAGCTCTTCTGGGGCGACCGCGTCGGCCGTGTCCGCGACCCGTTCGGCAACCTCTACTGGATCCAGACCCGCGTCGCCGACCTCACCGAGGACCAGATGATGGCACGCATGAACGATCCCGAGTTCGTGCGGGCGATGGAGTACGTGCAGAGCGCGAACTTCTTCCCGGGCTCACCGACCGAGCAACCGTAGGGCCGCGAGGGTGTAGGCGCGGGCGGCGGTCACGAGTTCCTCGACGGCGACGGACTCGTCGGCGCGATGGGCCTGGGTCGTGACAGAACCGGGGCCTAGGACAATGACTGGAACGGCGAGGTCGCGGGCGATGTAGCCGCCGTCGCAGGCGGCGGTCCACCCGCCGAGCGGGAGGCCGGGGCCTCCGGCGGCGGCCAGGGCCGTATCGGTCGCGCGGACCAGTTCGTCGTCGGCGGAGGTCTCGAAGGCGGGCATCTCCATCGGCATCGCGAGGTCGACGGTGAGCCCCCGGTCCTCCAGGTGGAGGGCGGCGACGCGTGCGCGCAGATCATCGAGTACGGCGTCAGGGGACTCGCCGGGGAGGAGACGGCGGTCGGCGACCAGTACGCACTCGGCGGGGACGATCGAGCCGCCGGTGCCGCCCTGGATCTGACCGACGCTCCAGGTCGCCGGGCCGAGCAGCGGGTGGGGCTTCAGAGCCAGTTCCGCGTGCAGGCGTTCGATCTCGGCGACCACGGCGGCCGCACCGTAGATCGCGTTCGCGCCGTCGGCGGGGTTGCCTGCGTGGCAGGCGCGGCCGTGGATCTCGACCCGGAGGTAGGAGTCACCGCGGGCCCCGATGATCGTCTGCAGGTCGGTCGGCTCGGTGGTGATGCAGCCGCGGAACCGAGAGGTTCGGTCCGAACCGACGTACGCGCGAATCCCCTTCCCGGTCTCCTCTTCGTCGACCAGCGCGGCCAGCTCGACGGGTCCGCTCAGCCCGGTGCCCCGGAGGGCGGCCAGGGCGGCGAGGGACGCGGCGAGACCGCCCTTCATGTCGGACGCGCCGCGGCCGTAGATCCGGCCGTCGATCAGTTCGCCGCCGAAGGGATCGGTGGTCCAGCCGTCACCGATCGGTACGACGTCGGTGTGGCCGAGCAGGAGGAGACCGGGCTCGTCACCGCCGGGCAGGGTGATGCTCAGGTTGTTCCGGCCGGGCTCGACGACGGTTTCGGCGACCTGCAGCCCGAGCTCGGCGGCCGCAGCACTCAGTACGGCGACCGTCGCGGCCTCGTCGCCCGGCGGGTTCTGACCAGTTGCCCGCAGCAACGATTGCGTGAGCTCGACCAGCCACTTCTCGTCGATCCGGTCGAGCACCACCTGCTCGGCGGCCGAGATCGCGGACTCCGTGCCGGGGGAGGTCATCGGGCCTGGCTCCTCGCTCACGTCTTGGCCTGCAGGTCGACGGCTCGCCGCAGCCGCGCGACTCCTTCGTGAATGCGCTCCGGCGGCGTCGACGCGAAGCACAGCCGGAGTGCGTCGCGGAACCGGCCGCCCGGCGAGAACGCGTTCCCCGGAATGTACGCGACGCCCTCGGCGAGCGCGACCTCGAACAGGTCGGCCGCGTCGACGCCGTTCTCCAGCGTCACCCAGAGGAAGAACCCGCCGTCGGGATCGGTCCAGCGCGCGATCCCGCCGAAGTGCTCGGTCAGCGCCGCGTGCATCGCTTCCTTGCGTCGCTTGTACTCCGCGCGCTGGGTGACCAGGTGATCGGTCAGGTGCCCGCCGGTGAGGAACCCTGTCAACAATCTCTGGGCCGGCAGGTTCGTGCAGGTGTCCATCGCTTGCTTCGCGCTGATCAGCAACGGCTGCAGCTCCGGCGCGGTGTCCACCCAGCCGACGCGCAGGCCCGGCGCGACGATCTTCGAGAAGGTCCGGACGGCGAACACCAGCGGATCGCCGGCCGCCAACTCGCGGATTGTCGGCAATGGACTGCCGTCGAACCGCAGCAGCCCGTACGGGTCGTCGTCGATCACCATCGAGCCCCACTGGCGGGCGAGTTCGAGCAGCCGGAGCCGGCGAGGGAGCGAGAGTGTCGCGCCGGACGGGTTCTGGAACGTCGGGATCGTGTAGATCGCCTTCGGGAGCCGGCCCACAGCGGCGACCAGTGCCTCCAGCGCGTCGACGTCCATCCCGTCGTCGTCGACCGGGACCTCGAGCAGCTCAGCGCCGTACGAGAGCGCGGTCGCACTGCCGTTCGTGTACGTCGGCGACTCGACGACCACCAGATCGCCGGGATCCACGAACAGCTTGCAGAACAGGTCGAGGCCCTGCATGCCGCCGGCGGTGATCGTCAACCGGTCCGCGGTCGTCTCGTCGCTCGTTCCCCGCAGTACGTCGAGCAGCGCCGCGTGCAGCGGCGGATCGCCTTCGGTGGCGGCGTAGTCGTAGGCGTCCGGCCGGGCCAGTTGGGTCTCCGCGATCCCGGCCAGGATCGCCGTCGGTACGGCCTCGGCTGCCGGGCTGCCCATCGCCAGTCGGACGATGTCGTGCTGCTGCTTGTGGAGCAACGACGTGCTGGAGTCGATCACCGACCCGACCAGTCCGGCCGCGCGGCCGGCGTACGGCAGACCTGGCGGCAGCACCACTCGCGGAGAGCTGAGCGCGCTCTCCAGGGCGGCGCTCGTGGAGCGGCGGGCTGCTGGGGTGGTCGGCAAGGTGTTACCTCCGGATCGTCAGGTCGGGTGGCAGGTCGGTGAGGCGTTCGACGCCGGTGGACGTCACGACCACCGGTTCGGACACCTCGTAGCCCCAGCCGTCCATCCACATGCCGAGAATCACGTGGAAGGCCATGCCGGCGGCCAGTTCGGTCGGTTCGCCCGGGCGCAGCGACACGGTCCGCTCGCCCCAGTCCGGCGGGTACCCGATGCCGATCGAGTACCCGATCCGGGAATCCTTGCGCAGGCCGTGGGCACGGATGACGGTGTCGAAGGCTGCGTGGACCTCGCTGCCGGTGACGCCGGGACGGATGGACTCGAGCGTCGCTTGCAGGCCCTCGGCAACGACCTTCGCCGTCTCGGTCAGCCGCAGCGGCGGTTCGCCGAGCATCACGGTCCGGGCCAGTGGTGCGTGGTAGCGGCCGAAGACGCCGGCCAGCTCGATCGTCGTCGCCTCACCGTCGCTGAACATCCGGTCGGTCCAGGTGAGGTGTGGTGTCCCGGCCGCCTCGCCGGTCGGCAGCATCGGCACGATCGCCGGGTACCCGCCGCCGTGCTCCGGCGTACCGATCGCCTGCGCGGCCATGATCTCCGCGACCAGGTCGCACTGCCGGCGCCCGGGCCGGAGCTGGTCGCAGGCGATCCGCATCGCCGTCGCCGCGATCTGGCCGGCGATCCGCAGCTGGGCCAGCTCGTGGGGGGACTTGACCAGACGGACCCAGCTGACCAGTTCGGCCGAGTCGACCAGCCGGCGCCCCGGCAGACCGTTGCCCAGGGCAAGGTAACCGCGGGCGGAGAAGTAGTGGGAGTCGGCCTCGACCGCGATTGTCTCTCCGTCGGGCAGCAGGGGTCGCGCTCTCTCCGCGATCCAGTCGAACGGATGCACGTCCGGCCGGTGCACCAGCTCCTCCGGGTAGCCGTGGATCTGGTCGGCGCGGAGATTGCAGGTGAAGGCCGCGCCTGCCGCATCCATCGCCCGGGCGAACAGGTGCGGCTCGCCCTCGGCCGGAAGGACCAGGCACTGCGGCGTGTAGAACGACCAGGCGTCGTACCCGGTCAGGTAGAAGAGGTTCGCCGGGTCGGTCACCACGAGCCCCGCCAGGGAGCGCTCTCGCATGATCGCGCGGACCCGCGCGAGCCGGTCGGCGTACTCGGCGGCCTCGACCGCCTGCACCAGGATGTCGCTCGGCATCGTCGTCCTCCCTCAGGCCGCGAGCAGTCGTTGACCGGGACCGACCGCCGGGCGGCCGGCGATCGTCAGCGCCGACCACATCGTCACCTGGTTCGCGGTCAGCACCGGCTTGCCGAGCTCGGCCTCCAGGAGCGCGATCACGTCGTACGTCGGCAGGTTGGTGCAGCTGACGAAGACCGCCTCGGCGTCGGGGGTGTCGGTGTCGCGGACCAGGTCGCTGGTCGTCTCGTACGGCACGGTCCAGATCTCGGAGGTGAGCCCGAGCCCGGCCGTCGCCACCACCTCGACGCCTGCCTCGGCCAGGTAGGCGGCGAGACCGTCGGTGAGGTCCTCGGTGTACGGCGTGACGGCGGCGATCCGGGTCAGGCCGAGCTGGCGGAGCGCGATCAGCAGCGCGCCGCTGGTCGTCACCGCGGTCGGTGCTCCGGCGTCCTCCATCGCGGCGACCATCCGCGCCTCGCCGGTGACGCCGCCGATGAAGCTGCCCGACGTACAGGCGTAGGCGGTGACCAGCGGCGAGACGGCCAGCACGTCGACGGCGCTGCGGGCGACCAGGGCGGGGGAGGAGATGTGCATAGCCATCTCGACTGTCGCGGCGAGCGGGACGTACGGCAGCCGGGTCAGGTACAGGCTCACGTCGTCGGGCACCCAGCGCCACAGTTCGCGGTCCAGCGCGAAGTCGTACGGCGCGACGACGCCGATCCCTGTCTGTAGCAGGGGAGGTGCCTGAATCATGGGACTCAGTGTGGGGTCCGGACCGGCCCGGAAACAAGGGATTGTTGACAATCCTACGGACGGTTTCTAGCCTCGACAGCGTGCCGCCAACTGCCGAGGGTCCAGTCGTCGCGGTCCTGTGTGAACAATCCTCGGACCGGCCGCCCGGGCTGGAGGGGCTGCCGGTGCAGTTCCGGTACTGCGCGGCCGACGGTCTGGCCGAGGCGGTACGGGGAGCGCGGGCCCTGATGCTGTGGGACTACTTCTCGACCGCGGTCCGCGACGTGTGGTCCGAGGCGGGGTCGGTCGAGTGGATCCACGTCACCGCCGCCGGGGTCGACACGCTGCTCTTCGACGGGCTTCGCGACTCCGACGTGGTGGTGACGAACGCCCGCGGGGTCTTCGACCGCCCGATCGCCGAGTACGTCCTGGGCGCGGTGATCGCCGCCGCCAAGGACACCCGGGGCAGCCTCGAGCTGCAACGCCGGCACGAGTGGAAGCATCGCGAGACGCGGAGCATCGCCGGCGCGAAGGCGCTGATTGTCGGCACCGGCGGCATCGGCCGGGCCACCGCCCGTCTGCTGACCGCGGCCGGCCTCGAGGTCCGCGGCGCCGGCCGTCGGGCGCTCGCCAGCGATCCCGACTTCGGCCAGGTCGTTGCCACCAGCAGCCTGGCCGCCGAGGCGGCGTGGTGCGACTACCTGATCCTCGCTGCTCCGCTCACCCCGGCGACCAGGGGTGTTGTCGACGCCGAGGTGCTCGCCCACCTGAAGCCCGACGCCCATCTGGTGAACGTCGGCCGCGGTCCGCTGGTGGACGAGGGCGCCTTGCTGACCGCGCTCGCCAGCGGTGCGCTCGGCGGCGCGACCCTCGATGTCTTCGACACCGAGCCGTTGCCAGCGGACCACCCGCTCTGGGACGCGCCGAACACCACCGTCACCGCGCACATGTCGGGTGACGTGATCGGCTGGCGGGACACGCTGGCCGCGCAGTTCGCGGACAACGTCCGGCGGTGGGTCGCCGGCGAGCAGTTGCTGAACGTTGTCGACAAAAAACTCGGTTACGTCCCCGGAGGTGCTGGTCGGTGAGAGCGGTCGAGCTGGTCGACGGATATCGGCGCAAGACGATCTCCCCGGTCGAGGCCACGCAGGAGGCACTGGACGCGATCGACCGGTACGACGAACAGGTGAACGCCTTCGTGCTGGTCGATCACGAAGGCGCGCTGGCCGCCGCGAAGCAGTCGGAGGCCCGGTGGCACACAGGGGAGCCACTGGGCCCCGGCGACGGCGTACCGACCTCGATCAAGGACGCGCTCTGGACCAAGGGCTGGCCGACGCTGCGCGGCAGTCACCTGATCGACGAGGCCGGCCCGTGGGGCGAGGACGCCCCGGCCGTGGCCCGGCTGCGGGAGACCGGCGCGGTGTTCCTCGGCAAGACGACGACGCCGGAGTACTCGTGGAAGGGCGTCACCGATTCGGTTCGGTACGGCGTGACCGGCAACCCGTGGGATCCGACGAAGACTTCGGGTGGATCCAGCGGCGGTTCGGCGACGGCGGTCGGGCTCGGCATGGGCGTGTGGTCGGTCGGCACCGACGGGGGTGGTTCGGTCCGGATCCCGGCCGCGTTCACCGGCACGGTTGCCCTCAAACCGACGTACGGGCTGATCCCGCTCTTCCCGCCGAGCGCGTTCGGCACGCTGTCGCACGCCGGGCCGATGACACGCACGGTCCGCGACAACGCCGCGCTGCTCGACGTGATCACCGGATACGACGCGCGCGACTGGTCGGCGATGCCGACTCCCACGGGTTCGTTGCTCGACGGCATCGACGACGGCGTGGCCGGCCTCAGGATCGGCTTCTCGCCGAATCTGGGGTTTGTCGACAATCATCCGGAGGTGGACGCGGCTGTTCGCGCCGCGGCCGCCGTCCTGGCCGCGGCTGGCGCCGAGGTGAGCGAGGTGGATCCGGGGTTCGCCGACCCGATCGACGCGTTCAACGTGCTCTGGTTCTCCGGTGCCGCGAAGGTCCTGCAGGCGTACGGCGACGCGGTCGGTGAGCAGGTCGACCCGGGCCTGCGCCGGACCGCCGAGGCCGGGGCGAACTTCACCGCCTCGGACTACCTCGACGCCACCGCCGTACGGACGGAGCTCGGCCGGCTGATGGGCCAGTTCCACCGCCGGTACGACGTACTGGTGACGCCGACGCTGCCGTTGCCCGCGTTCGCCGTCGGCCAGGACGTGCCGGACGGTTCGCCGTCGCCCGACTGGACCAGCTGGACGCCGTACACCTATCCGTTCAACCTCACCCAGCAACCCGCCCTGAGCGTTCCGTGTGGCTTCACCAGCCAGGGGCTGCCGGTCGGATTGCAGATTGTCGGCAGGCGTCATGCCGACGGTCTCGTGCTCCGGGTCGGGCAGGCCTACGAGTCCGCGACGGCCTGGCACACCCGTGTCCCGACCCTGCAGGAGAGCTGATGAGCCGGTTCATCACCGTGTCCCTCGACAAGCGTGGCGTCAGTTGCGTCGCCCGGCTGCTCGACGAGGAGGCGCCGCGGACCGCGGCCGCGGTGTGGGACGCGTTGCCGTTGTCGGCGCCGGTGTTCCACGGCAAGTACGCGCGCAACGAGATCTACACGCTGTTGCCGGCCTTCGCGGCGGTTGCCCCGGGCAAGGAGAACACCACGATCACGCCGATCCCGGGTGATCTGTGCTGGTTCTCCTTCGACTCCGACGACCTGGGCAACCCGGCGTACGGGTATGAGAACAGCACCGGGACCGGTACGACGGGGGCGATCGTCGATCTGGCCCTGTTCTACGGGCGCAACAACCTGCTGATCAACGGCGACCAGGGCTGGGTCCCGGGCAACGTGTTCGGCGCGATCACCGAGGGCCTGACCGAGATGGCCGCCGCCTGCCAGGATCTCTGGATGGGCGGCGCCCGCGGCGAGACCCTGACCTTCGCCCGCCGCGACTGACCACGGCGGGCGCGTTCAGCGGCGGTCGCTCACTCGGAGACGAGGGTCTCGTCGGTCGTCCCGAAGCCGACGTTGTACCTGATGCCGACCGACAGCCGCCCGTCGATCACCCGGCACCGTAACGTGATCACGAATGGCGCCTCCAGCAACCGCGCCGTCGCGACGTAGGTCCCGCTGCCGTCCGGATCGCCGTCGCCGGCGGGCTCGCCGTACGCCGAAGTCACGATGCGCTGCGCCGGGTCGGTCAGCGTGTAGGTCTGCTCGTCCCAGTCGCCCGGCGCGAACGTGATCTCCTGCGTGCCCGATTCCCTCGGCCGTGCCGCGACGAAGGTAAAGGTCCCGCTGCCGTCAGCATCCAACCGGACCGCCGACAACCCGTGGTCGTTGGCCGCGAAGGAATAGGTCTGCCCGTCACCCGGAGCGGGTGAGGACCCCGCCGGGGCCGCAATCCGCAGCTCGCCCGCGTCAGCTCCGGAGCCCGCGTGGCCTGCGTCCGCTCCGGAGCCTGCGTCCGCTCCGGCTTTCTCCAGCACCGGCAGCAGCTGTTCCCAGATCACGTTCATCGTCGCCTGCATGTCCGGCGACGCGCTCGTGATCACCACCGCGGTGTCGTGGTCGGGCAGCACCAGCACGTACTGACCGAACGCACCGTCACCCCGGTACGAGTTGTGACGCCCGCGCCAGAACTGGTACCCGTACCCCTGCTTCCAGTCCGGGTTCTCCTCGGTGCTGTTGTCCACCTGCGCCGACGTCGCGGCCTCGATCCACTCGGCGGGGACCAGTTGCTTCCCCTCCCAAGCACCACGCTGGACCAGCAGCTGAGCGAACGCCGCCAGCGAGTGCGTGTTGAGGCTCAGCCCCCACCCGCCCATGTTGATGCCCTCGTCCGACGTCTCCCAGATCTGCTCGCTGATCCCGAGCGGCTCGAACAGCCGCGGCCGCAGGTAGTCGATCAGCTTCTCGCCGGTCACCTTCTGCACGATCGCCGACAGCACGTACGTCGCTCCGCTGTTGTAGACGAACGGCGCGCCCGGCGCGTGCTCGACGTCCAACTGGAAGAAGCCCTGCACCATCCGACCGGTCCGGCCGAGTCGGTCGGCGGTGTCCTTGGAGTGGCCGGTCGACATCGTCAGCAGGTGCCGAACCTCCATCGCGGCCAGGTTCTCGCTGATCTTCTCGGGCAGGTCGTCGCCGGAGAAGAACGACACGACCTTGTCGTCCACCGACAGCAGCCCCGCCTCGACCGCCAGGCCGACCGCGGTCGAGGTGAAGCTCTTCGACACCGAGAACAGCAGGTGCCGATCGGTCAGCCGGTACGGCGACCACTCGCGCTCCAGCACGACGTGACCGTGCCGCAGCACCATCACGGTCTGGATCTCCTGCTCGGACGCGTCCAGCGCCGCGACGAAAGCGTCGAGGCCCGCGCTGGAGAGTCCCTGGTCTGCCGGCGTACTGCGAGGAAGAGTCACCCGATGCACGCTAGCCGCCGCCACCGACAAATTCACCAGGATTCGCGTGCCGTGAGACGGGCCCGAAAAACTTCCGGCCACGATGTCGATCCAGGCCGGCGCCGGTCGACGCACAGGCAAGAGCACCCCTCCAGACCCCAAGGAGCACCATCATGCGCAAGATCGTGGCCGGCCTGTTCATCTCCCTCGACGGCGTCACGCAGGCCCCCGACCAGTGGCACTTCCCGTACTTCGACGACGCGATGGGCGCGCAGGTCGACGCGCTCACCGCGCGCTCGGACACCATGCTGGTCGGGCGCCGGACGTACGAGGAGTTCGCGTCGTTCTGGCCGACCGCCGACATGGAGATGGCCGCGCACATGAACAACACCCCGAAGCTGGTCGTCTCCAGGACCCTCGAGAACGTCGACGCTTGGCAGAACTCGACGCTGGTCGAGGGCGACCCGATGAAGACCCTGGCCGAGCTGAAGGAAGGGCCGGGCAAGGACATCAGCGTTGTCGGATCGTCGACACTGGTCCGGTCGCTGCTGCGGGCGAAGGTCCTCGACGAGTTGCACCTGCTGGTTCACCCGATCGCCGTCTGTCACGGCGCGCGGCTGTTCGACGAGGGCGAGACGGTACCGCTGGAGCTCGTCTCGGTGACCCCGTTCAGCACCGGCGTACTCCACACCGTCTATCGGCCGGCCTGAAAAGGAGTACTCCCTGGGTTTCCTGGGCACACCGTGGAATGCTGCATCCCCGCACATTCCCCTGAACAGACAGGCCCCCGGTGAACCCAGAGACCCAGGACGACCAGCCCGAGCCGAACGGCCGGCTGCGCGCCGCGGTGATCCTCAACCCGATCAAGGTCGGGGACGCCGACGAGTTCCGCGCGAAGGTCGACGCGGCGCTGTCCGAGCGCGGGTTCGAGGACTCGCTCTGGCTGGAGACGACCGAGGACGACGCCGGCCACGCGATGGCGCAGCGGGCGATCGACGAGCAGGTTGCGCTGGTCGTGGTGGCCGGTGGCGACGGGACCGTGCGGGTGGTCTGCGCCGAGCTGGCGCGGACCGACGTACCGGTCGCCGTACTGCCGGCCGGTACGGGGAACCTGCTCGCCCGCAACCTCGGCATCTCGCTCGACCTCGACGAGGCGCTGAGCCAGTTGCTGGACGGGTCCGAGCAGCGGATCGACAGCGTACTGGTGAAGGGCGACCAGCTTGCGAACGACCGGTTCGTCGTGATGGCCGGGCTCGGCCTGGACGCCGCGATCATCGCCGACGCACCGGACGACCTGAAGAAGCGCGTCGGCTGGGCGGCGTACGTCGTGTCGACCGTGCGGAACCTGAACCATCCGTTCGTGAAGATCGAGATCGTCGTCGACGACAAGCCGCCGATCACCCGCCGCGCCCGCACGGTGGTGATCGGCAACGTCGGCACGCTCCAGGCGAACATCCCGCTGCTCCCGGATGCCAAGCCCGACGACGGCACGATCGACCTCGTCGTACTGGCTCCCCGTCGGATCAGCCACTGGCCCCGGCTGGCGCTGAGCCTGGTGATCAAGTCCCTGAACGAGGGCCGCCACATCGAACGCTTCACCGGCCAGAAGATCCAGATCAAGGCCGACAAACCAGCCGGGCGCCAGCTGGACGGCGACACCATCGAGAACGGCAGGATTCTGAGCGCCGAGGTCGACCCGGCAGCCCTCGTCGTCCGCATCCCCTGAAAGAGGGGGAGGGGAGGGGAGCGGCGCCGCCCCGAGCCCTCGCGCGTTCCGCGCTGGGCAAGCGAGGGAGCGGCGCCGCCGAGGCTTCCGCGCTGGGCGACGCCGTCCTCTGTCTCTAGCGCTGAACCAGTACGGCGACCGTTCGGGCCGGCACTGAGACGGTGCCGGTTGCGGGGGTCCAGGTCGTCTGCTTGACGACCGGGTCGGAGCCCCCGGCCTGCACCGGCGAGAGTGACAGGTTCGCACCGGTCAGGCCCGGCACCTGCTGGCTGACGGTCGATCCGGTGCTGTTGAAGACCACCACCACACCCTTCAGCGCCGGGTCGACGTTCGGACCGACCGAGTCGTCGACGCGCATGGTGATGACGCCCGGCACAGCGGCGGCAGTGCCACTCACCGGGAAGCTCACCTTCTGGTTGATCAGCTCAGCCGATCCCAGCCGGAACAGAGGCGTCGAGAACCTGAGCTTCAGCAGATCCGCGGCGGCCGCGGAGGCCGTCCCCACCTCAGCGGCCGAAGGCTTCAGAGCAGCGTTGCCGAGCAGCGGCTTCATGAACGACCACTTGGCTTCGTTGTCCGTCTTCGGCGGCAACCCGTGCCCGAACCCGTTGTCCGCCCCCGTCCAGTCCAGCTGGTTGAACCAGTCGCCGGAGTCGTACGAGTTCCGGTCCAGCGACTTGCTCCGCAGCAGGTCCGCACCCGCGTGCCAGAACGACGGCGTCTGCGCCAGCGCGGTCGTTGCCAACGACAACGTGTTCATCCGCACCCGGTCAGCCATCGGCATCGAGGCCGGCAACTTGAAGGTCAGCGAGTCCCACAACGTCTCGTTGTCATGGGCATCCACATACGTGATGACCTCGTTGGGCTGATCCGCGTACCCGGCAGGCGACCCGTTGTAGTCCACCCCATCACCCCGTACGACGGCCCCGCCGTCCGCGGACCGGAAGCTGAACGCCCGCAGGTTCCCCGCCAGCCCGAGCTGCACCAGATCCGTGTCGTGCGCCAACCGCTTCGCCTGGTCAGCCGGCGAACCGTTGACCGGAGCACCGTTCGGATCGCTCGCCGCACCGGACCCGAACCCCTGCACCCGCGGGTCCTCGTCGAACGGCCCACCACCCCGTACGGCGTCCCGCAGCCGGTCGGAGAACGTCGCGATCCCGGTCCCGCCGAGGTTGCCCTGCGTCGCCTGCTCGAACAGCGCGTTGTTGGCGACCTCGCCGAAGTTCCAGCCTTCGCCGTACAGGAACACCTTCTTCCCGTCGACGCCGTCGCGGGAGACGGTCAGCTTGTCCAGCGCTGCCCGGACCTTCAGCATGTTCGCCTTGCTGTGATGCCCCATCAGGTCGAACCGGAACCCGTCGACCTTGTAGTTGCGGGCCCACGACACCGTGCTGTCGACCATGATCTTCTCGGCCATCGCGTGCTCGGTCGCGATGTTGCTGCAGCACGTCGACGTCTCGACCCCACCGGTGGCGTTCAGCCGCTGGTAGTAGCCCGGGACGACCTTGTCGAGCACCGACGTCGGCGCCTGACCGGCGGCCGGCGTGTGGTTGTACACCTGGTCGAGCACGACCCGCAGTCCCGACTTGTGCAGCCCGCCGACCATCGTCCGGAACTCCGCGACCCGGCTCAGCCCGTCCTTCTGGACGGCGTACGAACCCTCCGGCGCGAGCCAGTGGTACGGGTCGTAGCCCCAGTTGAACCCGTCCTTCGCCGCGACGGCGGTGACGCACGCCTGCTGCTCCTCCGAGTCCGCCGGGAGCGCCTTCAGGTCGCACGCGGGCTTGTCCTGCGCACCCTCCGGGATCGAGGCGATGTCGAACGTCGGCAAGAGGTGCACCGTGTTGAGGCCGGCCTGCGCGAGCTTGCGCAGGTGCTTGGTCCCGGCGCCCTCGTCGGCGAACGCGAGGTAGGTCCCGCGGTGTGCGGCCGGGACCGTGGTGTCGTTGATCGAGAAGTCACGGACGTGCAGTTCGTAGATCGTCGAATCCACCGACCGCGCCAGCGGCGGCACCGGAGTCTTCGCCCAGAGCGCGGGCTTCCCGGCGGCGGCGTCGAGATCCACGGCCACCGAGTACGCCGAGTCCGTGGTCAGCGCGACCGAGTACGGGTCGGTGACCACGTTGGTCTCCACCTTGCCCGTGCTCGGTGCGAAGACCGTCACCTCGTACCGGTAGGACGCCCCGGTCGATTGTCGACGATCGTCCGCCGTCCACGAGCCGTCGGACGACGGCCTCATCGGCACCCGCCGGCCGCCGATCAGCAGCGTGACCTTCTGCGCGGTCGGCGCCCAGAGCGTGAACCGCGGAACGCCGCCGTGCCACGTCACGCCGTACGAGCGTCCGACCGCCGAGCCGTAGACGTCGTCCAGTACGCCGGGGATCTGCACCCCGGTCGCGTCGAGCAGCCGCCCGGCGTCGTCGTACTGGGCGAGCCCGAGCTGGCCCTTCAGGATCTTGCGCGCGTCGGCGTTGTCGAGCCGCAGCGCGGTGTAGCCCTTGAGTGCCGGGTACTTGGCCAGCACCTTCGCAGGCAATCCTGCTGGATCGACCCGCAGTCCGGATGACGAGCCGCCGATGTCGTCCGCGTCGACCGCGAGCCCGCCGGTCGGCGACCAGTGCAGCCGCCAGCGCGACCGCTCCGGGTGAGCCACCGGCGGTACGGCGAGCAGGTCCTTGCCGACCCAGTGCGCCTTCGCCTGCTTGAGATCGGGCTGCGCGCCCGGCTTTGAGGTCGTCACGGTCAGCAGGTGCGTCGCGAGCACGTACGAGAACGTGACGACCAGCCCGTCGCCCGGCACCTGGATCGGGATGTTGCCGCCGGTCGGACTGCCGCCTTGGCCGTAGCTCTCGTCGAAGGAGAGCCCGTGCGCGACCTTCGCCTCATAACTGCCCGCTCCCAACTCGCTCGTCGACCAGGTGAAGGTGCCGTCGCCGTCCTGGTCGGTCAACCAGGGTCGCATGCAGTCGGGCGACCAGTCGGCCGGGCAGCCCAGCTCGGACTGGAACGAACCGGGCACGGTGACGATCGGGCCCTGCGCGTTCGAGGTGGCGAAGTGCCGGCCGTGCTCGTAGTAGAACGTGGTCGGTGTGGCCGGCGCGGTGTAGGAGATGTTCGCGCCGTTGAGGTTGCCTCCGGCCCCGTAGTTCTCGTCCCACGTCTTGTTGATCGCGGCCTTGTACGCATGCTCGCCCGCAGGGATCGGGTACGTACCCTTCCAGACCTTGTCCTTCGGGTCGAGCGTCAGCTGCGCCTGGTCGCAGTCCGGCGACCAGTCCGCCGGGCAACCCATCTCGCTGTTGTGGTCGCCGGGCACGCTCACGTTCGCGGGCTGCGTGACCGGTCCGTTCCCACCACCCCCACCGCCGCCGGGCGGCGGCGGGTCGCCGACCACGCCGTACGAGCCGGAGACGGAGTAGTTGCCGGACGCATCCTTGAGCACGGCCCGGTACTCCAGCAGGGTGCCCTTGGCAAGCTTCGAGACGTCGTGGAAGACGCGGTACGGCGCGTTGTCGTCGGACCCGAGTCGTTGCCACGTCGTCGTACCGACCGGGCGGACGCCGTACGTGACGGTGACCGGGGTGTTCTCCGGGACCGCGGCGGCGATCTCGGCGCGACCGCCGACGGTCGCACCGGGCTCCGGCGAGCTCAGGTAGACGGCCGGTGCCTTGGAGCGGTGCGGGACCTTGGAAACAGCCTGGTAGACCGTGACCGACAGCGGCGGCTGGGTCAGCGTCGCCCGGCCCTCGCGGTCGGTGACGAACGACTTCGTCCCGCCGTACACGGGCTTGAAGACCTTCGACCCGTACGTCGGGATGGTGGCGCTCTTCGCGGTCGTCGCGTTGTTGGACACCACCAGGTACTCGGTCTTGTCCGCGCCGATCCGGCTGAACGCGTACAGGCCGCCGGCGTTCGACGAGTAGCGGTGGATCTGGGTGCCGTCGCTGAGTGCCGGGTACTTGGCGCGCAGCTTCTGCAGCGCCGCGATGTGCTTGTACATCGGCGCGTTCGTGCTGAACGAGTCCTTGCTGCCGATTGTCGACGATCCGGTCCCGTCGACGACCTCGTCGTCGGCGTACTCGGTGGTCTGGGTCGCGAACATGTCCTGCCGCGCGTCCTTGTCGCCGCCCGGCCCGGTGAAGCCCTGCTCGTCGCCGTAGTAGATGACCGGCTGGCCGCGGGTCAGGAACATCAGCGAGTGCGCGAGCTTGTCACGCTGCAGGAGTTCCTGACCTGCTGCCCCGCCCTGCTTGAGGAACGTGCCGACCCGGCCCATGTCGTGGTTCCCGAGGAAGGTCGGCAACTGGTACGCGTTGGAGTCGGCGTCGGTGTAGTAGTCGTCGTTCGCGTAGAAGTCTCTGAGCTTCGTCGCGGGATCGCCCTTGGCGAACGCGACCGCGTTCTGCTGGAACCCGAAGTCGATCGTCGCCTGCAGCGCGCCGGAGGTCGTGTAGGTCGACATGAACTTCGGGTCGGCGTCGTAGACCTCGCCGAACATGAAGAAGTCCTTGGTCCCCTTCGCCTTCGCGGCCTTCAGGATCTCCGGCGAGAACTTCTGCCAGAACTCCAGGTTCACGTGCTTGACGGTGTCGATCCGGAACCCGTCGATGCCCAGCTCGGCCCAGGTCTTGTAGACGTCGATCATCCCGTCGCGGACCTTCGGCTGCTCGGTGAACAGGTCGTCCAGTCCGACGAAGTCGCCGTACTCGGCGCTCTCGCCGGCGAAGGTCGAGTCGCCGCGGTTGTGGTAGAGCGTCGGGTCGTTCAGCCAGGCCGGCTGCTTGACCGTCTCGTCGGCCGGCGTCTTGAAGACCGGCACGTTCGGGAAGCTGGTGTTGCGGTCGAGCGGCGGGAAGGTGTCGCCGCCGGCGTACTGCTTGTCGTCGAAGACGGTGCCGTTGGCATCCTTGTACGGCGACGTCGCCTTCGGGATGTAGCCGTACTGGCCGGACTCGTAGGCGATCACGTCCGCGGTGTGGTTGGTGATGATGTCGAAGAAGACCTTCATGCCCTTGCCGTGGGCGAGCTTGATCAGCTGCTGCATGTCCGCGTTGGTGCCCAGGTGCGGGTCGATCTGGGTGAAGTCGGTGATCCAGTAGCCGTGGTACCCGGCGCTCACGTCGGCGCCCGAGCCCTGGACGGGCCGGTTCTTGAACGACGGGGTCAGCCAGATGCTCGTCGTACCGAGGGACTTGATGTAGTCGAGCTTCTGCATCACGCCGGCCAGGTCGCCGCCGTGGTAGAAGCCCTTGTCGGTTGGGTCGAGTCCGGTGGTGAGCCGGTCTCCGGTCAGTCCGCCGGCGTCGTTCGCCTTGTTGCCGTTGGCGAACCGGTCGGCCATCAGGAAGTAGAAGCGTTCCTTGGTCAGGTCCTCGCGCAAGCTCGGGCTCGCCAGCGCCTTGTCGGCCGGGGTCGGCGTCGGGCCCGCGAGGTTGACCGGCACGACACTGACGACGTGCGTGGTGTCGTCGTAGCTGAACCGCAGCTTGGCCGGCCCGGCGATCGTCAACGGGATGTTCGCGCCGTTCAGCACGCCACCGGCGCCGTAGTTCTCGTCCCAGCCGCCGTTGACGGTCACCTTGTACTCGTAGCTGCCGGCGGGCACGTCGAAGACCTTGCTGTACGGCGCTGCCGACCCGAGCGTGCTCGCGGCACACCCCGGATCCCAGTCCCCGGCACATCCCAACTCACTCTGCAGCGACCCGGCGAGCGTGATCACCCGGTCTGCGGACGGACCAGCGGGTGCGGCGGACGGCGTACCGAGCCCTACCGCCACCACGGCGATCGCTGTCGCCCCAGCCAGCCAACGAGCACGGCGCATGACGAACCTGAGCATCGCGGGTTCCCCTCCCAAGACAGGACAATCTGCCCGGGACGCTAGCCCGCGAGTCTGGCCGGGGGAAGAGCCTGAAGGTCGCGCTCAGGTCACGGGACCGGGGCCGGCGGTCAGCCGACGAGGGCCGGCAGGGTGGTCTCGATCGGGCCGCGGATGATCTCGTCGGCTTCTTCGTCGTACGGCGTGGGCTGGGCGTTCATGATGATCAAACGCTTGCCGGCCTTCAGCGCGACGTCGCACAGCCCGGCGGCCGGGTAGACCTGCAGCGACGTACCGATCGCCAGGAAGGTGTCGCAGGCCTCCGTCGCCGCGACCGCCGCGTCGAGGATGTTCTGGTCGAGGGACTGGCCGAACGAGACCGTCGCGGACTTGAGGATGCCGCCGCAGATCTCGCAGGCGGGGTCCTCCTCGCCGGCCTCGAGGCGGGGGAGGAGGTCGGCCATCGGGATCCGGCGGGCGCAGTTCAGGCAGTCGACGAACCAGACCGTGCCGTGCAGTTCGAGGACGTTCACCGACCCGGCCTTCTGGTGCAGGCCGTCGATGTTCTGGGTGATCAGCGCGGTCAGACGGCCCTGGCGCTCGAGGTCGGCCAGCGCGCGGTGGCCGGCGTTCGGCTCGGCGGTCCAGGCGGGCGCGGCGAGGCGGTGCTTCCAGGCGGCGGCCCGGACCTGCTGCGACGCGACGTACTCGTCGATGTCGAACATCGCCTGCGCGCCCGGGTCTTTTGTCCACAATCCCTGCGGCCCGCGGAAGTCCGGGATGCCCGACGCGGTCGAGATCCCGGCACCGGTCAGTACGGCGAAACGTTCGGTCACGCCTCCGAACCTACCGGGCTCACTGGTTACTTGGCGGCCACTCCGTCGCGAGCACCGACATGACGATCGAGTCCACCCACTCGCCTTCCCACAGCAGGTCGTCGCGCAGCCGGCCCTCGACCACGAACCCGGCCTTCTCGTACGCCCGCTGCGCCCGCGGGTTGAACGCGTACACCCCGAGGCTGATCCGGTGCAGCCCGAGCACCTCGATGCCGTAGCCGACGATCAACCGGGTCGCCTCGGTCCCCAGCCCCCGTCCACGACCGCTCGGCCCGATCAGGATCCGGAAGTTGCACGCCTGGTTGTCCGGGTCGTAGTCGTTCAGCACCGCCTCACCGACGGTCTCGCCGGTGGCTTTGTCAACAATCGCCAGGTCGAGCCGATCGGGCTGGTCCTTGCGGGTCCGGATCCACTCCAGCGCCTTCTCGTCGCTGATCTCCCCGTGGCTCCCGGTCAGCCGGGCCACCTCGGGATCGTCCATCGCGGCCTTCATCGCCGGGAAGTCCTGCTCGTCCAGCACGCGCAGGACGACCAGCTCGCCGGTCAGGATCGGCTTGATCGAGAAGTCGGTCATGCCGGTCAGCCTGGGGCGTACCGGTCACTCGGCGCCAACGGTTTTCAGCCCAGCTTCCGTACGACGTACTGCCCGTCCTCCGCGGAGACCAGCTCCTGCCCGCGCATCCGGCACCAGGCAGGGATGTCCGTCGCTGCGGCCGGGTCGTCGGCCAGTACGGCGATGCTGTCGCCGACCGCCAGGTCCGGGAACGCCTGCGCGAGCTTGATCACCGGGAGCGGGCAGAGCATCCCGCGGCAGTCGAGGGTCGTCACATCCCCACCTCAGCACGGATCCGCCGAACCAGCCCGGGCAGCACCCGCGCGAAGCGGTCGACGTCCTCGTACGTGCTGCCGCGGCCGAGTGAGACCCGGACGTTGCCGTGGGTGAGTACGCCCATCGCAGCCAGGACGTGCGACGGGCGCAGCGTGCTCGCCGTACAGGCTGATCCGCTGGAGACGGAGAAGCCCTCGGCGTCCAGTGCGGTGACCAGGGCCTCACCGTCGACGTACAGGCAGGAGAAGGTCAGCACGTGCGGCAGCCGGTCCTCCGGATCCCCGACAACCTCCACGTCGGTGAGGTCAGCCGCTACCCGCGTCCTGAGCTCGGCGATCCAGGCCCGGTGCTGCTTGTCCAAGGCATCGGCTTCCAGGAGGCGGGCCTGCAGAGCAGCCGCGGCAGCCAGCGCAGCCGGGACGTTCGGGTGCCCGGGGGAGAGGCCGTCCTCGCGTTCGTCCACCGGCCAGGCCGGGGCGAACCGAGTGCCCTTCCGTACGGCGAGCAGCCCGACCCCGGCCGGGCCGCCCCACTTGTGAGCGCTTGCGGCCAGCACCGACCACCCGCCAGGGATGGGCTCGTGCCCGACCGTCGCGGCAGCGTCCACGAACAGGGGGACTCCAGCTGCGGCCGCAATCTCGCCAAGGCGGCTCACCGGCTGCCGCGTCCCCACCTCGTGATTCGCCGTCTGCAAGGCGGCCAGCGCGACGCCGGGCTGCCGGACCTGCTCGGCGAAGTCGTCGAAGTCGACCCGTCCCAGCTGGTCCACGCCCACCTCGTACGCCGTACCAGCTGCTGCTGCGGCATGCAGGACCGCCGAGTGCTCGACTGCGGAGTGCACCACCGTCGTACCGATCCGTCGCCGAGCAGCCGCGATGGCAGGCAGTCCGGCATGGATCGCGGCCGTTCCGGAGGTGGTCAGATACAGCTCGTCAGGCCGTACGCCGACGCCTTCCGCGAGCACCGCGCGGGCGTTGTCGAGCAGCAGCCGGGCGGTCCGTCCCTCGTGGTGCAACCGGGCCGGATCGGCCCACCCGGAATCGAGTGCCTGCAGCAACACCTCCCGCGCGGCAGGGTGCAGTTCCTCGGCACTTGCGGCGTCCAGATGTGCACGGTGGCTCACACGGGAAACGCTAAGCCCTACCTATGCGCAGAACGCGGGAGGCAGTCCAGTAGTGTTCTGTCGTCAGTCTCACCTGGGAAGGGAAAGGCGCCCCGTGGGTTCGAACGGCACGTCCGGAGTGGTCGCGCGAGCGGCGGGTCAGCAGACCCGCGCCGCGTCACGTCCGGCGAAGCGACGCCTGCTGGTCCCGGCAGCGGTAGTGGTCGGCACAATGCTGCTGACCGGCTGCTCGTCGGAGACCAACGCGCAGTGGAAACGACTTGGACTGCCGGAGGGTGCTTCGGACCGGACCGAGGCAGTCAGAAGCCTGTGGATCGGGGCGTGGATCGCTGCCCTGGTCGTCGGTGTGATGGTGTGGGGCCTGATCCTGTTCGCCGTGGTCCGGTACCGCCGGCGCAGCGAGGACGCGCCGCGGCAGACGCGCTACAACCTGCCGCTCGAGGTGCTCTACACACTCGCGCCGTTCGCGATCATCGGTGTGCTGTTCTTCTACACCGTCGAGCACGGCAACGTGATCACGAAGAACTCCGGTGCCTCGACGCACCAGATCAACGTGGTCGGCCAGCAGTGGCAGTGGACCTTCAACTACAAGGACACCGTCGACGGGCAGCAGGGCGTCTGGGAGACCGGCACGCTCGACCAGCCGGCCGAGCTGGTGCTCCCGGTGAACGAGTCGGTCGAGTTCGAGCTGACCTCGCCCGACGTGATCCACTCCTTCTGGGTGCCGGCCTTCTACTTCAAGCTGGACGTCATCCCGGGCCGGACCGGCAAGTTCGAGCTGACCCCGACCAAGACCGGCACCTTCGCCGGCAAGTGCGCGGAGCTCTGCGGCCTTTACCACAGCCGGATGATCTTCACCGTCCGCGTGGTCACCGCCGACGAGTACCAGGCACACCTGCGTGAGCTGGCGGCCAAGGGCCAGACCGGCGCCGCCACCGGTGGCCAGGACGCAACCACCATTCCCGGCCACGGGGAGCAGGAGGGCGAGAAGTGACCGACTTCGCTGAGCGCAGCGGCGCCGTAGGGGCCGCGAGCGCGTTGCCGAGGCGGCGCAGCAAGGGCCAGATCGCGGTCAAGTGGCTCACCACCACCGACCACAAGCTGATCGGTCACCTGTACCTGATCACCTCGTTCATCTTCTTCCTGATCGGCGGCGTGATGGCGCTGCTGATCCGCGCCGAGCTGGCCAAGCCGGGCCTGCAGATCGTGAACGAAGAGGTCTACAACCAGCTGTTCACGATGCACGGCACGATCATGCTGCTGCTGTTCGCGACGCCGCTGTTCGTCGGCTTCGCGAACGTGATCATGCCCGTTCAGATCGGTGCGCCCGACGTGGCGTTCCCGCGGCTGAACATGTTCAGCTACTGGCTGTTCCTGTTCGGCGGCACGATCACGATCTCCGGCTTCTTCACCCCGGGCGGCGCGGCCGACTTCGGCTGGTTCGCCTACGCCCCGCTGTCGAACGCGGTCCGTTCGCCGGGCGTCGGTGGCGACCTGTGGATCATGGGTCTGTACCTGGCCGGTCTGGGCACGATCCTCGGTGCGGTCAACTTCGTCACCACCATCATCACGATGCGCGCGCCCGGTATGACGATGTTCCGGATGCCGATCTTCACCTGGAACATCCTGGTGACCTCGATCCTCGTGCTGATCGCGTTCCCGATCCTGGCCGGCGCGCTGCTGATGCTGGAGGCGGATCGAGCCTTGGGGGCTCACGTCTTCGACGCGGCGAACGGTGGTCCACTCCTGTGGCAGCACCTGTTCTGGTTCTTCGGGCATCCAGAGGTCTACATCATCGCGCTGCCGTTCTTCGGCATCATCACCGAGATCCTCCCGGTCTTCAGCCGCAAGCCCGTCTTCGGCTACATCGGTCTGGTCGCCGCGACGCTGTGGATCGCGGTCCTCTCGGTGGCGGTCTGGGCGCACCACATGTACGTCACCGGAGCGGTGAACCTGCCGTTCTTCTCGTTCATGACGTTCCTGATCGCGGTCCCGACCGGGGTGAAGTTCTTCAACTGGATCGGGACGATGTGGGGCGGATCTCTGTCCTTCGACACCCCGATGCTGTGGTCGATCGGCTTCCTCACCACCTTCCTGTTCGGTGGCCTGACGGGCGTCATCCTGGCCTCGCCGGCCCTGGACTACCAGCTGTCCGACTCCTACTTCGTGGTGGCGCACTTCCACTACGTGGTGTTCGGAACGGTGGTGTTCGCGATGTTCGCGGGCTTCTACTTCTGGTGGCCGAAGATGACCGGCCGGATGCTCGACGAGAAGCTCGGCAAGCTGCACTTCTGGCTGCTGTTCATCGGCTTCCACACGACGTTCCTGGTGCAGCACTGGCTGGGCGTCGAGGGCATGCCGCGGCGCTACGCGTCGTACGGCGCGAACGAGGGCTTCACCACGCTGAACGAGGTCTCCAGCATCGGTGCCTTCGTGCTCGGCCTGTCGATGCTGCCGTTCTTCTACAACGTCTACAAGTCCCGCAAGGCGCCGCTGGTCGGCGTCGACGACCCGTGGGGCTGGGGACGTTCGCTGGAGTGGGCGACCAGCTCGCCTCCGCCGCGGCACAACTTCGTCAGCCTGCCGCGGATCCGGTCGGAGTCGCCGGCCTTCGACCTGCACCACCCGGACATCGCGCTCGCCGAGTACGGCGACAGCGGTGCCCCGCGGGACAACCTGCTCGACGCCGGTGAGGACCAGGGCCGGGTCGAGAACCTCGAGCGCAACTTGAACGCGGGCACCGGTACGACCGGGGACGGAGAGGGTAAGGCATGAAGGTCGAGGCCTGGGTCTTCGGCATCCTGACGCTGTTCGTCCTGATCGTCGCCCCGATCTACTGGATCATGTCGGAGGACCCGACCGGGACCACCGCACTGGTGATGACGTTCTTCCTGGCGCTGCTGGTGACGTTCTACCTGAGCATCACCGCGCGCCGGATGGACGCCCGTCCGGAGGACCGCAAGGAAGCCGAGATCGCGGACGGAGCCGGTGAGCTGGGCTTCTTCCCGCCGTACTCGTGGTGGCCGCTGTGGTGCGCCGCGACGCTGTCGATCATCGTGCTCGGCCTGGTCTTCGGCTGGTGGCTGTTCATCATCGGCACCGGGCTGGGGATCGTGGCGCTGTCCGGATTCATCTTCGAGTACTACCGCGGCGACCACGCGCACTGACGGAGCGCACTGACGGGACTCACGAAAAAGTCAACTAAAAGACCGTTCCGATCGTCATCAGTACAGCGGGTCCGAAAGGGCCCGCCGTACCGGTGGCGATCTGGTGCGTTAGGACCACCGCAGGGCGAGCTAGGCTTGCCGGGGCGGTGCAACGAATCTCAGGGGAGCTCAGGGTGTTGGGTAGTTCGGTGCGCAAACGCGGCCTGGCCGTGGCGGGGATCTGCGCGATGCTGGTGGTCGCGGCGGCTTGTAGTGACACCGACGGGGGCAGTCCAGCCGCGGGAGGCGCCCCGTCGAGTTCCACTCCCGGCGCGTCGACGACGCCCGGTGGCGACCAGAGCCAGACCCCGTCGACCGACCCGGCCGCGGCGAACGTGACCGTCACGCCGGCGAAGAACGCCGCGGCGGTCCGCCCGGACCAGCCGGTCAAGGTCGTCACCAGCTCCGGCACGCTGGACAACATCACCGTCAGCGACAAGGACGGCGACAAGGTCACCGGGTCGTTCAACGACGCCAAGTCGGAGTGGACGTCGCTGCCGCAGCTCAAGCCGAGCGCGACGTACACGGTGGCCGGGTCCGCGCAGGGCAGCGACGGCAAGACCGTGCAGATCAGCTCGACGTTCAAGACGCTGGCCGCGAGCACCAAGCTGAAGGCCTCGGTCGCACCGCTGAACGGCGAGACTGTCGGTGTCGCGATGCCGATCCAGATCTTCTGGAACAACCCGGTCAAGGACCGCGCCGCGGTCGAGAAGCGGCTCTCGGTGAAGACCTCGGTCCCGGTCGAGGGCACCTGGCACTGGATGAACAGCAAGCAGGTCAACTACCGGCCCAAGAACTACTGGCCGGCCGGCACCAAGATCACCGTGAACATCGCCACCCAGGGCGTCAACGCCGGCGGCGGCGTGTGGGGCTCGGCCAGCCGCGAGATCGATTTCGCGATCGGCAAGTCGGTCGTCACCAAGGTCGACGTCAAGAAGCACACGATGGCCGTCACCATCAACGGCAAGCTGGCCCGGACCATCCCGATCACCGCCGGCAAGGACGGGTTCACCACCCGCAGCGGCGTCAAGGTGATCATGGAGAAGTACCGCACCAAGCGGATGGACGCCCGCACCGTCGGCATCCAGCCCGGCGACCCGGAGTACTACGACATCCACGACGTCCAGTACGCCCAGCGCGTCACCAGCTCCGGTGAGTTCATCCACGGCGCTCCCTGGTCGAGCGGCAGCCAGGGCACCGAGAACGTCAGCCACGGCTGCGTCGGCATGAGTCTCAAGGACGGCGCCTGGTACTTCGCCCAAACGCTCCGCGGCGACCCGGTCGTCGTCACCGGCACCAACCGCCCCATGACCCCCGGCAACGGCTGGACCGACTGGAACGACTCCTGGACCAAGTACAAGGCTGGATCAGCCCTGGCCTGACCGGTCGCCCGGGCCTACCGCCCAGGCGCTAGAGCACCTAGGACCGCCCCACGCAGCTTGCGGGGGGCGGTCTGTGCTTTCCACCCCACGCTGTGGGCACGTGTTTCCACCTCCTGCTCGGTTCGGCCCGGTTTGCGGCTGATCGGGGGCTAGGCCCTCGAGACCGGCAGCCGGACTGCGGGCGGGAGGTCCCGGCGTACGGGGTTGGCCTGGAACGACTGGAGCATGAGCGCGGCGAAGCGTCTCGAGGCGGCGACTCTGAGCTCGGGGGTCGCGGCGCGGATGCCTTCGTTGGCCATCAGGGCGAGGGAGAGGTCCTCGAGCACGAAGTCGTCGCGGAGGGCGCCGGCTTCCTTGGCGCGGCCGATGAGTTCCAGCAGCGAGCGGAGGGTGCGGTCGCGCTCGGCGGCGAACCCGGCGGCGGGCGGCAGGCTCGACGTGAAGGCCCGGGCGAACCCTCGATCCAGCGCGTGCTGCTCCATCATCCGCTCGATCATCCGGCTGAACCCCACCCACGGGTCAGCGGCGTCCAGTGCGTCCTGCGCGATCGTCGAGCAGAAGTTCATCTGCTCGGCGAAGGCCTCGACGTGCAGGGCTTCCTTGGTGGGGAAGTGCCGGTAGAGCGTCGCGACGCCGACCTCGGCCCGCCGAGCGATCTCCCGGATCGGCACGTCCAGACCTTCAGCAGCGAAAGCCAACCGCGCGACGGCAAGGATCCGCTCCCGGTTGTCCCGAGCATCCGACCGCAACCCTCCAGCGACCCGCCCACGCCCAGCACCCTGCCGTGCCCCCGATCCCACCTTGGGCTCCCGGCCCGGCGCGGGTGCCACCGCCGGTCCCACCGCAGGCGCCGGCCCAGCCTCCTGCCACGCCTCCGATCCCACCTCACGCTCCCGGCCCGGCTCGGGTCCCACCCGAGGCGCCGGTCCGGCTGGTTGTGTTCTCACTTCGGTTGTCACGGGTCTCAGTTTAGCTAAGCGGACGGGGTGTTCCGTTACGTTCGCGGGCATGAGAGTTCTGGAGTTCAGTGAGTACGGGCCGCCGAGTGTGTTGCGTATCGGGGAGGTCGAGGCGCCGCATGCGGGGCCGGGGGAGATCCGGATCGCGGTGAAGGCTTCTGGGGTGTCGGCGGGGGAGATCGGGATTCGGTCGGGGCGGTTTCGGGAGCTGGTGCCGACCGAGTTTCCGTACCGGACCGGGTTCGACGCCGCGGGAGTGGTGGACGAGGTCGGCGACGGCGTGGACGGGGTGAGCGTTGGGGACGAGGTCTTCGGGTTCACCTCGATGACCGGCCGGGCGGCGAACGCGGACTTCGTCGTACTGGCTGCTTGGGCGCCGAAACCGGCCGTCTGGAGCTGGGAGGAGGCCGGAGGGGCAGCTGGGAGTGTGGAGACCTCCACGCGCGTCCTGGACCGCCTGAGCGTCCAACCAGGCGACACGGTGCTGATCCAGGGAGCCGCCGGGGGAGTGGGGACCGTCGCCATCCAGCTCGCGGTTGCTCGCGGCGCACGAGTGATCGGTACGGCGAGTGAGCGCAACCACGCCTTCCTCAAGTCCCTGGGCGCCGAGCCTACGACGTACGGGCCGGGGCTGGAGGACCGCGTCAGGGAGCTGGCCCCGGGCGGCGTCGACGCGGTGTTCGACTGCGCGGGAGGCGCGCTGGAACAGCTGATCACCATCGCCGGCGACCCGGCGCGTGTGGTGACGATCGCCGACTTCAGCGCAGCCCAGTACGGCGTTCACATGTCCCACAGCGCACCCGCTGACGAGACCGGCGAGGCGCTGGGCGCGGGAGCCGACGTACTGGCCGTCCATGGTCTGGCCGAGGCGGTCGAGCTCGCCAACGAGGGCCGGCTCCGGATCCCCGTGGCGGCGGCGTTCCAGCTCACCGAAGCAGCCGCCGCGCACGAGCTGAGCGAGTCCCGCCATGCTCGCGGGAAGATCGTCCTGCTCCACTGACCGACGGGGGGAGCTCGGGCCCGCCGAAGCGAGCCGTCCGAGGGAGAACCCGAGGCATAGGCCACGGCAGCAGGCACCCAAAGCAACCGGCAGCATCCACCCAAAGCAAAGCAAAAGGCCCCGGCTCTCTCGAGCCGGGGCCTTTCACATCGTGCTTGGTCAGTGCTTGGTGATCTGCTCGCGCGCCGTCTCGTCGTCGACCTCGACGGTGCCGGTCAGGCCGGGGACCTCGGCGGTGTGGCCGAGCTCCTCGTGGTCGTCGTGACCGTGGCCGTGAGCGTGCGCCTCTTCGATCTCCGCGGCGGTCGGCTTCTGGACCGAGTCGGCGAAGTAGAAGCGGGACAGCGCCGCGCGGATCCTGGTCAGGCCGCGGTGCGGAGCCGCAACACCGTTCTCGTCCGTCTCCGGGCCGACCTCGAGGGGCAGCGTCCGGTCGCGGGCGGTCAGGGAGTACGCCTCGTAGTTCGAGATCGGGGCGTGCTTCTCGGTGTACTCACCGTCGGGCGACCGCATGATGATGCCGGTCTCCAGGCCGTGCAGCAGCCGGTCGTTGTCGGCGCGCTGCAGCGAGATCGCGATCCGCCGGGTCGCCCAGAAGGCGAACACCGGGCCGAGGAACACCGCGAACCGCAGGAACCAGGTGACCGAGTTGAGCGAGATCCCGAAGTGCGTGGCCACCAGGTCGTTGCCGCCACCGATCCACAGCAGGCCGTAGAAGGTGATGAACGCGGCACCGATCCCGGTCCGGGTCGGTACGTTGCGCGGCCGGTCGAGCAGGTGGTGCTCCCGCTTGTCGCCGGTGATCCACTGCTCGATGAACGGGTAGAGGGCCACCAGGGTGACGAACGCGGGCGGGATGATCAGCGCCGGTATCAGCAGGTTCCAGCTCAGCGTCACGCCCCAGAAGTGGGACTCGAAGCCGGGCATGATGCGGACCGAGCCTTCCAGCCAGCCCATGTACCAGTCGGGCTGCGAGCCCGCCGTCACCTCGGCCGGGTTGTACGGGCCGTACAGCCAGACCGGGTTGATCTGCAGCAGCGCGCCCATCAGGGCGGTGATGCCGAAGACGACGAAGAAGAAGCCGCCGGCCTTGGCCATGTAGACCGGCATCAGCGGGTAGCCGACGACGTTCTTCTCGGTCCGGCCGGGACCGGGGTACTGGGTGTGCTTGTGGTAGACGACCAGGATCAGGTGGGCCGTCACGAGGGCCAGGATCAGGCCGGGGATGAGCAGCACGTGCACGGTGAAGAACCGCGACACCATGTCGTCCCCGGGGAACTCGCCGCCGAAGATGAAGAAGCTCATCCAGGTCCCGACCACCGGTGAGGCCTGGATCATGCCCTGGGTGATGCGCAGTCCGGTGCCGGACAGCAGGTCGTCGGGGAGGCCGTAGCCGATGAAGCCCTCGATGATGCCGAGGAACAGCATCCCGAAGCCGATCACCCAGTTCAGCTCGCGCGGCTTGCGGAACGCGCCGGTGAAGAAGATGCGCAGCAGGTGCACCATCATCGAGGCGACGAACAGGACGGCCGCCCAGTGGTGGATCTGGCGCATCAGCAGGCCGCCGCGGACGTCGAACGAGATGTCCAGCGTCGAGGCGTAGGCCTCGGACATGTGCAGACCCTTGAGCAGGCTGTACGAGCCCTGGTACTCGATCTCGGCCATCGACGGCTTGAACCAGAAGGTGAGGAAGACGCCGGTCAGCAGCAGGATGATGAAGCTGTAGAGGGCGATCTCACCGAGCATGAACGACCAGTGGTCGGGGAAGACCTTGCGCAGGTTCTTCTTGCCGATCTTGGTGATGCCGATGCGGTCGTCGACCCAGGCGACCGGCGGGGGAAGTTCTTTCGTGGCCACTGTTGTCACCCTCGTTCCCAGAAGCTCGGGCCGACCGGTTCGGTGAAGCCGCTCTGCGCGACCAGGTAGCCCTCGGCGTCCACGGCCAAGGGTAGCTGGGGCAGCGGACGGGCGGCAGGGCCGAAGATGACCTTGGCGCCGTCGGCCAGGTCGAACGTCGACTGGTGGCAGGGGCAGAGCACGTGGTGCGTGGTCTGCTCGTACAGCGAGATCGGGCACCCGACGTGGGTGCAGATCTTGGAGTAGCACAGGATCCCGTCGATGCCCCAGTTCTCGCGGCCGGCCGGGGTGCGGATCTCGTTCGGTGCGATCCGCACCACGATCACCGCCGCCTTGGCCTTGGCGTTCTGGTACTCGACCGGGCTCTCCTCCTGGATCGGGGCCAGGTTGGCGGGCGCGCCGTTGACCAGCTGACCGACGACCAGGTCGGACGGCTTGATCGGGCGCAGCGTCACGTCGTTCACGACCCGGATGCCCTGCGCCCAGATGGTGTTGTACAGCTTGCGGCCCGGCGAGGGGCCGAGGTCGCGCAGCAGCACGATGGCCGGCAGACCGAGCAACGCCATCGCGCCGATCAGCGACCGGCGGATCAGCTTGCGGCGGCCGAACCCGGACTCGGCGACGCCGGTCTGGAAGCCCTCGATGATGTCGGCGCGCTGCTCCGGCGAACCGCTGGCGTCGTGCCGCAGCTCGACGATCTCGGTGTCGACCATCAGTTTCTTGGCCCACTGGATCGCGCCGGCGCCGATCAGGAACAGCGCCACGCCCAGGCACAGGCCGATCGTCATGTTGTTCGCGTTGCCCGACAGCGGGCCGAACTCCAGGACGGCGTCACGCGGGATCGCGAAGTACCCCACGCACGCGCCGAGCGAGAGCACACCGGCGAGCGTGAACATCGTCGCGACCTGGCGCTCGACGCGGTCGGCGGCCTTCGGGTCGATGTCGGTGATGCGGTGCTCGTGCAGCTCGATGCCCGGGTCGGCGATCGGCTCGGCCAGCTCCACGGCGCCGTGGCCGTGGTCGTCGTCCCCGCTCACCGCGGGAAGGTTCTTGTCGTCGCTCATTCGGCCTTCGCTCCCTTGGCCCTGACGCCCTTGGCGCCGATCCAGACCGCTACGCAGACCAGTAGGCCGATCCCGACCAGCCAGCCCCACAGACCCTCAGACACGGGGCCGAGGCGGCCGAGTCCGAAACCACCCGGGTCTTTCTGCTCCTGCAACGCGTTCAGGTACGCGATGATGTCGCGCTTGTCCTGAGCCTGCAGCACCTGGTCCGAGAAGACCGGCATCTGCTGCGGGCCGGTCAGCATCGCCTCGTAGATGTGCTTGGGGTCGACGCCCATCAGCGACGGGGCGTAGCGGCCGTTCGGCAGCGCGCCACCCTTGCCGGCGAAGTTGTGGCAGGCGGTGCAGTTGGTCCGGAACAGCTCGCCACCGCGGGTCACCTGCTCGTCGGTCGCCTTGCTGATGTCGTAGGAGTCCGACGCCGGCACGGCCGGGCCGGGCGCCAGCGACGCGACGTACGCGGCCAGGGCCTCGATCTCCTCCGGCGTGTACGCCGGGGTCTTGCGGGGGATCTGGGCGCCGGGCTGCATGGCCGGCATCCGGCCGGTGCCGACCTGGAAGTCGACGGCGGCCGCGCCGACGCCGATCAGCGACGGGCCGGCGAACTTGCCCTCGCCGTTGCCGCCACCCTCGGCGTTCAGGCCGTGGCAGCTGGCACAGCCGACAGCGAAGAGCTTCTTGCCCTCTTCGATCTGCTGGGACTGGGCCGAGTTGTCGGCGACCGCGTTGTCAGGGGCGAAGGCGGCGTACGCCGATCCCACTGCGAGGAGGCCGAACAGGAGCACGACGAGGCCGGCTGACCGGTGCCGTCGTCGCGCAGACAAAAAGCGCGCCGGTGACAAGGAAAGTCTCTTCTCACTCATTTGAGCAGGTAGATGGTCGCGAACAGGGCGATCCAGACCACGTCGACGAAGTGCCAGTAGTACGACACGACGATCGCCGAGACGGCCTGTTCGTGGGTGAACTTACGAGCCATGTACGTGCGTGCGAGCACGTACACGAAAGCGATGAGACCGCCGGTCACGTGCAGACCGTGGAAGCCGGTGGTCAGGTAGAAGACCGATCCGTACGGCGACGAGGCGATCGTCACACCCTCGTGGATCAGCGTGGCGTACTCGGTCACCTGGCCGGCGATGAAGACCGCGCCCATCACATACGTGAGGATGAACCACTCACGCATGCCCCAGGACCGCGGGTTCAGCACCGAGCCGGTCCGGCCGACCCGGCCGTGCTCGGCGGCGAAGACGCCGAACTGGCAGGTGAACGACGACAGCACCAGGATCGTGGTGTTCACCGCCGCGAACGGGATGTTCAGGAGCGCTGTGGAGGCGTCCCACAGGGTCTCCGTTCCCGGTGCCGCGGCGGCGGTCGTCACCGACCGGATCGTGAAGTACGCCGCGAACAGGGCGGCGAAGAACATCAGTTCGCTCGAGAGCCAGACGATCGTGCCGACACTGACCATGCTGGGACGGTCGTGGTGTCCGTGTTCACGGGACGCTGGGAGTGCGGTTGCAGTGGCCACGCGGTCATTATGTCGGTCCAGGTTCCTGACAGCACGCCCACCCCCATGCATGTCGGCCCTTTGTTGTTTCTACTGTGGGAGAGTGCTTCCCCTCCACGCCGGACCCGGCGATCAGATCGAGCCGATCACGCCGCTGCGGCTGCTGACCGCCTGGACCTTCGAACCGGTGCTGCTGGCCGTGATCGTGGCCGTCGGCGCCGTCTACCTGTACGGCGTTCACCGCCTGCGTGCGCGGGGGGACAAGTGGTCGCGCGGGCGGACGTTCTCCTTCGTCGGCGTCGGTCTGGGCAGCGCGGTGATCGCGACCCAGTCGGTGCTCGGTGCCTACGACACCGTTCTGCTCAGCGTGCACATGGCCCAGCACATGGTGCTGTCGATGCTCACCCCGCTGGCGATGGCGCTCGGCGCGCCGGTGACGCTTGCTCTGCGCACCCTTCCGCGGCGGCCGCGCGGCTGGCTGCTCGCCGTACTGCACTCGCGCTTCGCGAAGGTGATCTGCTTCCCGCTGATCGGCTTCACGCTGTTCGTGCTGAGCCCGTGGGCCCTCTACTTCAGCGGCTGGTACGACGCGACGCTGCGCTCGACGATGCTGCACGACCTGCTGCACGTCCACTTCATCGCAGTCGGCGCCCTGTTCTTCTGGCCGCTGCTCGGCCTGGATCCGGTGCCTGGCCGCGTGATCTACCCGTTCCGGCTGATGCTGACGTTCCTGACGCTGCCGTTCCACGCGTTCCTCGGGATCACGATCATGTCGGCGAACAAGCTGATCGCGGAGGACTGGTACACGTCGTTCGGCCGGTCCTGGCCGCCGTCACCGCTGCGTGACCAGTACATCGCGGGCGGTCTGCTCTGGGGCTCCGGCGACATCGTCGGACTCGTCTTCTTCGCCGTGCTCTTCGTCCAGTGGGTGCGCCAGTCGCAGCGTGAAGCCAAGCGTGAGGACCGGCGGCTGGACCGGTTGGAGGAACAGGCGCGCAGAGCCGCGCCACCACCCCGGTAGCATGCGCGGTGTTATCTGCCTGTCCACACACAGCTTGGGATGAAGCGATGAGTTCAGAGCGTCCGCTGAAGGTGCTGGTCTACAGCGACGACCGTACGACGCGGGAGTCGGTCCGGCTGGCCCTGGGCAAGCGGCCCGCCGCCGATCTGCCCGAGCTCGAGTACTTCGAGTGCGCGACCGAACCGGCCGTGATCAAGATCATGGACAAGGGCGGCATCGACCTGGCCATCCTGGACGGCGAGGCCGTTCCGGCCGGCGGCATGGGCATCGCCCGGCAGCTCAAGGACGAGATCTTCCGCTGCCCGCCGGTCCTGGTGATCACCGGTCGTCCGCAGGACGCCTGGCTGGCCACCTGGTCGCGGGCCGAGGCCGCGGTCTCGCACCCGATCGACCCGGTCCGGCTCGCCGAGGTGACCGCCGAGCTGCTGCGGCAGCGGGTCGAGTCGCTGCCCGCGACGACCTGATCCGGCGATGACCGCCGCTTTCACCTGGCCGCAGGTGCTCAACCCGCTGCTGCGGCACGAGGACCTCGACGGCGCCGCCACCGGCTGGGCGATGGAGCAGATCCTGTCCGGCGCGGCCTCACCGGCCCAGCTGGCCGGGTTCGTGATCGCGCTGCGGTCCAAGGGCGAGACCGTCGTCGAGGTCGAGGGACTCGTCACCACGATGCGCGACTTCGCCACCCGGCTGGAGGTGTCCGGCCGCACGCTGGACGTCGTCGGCACCGGCGGTGACCAGGCGCACACGGTGAACATCTCCACCATGTCGGCGATCGTCGCGGCCGGGGCCGGGGCGAAGATCCTCAAGCACGGCAACCGCGCGGCCTCGTCGGCGTGCGGCGCTGCCGACGTACTGGAGGAGCTCGGGATCCCGCTCGACCTGACCGCGGCCCAGGTGGCGGCGGTGGGGGAGCGGGCGGGGATCACGTTCTGCTTCGCGCCGGCGTTCCACCCGGCGCTGCGGCACGCGGCCGTCCCGCGGCGCGAGCTCGGCGTACCGACGACGTTCAACTTCCTCGGCCCGCTGGCCAACCCGGGCAACCCGTCGGCTCAGGCCGTCGGTGTCGGCGACGGGCGGATCGCGGGCCTGATGGCCGGCGTACTGGCTCGGCGGGGGATCGACGCGCTGGTCTTCCACGGCGACGACGGGCTGGACGAGCTGACCACGATGACGACGTCGCAGGTCTGGTCGGTCGGCGGCGGGTCGGTCGAGGGGCCGGTGACGCTGGATCCGCGCGAGCTCGGGATCGAGCCGGTACCGACCGGAGCGCTGCGGGGCGGCGACGCGCCGTACAACGCGAAGGTCGTCCGCGCGCTGCTGGACGGGGAGACCGGGGCGGTGCGGGACGTCGTCCTGCTGAACGCGGGTGCGGCGCTTGCGGCGTACGAGGCGGAGCCGGGGACCGTGCAGACGCGGATTCGCGCCGGGATGGACCGTGCGGCCGAGGCGATCGACTCGGGCGCGGCGAAGGACGTGCTGGAGCGCTGGATCACGATCTGCGGAGAAGTCCGCGGCTGAGATCGTTCTGTACGGCGCCCGCTCCTCTTCGTGAGGAGCGGGCGTCTTTGCCGTCGGCTACTTGTTGAACTGGATCTTGGAGACGTTGGTGCGCCAGACCGGCGCCCACTGCGGGGTGGAGCCGGCGATGTCGGCGACCGAGACGACCGCCGTACCGTCACCGCGGTCGACCACCGCCACCATCACCGTCGAGAACGTCTCGGGCAGCTTCGGCTTGCGGACGTCGACCTTGATCGTCAGCTCGTGGCCCGCGTGCCCGTCGACGGTCAGCGGCCGGTGGGTGGCCTTGCCGATCAGCTTCACGTTCGGGTCGTAGAGGCGGACGAGCGCGGTGCTGGCGGCCTTGATCGTCGCGTCCTTGAGCCCAGCCGGGGTATTGGTGAACACGATGTCCTTGCTCAGGCTGCCGAAGGAGACGTAGTTCACCCAGTCCTCCTTGCCGTCGTACTCCTTGTGCACACTCAGCACGCTGCCCATCCCGCTGAGCAGCCCGGTGCGATCGGCCTGCGACTTCCACGCCGACGACATCATCGGCATCGTGTCGTCCCCGCCGTTGTAGAACAGCCCACCGATCACACGCCCTTCCGGCGTCGGCGTCGGCGAGGGGCGAATGGACGGGCTGATCGTCTTCACGTCGCCGGCGTTCCCCGCCGGCACGTCGACGGGCGATACGGCCTGAGCGTTCGACCACAACCACGACACGCTGAACACAGTCGTCAGCACAGCGACGAGCACCAGCGACAAGGCCCCAATCAACCGAGCCCGCTGAACATTCCCACCCGGAGGCCGATCCACCACGCCGTACGAGTCGTCGTCCCCACCGTCGTCCGGCGGTCCACCAGTTTCCTGCTCCTGCCACCCACCCCGAGCCGCCCGCCGAGCTTGCGACCCGTGCGCCCCATGCTCCTGCCGCGAAGTCCCCAGCGGAGCTTGCCCTTCAGCCGGCGTCCCCAGCGGCGTGTGCCCCTGAGCGCCAGGTCCCACAGGCACCTGGTCAGATCCCATGGGCGACTGCTCCAAAGACCCCAACCGCTGCGGCGGCTGCCCTTGCGCACCGGGCCGTTGCTCTGCCTGCCCTAGAGGCCACAGCGCATCCTGTGCTTGCCCCTGAGGCCGAGGCCCCTGCGGTACCTGCCCATGCGGCGGTCCCTGCGCCGGTCCCTGCATCGCCGGCCCCTGACCGTACGGCCCAGGTCCCTGCGGCCCACTCTGCCCAGTTCCTTGCCCACCCGGCCCAGGCCCCTGCGGCCCAGTCCACTGACCTTGCTCCGGACGCTGCCCGTACGGCACAGCAAACCCAGGCTCCTGCGGCCCACCAGGCCCACTGAACCTCTGCGAATCTCCAGGCTGCGCAACCCTCTGCCCACCCGGCCCCTGCGGCCCACCCGCCTGCGCGGACCCTTGCCCGCTAGGCCCCTGCGGACCGCCCGGCTGCGTGGACCCTTGCCCGCTGGGCCCCTGCGGACCTCCCGGCTGCGCGGACCCTTGCCCGCTAGGCCCCTGCGGACCTCCTGCCTGCACGGGCCCTTGCCCGCTTGCCTCTTGCGGACCTCCGGGCTGCGACGCCCCATGTCGACCCGGCGTCTGCGGACCACCCGGCTGCTGTGGCGCCTGCCCACCGGTTCCCCGCGCCCCGGGCCCGTACTGCCCCGGCGCCTGCGGCCGCCCCTGCTGCCCGTACGACGCCTGCGGACCCACCGGCCCATCAGGCTGCTGCTGTACTTGGCCCACCGGACCACCCGGCTGCTGCCCAGCAGACCGAGGCGCCTGCTCCGCCGAACCTCCAGCGCGCTGCACCGGCCCACCCGCCTGCTGCGCGGGCGCACCCGCGTGCTGGGTACGTGCACCTGCGTGCTGCGCCGGTCCACCGGCCTGCTGCGACGGACTACTCGCCTGCTGCGCGGGGCCTTCCGCCTGCGACGGCCGACCACCTGTCTGCGACGGCCGGCCACTTGGCTGCTCCACCGGACCTCCACCGTGCCGCACCGGACCGCCTGCTTGCTGCGCGGGATCATCCGCGCGTTGCGACCAACCAGCTGTCTGCTCCGCAGGACCGCCAGCCTGCATCGGCGGACCCGCGTGCTGCGCGGGACCACCGGCGTACTGCGACGGACCACCAGGTTGCTGCGGGGGAGCACTCGTCTGTCGTACGGGACCACCGGCGTGCTGCGGCAGACCATCGGCCTGCCGCGGTCCACCGTTCGGCTGCTGCGGCTCACGGCCACCGAGCGGGGCCTGCTGCGTCAGCGGCCGACCAGGCGGCTGTTGCGCCGACTGCTGGCCCGGCGGCTGCATCGGTTGCTGGGTCGGATGCCCAGGCACCTGCTGCCCACCAACCGTCCCCTCGGAAGTGCGCGGACGCGGGGGAGGCGGCGGCGGGGGAGCCGGCGCCGGCGACTGCCCGAACAACGGATCCGACCCACCCAACGAATCAGAACCCCCGCCACTCAACGGCCCCGAGGATCCACTCAGCGAACTCGAGGACTGACGACTCGGCCCCGAAGGTCCGCCCAGCGAATCCGAAGACTGACGAGTCGGCGCCCCCGAAGGCCCGCCGAGCGGAGCTGACGGTCGGTTGCCTAAGGCATCCACTCCGGCATCGCCTTGCGGACCTGTCGTACGACCGCTCAGCGGGTCCCCTTGCCCTCCCGCCCGGCGATCACCCGAGACGCCTTCGCTCGGGGCCGATTGGCCTGCGACGCGATCGCCAGGGAACTCGCCCCGGGTACGGGCGTCATCGCGTGCGGCGCCCTCGGCGGACCTACGGTCACCCAGAGGCGGTTGGCCGGCGATGCGGTCGTCGGGGAAGCTGTTGGTCGGCGTACGAGAGCCTTCCCCCGACGTGCCGTCGGCAGGCAGGCGGTCGCCTGTGGCGGGGTCCGTGGTGGAGCGGTCGGCCGGGGTGCGCGCACCTGGGTCCTCACCCACCGCGTCCGGCGGAAGATCGGGCCGGCGCGGGGGGCTTGGGGGCGGGGGCGCGCTGTGGCGGGGCGGGGTTTCGTTCTCAGCCAACGTTGATTCCCTTGTAGAGCTGGGCTTCGGCCGTCCTCAGATCCGGCCGGGTGGTCGGGATGTCGCTGATGTAGGCGACGGCGGTGCCGTCGCCCAGATCGAACACCGCGACCGTCAGGGTCAGTGCCTTGGCGACGATCTTCGGGTTCGTCGCCGTGACGGACTGCTGGTAGTACCAGCCGTTCTTGCCGGAACGCTTCACCGCGCCGTTGCGCAGGTCCGCGAACTTCACCTGGATGTCGCCGTACAGCGTGCTGCGCAGCTGCCCGGACAGGTCCGCGGCGGTCGCCTTCACATCGCCGTTGAACAGGACCGACGTACCGAGCGAACCGACGAACGCGTCGGCGTACCAGCTGTTCTTGCCGTCGAACTTCTCCTGCAGCAGCACGTACTGCCCGCTGGAGTTGACCAGTTGCGGAACGAGCCGCTTGCGGTCCGACCACGGCGGGCGCTGCCGCGGGAACGAGATCGCCTCGGAGGCGATCCGTCCGCCCTCGTGCAGCTTCGGGTCCTTGGACTGACCGGGGCGCACGGTGCTCTGGCTGCCCGGCGGGGTCGTCGGGGCACTCGTCGGCGCGGTCGGCGTACCGCTCGGCGTGGTGGTCGGCACACTGCTCGTCGGCTCGGGCTCGGCCTTCTTGTCGTCGCGGTTGGCGACGAAGAACACTCCGGCGACGATGATCAGCACCAGCCCGACCGCACCGGCGACGATCAGCAGTGTCTTGGGCGGTCCGCCGGGCTTGTCCCCACCGGACGACTTCTGCCGCGTACCGCCGCCAGTCGGGCCGGTCGGCCCCGCCTGCCACTGCGGGTCGCCCTGCTGCGGTCCCCACCCAGTCGCGCCGCTCTGCTCGGCCCCTACCTGCTGGGTCTGAGTCACGCCGTGCCACGGGTCGTTCTGCTGGCCCTCGGTCTGCCACCCGGCGGCACCCTGCTGACCGTCGGTCTGCCATTCGTTCTGTACGCCGCTGGTCTGCCAACCGGCCGCACCCTGCTGCGCGTCGCCGCCGCCTTGCCAACCGGCCGCACCCTGCTGTGCATCGCCACTGCCCTGCCAGCCGCCGGCACCTTGCTGTGCCTCGCCGCTGCCCTGCCACTCGGGCGTGCTCTGCTGCGGGTCGCCCTGCCACTCCGGGGCGCCCTGCTGCTCGCCGTTCTGCCACTGCGTGGTCTGCTGGTCAGCCCACTGTCCTTGCTCACCAGTCTGGCCCCACTGCGGCGTCGCCTGCTGCTCGTCGCTGGTCCGCCAGTGGTCCGGAAAGTCGTCGTTCGTCGGCGACTCGTCAGGCACCTGCCACAGCTGAGGCTTCTCGTCCCCGCCTGCGGTGCCCTCTGCACCTGTCTCCGCAGCACCAGCGTCCGTCGTACCCGCCGGATCTGTTGCCAACGACAACGTCCACTGGTTCTGCGCCGGCTCGGGGTCACCGGCGACAGTCGCCGGATCTGGTCCGCTGGTCTGGTCACCCGCCTCAGGCGCCGCCTGCTGAGTCCAGTGCCCGGCGTTGGTCTGCCCGGCAGGCCTCTGCGTCCAGGTCGCCCGGGCCTTCTCAGCAGCACTCACCGCCGCAGCATCAGCAGCACTGTCGCCAGACAAGGCTTGTACGCCGCCCTGCCCGTCGCCGGCTGCAGCAGCCCCAACGTCACCCCAGCCGCCAGCCCCCGAGCCTCCAGCGCTCACCCCAGCAGCACTCGAGCCACCAGCCGCACCCGTGTTCAAGTCATCAGAACCCACAGCCCCAGCACCAACCGCGCCCCAGGCGCCAGTTCCTGAGCTGCCCGCTCCGCTCTCCTCAGTGCTCGCAGCCCCAGTGCGGTCCGCACCCCAGCCGCCAGCTGCCGAGTTGCTCGCCCCGCCGTCGCCAGACCCCGCAGCTCCAGCGCCGTCCGCGCCCCAGGCTCCAGCTGTCGAGTTGCTCGCTCCGCTGTCGCCAGAGCCCGCAGCCCCAGTGCCGTCAGCACCCCAGCTGCCGGCTCCTGTGCTGCTAGCCCCGCTCTCACCCCAAGTCCCCGACGGGCTCCACCCACCAGCCGTACCGCCAGGTGAACTCCCGGCTTCCTCCGTGCTGGCTGCGGTCCCGCCGGCAGTTGCCGCGCCGCCAGCGCCCGCCGTACCGCCATCGGACCAATGGCCCTCCGCCGTACCGCCGGCAGCTCCGCCAGCTCCCGCCGTACTGCCGGCAGCTCCGCCAGCTCCCGCCGCACCGCCCGCAGCCCCACCTGCTCCCGCCGTACCGCCGCCCCCGGCGCCTGCCTGGTCACCAGACGCACCGGACCATCCCGAACTGCTCTCCGGGCTGATCTCCTGGGTCGTGTCCTGCGGCTCCGGGGTGGCCTCGTCCGGCGTCTCGCGCTCGGTCTTGTTGGTCCACTGCGTCCCGTTCCACCAGCGGATGGTGTCCGGCTGTCCGGTGGGGTCCGGATACCAGCCGGCGGGAGGGTTGCTCATGGGTTCACCGTAACTTCAGCGGGGTGTCAGTCAGGCCACGTGATCCAGCCTCAGAGACCGTCCTCCTGGCCCAGGCTGAACGCGGCCTCGAGGTCGTGCGTCGAGTACGTCCGGAACGCGATGTGCGTCTCCGTGCTCTGCACCCCCGGCACCCGGTTCACGTGGTCCGGAATCACACTCGCCAGGTCGTCGTGGTGAGCCACCCGCACCATCGCGATCAGATCCAGCCCACCGGTCACCGAGTACACCTCGCTGACGCCCTCGATCGCCGCCACCTGCTCGGCCACCTCGGGAATCCGAGCCACATCCGCCTTGATGAACACGATCGCCGTGACCATGACGTCCTCTCCGTAGTTCCCCGCAACCCCTACCGCGCTGAAGCATAGTTCCGCCCAGCCCCCAGCCGCCGCCCGGACAGCCCCGGCCTGTGGACAACCAATCGCCATCCACCTCCCGTACGCCGTCAGCCCGAGCCGGCGCCACAACCCCACACGCACCCCGCCCGCGGGGTACGGCGACTGACACGTTGCACGACGACTGCTTCGTTGTTCGACGACTGACGCCGTACATCGCGCAAGTGGTGACAACCGGCTGCAGTCGTCCTGAACGGCGTTGGTCAGGGCACCGGCGGAGGGCGGTGTGTCCACTCGGGGCGCGGCCCGGTGGGATTCACCGCAGTCGGCGGCCGGGGCGGCCGGGCGGGCGGATGGCGCGGCCAAGCCCTGCCCGCATGCCTTGTCGGCTGCTGCATCATCACCCGCCTGAGGCCGGCGGTGATGCGGCCGGCTGGGTCGCCGCTGCCTGAGGCCGCTGCGGCCGGGAAAGAGCAGGAGTTGCTCGGCGCCGACCGAGCTCGGCGGAGAGCGTGCGGCGGCTAGTCATGTGCCGCGGGGTGCCTGCGACACCCGGTCATGCTCCGCAGGGCGGGGGCTGGGGCAGACGGTGATGCGGCCGGCTGGGGCGTCGGTGGCTGAGGCCGCTGCGGCCGGGAACAAGCAAAGAGTCGCTCGGTGTAGGTGTGCCGGGGTTGGCGGGTGGTGTGGGGCCGGTGGGTGGTGTGAGCGATGGCGCCGGGTTCAGGTGGGCGTGTGCTCAGTCGGCCGAAGGGGCTGGTCGGCGACTCGCCGGTGTCAGCCGCCGACTCGGGCAGGCCTCGCCTGGGTCAGCCGCCGACCAGGGCTTGCCTCGCCGGCCTCAGCCGCCGATCAGGGCTTGCCTCGCCGGCCTCAGCCGCCGACCAGGGCTTGCGCCGCCTGGGTCAGCTGCCGACTCGGGCGGGACCGACCGGGCGCATCGAGCGGCGGCGGCGTTCGGAGGGGTGGTGGTGGTCTTCGGAGCGGGGTGGGTCCAGGCGGCGTAGGTGGCGGCCGGCGCCGGCTATGGGGCAGGTCCAGGTGCCGTTCATCTCGACCAGGCGGATGCCGGGCTGGTCGAGCCAGCGGAGGACTAGCTCGATCTCCTCGGGGGAGGCGGTGGCGACCGGGCCGATGCCGGGGAGGACGGTTTCGGCGGAGGAGCGGAGCATGTCGAGGTACTTGCGGGGGTCCGTGCCGCGGACGGCGATACCGGCGGCGGCGAGGCGGCCGTGGCGGACGACGTGGAGCTCCCAGCCGCCTTCCTCGGTACGACGGGCGGCGCAGATCTCGGGGCAGCTGGTGACGGCGGCCATCCGTTGCATCTTCGCGCTGCTGCGGACGAACGCCCCGAGCCGGTCCCGGTGCACCGCGGCGTCCTCGAACCGCTCGTCGGCGGACAGGACGTCGATCCGCCGCGTCAGCGCCTCGATCACCGGGCTCGGGTCGGACACCAGCGCCGACCGCAGCCCCTCCACGAACTCGCCGTACGCGTCCATGTCGATCCGGCCGTCGCACGGCGCGACGCAGCGGCCCATCTCGGCCAGCACGCACGGCGACATCCGCGGCGCGCGCGACATCCGGGGAGTGCACTGGCGGATCGGGAACGCCTCGTGCAGCGCGGCCATCGCCCGCTCGGCGGTCTTGCGCGAGCTGAACGGCCCGAGGTACCCCGCCTCGTCGTCCTTCAGCTGCTTGACCAGCGACAACCGGGGGAACGGTTCGACGGTGACCTTCAGCCAGTGCTGCCGTTCGGGGAACTTCGACCTCCGGTTGTACCGCGGTTTGTGCTCCGCGATCAGCCGCAGCTCGCGCACCTCGGCCTCCAGCGACGTCCCGCACTCGATCCCGCGGACGCCGGACGCGATCCCGATCATCTCGCCGATCCGCGTCCGCGTCTCCGAGGCGGTGAAGTACGACCGGACCCGCGTCCGCAGGTCCTTCGACTTGCCGACGTACAGGACCTCGCCGCGGTCGTCGGTGAACAGGTACACACCAGGGGCGTGCGGCAACGACTCGGCCAGGTGCCGCTTTTTCCGTACGGCGGGCGCGACGCGCGCCGAGAACGTCTGCAGGTCCTCCAGCGTCTGTACGCCGAGCGACCCGACCCGCTCGAACAGCCCGTGCAGTACGTCGACCGTGGCGCGCGCGTCCGACAGGGCGCGGTGGTTCGGCGTCGTCGTGGCCCGGAAGAGCTTCGCCAGCGTGCCGAGTTTGCAGTTGGGCACCTCGTCCGGCGTGAGCACGCGGCGGGCCAGCAGCGCGGTGTCGACGACCGGGAAGTCGGGCCAGTCGTACCCGTGCACCTGGCTGTCGTGCTTGAGGAAACCGACGTCGAACGGCGCGTTGTGCGCGACCAGCACGCAGCCGCGGGCGAACTCCAGGAAGGCCGGCAGCGCCGAACCGATCCGGGGTGACGAGGCAACCATCACGTCGGTGATGCCGGTCAGTACGGCGATGAACGGCGGGATGGGCTCGGCCGGGTTGACCAGGGTCTGGAACTCGCCGACCAGCTCGCCGGCCCGCACCTTGACCGCGCCGATCTCGGTGATGCCGGAGTCGCCCGGCGCACCGCCGGTGGTCTCCAGGTCGACCACGCAGAACGTGACGTCGCGCAGCGGAGTCCCGAGATCGTCGAAACTCGGCTGCACGCCACGGATCGGCGCGAGCGGTCCGGGCGCCGGGGCAGCGGCGGGATCCGGCGAGGGGCTGCTCATGACGACGACGCTAGAAGCCCCCACCGACAATTCCTGCGCTGACACGCGGCCTGACCGACTACGCTGCCCGTATGCGTATTCAAGCGATCACCGTGATTCCGGGCCGTGTGCCCGGCCGCTGTGGTCTGCATCACTGGCTGAGCCAGACCTCCGTCCGGGCCGGACTGCGGACCGGTGACTGAGGCAGGCACCGCCGCCGGGTCCGCTACCACCGCCTTGCCCGAACCGGTCCGGCAGCGGGTCGTCGCTCTCGCCGCTCAGGCCCTCGGTCAGCTCCCCGCGACCGACATCCCGGCCCCGCTGCGGCGGTTCGCCAGTTTCGCCCCGGCCAAGCGGGCCAAGCTGTCGGCGTCCGTGCTGGGTCCGATCCTCGCGACCGACGAGCACTTCCGCCGGCTGATCGCTTTCGAGGTACGCCGGGAGCACCCGGAGCTCGGCGACGCGATCGCCGAGGGCGTTCCGGTCCCGGCCGCTGAGCCGATCGAGGCGGCCGCCCTGGCGTACCTGCTGCGTCCGGACGACTGGGAGGAGCGTGTGCTCGCCGCTGCCCAGGTCCAGCCGGACACGGCCGCTGTCGACGACCAGGTGGTCAGCCGCCTCAGTGACCAGCTCGACCAGGCCCGCACCGAGACCCGCCAGGTCCGTGAGCGGCTGCGTGAGCAGGTGACCGAGGTGAAGGCCGAGAACGTCACCCTGCGCCGCAAGCTGAACGAGGCGCGCCAGCGGATCACCGGTCTGCAGAGCGACCTCGAGCAGCGGACGATCGAGGCGACCACCGCGGACGAGCGGGTCGCGGCTGCCCGTGCCGAGGTCGAGCGGGAGGTCCGCAAGCTGCGGGCCCGCGTGACCGAGCTGGAGGCCGTTGAGCACGCTGCACGTCGTACGGCGGGCCAGGAGCGGGAGATGGCGTCCACACGGACCAGGCTGCTGCTGGACACGCTTGTCGAGGCTGCTGGCGGGCTACGGCGCGAGCTGGCGTTGCCGCCCGGGGGAGAGCTCCGCCCGGCCGACACCGTCGCCGGTGTCGAGCCGTCTGCGTCACCGGTCGGTAGGACTGCGCCGGACGACGACCCCGCGCTGTTCGACGAGCTGCTGGCGTTGCCGCAGGTGCATCTGATCGTCGACGGGTACAACGTCACCAAGACCGTCTGGCCGAACTCGCCGCTGCACTCGCAGCGGCAGCGACTGGTCACCGCACTCGGGGCGCTGGTCGCTCAGCGCCGTGTGGAAGTGACGGTGGTGTTCGACGGCGCCGAGCTGTCCGGACCGGTCCAGCTGACGCCGCCGCGTGGGGTGCGGGTGCGGTTCAGTCCGGCCGGCGTGATCGCCGACGAGGTGATCAGGCAACTGGTTCGCGCCGAGCCGGTGGGACGCCCGATCGTGGTCGTCTCATCGGACCGGGAGGTTGCCGAGAGCATCATCCAGCTCGGCGCCCGGGCGCTGTCCGCGGTCAGCCTGATCGCCCGCATCGCCCGCCCCTGAAGCCGATCCCGGCGTACGCCGGGAGGACCGGCCCGATCCGGCGGAACGCACCGGAATTCCGCGCTGCCGCGAAAACTGTCGGCGGGGTTCTTTAGCGTCCTTCTCAGCCGGATGCAAGTCCGGTCCTTCCCCACTTGGAGGACGTTGTGCTGATCGACTGCGACGCGTGCGTGATGAGAGGCCCGGGCTGCCGGGACTGTGTGGTCACGGTGGTGCTCGGGCTGACGGCCGAGCCGGCGCCGGAGCTGCGGATCGACGACGACGAGCGCGCGGCGCTCGACGTACTGGCCCAGTCCGGTCTGGTGCCACCGCTGCGGCTGGTTCATGCCGTCAGCAGTGTCGAGCCAAACGCTGCTGAGGAAGGAGAATCGGCCGCCGACGCCGTCTGACCCCGGGTACGGGTCGCGCGTGCACCGCGACCGGTACGGCGGGCAAGGGGTTCGTGGACGTTAATTTTGGATCAAACCCGAGGGGCGAATTGCACTGGTCACGAATCGGTTACTACTGTTACCTCTCGTTGCCTCAGCGTGTCGGTCTACCGGACCGGCCGGGCAGCAACCAGCCGAAGGGTGACCCACCGGCTGGCGGCGGATCTGCTGCGGTAGGTTCGGCGCCACGAACGTGCGGTCGACGGGGACGGCGCGAGCAGAGGAAGGGACCGACCGGGCTGTGTCCACCGGACGCATCAACCGCACCAAGGGAATCGCCCTCGCCGCCATCACCAGCACCGCTGTTGTCGCGGGACTGCTCTTCTTCCAGGGAGCCGCGGACGCGGACCCGAAGCCCACGCTGGAGCAGGCGAAGGCCCAGGTCGCGGCACTGCAGCACAAGGCCGAGGAAGCCGGTGAGTCCGCCAACGATCTGCGTGGTCAGATCAAGGCGTCGAACGACCGGGTGAAGGCGCTGCAGGCCGGTATCAAGAAGCAGCAGGCCCAGGTCGACGGTGTGAAGCGGCAGATCGGCTCGCTCGCGGTCGCCGGGTACCAGACCTCCGGGATGACGACGACGGCGCAGCTGCTGCTGTCGACGAACCCCGACCAGTTCCTCAGCCAGGCCTCCACCGCCCAGGCGTACGCCGGCCAGCAGAACTCCGCGCTGCGGAAGTTCCAGGCCGCCCAGGGCAAGCTGGCCGACCTCCAGGCCAGCGAGCAGACCGAGCTGGCCGCGCTGCAGGCCGTGCAGGCGCAGCAGGACGGCCTGAAGAAGCAGATCCAGACCAACCTGGACGCCGCCGAGAAGGTGCTCGGCAAGCTCAGCGACGCCGAGCGCCGGCGGATCCAGGCGGAGAACGAGAAGGAAGCCGACGAGGCCCGCGAGCAGCGGACCAGCCGCAGCGGCCGGATGGACGACGACGAGGACGAGGACCTGCCGAACGTGCCGGCCAGCGGTCGCGCGGCGGCCGCGGTCAACTACGCGATGGCCCAGCTCGGCGACCCGTACGTCTGGGGCGCTGACGGCCCGAGCTCGTTCGACTGCTCCGGCCTGACGATGGCGGCCTGGAGCCGCGCCGGTGTCTCGCTGTCGCACTCCTCGAAGGCGCAGATCAACGAGGGCCGCCGGGTCAGCAAGAGCCAGCTGCAGCCGGGCGACCTGGTGTTCTTCTACAGCCCGATCAGCCACGTCGGCATGTACATCGGCAATGGCCGGATGGTGCACGCCAGCCGCCCCGGCAAGCCGGTGAAGACCGAGTCCATCGACGCGATGCCGTACAGCGGCGCGGTCCGCCCGGGCTGAGCAGGCGCAGGTACAGATTCGTGATCGCGGCTCCGGGGAAAGACCCCCGGGGCCGCGTCGTTTCACCACCGGTGTGTTCTCCTGTCGGGGAGGACGCCTAAAGTGACTCCCCGGACTGGGGCAGGAGAGCAGCAAGGGGCCGAGGTGAACGACGACCAGCGCGACACGACGCCGCGTCCTGCCGTCCCGCCGCGTGGCAAGCCCTCCGACAAGCCCCCGTCGGACCAGACGACGGTCGTCATCCCCGCCCAGCACGCCGCCCGGCGCCCCGACAAGCCGGCCGCCTCCGGTGGTTGGTGGGACGACGCCCCGGTGGCCGAGCTCAAGACCGAGCCGGTAGCCACACCCCGCCCGGAAACTCCCCGCACCCAGCAGCCGACCCCAGCAGCGAGGGAGCGGCAGCAGCCGAGCCCCGCAGCGGCGGAGCGGCAGCAGTCGACCCCAGCAGCAGGGGAGCGGAGGCAGCCGGAGCGGCGTCCCAGTGCGCCGACCGCCCTGCTCGGCGGAGACGGCAGCGGGAGCGGCAGCAGCAGTAGTGGTGGCAGTGACAAGCCTCCGGGTGACGGGTCCTGGAAGGGTGTTGTCTGGCCCCTGCCCAAGCCCCTGGTGAAGCGGATCGCTCTCGGAGCCGCGGTCGGGGTGGTCGGTGTCGCCGCGTTCGCGGGCATCCGGCAGCTTGCCGACGACCCCGCCGACCAGGCCGGACCGAGCGGCACCCCCAATCCCGGCCAGAGCTCCACCACCCCCGACGACGAAGCCGCCGAGGGCGTACGACGGGCCGTCGCCGGCGAGGCCGTGCTGCAGAAGATGGCCGACGCGATCCGCGCCGAGAACCGCACCGAGTTCCTCGCCGCGATCGACCCGCAGGCCAAGTCGTTCGACGAGCAGGCCCGCACGATCTACACCAACCTCGGCAAGCTCCCGCTCGCCACCTTCCAGCTGCGCTACGTCAGCGACGACCCGGCCGCGCTCGAGCCGGACCGCACCCGCCAGCTCGGCGGAACCGAGTCCTGGCTCGCCCAGGTCGAGGTCTCCTGGCAGCTCACCGGGTACGACGCGAAGCCGGCCCGCGAGATGCTGCCGGTCACCTTCGTCACCCGCGACGACGGTACGACGTACGCCTCGTCCTTCTCGGAGCGCTTCGTCGCCGGTCAGCGCCGGCCGATCTGGGCGCTCGGCAGCATCGACGTCGCCAAGAGCGAGCACAGCCTGGTGATCAGCCTGGACTCGCAGGCCAACGCCGACGACTACGCCGAGGTCACCGACCGGGCGGTCGACTCGGTCAGCAAGGTCTGGGGCCGCAACTGGCGGCAGAAGGCGGTCATCTACCTGCCGTCCAAGCAGTCCCAGATGGAGAACGTGCTCGGCGCCCAGCAGGGCACCTACACCCAGATCGCGGCCGTCACGATGGCCGAGCTGGACACCCCGCAGGTCGGCGCCCCGGTCCGGATCGTGGCGAACCCGAAGCTGTTCGACGAGCTCGGCAAGCAGGGTCGCCGGATCGTGCTGACGCACGAGACCACCCACGTCGCCTCGACCGCTACCGCCTCGCCGGTACCGTTGTGGTTGGCCGAAGGGTTCGCCGACTACGTCGCCTTCACCGCCGTGTCCGTGCAGGACGAATCGGCGGCGAAGGAGTTGTTCAAGGCGATCCGGGCGGGCAAGGTTCCGAAGGCGCTGCCGGCGCCGGAGGCCTTCGCCGCGTCGTCGACGGAGCTCCCGCAGGCCTACGAGTCGGGCTGGCTCGCGTGCCGCCTGATCGCCGAGCGGGAAGGACAGAGCAAGTTGGTCAAGTTCTACCGGACCGTGCACGCGTCGAAGAGCCCGACCGGGCTGGCCGACGCGTTCCGCACCGTGCTGGGCACCACCGAGCAGCAGTTCGTCGCCGACTGGCAGAACTACATCAAGCGGCTCGCCGGTGTCTGACGCGACCAGCCGGCGCGCTCCCTGGATCGCCGGTCTGCTGGTCGCCGCCGCGCTGGTCGTGGTCATCGTCACCACCACGCCCTGGCACCTGATCGACCTGCCCAAGCCCGACGCCGCGCTCGACTTCACCAGTGCCGAGATCGACCGCCAGCAACGGTTCCGGCACGCTTTGTTGCCGTGGTCAACGACTTCCTGGGTGCTGTCGGTCCTCGTCCCGTTGCTGATCGGCTTCAGCCCGCTGGGTCGACGCCTGTACGACGTACTGCGCATCCGCCGCTGGTGGCTGGCCGTCCCGGTGCTGGTCGCCGGCCTCGGCCTGGTGACCTCGGTGATCACGTTGCCGACCGACGCGCTTGCCGAGCAGGTCACCCGCGACTACGGGCTGTCGACCGAGAGCTGGGGACTGTGGCTGCGCGACCGCGCCGTGAACTGGCTGCTGATGTCGGTCGCGCTGATCGCGATCGCGCTCGGCCTGATCGCGCTGGCGAAGAAGTGGCGGACCTGGTGGTGGGCGCCGGCCGCGATCGCCGGTGCGGTGCTGGTGCTCGGGGTCTCGTTCGCCTACCCGGTGCTGGTCGAGCCACGGTTCAACGACTTCACCTCGATGGCGCCGGGGGCGCAGCGGGACGCGTTCATGCAGCTCGCGCGCGAGGACGGCGTACCGGTGAAGGACGTGCTGGTCGCTGACGCGTCGAAGCGGACGACGGCGCTCAACGCGTACGTGTCCGGCTTCGGGTCGACGCGGCGGCTGGTCGTGTACGACACGCTGCTGAAGGACGCGACGCCCGCGCAGGTCCGGTTGGTGGTCGCGCACGAGCTCGGGCACGCGGCCGAGGACGACGTCCTGCACGGGACGTTGATCGGGACGCTCGGCGCGGCGTTCGCTGTGGTGCTGCTGCGGTTGTTGCTCGGGGCCCGGATGGCGGATCCTCGGCGTACGGCGGTGCTGCTGGCACTGATCGTGTCCGGTACGACGCTGGCCGCGCCCGTGCAGAACCTGGTCAGCCGCAAGATCGAGGCCCGCGCCGACTACCACTCGCTGCGGCTGACGAACGACCCGAAGGACTTCGTCGAGATGCAGCACGCGCTGTCGGTGACGAACATCTCCGGCCTCGAACCGAGCGCCTGGCGCTACTGGATGTTCGCCAGCCACCCGACCCCGCCCGAACGCATCGCGATGGGCCGGGCCTGGGGGACCGAGCACGGCTATCCCGTCCCGCCGCTGGTCCGGCGATGAAGCCGCTGCCCACGCCGCTCACGCCCCCGAAGGCGCCGGCTCGGCGATGACGGTTCTCGTCGTCACCAACGACTTCCCGCCCCGGCAAGGCGGGATCGAGACCTTCGTCCGCGCGCTCTGCGACGAGCTGCCCGAGCTCGTCGTCTACACCTCGCACAGCCCCGGCGACACGGCGTACGACCGCACCCTGCCCTTCCCGGTGATCCGCGATCGCACCTCGATGCTCCTGCCGACCCCGCGCGTCACCCGCCGAGCGGTCCAGCTCATGCGCGAGTACGACGCAGACCGCATCCTCTTCGGCGCCGCCGCTCCGCTCGGTCTGATGGGGCAAGCCCTCCGCAGTGAAGGCGCGCAGAAAATCGTTGCCCTCAGCCACGGTCACGAGACCTGGTGGGCGAGCCTCCCGGCGACCAGGCAAGCACTCCGCCGCATCGGTGACTCCGCCGACATCGTCACCACCGTCTCCGCCTGGTGCGAAGAGCGCATCGCCCGCGCGATGTCGCCCAAGGCAACGATCGAGCGCCTGACGCCGGGTGTCGACACCAAGCGCTTCTTCCCGGGGTGCGGGGGAGACGAGATCCGCACCAAGCTCGGTCTGGAGAGGCGTCCGGTCGTCGCCTGCGTCTCCCGCCTGATCGCCCGCAAAGGCCAGGACACCCTGATCCGCGCCTGGCCGCGTGTCCTGGCCGCCGTACCGGATGCCGTCCTCCTGCTAGTCGGCGGCGGCCCCGACCGCGACCGCCTGGAGGCCCTCGCGACGCCGCTCGGCGACGCCGTCCGCTTCACCGGAGCCGTGCCCTGGCAGGACATTCCGCCGTACGTCGACGCCGCCGACGTCTTCGCGATGCCGACCCGAACCCGCCGCTTCGGGCTCGAACCGGAGGCCCTGGGCATCGTCACCCTGGAGGCCGCCGCGACCGGGAAGCCGGTGGTCGTCGGCGACTCGGGCGGTACGGCGGACACCGTCCGGCACGGCGAGACCGGCTACCTGGTCGACCCGTACAACCCGGTCGCGACCGCCGTCCGGCTGATCGAACTGCTGACCGATCCGGGCCGTGCGCAAGCATTCGGCCGGGCCGGCCGGGAGTGGGCCGAGGCCGAGTGGACCTGGGCCAGATCAGGCGCCAAGCTGCGGACCCTGCTCGACCTCTGAACCGGCCGAACCCCGCCGCCTCATCGACCGTCCGGCTCGCCCGTTGCCCGGACCCCTCCTCGACGTCGGAGCAAAAGTGTGTACTCTGGGTGCATGCATCAGATGTCGCGCCTTGCCGCAGCCGTACGAGCTTCCCGCTCTCCGGCTGCCGCTGCCTGACATCTCCTCCCAGAACCGGCGACCGGAAACGGTCCGCCGGTTTTCGCGTTTCCGAGGCCTGCACATCGTTTCCGGTCCACACCCCCAAGGACCCGAAATGACCATCACCAAGACCTTCGTCGACTACTTCACCGAGCACGGCCACACCCCGACCACGGGCTCCTCGCTCATCCCGCGCCCGGGTGATCCGGTGCTCTTCACGACCTCCGGCATGCACCCGCTCACGCCGTACCTGGAAGGTGAACCACATCCGCTGGGACGCCGCCTGGTGGGCGTGCAGCGATGTCTGCGCACGACTGACCTGGACGAGGTGGGCGACCCGACCCACCTGACCGTGTTCGAGATGCTCGGCTCGTGGTCGATGGGCGACTACGGCAGCGAGCAGACCCTGCGCTGGGGGTACGAGCTGCTCACCGAGCGGTTCGGGATCGACCCCGGGCAGCTGTACGTCACCGTGTTCGGCGGCGACAACCAGGTCGAGCTCGACCAGGAGTCGCTGCGCACCTGGCAGTCGCTCGGGCTGCCGATCGAGCTGACCACCGACGAGAACTGGTGGTCGAACGGCCCGACCGGTCCGTGCGGCCCGGACTCGGAGATCTTCGTCTGGACCGGCGACGGCTCACCCGAGGGCACGCCGACCACCGACGACCGCTGGGTCGAGGTGTGGAACCACGTGATGATGCGCTACCGCCGGCTCGACGACGGCTCGCTGGAGCCGCTCGAGCAGCGCAACATCGACACCGGCCTCGGTCTGGAGCGGCTGACCATGCTGCTCGAGGGCAAGAAGTCGGTGTTCGAGACGAGCCTGTTCGAGCCGTGGATGCAGACCGTGCCGAAGCTGTGGAAGCTCGACCAGGAGTCGGAGCGGATCGTCATCGACCACCTGCGGTCCAGCATCGTGATCGTCGGCGACGGCGTGCACCCGTCGAACACCGGGCGCGGCTACGTGCTGCGCCGGCTGATCCGCCGGGTGCTGACGCTCCTGTGGCGCGACGACGAGTCGCGGTCGCTGTCGGACCTGCCGATCGAGCTGTTCCAGCAGACCCTGGACCACTTCCACCAGGGCGAGCTGGTCACGCTGGTGCGCCGGATCATGATCGACGAGGAGATCCGCTTCACCAACCTGCTCGACCGGGGCCGCAAGATCCTCAGCCACGACCGCTTCCGCAAGACGCTCGACGAGAGCGACTTCGACTACCTGCACGAGACCCACGGCCTCCCGAGGGAGCTTGTGGTCTCTCTCCTGTAGGGCGTGGCTCCCGAGCCCACGCCTACTGCGCGGCACTCGGCACGGCATCTCGCTACGGCGTGGACTCGGGAGCCACGCCCTAGAAGACCTGGATGGCCCGGGTGGTCGTGTCGTACGGCGACCAGCCCGGGCTCCCGGTCTTCGCGAAGCTCACCCAAGCGGCGTGCACCGTGTCGGCCAGCTCCTGCGGCGGCTCCGAGCCGTACAGGGGAGACGTGGCAGTTGCCAGGGTGTCGAACACGAACGGCAGCTCCAGCGAGTGGCAGGAGCCCAGCCCCTCCAGCGGCGACTCCCAGCTGAACTCGTAGACGTACGCCGTACCGCCCGCTGCCTGCTGCGCCTCAGCGAGCCGGATGGTCGGCTGGGTGAACGCGCGGTCGCTGCTGATCGCCGTGAAGATCTCGCCCGGCGTACCGGTGTACTGCAGCGCCAGTGCAGGGTCCAGCCCCGCCCGTCCGAGCAGAACCGGCAGAGCCTCAGCGGTGATGCTCGCAGCGACTCCACTCGGCACGCTGAACAGGTTGAACTCGTGCCGCGTCGTACCGGCCATCAGCTCCACACCAGCGGCAGCACCGGCCCTGATCGCTGCCAGCGGCTGCTGGTCGATCAGCTCGCCTTCGATCACCGGGAAGAACGGCATGATGCCGCCACCCGCCTGCACCGTCGTCACACCCCACCGGGCCGGGTCGGGCGCAGCCCGCAGCTCAGCAGACACCTGCTGCTGTACGGCGATCAGCTCAGCCGTCTCCACCGACTCCAGCCCAGCAGCAGTCGCCGGTACGCCGAGCCGCTTGGCCACCTCAGCCGTGACCAGCGCGAGGTCACTGTCCAGAGCAGTCGCCTCAGCTGACCCGCTCTGCACGATCGCGCGGCGGAACAGCCCCTTGGCCGCCGGCATCGCGAGCAGCGTCGCCACGCTCATCCCACCGGCCGACTGGCCGAAGATCGTCACCTGCTCGGGGTCACCGCCGAACGCCGCGATGTTGTCGCGGACCCAGCGCAGCGCCGCGAGCTGGTCGAGCAGCCCGCGGTTGCTGGGCGCATCAGGCAGTACGCCGAAGCCCTGCACACCAAGGCGATAGTTGACGCCGACCAGCACGACACCGTCCCGGGCGAACGCGCTCCCGTCGTACGCGGGTGTCGCGTTGGACCCGTTGCGGAACGCGCCGCCGTGGATCCACACCATCACCGGCAGCCCTTCGCCGCCCGGCGTCCACACGTTGACGTTGAGGAACTCGTCGCCGTCCTGCGTCGGGTTCGTCAGCAGGATGTCGAACGGCGGGTCGTACGGCGGCTGCGGCGCGGTCGGCCCGAGCTCGGTCGCGGCGCGGACCCCGTCCCACGGGGTGACCGGTTTCGGCGCTTCGTAGCCGACCGGGCTTCCGGCGTACGGGACGCCCAAGTACGCCGTCACCCCGTCGGTCGTGACGCCCCGGATCCGTCCGCCCTCAACTGTCAGCTCCATGCGGCCTATCCTCGCACCGACTCCGGAACTTCCTCGGTGATCGGCAGGTCGGGCGGCGCGACCTTGCCGACCGAGGACTGCGCGACGAACGCGCCGAGCAGCACGATCGCGCCGCCGATGATCTGGTTGGTCGTCAGCGTCTCGTTGAGCAGGATCCAGGCGAAGAGCGTCGCCGCCACCACCTCGACGTACGCGACCGCTCCGCCGATCGCCGCCGAGAGCCGTTGGACCGCGGCCGCGCCGGCCAGGTACGCGACGACTGTGCTGACCACGATCAGCCAGGCCGCGAACACCCAGCCTGGCGCCGACCGTTCGCCGATCGCGATCGTGTCGGTGAGCGCGTTCCACGGAATGCTCCACGGCGCCGCGATCGCGGTCAGCAGGATCGCGCCGACCACGCTGCCGGCGGCCGTCATCACCAGCGGATCGGCGACGCCGGTCAGCTTGTCGATCAGGATGAAGTACGTCGCCTGGCACGCGGCCGCGCCGAGCCCGGCGAGCAGGCCGACCAGGTCCAGCTGGACGCCGGACCAGACCTCGACCACCGTCGCGAGCCCGACCAGCGCGATGCCGACGCCGAGCGCCGCGGACTTCGGTACGGCGACCTTCCGGCCGAACTTGAGCCAGGCGACGACCAGGACCGGTCCGGAGAACTCGAGCAGGATCGCCACGCCGACCGGCAACCGGCTCGCGGCGATGAAGAACAGCGTCTGGCACCCGGCGATCCCGGTCAGGCCGTACAGCACGAGCTGCGGCCAGGACGCGCGCGCGGCCCGGAGCCCGGCCGCGCCGCGGAAGATCAGCACGAGCGGGACGAGCAGGGCAGCGGCGCCGAGGATGCGCAGCCAGGCGGCCTGCTGCGGGGACATCCCGGCGCCGATCAGAGCCTTGGCGAACGGCCCCGACCCGCCGAACGTGATCGCCGAGAACAGCGCGAATCCGAGCCCGATCGACTTGGTCCGGGCAGCATCCTGTGTCATGGGCGTAATGCTGGCACACCCATTACACGGCGTCGAGGGTGTTTCAAGCCTTGGTCGTCGTCACAGCACGTTGACCGCCCGGGCCGCGACCACCGCGATCGTCAGCAGCGAGATCGCCGACTGCACCGTCATCAGCGCCTTGACCCGCGCCGACAGCGGCATCGTGTCGGTCGGGCTGAACGCGGTCGCCGCCGTGAACGCCACGAACAGATAGTCGGTAAACCCGGGCAGCCACTTCTCCCATCCCGGGATGTCGGCCGTCATCTGCGGGAACAGCAGGTCCGCCCGCTCGACCGCGTGCTCGTGCTCGGGCGCCCGGGCGAACGGTCCGCCGCGGTCGACCTCCCAGTACCAGACCGCGAAGGCCACCACGTTGGTCACCCAGATCAGCAGCGCGGCCTTCACCAGCACCATGCCGTCGGTGGCGTTGCCGGACGCCAGGTAGTCGATCAGTCCGGCCAGGTAGATCCCGTTGAACACCACCAGCGCGCCCAGCAGCACCAGCTCGACCCACCGGAGCCAGGGCTCGTCGCGGCTGAGGTGGAACGGGTTCATCCACACCAGCGGCACCAGCAGCGCGACGCCCATCGCAGGTAGCAGCCAGCGGGGGAGCGACAGCACCTGAGCCGGCACTGCCACCTGCAGCGCCAGGACGACCAGCACCGCGAGCGAAGCGGGCCACCTGCGCATGTGCTTCTTGCTGAGTGCTGCTGCCTTCGGGACCTTGATCACTCCTGCATTCTGACTCTTGTAGCGCTCTATCCGACGGATGCGTCGACCACGGCCTGCCCGACATCCGTACGCCGGTAGTGCACCTGGTGTCCCGTACGACGCCGCGTCACCAGCCCAGCGCCGTACAGGGCGGCCAGGTGCTCGGCCACTGTCGCCAGCGCGAGCCCGTACTGCGCTGCGAGCGCACTGGTCGTTGCGGGCGGGTCCAGCGCCGTCAGCAGGGTCGCCCTGGTCCGGCCGAGCAGGGTGGCCAGGGGATCGGGTGCGGTCGGTGCGTCGTCCCAGAGGCGAGCCGCGCCGCGCGCCGGGTAGACCAGCGTCGGTTGGTAGCCGGGGGCAACTATCGCGACCAGGTACGGCCAGGCGAAGGCGCCGGGAATCAGGAGGAGACCCTCGCCGGCCAGCTCGTGATCCGGCTCGCGGTAGCGGGACGCGATCAGGCGGTCGTCGTCCCAGGACAGTGTGGGATGCAGGTCGTCAAACAACTTCGCGAGTCCGCCGCTGGTCAGTTGCTCGCCCCGATGGGCGATGTCGTCGTTGAGTACCCGACTGATCGCCGGCCAGTCCGGCTCGATCAGCGTGGTCCACGCGCTCTCGATCTGATCGGCGAACCGCTCCCGCGTACCGGCCGGATCGGCCAGCATCCGGTCGATTGCGGGCGCCGCCGGGTTGTTCAGCTCGTCCCGCGACCTGATGAGCTCGGCCCGTACGACGTCGAGCGGCGCGGTTCTGACCCGCGCGATCTCCGTACTGAACTTGGCCCGCGAAGCCTTCGGCGGGGGAGTGAGGAAGTCCGGCGTGAACCCGGTCCGCGGCTGCACCGCGCGCAGCATGGTGAGGTCGAGCTTCTTCGCGGCCTCCGCCTTGGCGGCCACCCACGGCGAGTAGAGCGGCCGGTGCTTGCTCCCGTTCAGCACGCGTACGGCGGACACCGTCTCCCACAACGGAGACACCCCGAACCGGCATCTGAGCGCGTCGGCCCGGTTGAACCGCAGTACGGTCATCGGTGCGGACTTTCGGTCACCCCCGAAACTATAGTCCTGGCATGTGTCGTGGGTTCACCCTCACGGGGTGACCACTCCGCCTGTCGTTGCCACCGGCTACCTGTCCGTCCTGCGCATCCCCGGCCTCCGCGCCGTCTTCACCGCGCACGCCGTCTCGATGGTCGGCACCGTCGCGGCCCAGGTCGCGCTCTCCATCCTGGTCTTCGACCGCACCGGCTCACCCCTGCTCTCCGCGCTGGTCCTGGTCTGCTCGTTCCTGCCCTACGCCCTCGGCGGCACGGTCCTCTCCTCCATCGCGGACCGCTACCCGGCCCGCCCGCTCCTGGTCACCTGCGACCTCCTCAGCGCGCTGTGCATCGCCGCCATGCTCATCCCCGGCCTGCCCGTCGCGGCGCTGCTCGGACTCCTGCTGCTCACCGGCCTGATCGCCCCGATCTTCGCCGGCGCCCGCTCAGCCAGCCTGACCCAACTCCTGCCCCCAGACCTCTTCCCGACCGGCCGATCGCTCCTCCGCACGATCAGCCAAACCACAGTCCTCACCGGCTTCGCACTCGGCGCCATCGCCGTTGCCGCGGTCGGCCCGACCTGGCTCCTGGCCCTCGACGTCCTGACCTTCGCCCTGTCCGCCGTCCTCATCCGCTTCGGTACGCCGTCGACGCCCGCGCCGGGAGCCGGCGGCAACACCCTCCAGGCCTCCCGCGAAGGACTCCGCTACCTCTTCACCACGCCGAAGGTCCGCAACCTGCTCCTCCTCACCTGGGCAGCCCCCGCCTTCTCCGCAGTTCCCGACGGACTAGCAGTCGCGTACGCCGCTCAAACCGGTGCAGCCGCCTCCGCTGCAGGAGCCCTCTTCACCGGCTACGCCGCCGGCACCGTCCTGGGCGAACTGGTCGCCACCCGCCTGGCCCCCACCACCCGCCGCAGACTCCTGGTCCCACTCCTCCTGGCCACCCAGCTGCCAGCAATCGCCTTCGCCTTCACCCCGTCAGTCGCAGGCGCAGCTGTCCTGCTGGCTGTCGCAGGCATCGGCCACGCCTTCAACCAGGCCATCGACCCGATGATCCTGGCCACCGCCGACCCGTCGTACCGAGGCCGCCTCTTCACCGTCCAGACCAGCGGCCTGATGACAGTCCAAGGCGTCACCATCGCGCTGGCCGGCGTAGTCGGCACCTTCGTCCGCCCCAACCTCACGATCACCTTCGCGGGCCTCCTCGGCGTACTGGTCACTCTCACCTTGGCCAGAAAGGTGATCAGCGCAGAAACCGCCGAACCTGCCGTCGCGACCTCAGGCGGATGAACCGCGCTTGCGGGAACGCGGACTGGTCGACACCTTCGTACTCGCGCTTGGTCGGGCTGTACGTTCGCCAGGCCCACAAGAGGATCGATCGCGAGGGATCGCGGCTCAACTGATCGCGGAGTGGTCGCTCTCGATTCCCGTTCCACAGCTCTACGCCGGTTGCCGTCCGCCGTACGGTCCGCCGGATCAGCTGCCACATCACCACGGCCCGCGGCAGATCCACCCAGACCACGAGATCGGCCTTGCCCCAGGTGAGCTGCCGGATCCGCGCCGAGTAGTTGCCGTCGACAACCCACCCGTCCGTCGCCGTCGCGGCGGTGACCTGCTCGGCGAACTCGTCCTCCCCGAGCTTCGTCCAACCGGCCTGCCAGAACAGGGCGTCCAGCTCGACATGCGGTACGCCGAGATGCCTGCTCAGCGCGCGGGCCACCGTCGACTTCCCGCCGCCGGCGACGCCGATCACGACCACCCGCCGTTCGGGCTCCTTGCAAGAGCCGGCGTCCGTCCAACCCATACCGGGACCTTTACGGAGCGGCGACTGGCTGGGCTCGGTCGGTGGCGAGCTTGACGGCGAAGACGGCCAGCGCGGTGCCGGTGACGTAGCGGTGGATCTTCGACCACAGCGGCTTGCGGCTGAAGAAGATCGCGACCGAGCCGGCGGTGATGACGAAGATCGCGTTCACCAGTACGCCGACGGCCGTCTGGGTGAGGCCGAGGATCAGGCTCTGGGCACCGACGTGACCGCGCGACGGGTCCACGAACTGCGGCAGCAGCGAGATGTAGAGGATCGCGATCTTCGGATTCAGCAGGCAGGTGAGCAGGCCCATGCCGAAGAGCTTGCGCGGACGATCCGGCTCCAGCGCGTCCGGCGTGAACGCGGAACTGCCACCAGGTCGGAGCGCCTTCCACGCCAACCAGAGCAGATAGGCCGCACCTGCGAGCTTCAGCGTCACGTAGATCTCCGGCACCAGCGCGAACAACGTCGCCAGCCCAGCAGCCGCCGCCAGCAGGTAGATCACGAAGCCGGTGCCAACCCCGGCCAGCGAGATGAGCCCAGCGCGACGCCCTTGCACCACCGACCGCGAGACGAGATAGATCATGTTCGGCCCGGGTATCACCACCAGCCCCAGCTCGATCAGCGCGATCCCGACCAGTGCTTCCGTGCTGACAATCATCTCCCACTCCTCCCGTCGTCACCGCCTCGGTGAACCTAACAGCCCGACCGGCGGTCACCGCGGGATTTTTCCCCAGGTGAGACGACGCTCAGGCGCTGGCGCGGACGACCAGGGGAGCGGTGACCAGGCAGCCCGGCTGGTCGGGCCCGTTCGCGATCTCGTGCAGGGCGCGCTGGAACAGACTGTGCGCGATGTCCCGCAGCGGGATCCGCGCCGTGGTGAGCGGAGTGTCGAGCATGCTCGCGAACGGGAAGTCGTTGAAGCCGGTGACCGCGACGTCCTCGCCGACCTTCACCCCCAGGCGTTGCAGCGCCCGCATCGCGACCACGGCGAACGCGTCGTTGTCGGCCACGAAGACGTCCGGCCGGTGCTCGCACTCCATCGCGGCCGTGACGTAGGCACCGACCTGGTCGAGGTCGTCGAACGATTCCGACGAGTGCGGCGCGGAGAACTCCCGCAGGAACCCTTCCTCCCGCTGGTGCACCCACGGCAGCTCGCTCCTGGTCCGCAGGTACGCCGCCCGCGAGCGGCCCTTGGTGTGCAGGTACCGCCCGATCGCCGCCATCGACTCGACGTTGTCCACGTCGACCCAGCACTGGCGCTGCCCGGGGCCGGTCCGTCCGAACGCGACGAACGGGAAACCCTTCGCGCTGAGGAACTCGATCCGCGGATCGTGCGGCATCGTCTCCAGCACGACGAGCGCGTCGACCTGCCGCGCCGCGATCAGCTGCTCGTACAACGCGATCTCGGTCTTGCCCTCGGTCGGCGTCGTCACGTGCACGCCGTACCCGGAGACCGCGGCGGCCTTCACCAGCCCGCCCAGCAGGCCGTGCAGGAAACCACCGAGCCCCGGGTCCACGTCGTCGTCGAGGTACAGCGGCAGGCCGATCACCTGGCTGCGGCCCGACGACAACGCGCGGGCGGCGTGGTTCGGCGTGTACCCGAGCTCGTCGATCGCGGCCTGCACCGACGCCACCGTCTGATCGCTCACCCGGTGCGGCGCGTTCAGCACGTTGGACACGGTCATCGCCGACACCCCGGCCTTCCGCGCCACGTCGGCCACGGTCGTCCGCCGGTTCTTCCGCTCGGTCGCCATCAATCCCCCTTCGTCGAACCCCGGACGCCCATCCAACCAGCGCCGTGCGTCACCCGGCGACCCGTTCGATCCTGGCCACTCCGCCGACCGGAACGTCGATCGCCCACAAGCCTTCCGGCGGCGTCGTCGTACGACGCCCGACCTCGATGCCTGAGCAGTCGGACACCACGATCTCGACCGGACCGTCACCGGCTCCGTCGAGCAGCACGGTCGGCTCGTTCCCGCCGTTCACCAGCACCAGTACGCCGGCCGGCGCGTTCAGCCGTACGACGGGATTCGAGTACACCGCCACGATCGTCTCCTCCGACGAGATCGCCGCGACCTGCGTGTACCGCGCGTCGGGCCGTACTGGCACCAACTCGCCCCGCAGCAACGTCGCCGCGTGATCCCGCAGGAAGCCGAGCCAGTACCGCACCACCCGGTCGTGTGCCTCCGGCAACGAACCGAGTTCCACCGACACCTGCGCCGAACTGAACAGCACCCCGATGAACTGCTCGGCCACGGCCTCGGGTGAAGCCTCCGGGTGCCACATCAGCATGTCCGAGTGCACCGCGCGATCGCCGGCGAGCAACCGCGCGTCGACCGTCCGGACCCGGTTCTCCACGGCGTCCAGCGCGCAGTCGCCCGCGCGCAGGAACGTCCCGTACTGCCAGAGCCGCGGGTTCACGTAGTCCTGCCGGAACTCGATCAGCAGGTCCGGCCGCAACCGCTGCAGCTCGTCCCGCACCGCGGCGAAGAACAGCTCGACACCTTCGTCGACCGTCGCGCAGTCGCCCTCCGGCGCGGGCGGCGGGTTCTTCCAGGCCCAGCTGTCGATGAAGTCGATCTTCAGCCCGTCCACACCCCAGTCGCGGACCGGCCGGACGCAGCACTCGACCAGGTGCTCGCGAACCTCCGGGTATCGCGGGTCGAGCGCGACCGTGGTCTGTTCGTCGTCCAGGAAGCCGAGCGCCCGATCGCTGAACCGGTCCCACGCCTTCGAGTGCCGGCCCATCAGCGGCGGCGCGATCCACAGCACGTAGTCGACGCCGAGCGCGTGCACCCGTCGTACGTGCTCGGCCATGTCGGGGAAGCTGCTGCTGGTCGGCTCCCAGTCACCGCAGTACGCGTACCCGCGCGCGGTGTTGTCGGTCTGCCAGCCGTCGTCGACGATCACCGCGCTGCATCCGTACTGCGCGCCGGTAGAAGCGTGCCGCTCGACCGACTCCTCGGAGACGTGCTGGTGGTCGGAGTACCAGGTCGAGTACATCGCCGTGCGCGCGATCTCCGGCACCGGCGCGATCCGGTCGCCGAGCTCGGCCGTCCACGCGTCGGTCACCCCGCGCAGCCCGGCAGCGAAGTGCAGCGCTCGCAGGTCGATCCGCACCGTGAACCGGTGCTGCCCGTCGATCAGCTCGACGTCGTCGACCACGAGCTCGACCAGGTGCTCGGCAGTCTCCTCGTTCACCCCGACGGCGAAGTCGCAGCCGCGCACGCTGGACGACAGTGACACGACCAGCGGGCTCACGTCGTCGGTCCGCACCAACGCGGCAACCGGCGCCGACCGGACCGAGCGAACGTCGCGTTGCGAACCCCAGTCGGTCGGGAGGTTGCGGTGCGACCCCTGGGTCGCCTGCCACAGCGTCGCCGCGCCCTCGACCGGCCAGGTCCACCGGATCCGCACCGGCTCCGCCCGCAGGTCCGCGGCGACGATCTCGACCAGCCGCACCCCGGCCGCGGGCGCGTCCAGCTCCCTGACCGCGGCGGCCGAGACCGTGGCGGTCCGGGTCGTCGAGCCGTCGGGGGAGCGCACCTCGAACGAGGCCTCGGGCGGGACGGGCATGGGCGACTCCTGTCGTCGTGACTTCACTCTCGGCTTTGACTATAGCGGTAAAATCGAGCCCGTCCCAAGGTATTGACGAATGCCCGACCTGTGCTAATTTTACCGCTAAACACGGATTCGTCGAGAGGTGGCCGCGATGCCGGAGCTGACCGTCGCGTCGGACAGCGCGTACGTCGAGAACGCCTTCACCTGGGCGCGTGAACGCGCCCTGCGGTGGGTGATGACGGACGCCGCCGAGGCCAACCTGCCGTCGTACTGGGCGGGTTATCCGTCGCGGGAGATGTTCTACTCACGCGACGTCTGTCACCAGGCCGGCGGCGCGCATCTGCTCGGCCTCGACGCGGAGAACTTCGCGATGCTGCGCCACTTCGCCGCGTCCGCCACCGCGGTCCGCAAGTGGTACCCGGTCTGGGCGTTCCACTTCGACGGCGCGATCGCCGCGCTGGACTACCGCGGCGACGACGAGTTCGTGCGGGAGATCCCCGCCGTCTTCGACCTGATCTGGCGCGCGCTGGAGCAGTACGACTGGACCGGCGACCGGCGCTGGCTCGACGATCCCGACCTCGCGACGTACTACGCACGCTCGGTCGGCGAGTTCGTCGCCGTGCACGACCACGACGGCGACGGCGTACCGGAGGCTCCCGGGACCGGCGACATCTTCGTCGGCTCCGCGACGTACAACGAGCAGGACGCCGAGCACCCGCTGATCGTCGCCGCCGACGGAATCGCCTTGCAGTACGCCGCTCTGAACGCGCTCGCCCACCAGTACGGCGACGAGTACAAGCAGCGTGCCGACAGGATTCAGCAGGAGTTCCTGGCGACCTGGTGGGACGAGCAGCAAGGCCGGTTCGCCCGCGGCCGCACCGTCGACCACGGTCTCGACTTCGGCTGGGGGCTGGAGGCGAGCTGGATCGGGCCGATGACCGGACTCACCGGTGACGGCCCGCGCAACGAGTTGTTCCTGGACTTCGTCGAGCAGCAGCTCGAGCTGTCGCCGCCGAAGAACATCGAGGCCTTCAGCTACCTGCCCGAGGTGTTCTTCCGGCACGGCCGCGACGAGTCCGCCTGGCGCTGGCTGCGCCACCTGATCGACAGCCGCGACGACTACCCCGAGGTCTCGTTCACCGTCGTGCACCACCTGGTGGCGGGACTGCTCGGGCTGCGACCGGACGCCGCGGCGGCCGCCCTGTCCATCGACTCCCACCTGCCGGCCGACATCGGCCGGCTGACCGCCGACCACGTCCGGGTCGGCGAGTGGGACCTACGCATCGCCCAAGAAGGACGGCACACGACAGAGGTCACCGTGCACAGCGGACCGGGGCCGCTCACGGTGACGGTCGGTCCAGCCGGCCCCTGCACCATCCAGCCCGGCGGGACCGTCCGGGTGATCACAGAGACGAAGGACCCCTCATGAAACTTCGCAACCGCCTGCTCCCGCTCGGAGCCGGACTCACCGCCCTGCTGCTGGCCGCCGGCTGCGCGACCGGCAGCCAGCCGGCCGCCAACACCGGTGGCGGTGACGAGAACGGCGACATCACCTTCTCGTTCTGGGGCACCAACTCCGAGGCCGCCTCGCTGAAGGCGATCGCGGCCGCGTTCGAGCAGGCCAACCCGGGCACCAAGGTCACCACGAACTGGATCCAGGCCGACTACGAGCAGAAGCTGCAGACCTCGATCGCGGCCGGCACGCAATCGACCGTGATCGAGATCAGCAACACCAGCCTCGCCGGGTTCGCGCCGAGCTTCGCCGAGCAGCAGGTCGACCCGGGCAAGTTCGTCCAGCCGAACATCTCCGAGGCGCTGAAGTTCGACGGCAAGTACTACGCCACGCCGTTCACCGCGAAGCCGAAGGTGATGGCGGTCAACCTCGACGCCTTCAAGGCCGCGGGACTGCCGGCGCCGAGCCCGACCACGCCGCTGACTCTGGACGAGTTCAAGACGATCGCCGCGAAGCTGTCCCACGGCGACGGCAAGAGCCGCGTGTTCGGCACCAGCAACATGTGGTTCAAGGGCTGGCTCACCGCGGCCGGCGGCGGTTTCTACAACGCCGAGGCGACCGCCTGCACGTTCGGCGACCAGCAAGGGGTCTCGACCGCGCAGTACATCGTCGACCTGCAGAAGGAACGCCTCGCGCCGAACTCGATCGACATCGAGGGCCAGGACCAGGCGCAGTGGTTCGCGGCCGGCCGGCTCGGCACGTTCAGCGACTTCGGCCCGTGGACGGTCGCCGACTTCGCCAAGATCAGCAAGCCGAACTGGACCCTCGTTCCGGTGCCGGGCAAGGGGTTCCCGATGGAGGTCGGCGGCCTGGCGATCGCGAAGAACGCCGCAGGCAAGAAGGCCGAGACCGCGAAGAAGTTCGTCGAGTTCGCCAGCACGCAGCAGGTGGCTCAGGACCTGCTGATCCAGGGCAACACCGCCCTCGGCGTACCGATCATCGCCGCTTCGACGCCGACGCTGGAGAAGGTGCTGCCGGCCGAGCGCAACCTCGCCGCCTTCACGACCGCGCTGAAGACCGGCCAGATCAGCCCGTCCGTCCCCCGCGAGGGACAGATCTCCGGTGACGCCGACAAGGGCATCACCAGCTACACGCCACTGGGCAGCGGCAAGGACGACGTGGCCAAGATCCTGCCCGGCCTGAACGACAAGTGCACCGCGGCCCTGAAGCAGTGAGGTAGACCGTGAACCCGACCATCGGATGGATCCGCCAGCTCGCGGAGTCCTGGGGAGTTCCCGCGGTCCTGGTGCCGCTGGTCCCGTTCCTGGTCCTGCTGATCGTCCTGTACGCCGTGATCGGGCTCGCGGCGTACGGGGCGAGGCGGAAGTGGCCGCGGGCCGACAAGACGATCGCGTTCTGGCTCTTCATCTCGCCCTGGCTGATCGGGTTCCTGATCTTCACCGTCGGCCCGATGCTGTCCTCGGTCTACGTCAGCCTGACCTCGTGGGACCTGATCACGCCGCCCAAGTTCGTCGGCGTGGCCAACTACACCGAGGCCTTCCAGGACCCACGCGTCGGTCAGGCGATCAAGGTCACGCTGCTGTACGCCGTGATCAGCGTCCCGCTGCAGACCGTGCTCGCGTTCCTGGTGTCGCTGCTGATGAACGTCGACCTGCCGGGGATCCGGCTGTTCCGCACGATCTGGTACCTGCCGAGCCTGGTGTCCGGCGTGGCCCAGATCGTCCTGTTCCTGTGGGTCTTCAACCCGCAGTACGGGCTGGTGAACGACATGCTCGGCAAGGTCGGGATCACCGGACCGGGCTGGTTCAACGACGCGTCCTGGGCACTGCCGACGGTGATCCTGATGAGCCTGTGGACGGTCGGCGGCGCGATGGTGATCTACCTGGCCGGTCTGAAGGACGTGCCGACCACGCTGTACGAGGCTGCCGCGCTCGACGGCGCCGGACCGTTGCGGCTGTTCTGGCACGTCACGCTGCCGCAGCTGAGCCCGATCATCTTGTTCAACGTGCTGACCGGGATCATCGGCGCGCTGCAGGTCTTCACCCAGGGCTTCGTCGTCAACGGCGGCCCGAAGGACTCGCTGCTGTTCTTCGTCTACTACCTGTACGACAACGCGTTCCAGAACTTCCGGATGGGCTACGCGTCGGCGCTCGCCTGGATCCTGTTCGTCATCATCATGGCGCTGACCGCCGTGACGCTGCGCGGGAGCGCCTTCGCGATCTACTACGAGACCGAGATGGGCGGGCGGCGGCGCCGTCCGCGCGTGAGGAAGGGCTGAGTCATGGCCGTACTGGTCGACACCGGCCGCGCCTCCGACGCGGCCACGAGCATCCGTCGCGCGGACCGGCCGTACTGGCGGCGCAACCTGCCGCTCTCGCTGGCGATGTACGTCGTCCTCGGGCTCGGGTCGCTCGCCTTCGTGTACCCGTTCCTCTGGATGATCGCGACGTCGCTGCGCTCGCTCGCCGGGGTCGGCAGCGCCGGCGCGAGCATCTGGCCGAGCGAGTTCCTCTGGAGCAACTACACCCGCGCGATCACGTCGTTCCCGTTCTGGCGGTACGCGCTGAACTCGCTGCTCACCACGCTGATCCCGATCGTGGGCACGGTGTTCTCGTGCGCGCTGGCCGGGTTCGCGTTCGCGCGGCTGCGGGTGCGGTTCTCCGGGGTGGTGTTCGCCGTCGTCCTGGCGACGATGCTGCTGCCGGGGGAGGTGACGATGGTTCCCCAGTTCATGCTGTTCAACAACCTGGGCATGATCGACACCCTGTACCCGCTGATCCTGCCCGCGTTCTTCGGGTCGCCGTTCTACATCTTCCTGTTCCGGCAGTTCTTCTCCCGGATGCCGGCCGAGCTGGCCGACGCGGCCGTGGTCGACGGGTGCGGCTGGTTCAAGATGTTCCTGCTCGTGTACCTGCCGCTGGCCAGGCCCGCGGTGGTCGCGATCTCGATCCTGCTGTTCATGGGGTACTGGAACAACTTCCTCGGCCCGGCGATCTACATCAACTCCGACCAGTGGAAGACGCTGCCGCTCGCGCTGGCCGGCTTCCAGTCCGTCAACGGCACCGACACTCCGTTGCTGATGGCAACGTCCGTGCTGATCACGCTGCCGTGCGTGGCGATCTTCTTCCTGGCCCAGAAGCAGATCACCAACGGCATCACGTTCACCGGCGGGCGGTAATCGGTTTGACCCAGCCCAGGGCGTCACTGATGATCGCGGCATGCCGGAACCTGTTGACGCCCTGGTGATCATCGACGTTCAAGCCGGGCACGTGGGCGGAGCGCACGCCGTACCGGATGCTGCGGAGTTGGTGGAAACCGTGTCCGGGTTGCTGGCGACGGCGCGGGGGAGCGGCGCGCTGGTTGTTCACGTGCAGAACGACGGTGATGCCGGACAGGTGGATGCGCCGGGGACTGCCGGGTGGGAGCTGCACTTCCCGCCAGTGCCTGGCGAGACAGTGATCCGCAAGGAGTACGACGACGCGTTCCGCGAGACCTCACTGGGTGAGCTGCTGACCGCGTCGGCTGTGAAGTCGCTGGTGGTCTGCGGGCTGATGTCGGAGATGTGCGTCAGCGCGACCGCCCGTACGGCGCTGGACCGCGGGTATCGCGTGGTCCTGCCGCACGACGCCCACGGCACGACCGGCGTACCGGCCGTGCCGGGCCTCGGCGAGGCGATCCCGGCCGCGGTCGTCTCCCGCGTCGCCGAGTGGGCCCTGGGCGATCAGATCGAGATCGTTGAGCACGCGAACGCAGTGACTTTCACAGACCGCGACTGACGAAGGTGTGTGCCTTGGCCAACAGGTCACGCCATTGAGCGAGGTCAGCCGGGTAAGGAACGCCGGCCCACTCACGTGTCGGGTTGCGGCCGACGTGTACGGGCTCTGCCTCGCCTGCGGCCAGTAGTTCGGCGACCTTGGGTGCCGGCAGCTTGACGATCAGCTGGCCTTCGCGGCCGACGAAGGCGAACACCTTGCGCCCGACGCGCAGGGCCTCGCTGCCGAACATCGGCGCGCGGTCGACGGCCGGCACGTCGTCGTACACGGCTGCCAACTCGTCGAGGAGTTGCTGGCCTCGGACTCGGTCAGGGTGCATTGCCGGCGCGGGCCTCGGTGAACGGCTGGCGGTCGAAGATGATGCGCAGGTGGGTGATGCGGCCGTCCTCGACGGTGAGCAGTTCCGCCGCGGGGGCATCGGCGACCGGGACCGTGCGGGTTTCGTACATCAGCAACGCGGTCGACTCGTCGCCGTACGCCGAGACGACCAACGACTCGAGCAGGATCTTCGAGAACGGCTCCATGAACCCTCGGAAGGCCTCGGCACCCTCGATCGGTCCGGCCGGGGCCAGACAGACGATGTCGTCGGCGACGTACTGCATCGCGGCCTCGAAGTCGTGGCCGGTCCAGGCACGGTGGTAGGCGAGGGCGATCTCGAGAGCGGTCGGCTGGGTCATCGGGTGGATCCTTCCGGTTGAGCGGCTGACGACTGTGTAGACACCAGCCGGACCGCGATCGGAACTGTCCGCACCGACTGACACGATAGTGCGATGACGAGTCCGTTGCTGGAGCGCGCGCAGGGTGGGGACGAGCGCGCGTTCCAGGAGCTCACGGCGCCGTACGTGCGTGAGCTGCACCTGCACTGCTACCGGATGCTCGGCTCGGTCACCGACGCCGACGACCTGCTGCAGGAGATACTGCTCGCGGCGTGGACGGGGCTCGCCGGGTTCGCAGGGCGGGCGTCGCTGCGTACCTGGCTCTACCGGATCGCCACCAACCGCTGCCTGAACGCGATCCGCGACGGCAAGCGCCGCCCGCCGACCGAGCCGCTGCCGCCGTTCGACCCGCCGGAGCCGACCCGTCGCGGCGACATCACCTGGCTGCAGCCGTACCCGGACACCTGGCTCGAGGACCACGCCGTACGCCGGGAGACCGTCGAACTCGCCTTCATCACCGCGCTGCAACGAGTCCCACCCCGCCAGACGGCGACGCTCGTGCTGGTCGACGTCCTCGGGTTCACGATCGCCGAGGTCGCCGATCAGCTGGACACCACGCCGACGGCGATCAAAGGTGCACTGCAACGGGCGCGCGCGGCGGTGCGTCGAGGATCCGACCTCGGCTTCACCGGTGAGTCAGTAGATGAGCAGAACACCCGCGGCGTGCGCGAGCCGGCTGCAGGGGAGTCGGCGACCCGGGATGCCGGGGACTGGGCGGTCGCCCGGCGGTTCGCGGCGGCGTTCGTTGCTGATGACATCGAGGCGGTCACGAGTCTCCTGACCGATGACGCGTGGCTGGCGATGCCCCCGGCACCGCACGAGTACCAGGGGGCTGTGGCGATCGCGGCGTTCCTGCGGGCGAGTGCGAACGCGGACGGGCGCCGCAGTGCAAGGTTGCGGTTGGACGCGAGCGGGTGCAACCACCAGCCGGGCTTCGTCTGCTACTTCATCGGCGAGGACCAGGTGCCGTCGTACGCCGGGCAGTTCGTGCTCACGGTCGAGGGCGAGCGGATCAGCCGGATCACCCGGTTCCTCGAGCCCGCGCTGGAGAAGGCGCCGGCTTAAACCCGTCGTACCGAAGGCGCCTCGCCTGGCACGATGTCCGCGTGGACCTTGTCATCGTCTTCGGCCCGGCAGCAGTCGGCAAAATGACCGTGGGGCACGCCTTGTGCGAGCTCACCGGTTTCAAGCTGTTCCACAACCACGCGATCATCGAGCCGATGCTGGAGATCTTCCCGTTCGGCTCGCCGCCGTTCGCGCGGCTGGTGGCGGAGTTCCGCCGCCGGGTGATCGAGGAGGCCGCGGCCTCGGACCTGCCGGGGCTGGTGTTCACCTTCGTGTGGGATCTCGACGATGCCGACGAGACCGCCGTGATCGCGTCGTACATCGAGATCGCCGAGTCCCACGGCGGCCGTGGCCGGTTGGTCGAGCTGTACACCGAGCAGTCCGAGCGGCTCGCCCGCAACAGCACGCCGTTCCGGCTCGAACGCAAGGCCAGCAAGCGCGATCTCGAGTTCTCGCAGGCCAACCTGCTGGAGATGGACGCCGGCTACACGCTCAACACCGGCGGCTCGCGCACGAAGGCCGAGGACCTGATCGAGCGGCACGACCACGTCCGGATCGACAACACCCACCTGACCGCGCGACAGACGGCCGAACGCGTCGTCGAGGCGTTCGGCCGTCCGTCGGTCAGTGCGCCTGACGGGCTTCGATGATCTCCAGGTAGTGCGGGTTGTGCATGATCCCGAGCACGTTGCCGAAGGGGTCCACGACCGAGGCGGTGGTGAAGCTGCTCTCGCCGTGGGAGGTGATGGGCTGGTACTCCTTCGCGCCCATCGCCAGCAGCTTGTCGAACGTCGCCTGCAGGTCGTCGACGTGCCAGTGCATGACCGCGCCGCCGGGGGCGTTGCCGGCGCCGGGCGGCGCGTACTTGCGGTCGATGAAGCCGAGCTCGTCCGCGTCGTCGCCGATCCGGTACTCCATGTACGCCGGCGCGGCGGGCGCCTCCGGGAAGGCGTAGTACGGCGCCTGGCCGAGCAGTTCGGTGTACCAGTCCCGGGCCGCGGCCAGGTCGTCGGCGTAGAAGCTGATGGTGGCGAATCCTCGGAACATCGGTTCTCCCTGGTGCTGGTTGGTGGCGTGTCCACCGCGATGAGTACATCTTGCGCCAGATAAGTGCTCACCCAATGAGCACTTATCCGAGGAAGTTTCCGGCGAGTTGTCGGCGGAGAGATCTACGATCGCGGGATCAGGTTTCGACAGCGCTCCGGGAGGGCCCATGACCACGCTGACCGATCGACCGAACACCGCGCTGCTCGTCATCGACGTGCAGAACGGCGTGATGGAGGGCACCCACGGCCGTGAGGCGGTGGTCGCCAACATCGCGGCGCTGGTCGACAAGGCCCGCACGGCCGGCGTCGACGTCGTCTGGGTCCAGCACAGCAGCGACAACCTGAAGCGCGACAGCGCCGAGTGGCAGTACGTCGCGGAGCTGACCCGCGCCGAGGGCGAGTCCGTTGTCCACAAGCAGTACCCGGACTCCTTCGAGGCGACCGACCTGGAGCCTGTCCTCGCCGAGCGCGGCATCGGCCGGCTGTTCGTCTCCGGCGCCCAGACCGACGAGTGCATCCGCTCCACACTGCACGGAGCCATCACCCGCGGCTACGACGCCACTCTCGTCGCCGACGCCCACACGACGGAAGACCTGTCCGAGTGGGGTGCACCCACGCCGGACCTGGTCATCGCCCACACCAACTTGTACTGGGACAACCACCGGGCCCCTGGCCGCACCGCCGGTACGACGACCACGGCCGAAGCCGACTTCAGCAGCTGAGAACTACTTGGTGTAGAGGGCTTCCACGTCGGCCTCGTGCTTCTTCATCACGATGTGGCGGCGCAGCGACAGCTTGAGGGACAGCTCGCCGTTCTCCTGGGTCCAGTCGGTCGAGAGGATCGTGAACTTCTTGATCCCCTCGGCCTTGGAGACGGCGGTGTTGGCGTCGTCGACGGCGGTCTGGATCTCGGCGATCAGGTCCTTGTCGGTGGACAGGGTCTCGAGGTCGGTCGACTTGCCGTGCTTCGACGCCCAGCTGCCGATCGTCTCGGTGTCGATGGTGATCAGCGCGGCGATGAACGGCTTGCCGTCACCGACGACCATGCACTGGCTGACCAGCGGGTGCAGGCGGATCCGGTCCTCCAGTACGGCGGGCGCGACGTTCTTGCCGCCGGCCGTCACCAGGATCTCCTTCTTGCGGCCGGTGATCCGGATGAATCCGTCGGCGTCGAACTCGCCGAGGTCACCGGTGTGGAACCAGCCGTCGGCGTCGATCGCGGCCTCGGTCGCCTCGTCGTTCTTCCAGTAGCCGAGCATCACCTGGCCACCCTTGAAGCACAGCTCGCCGTCCTCGGCGACACCGACCGAGACCCCCGGCAGCGGGCGCCCGACGGTGCCGATCCGGATGTCGTCGGGCAGGTTCACCGACACAGCGGCGGTGGTCTCGGTCAGGCCGTAGCCCTCCAGGACCGGTACACCGATGCCGCGGAAGAAGTGGCCGAGCCGGTCGCCCAGCGGCGCGCCACCGGAGACGGCGTAGTCGACCTGGCCGCCGAGCACGTTGCGCAGCTTGCCGTAGACGAGCTTGTCGAACAGCGCGTGCTTCGCCTTCAGGCCGAGGCCCGGGCCGCCCTTGTCGAGCGCCTGCGAGTACGCGATCGCGGTCTCCGCGGCGGCGTCGAAGATCTTGCCCTTGCCGGCCGCGTGCGCGGTCTGGCTGGCGGTGTTGAACACCTTCTCGAACACCCGCGGCACGCTGAGGATGAACGTCGGCTTGAACTCGCCGAGGTCCGCGACCAGGTTCTTCACGTCGGCGGTGTGGCCGACCTTGACCCGCATCATCACGCAGCCGACCTGGATGATCCGCGCGAACACGTGCGCCAGCGGCAGGAACAGCAGCGTCGAAGCGCCCTCGAGCCGGAACAGCGTCGGCAGCACCTTGGTCGCCGTACCGAGCTCGTCCATGAAGCTGGCGTGGCTGATCTTGCAGCCCTTCGGCCGGCCCGTCGTACCGGACGTGTAGATCAGTGTGGCCAGGTCGCCCGGCACTACCGCCGTACGGCGCTTGTCGAGCTCCGCGTCGCTGATCTGCTGGCCGAGCACGGTCAGTTCGTCGACCGCGCCGGACTCGATCTGCCAGACCTCCTGCAGGGCCGGGGCTTCCGTCCGCGCGGACTCGACGACGGCGCCGTGCGCGGCGTTCTCGACGACGGCGACGACGGCCTCGGAGTCGGTCAGGATCCACTGGATCTGCGAGGCCGACGAGGTCTCGTAGATCGGCACGGTCGCGGCGCCGATGCTCCAGATCGCGTAGTCGATCAGCGTCCACTCGTACCGCGTCGCGCTGAGCAGGGCGACCCGGTCGCCGTGCTTCACACCGGCCGCGATCAGGCCCTTGGCCACGCCCGCGACCTGCTCGGCGAACTGGGCGGCGGTGATGTCGAGCCAGCCGCCCTCCACCCGCTTGCTGAACACGGCGGTGTCCGGGTGCGACGATGCGTTCGCCCAGACCGGATCGGCCAGCCCACCAGTCGTCGGGGCGTCGATCACAGCAGGAACGGTGTACTCACGCATCTCCGCGTCTCCTCAGTCAGGATGGTCGGCTCCGGCGCACGTTACAGTCACTTACCCACAAGTAGCCAGGTCAGTGTGACCCAGGGAACTAAGGTCGACGGCATGCCTTCGCTAGACATCAGCTGCGACGACCTGGTCGTCGCGGATCCAGCCTACGTCGCGCAGCGGCTCGGCTCGGACACCCTGTGGCGTGAGTGGTGGCCCGAGCTCGTACTCACCCCGTCCGAGCGGCGCGGTCTGGAAGGTGTCCGCTGGGCCGTCACCGGTGCGGCCCTCGGTACGGCGGAGTGGTGGCTGGAGCAGGTCCGCGACGGCGTCGTCGTGCACTGGTACCTGCGGGCCGACCCCGTACGGCGTACCGGCGTACGGCGGCTGCGCCGGCTGCAGGAGTCGTACGTCGCGCGGTACCGGGAGCGGATCTGGCGGTTCAAGGACGAAGTCGAATCGGGCCGCGCCGCGGGCGAGCGCAGGTCCGGCTGGGAACCCGCGATAGTCTCCGGGAGGGGCACCGGTGCCCCGCACCCGGCCGTGCCGCAGAACGACCTGCACGCGGACCGGCGACCGTCCCGGCAGCGGAGAGGTGAATCGATGGCAGAGCAGACCACCTCGACCATCGTCGTGAACGCGACCCCGAAAGCGATCATGGCGGTGATCGCGGACTTCGAGGCCTACCCGGAGTGGGCGGACTCGATGCGGGAGACGCAGGTGCTGTCGACCGACGAGGCCGGCCGGCCCAAGCAGGTCCGGTTCAAGGTGGACGCCGGGGCGATCTCCGACGAGTACACGCTGGACTACGTCTGGTCCCGCAACGAGGTGACCTGGTCGCTGGTGCAGGCCAAGATGGTCAAGGGCATGGACGGCGCGTACGTGCTGCGCGACCTGGGCGCCGACGGCACCGAGGTGACCTACCGGCTGGCGGTCGACGTGGCCATCCCGATGATCGGGATGCTCAAGCGCAAGGCGGAGAAGGTCATCATCGACACGGCCCTCAAGGGGCTGAAGAAGCGCGTCGAGTCCTGATTCCGTGACACGCGTTCTGCTGTACACAGGCAAAGGTGGCGTGGGCAAGACCACGTCCGCGGCCGGCACCGCCACGCTGGCCGCCTTACGGGGACTACGCACTCTGGTGCTGTCGACCGACGCGGCGCACTCGCTGTCGGACGCCTTCGACTCCGAGGTCGGCGGGGAGCCGACCGAGATCGACGACCTGCTGTTCGTGCAGCAAATCGACGCGCAACGGCGGTTCGAGCGGTCCTGGGGTGACATCCAGGCGTACCTGCGGTCGGTGCTGCACGTCGTCGGCGTCGATCCGATGGAGGCCGAGGAGCTGACCGTGCTGCCGGGCGCCGAGGAGGTGCTCGCGCTGCTCGAGGTCCGCGATCATGTGCGGTCCGGGCGCTGGGACGTCGTGGTGGTCGACTGCGCGCCGACGGCGGAGACGCTGCGGCTGCTCGCGCTGCCGGAGGCGCTGAGCTGGTACATGGACCGGATCATCAATGCCGAGCGCAAGGTCCTGCGGTCGTTCCGGCCGTTGCTGGGCAAGGCTTCGGGGCTGCCGATGCCCGACGACACGGTTTTCGATGCGCTACGGCGGTTGCAGAAGGATCTCGCGGACATTCGGGCGTTGCTGGCCGGGCCGGATGCCTCGGTGCGGTTGGTGCTGACGCCGGAGGCCGTGGTGGTGGCCGAGGCCCGGCGGTCGATGACGACGCTTTCCTTGTACGGGTACCGCGTGGACGGCATCGTGGCGAACCGGGTGTTCCCGGCGGCCGGGGCCGACAACTGGCGGCGGCAGTGGGTCGCCGCGCAGCGCGGGATTCTCGAGGACGTCCAGGACTCGTTCAGCCCGCTGCCGATCTGGGAGTCGCCGTACCGGGCCTGCGAGCCGGTCGGGGTCGAGGAGCTCGCCGCCTTCGCCGTCGAGATGTACGGCGGGGACGACCCGTTCGCGCGCGCCTCGGACGAGACGTCGCTGCTGGTCGATCGGCACATCGACACCGACGGGCGGACGTACATCCTGACGCTGCCGTTGCCGTTGGCATCTGCTGCCGATCTGGAGCTGGCGCGGCACGGGGACGAGTTGATCATCACTGTTGGGTCCTACCGGCGGGTGATTCCGTTGCCGGCCGCGTTGGCGCGTGGGGTTGTCGCCGGGGCCCGGTTGGACGACGGGAAGCTGCAGGTGCGGTTCGCGCCGCGCGATCCGTTGCCGCCTCCGGTGCTCGAGCCGGATCTCGCGGAGGAGTTCCGCGAACAGATGGAGCTCGACGAGACCCCGATCCCGGAGGGCACCCGATGACACCCCCGAAGGAGCCCGTCGGCTCGGTCGCCGAGGAGGCCGCCAAGCTGTTCGCCGTACTCCAGCAGGCTTCCGCGGACGCGCGGGGTGCTGAAGCACCACCTGCACAAGAACCTCCTGCACAAGAACCACCTGTCGAAGAACCGCCTGCCGCGCACGATGGACGGGCGGACGATCACCAGCACGGCACCAACTGTCAGTGGTGTCCTGTCTGTCAGTTGATCGGGAAGGTTCGGCAGACCAGTCCGGAGACCATCGAGCAGTTGTCTACGGCGGCTGCGGGGGTTCTCGGGGCTGTGCGGAGTTTGGTGGAGGCCGCGGCGGAAGCGGCGCGGCAGGCGAAGGTGGACGCAGAGTCGCGGACCGCCGGGGAGCAGGACACGGAAAGACCAGCTCGGTCGCGGGTGGACCGGATCGACGTGAGTGAGGACCCCGAACCATGGGACTGACCATCGGCATCGACGTCGGCGGGACGAAGATCGCGGCGGGCGTCGTCGGCCGCGACGGGACGATCGGTGCGCGGGCGCACCGCGACACTCCGGCGGGCTCGGTCGACGAGACCGCCAAAGCGATCTGCGACGCGGCCGCGGAACTGATCGCGGGGCACGACGTCGAGGCGGTCGGCATCGGCGCGGCCGGGTTCGTGTCGTCGGACCGGTCGACCGTGCTGTTCGCGCCCAACCTCGCCTGGCGGGACGAGCCGCTGGGCAAGCGGGTGGCCGACGTACTGAAGGTGCCGGTCGTCGTCGAGAACGACGCCAACGCCGCGGCGTGGGGCGAGTTCGCGTTCGGCGCGGCGAAGGATGTCGAGCACATGGTCTGCGTGACCGTCGGGACCGGCATCGGCGGTGGCGTGGTGATCGCGACCGAGCTGCTGCGCGGTGCGCACGGCGTCGCGGCCGAGCTCGGCCACATGCGCGTCGTACCGGGTGGTCATCGGTGTGGTTGTGGCGCGCGCGGGTGCTTGGAGCAGTACGCGTCCGGGCGTGCGCTGGTGCGTGAGGGACGTGCGCAGGCTGAGTCCGGTTCGCTGGCGGCGGCGCAGATGATGAGCGTCATCGGCATCACCGACCCGGCCGAGCTGACCGGGCCGATGATCACCAAGGCCGCGGCGGGCGGCGACCCGTGCGCGGTCGAGCTGCTCGACGACCTCGGCCGGTGGCTGGGGGAGGGGCTCGCGAGCTTCGCGACGCTGTTCGACCCGCGCACGATCGTGATCGGCGGCGGCGTGAGCGCGGCCAAGGACCTGCTGCTGAAGTCCGCGCAGGTCGCGTTCGACAAGAACCTGCCGGCCCGCGCGAACCGTCCGCACCCGACGATCGTGATGGCGGAGCTCGGCAACGACGCCGGCATCATCGGCGCCGCCGACCTGGCCCGCCGCCCGGTGGAGACCCGCTAGTGCGGGGAGTAGCCGGTACGCCGGTTGGCGCGCTGCGCGGCGGGTTCGTCGTACGCGCGCTGAGCGACCGCGGAGCAGGCGCGGGCGAGGCCCGGTTGATCGAGCGTGGTTGGCTGGAAGTGGTCCAGGGGGCTGTTGGGGGTACGGCGAGGAGGGTCGTGCGATGGCTCTGACGCAGGCGCTGACGATCGGGATCGACATCGGTGGCACGAAGGTGGCCGCCGGGGTGGTCGATCCCGAGGGCAACATCCTGGACCGGTTGCGGCGTGACACCCCGACCAAGGACCCGCGCGAGACCGAGGACGCGATCGCGGACATCGTCCGGGACCTGGAGTCGCGGCACGACGTGATCGCGGTCGGCATCGGCGCGGCCGGGTTCGTCGACGGGACGCGGTCGTCGGTGCTGTTCGCGCCGCATCTGGCCTGGCGGCACGAACCGCTGCGCGACGCGGTCGAGCGCCGGCTCGGGCTCCCCGTCGTGGTCGAGAACGACGCGAACGCCGCGGCCTGGTCGGAGTGGCGGTTCGGCGGCGGGCAGGGCGAGAGCCACCTGGTCTGCGTGACGCTCGGGACCGGCATCGGCGGCGCGATCCTGAACGACGGCGCGTTGCAGCGGGGGAAGTTCGGCATCGCGGGTGAGTTCGGGCACATGCAGGTGGTGCCGGGCGGTCATCGGTGCGAGTGCGGCAACCGCGGGTGCTGGGAGCAGTACGCGTCGGGCAACGCGCTGACGCGGGAAGCTCGGGAGTTGGCGTTGTCCGGTTCGCCGGTCGCGCACAACCTGCTGCGCGCCGCCGAGGGCGACCCGCGCAAGATCAACGGGCCGATGGTGACCGAGCTGGCCAAGGACGGCGACCCGGTCGCGGTCGAGCTGCTCGAGGACGTCGGCCGCTGGCTCGGCATCGGCCTCGCGAACCTCGCGGCCGCGCTCGACCCCGGCACGTTCGTGATCGGTGGTGGGGTGTCGGACGCGGGCGAGTTGCTGCTGGCGCCGGCGCGAGAGGCGTTCAAGCGCACGCTGACCGGGCGTGGGTTCCGTCCGGAGGCGCGCATCGTGCGCGCCGTACTCGGTCCTGAGGCCGGGATGGTCGGTGCGGCTGACCTCGCGCGCGAGGAAGCGACCTGGCTGCGCCGGGTCCGGGTGAAGACGACCGCGGTGACGGCGAAGACGACCGGTGCTCGCGGTGGACGCTCGACCCGCCTCGAGCGAGCGGCCCGCAAGTCGGCAAGCCGCCGTACGGGCATGCGCGCCGCCGCAGCCGAGCCGGACCTCCAGCCCGGCGAGCTGCAACTCGACAAAACCCCCGAGCTGCAGGGCGATCCCGAGGCATGAGCCTGGTTGGCTCGCTGCCTCGCGGAGCAGCACCGGCCGCATCCGGCGCAGTCGGGCGAAGCGAGGACTCCCCGGCGCCTCGGGGAGCGAGGTACGGGCGATGAGCGGGACCTCTCTGCGCGTCCTCTCCTACAACGTGCATCGCTGGGGCGACGACCGGGAAGCCCTGGCGCGCGTCGTACGGGCTTGTGCTCCTGATGTCGCGCTCGTGCAGGAGGCGCCGACCTGGTGGGGGACGCGGCGCAAGCGGCGGGCGATGGCGGCGTCGTTCGGGATGACGTACGTCGCGGCCTCGGCGCGCAACGCGATCTTGGTTGCCGGGAGCACCGAAGTGGTCGAGTCCCTGCACTGGCGGGTCTGGCGGCCGTTCGTACGCCGGAGGTTCCGCCTGATCGCGACCCAACTCCCCGGCGGCGCGGTCGGCGGGCGCGTCACCCTGGGCACGCAAGCACTGGTGCTCGTCGTCTGCCACCTCGGCCTGCACATCCGCGGCCGCGAGCACGAGATCGAGCAGGTCCTCAAGGGCTGCCGCGCCTTCGACCTCCCGTACCTCCTGGTCGGCGACCTCAACGAGGAGCCCGACGGCCCGGTCTGGAAACGCCTCGCCGACGAAGGCCTCACCGACCTCGGCATCGACGCCGGCCCGACCTTCCACTCCGACAACCCCGAACGCCGCATCGACGGCGCCCTCCTCTCACCCGAACTCCAGGGCCGCCTGATCCCCCTCGCGGAGATCGACGGCATCACCACCGACGACCTGGCCAAGGGCTCCGACCACCTCCCCCTCCTGATCGAGCTGACCGAATAACAGGTGGCTGCCGAGCCCGAGCGGACGGCAGGATAAAGGCATGACGAGCAGACCTGTTGCGCTGGTGACCGGGGTTGGGCGCCGGGTTGGGATTGGTGCGGGGATTGCGGAGGCGTTGGCGGCGGGTGGGTGGGATGTTGCCTTCAGCTACCTGACCGGGTACGACGCGCGGATGCCGTGGGGGCCTGATGTCGAGGCTCGGGCTGAGCTCACCGACGTACTGGAAGGGCATGGTGCGCGGGTGCTCGCGGTCGAGGCGGATCTGCAGGACGTCGATGCGCCGGCGGCGCTGATCGGCGAGGTGCGGGACGGGCTCGGGCCGGTGCGGGCGCTGGTGATGGCGCACTGCGAGAGTGTCGACAGCGGGATCCTCGACACGACCGTCGAGAGTTTCGACCGGCACTTCGCGGTGAACGCGCGGGCGGTCTGGCTGCTGATCAAGGCGTACGCCGAGCAGTTCGACGCGCCGTACGGGACCGGACGGATCGTCGCGCTGACCAGCGATCACACCGCGCACAACCTGCCGTACGGCGCGAGCAAGGGTGCGCTCGACCGGATCGTCATCGCTGCGGCGGACGAGCTGAAGCACCTCGGGCTGACCGCGAACGTGATCAACCCCGGCCCGATCGACACCGGCTGGATCAGCCCGGAACTCGGCGAGCAACTCGTCGCTGGTACGCCGCTGGGCCGGCTCGGGACGCCGAAGGACACGGCCGACCTGGTCGCGTTCCTGTGCTCACCGGCGGGTGGCTGGATGAACGCGCAACTCCTGCACAGCAACGGCGGATCGCAGTAGCAGCAGGCAAAACGGCGCGGGCTACTTCTTCTTGCGGTTGAGGAACGCGAGCATCGCCTCGCGGGCCGGCTCGGACCCGAACAGACTCGCCGACAGCTCGGCGAGATCCTTGCCCCGGGCATCGATATCGGCGAGCAGCTCGCGGGTGAGCAGCTTCTTCGTCTCCCGAAGCCCCTGCGGCACGCCCTTCAGCAGGGACGTCAGTACGCCGCCAACCGCGTCGTCCAGCTCCTCATCCGGCACCGCCCGCGACACCAGCCCAAGCCGCGCCGCCTCGGTTCCGTCAAATCCATCACCGGTCAGGAACGTCAACGACGCGGCCCGATCGGTCAACCGCGGCAGCACAGTCAACGAAATCGTCGCCGCCGCCAACCCCAGCCGCACCTCGGTCAACGCGAACGTCGAACTAGCCCCCGCCACGCTGATGTCCGCCGCCGCCACAATCCCGATACCACCCGCCCGCACTGGCCCGGCGACCCGAGCAACCACCGGCTTCGGATTGGCGACGATCGCCCGCTGCACATCCACCATCCGCTGTGCGCCGACGCCCATGCCGACGGTCGTCGCCTCAGCCATGTCCGCCCCCGAGCAGAACACATCCAGCGCCGACCGGATCACGATCGCCCGCACCGCGTCGTCCGCCCCGGCAGCCTCCAGCCGCTCCAGCAGTTCCCCGGTCAGCTGCTGCGACAGCGCGTTCTTGTTGTGCGGCGAGTCCAGCGTGATCGTCGCAACGCCGTCGGCCGCCTCGAGATGCACCAGTTCGCTCATGCGGCCCATCCTGCCCTGCCCACCACCCCATACGCCGTAACCGGCCCCACACCTAGTCGACGTACAGACAGAACGGATGGCCCGCTGGGCTAGGCGGGCGGTGCCGTTGGGCTCAGTGGGTCGCCGTGGCGGTGGACGATGAACCAGTTGTCGCCCTCGCGGCGGAAGATCATCGTCGTTCGCAGTACGTGGGAGAACTCACCCGGCCGGTCGACGTACCGGACCGTGCAGCGTTCGATCGCGACCGTGTACGCCGTGTCGGAGCCGGCGTGCTTGTCGAGGTACTCGAACTCGACCTTCGCGCCGCTCGGCGCGAACTGCGCCGAGGCCCACGTGTACCGCGGGCCGATCTGCGACCAGCCGACCTCCTGGCCGCCGAAGCCGCCGAAGATCGACGTCTGCTCGCTGTGCGACACCAGCGGCATCCACAGCGACACGTCGCCGTTGACGAAGGCGGTGTTGGCGTCCTCGAACCGGCGCAGGAACGCCTCGAAACTCATCAGCTGCACTCCTGCTTCGTAGCGGTGGCGCTGGACTCGCGCGCCCCTACGATAGGCCGGGCTCGGGGCCCCGCGCAGAGGAGAGACGATGAACATCGACCAGGCGGATCTCAGGGATTCGGTCGCCAAGCAGACGGTCAGGTTCGGCAGGCCGATCACCGGCCGGGAACTCGTCGCCGCGGTGCAGTCCACGTGCCAGAACGGCTCCGGGTCGTTCTACGAGTCCAAGAAGTACGACGACGGCTGGCTGCACGCCGTCGGTCAGAAGTCCCGGAACCCGGCCGACAACCTGCTGGTGACCCCCGACCGGGAGACTCCGTACATCGTCCCCGACAAGACCTACAGCGAAGCGGTGGTGCAGCGGTACGACTCGCCGGACCGGGGCGCGCAGACCATGGCACGGCTCCACGTCGAGGACGAGGTCAGCGCGGTCGTCGACTTCGCCAGCGCCCTGAAGCAGACCGTCGAGCGTGGTGCGGAAGCCGGTACGGACAGGTCCCGCGAGGTGGACGCGCGCGAGGCGGGAGCCGGCACCGCACAGCCGGCCGCAGGCATCAGTTGGCCGGATCCCGCGCAGACCCGCGCCGGGGACAAATCGAGCGTGTCCCGCGTGGACCCGGCGCGGAGCCCGGGCGAGCGGAGCGGACCCGCCACGCCCCCGCTCCGCCCGGACCGCAGTTGGTGACCCGCCCTACTTGACGTCGGCGTAGGTCGGCGACAACTCGCGCGCCAGGTGCTCGATGAACAGGCCGACGTCGGTGACGATCCCTCGCGCCTGCGACGATCCACGGTCGGCGAGCTTGGTCACGGTCGCCGGGTTGATGTCCACGCAGGTGAGCGGGATCGCGGCCGGCAGGATGTTGCCGGTCGCAACCGAGTGGAGCATGGTCGCGGCCATCAGGCAGTACCCGACGCCGTCCAGCTCGGCCCGCATCGCGCGCTGCCCGGCCAGTACGTCGGTGTACACGTCGGGCAGCGGGCCGTCGTCGCGGACCGACCCGACGAGCACGTACGTGCCGCCCTTCTTCACCATCGCGTGCATCACGCCGGAGGTGAGGACGCCCTGCTCGACGGCGGCCGCGATCGAGCCGGACTTGCGGATCGTGTTGATCGCGCGGATGTGGTGCTCGTGGCCGTGCTCGACGCCGCGGCCGCGGGCCAGGTCGACACCGAGCGACGTCCCGTACAGCGAGGACTCGATGTCGTGGGTGGCCAGCGCGTTGCCGGCGAACAGGACGTCGACGTACCCGGCCTCGACGATCGCGACCATGGCCGGGGCCGCGCCGGTGTGCACGATGCCGGGGCCGCCGACCCAGAGCACCTTCTGGCCGTTCGCCTTCGCCTCGCGCATGCCGTCGGCGACCTGCTTGACCAGGACCCGCTGCGGCTTCTCGCTGGAGACGTCGGACTCCATGAAGCCGAACGCCTCCTCGGTGCTGGCGACGATCGGCGGCGCGACCTTGACGCCCTGCGCGCTCGTCACGACCCGCATCCCGGCCTTGACCTCGGACATCGGGATGGTCCGGACGCCGCCGTTCTCGACCAGCAGGCCGCAGTCCATCTCCGGGTTGGTGACCTGGATCCAGTGACCGTCGAGACGGACGCTGGTCGGCAGGTTGGTGGTCGAGTAGAACCCGTCGGGGAAGACGCCGTCCTGGTCGACCTCGGTGATCTCGGCGGTGCCGGGGTTGACCAGGTTCGCGCCCTTGGTCTGGATCCGCATCAGCAGCCGCTGCAGGGACTCCTCGTCCTCGGCGCCGACCGTCATCCGGACCGTCGACGGGTCGTCCTTGTCGTAGCCGAGATCGAACTTGTCCAGCGTGTACTCGCCGCCGTAGCCGCGGATGTCGTCGAGGACCCGGGACAACAGCCCGGAGTCCATCAGGTGGCCGGTGATCTCGACCGTCTCGGTGACCTGCACGGGATGCCTCCTCCGTCAGCGGGATGTCGGATTGTCCGACGATCCCGCACTCTAGCTGGTCGGTGTTTCCCGCGGATGTCCTGTCCAGCGGTCAGACCAGTCGAGGGTCTGGTACGGGTCGTGGCGAGCACGACAGTACGCCGTACGGCCGGAGTCGGCGGTACGGCGTACGGGGTGTTGACGGGTCAGACGACGGCGCCGTCGTCGGGGGTGTCCTCGGGTGGGAGGCGGTCGTTCATCCGGATCACCAGGGTGAGGAATCCGGCCATGAAGCCGACGACGCCGAGCAGGGTGATCCGGCCGGTGCCGAAGTCGAGGACCGCGGCGAGGATGAGCAGCAGCGGACCGCCGATCAGGCCGAGCCAGGCGGCGCGGGTGATCCAGTCCAGCCGGGGGCCGCGGGTGGGCTCCGGCGGGATGAAGTGGTCGTGCGGGTCGTCGGTGCGGCGCGGAGGTGGTTCCTTCGGCGGCTCTTCGTCGGTGTCGCCGACGATCAGGCCGGCCGGTACGTCGATGAGCGGCTCGTAGGAGTTCTCGTCGACGTCCTCGCTGGCGGGCCAGCGGGGGACCGGCGTGACGTCGTGCCCTGGCGCCGACGGCGCGTTGAACTGCTCGACGAGCGAGGCCCACTCGGCGTCCTCGGTGCTGCGGTCGATCACCCCACGCGCCTTGTCGGCGGCATCGGAGTCGACAAAGATCTCCTCGAACCCGGCTGGTACTTGAGCCTTGGCGGGCGCTGGGGCGGAGGGGGTGTCCTCGCCCGGGTCCGGCGGACTCGCCTTCGGCGTCGTCGCCTCGTCAGGAGCGTTCGCCGGAGCAGCTTCGGTGGTCGCGCGCGCCTTGGCCCCGCCGGCCTCCGCCGCGGCAGCCTCGGCTGCGCCGTTGTCCGCCTGCGCGGAAGCGGGGGAGGAGGGCGCATCCTCGTCGCCCGGCGCACTCGCCTTCGGCGTCGTCGCCTCGCCGGCAGCCGGCGCGTCGGGTGCGTCCGGCGTCACCGCGGGCGGGGAGCAGTACGCCGCGATGCCGGCGTCGGCGAGGGCTTTCAGGACCGCCGTGGTGACCAGGGGGTCGATGCCGCCCAGCGACGTGTAGGTCGCGGCGGTCAGGCCGTTGTCACGCATCGGTGCCGATCCGGCGGACGAAGGCGGTCGCGTCGGCGAAGATGCGTGGTGCGTCGTTGTCCAAAGTGGCCACGTGGTAACTGTCCTCGAGCAGGGTCTCGGTCACGTCGCGCGACGAGATCCGGGACAGGACCGTCCGCCCGGAGCTCGGTTCGACGACGTGATCGACAGTACTGCGGAACAGCAGCACCGGCTGCGTCACCTTCGCCAAATCTTCGCGCGTGACCTTCCACAGCTGCGACAGCGAGTGCAGCGCGCGCAGCGGCATCCGGTCGTACGCGCCCTCGTCGACGCCCGGCTTCTTGATGTCGTTCGAGATCCCCGGGAACGACGGGAGGAGCCGCTGCAGCACCGGCAGCACGGCCAGTCGCTTGTCGTCGGTCTGCACGGACGGGTTCACCAGGACCAGCCCCGCAACGTCCGCGCCGTGCTGCTCGGCCAGCCGCAGGACGAGACAGCCGCCCATCGACAGCCCGACCAGGAAGACCCGCTCGTGCTCCTTGCGCAGCCGCTCGAACTCGTTGTCGAGCACGGCGTACCAGTCCTGCCAGGTCGTGGTGTTCGCCTCGCGCCAGTGCGTGCCGTGCCCGGGCAGCCGCGGTACGGCGACGCCGAACCCCTCGGCGGCCAGGTGCTCCGCGAAGGGGCGCATGGACTTCGGGGACCCCGTGAAGCCGTGACTGAGCAGGATCCCGGTCGCGGCGTTCGGGCCGGAGCCGGGACTGCGGAACTCCTCCGCGTGGGCTTGCACGGGCACAGGTGCTCCTAGAAGTTCGCGTGTGGCCTGAGTCGTAATGGTCGCAGCCGCCGGGCCCGTCGCCCACCCCGGCCAGGGTGTCGGTTCGGTGACGTGATCGACCACACCACACAGTGTGCAACCACAGACCAACACGGAGCGCAACCCCTGATTCCCTGGCGGTGACATTGCTTGAGGAGGAAGCTGGAACGTAAGGTCCTCCCCGGCGGGGTGCTTTGTGCCTGCCGATGCGGGACACTGGAGCTGACCGAGTGGTGGAGGTGGCACGTGCTGTACATGTTCATCCGGCGGTTCCTCGTCGCACCGCTCGCGAGGTTGCTGTTCCGGCCCAAGGTGACTGGCCTGGACAACATTCCGGAGACCGGTCCGGCGCTGCTGGTCAGCAACCACCTGGCGTTCTCGGACTCGATCTTCCTGCCGGTCGCCGTACCGCGCCAGATCGTCTTCCCGGCCAAGTCGGAGTACTTCACCGGCCCGGGTCTGAAGGGCAAGCTGGTCGCGACGTTCTTCCGTTCGATCGGCCAGATCCCGATCGACCGTTCCGGCGGGCGAGCCTCGCTGGCCGCGCTGAACACCGGCCTGGAGATCCTCGGCAAGGGCGAGCTGTTCGGGATCTACCCCGAGGGCACGCGCTCGCCCGACGGCCGCCTGTACAAGGGCAAGACCGGCGTCGCCCGAATGGCGATCGTGGCCGGCGTACCGGTCATCCCGGTCGCGATGATCGACACCGAGAAGGTCAACCCGCCCGGCACCATGATGCCGAAGTGGTTCGTCAAGGAGCCCGGCCGCCGCTTCCCGCGGCTGGTCCGCCCCGGCGTCGCGATCGGCAAGCCGCTCGACTTCTCCCGGTACGAGGGGATGGAGCGCGACCGGTTCGTGCTGCGCTCGGTCACCGACGAGATCATGTACGCGATGATGGAGCTGTCCGGCCAGGAGTACGTCGACATGTACGCCGAGAAGGCCAAGGAACTGCTCAAGGCCGGCGAGAAGATCGACGACCACCTCAAGCCGCGCCTGGACGACACCAAGGCCTCCTGAGCGGCAACCGGCACGACCTGAGCGAGGATGTCCGGCGTGGAGACTGACCGGAACGTGCTCGGTGGTGAGCTGGAGGAGTGCGGGCTGGACCCGGTGACGGGGTTCTTTCGCGACGGCTGTTGCAGCACCGGGCCCGAGGACCTGGGCAGCCACACGGTCTGCGCGGTGATGACGACGGAGTTCCTCGGCCACCAGGCGGCGGTCGGCAACGACCTGAGCACGCCGCGGCCGGAGTACGGGTTCGCCGGGCTGAAGCCGGGGGACCGGTGGTGCGTGGTCGCCGCGCGGTGGCTGCAGGCGTACCACGCGGGAGTCGCGGCTCCCGTCGTACTGGCTGCTACGCATCGGCGGGCGCTGGACACCATTCCGCTCGCCGTACTGCGGGAGCACGCGGTCGACGTACCACCTGACCTCAGCTCGCTGGAGTGAGACGGCTGCGCAGCGGTTCGAGGGCCTCGAATATGGTTGGCGTATGCAATTCGCGACGTTGAACGAGGGCGTGGTGCCGGGTGTCCCCAGCCTGGACGAGCTGCGGGGACTCAAGCCGCTCCAGCAGCCCGAGTGGCCGGACCAGGTGGCGCTGGAGCAGGTGATCGGCCAGCTGCGCAAGCTGCCGCCGCTGGTCTTCGCCGGTGAGTGCGACGATCTGACCGACAAGGTCGGGGCGGTCGCGCGGGGCGAGGCGTTCCTGCTCCAGGGCGGCGACTGCGCCGAGACGTTCGACGGCGTCACCGCGGAGAACATCCGGGCCAAGCTCCGGGTGCTGCTGCAGATGTCCGTCGTGCTCCAGTACGCCGCGAGCGTGCCGGTGGTGAAGGTCGGCCGGATCGCCGGCCAGTACGCCAAGCCGCGCAGCTCCGGCGACGAGACCCGCGACGGCGTCACGCTGCCGTCGTACCGGGGTGACGCGGTGAACGGCATCGACTTCACGTCGGAGTCCCGCATCCCGAACCCGCAGCGCCTGCGCGAGGTCTACAACGCTGCCGCCGCGACGCTGAACCTGACCCGCGCGTTCACGACCGGTGGGTACGCCGACCTGCACCAGGTGCACGCCTGGAACACCGACTTCGTCCGGTCCTCGCCGGTCGGGCGTCGCTACGAGCAGCTGGCCTCGGAGATCGAGCGCGCGCTCGCGTTCATGCGCGCCTGCGGCGCGACGGCGGACGAGTTCAAGACCGTCGACTTCTACGCGTCGCACGAAGCGCTGATCCTCGAGTACGAGCACGCGCTGACCCGGATCGACTCGCGCACCTCGCAGCCGTACGACGTCTCCGGGCACCTGCTCTGGGTCGGCGAGCGGACGCGCCAGCTGGACGGCGCGCACGTGGAGTTCCTGGCCTCGCTGTCGAACCCGCTCGGCGTGAAGATCGGCCCGACGACGACGCCGGAGTACATCCGCGCGCTGATCGACAAGCTGAACCCGAAGGGGATCGAGGGCCGGCTCACGTTCATCACCCGGATGGGCGCCGGCAAGATCCGCGACGCGCTGCCGCCGCTGCTCGAGGCCGTCCGCGACCACGGCTCGCCGATCGCCTGGGTCTGCGACCCGATGCACGGCAACACGTACGAGACCCCGAACGGCTACAAGACCCGCAACTTCGACGACGTGGTCAACGAGGTCCAAGGCTTCTTCGACGCCCACGAACAGGTCGGCACCTGGCCCGGCGGCCTCCACGTCGAACTCACCGGCGACGACGTCACCGAGTGCCTGGGCGGCGGCGAGGAGCTCGTCGCCGAGGACCTGGTCAACCGCTACGAGACGGCGTGCGATCCCCGGCTGAACCGCCACCAGTCGCTGGAGCTGGCGTTCCTGGTAGCGGAACGCCTCCGCGGCGCCCAGTCGTGAGTGGTGTGATCGAAGCGCGTGGGCGCGTCGTACGGGGAGGTTTGTTGTGATTGATCTTCGGTCTGACACTGTGACGCGGCCGTCCGCCGGGATGTTGGCGGCGATGACGAGTGCGCCGGTCGGGGACGACGTGTACGGCGAGGACCCGACGATCATCGCGCTCGAGGAGCGGGTCGCGGGGTTGCTCGGGCACGAGGCGGCGCTGTTCGTCGTCACCGGGTCGCTGGCGAACATCCTCGGTGTGCGCGCGCTCGTCCCGCCGGGGTCCGAGGTGCTGTGTGAGGCGCGGGCGCACATCGCGCGTGCCGAGCTCGGTGCGCACGCGGCGGTCAGCGGGGTGACCACGCGGACGTGGAGCACGCCGGACGGGCAGATCGATCTCGGCCAGATCCGTGAGCTGATCGCGCCGGATCTCGGGCCGTACTTCGTGCAGACCGCGGCCGTGTCGGTCGAGAACACGCACAACTTCGGCGGCGGTTCGATCCAGCACTCGTACGACGCTCTCGCGGATCTGCTCGACGAGGCTCAGCTGCCGTTGCACCTGGACGGCGCTCGCCTGTGGAACGCCTCGGTGGCGACGGGTGTGCCGATGGCGGCGTACGGGTCGCGCGCTGCGGCGGTCAGCGTCTGTTTGTCGAAGGGTCTTGGTGCTCCGGTCGGATCGGTGGTGGCCGGCTCGGCCGAGCTGATCCGTGAGGCGCGCGTCTGGCGCAAGCGGCTCGGCGCCGGGTGGCGTCAGGCGGGTGTGCTCGCGGCGGCTGGTCTGTACGCCGTCGAGCACAACGTCGAACGCCTCGCCGAGGACCACGCCAACGCCCGGCACATCGCCGAGATCCTCGCCGACGCTGCGCCGGGCTCGGTCAAGCCGGATCAGGTCGAGACCAACATCGTCGTCGCCGACCTGGCTGCCACTGGTCGCACGGTCGCGGAGGTGGTCGCAGGAGCGAAGGAAGCCTGCGTCCTCGTCGGCGGAGTCGGCGCGACCCAGCTCCGTTTGGTCACGCACCTCGACGCCTCCGCCGACGACTGCCGGCAGGCCGCGGAGACGATAGCGCGCCTGCTGGGATGAGCTAACGCACCGGCTTCAGCACACAGGGCCCGAAGGTTCCGGTCGTCAGGAAGCCCATCTTCGTTCCGGTGACCCAGTCTCCTTGGGCAGGAAGCCGGTTGTCGGTCGCTTCCAGTACGAAGGTGGCGTCCTTGAAGTCGGCCGGCTTGAGCGTCCAGGTCTGCCCGGGCGACTGCCGGCCGTCCCAGTTGTCCGTCGTGCTCCACTGGCCCGGAAACCCGACACCGCGCGGGGTACGTTCACAGCGCAGCCCGGGCGCGAAGTACACGATCTCGGCCCGCAGCCCGGCTTGGGCGAGTCGCCGTTCGAGTCCTTCGGGGTCTTCCATCCGGTAGACGGTCACCGAGATCGTGCCGTCGCCGGCGTCGGTCACGGCGTACGCCGGTGAGGTGGTCTGCTCGCCGCCGATCATCGGTACGGCGACGGCTACCGCGGCGACCAAGGCGCCGCCTGCCGTGAGGGCGACGGCGAGGCGTCGTCGCGGCAGCGGGCCGCCTGCGGTCAGGCGACGCCGCGGTCGTCGTACGGTGGAGGGCAGCTCGTCGTGGGTGCCGACGATGCGCCGCAGGTCGGCTTCGGCGCGGGCGTCGAGGGTGAGTGGCGCTTGGGCCGCGGGGTCGTAGGCGCGGAGGGTGTCCAGTCTCGCGGTGCGGTTCATGGTCGGTCTCCTGTGGTCTGAACGGTCCCGTCGACGGCAGGCGCCGGCGGGGACGAGGGTTCGCGCTGGATCCCGGTGGCGGCCTTCAACCGCCGCCGGGCGCGATGCAGCCGGACTCCGGCCGCGGTGGTGGAGCAGCCGAGGGCGACGGCGAGTTCACTGCCGGACAACCCTTCCCAGGCGTTGAGCAGCAAGACCTGCTGGTCCCGCACACTGAGTCGGCCCAGCGCCGCGGTGACGTCGGCCAGCGCCTGCGCCGACTCGACCTGTTCCGCTGTCCCAGGCGTCACAGCGTCGGTCGAGGCCTCGGTCGCCAGCCGTTGCAGCGCCTGAGACTCCCGCCGGTCGCTGCGGTACCGATGACCCAGCCGGTGCGCCGCGACCCGGTACAGCCACGGCAGCTCGTACCGCTCCGGAATCTCGTCCCGCCGCCGCCACGCGACCTCGAACACCTCCGAGGCCACGTCCCGCGCCGCCTCCACGCCGGCAGTCCGGCGTACGGCGTACGCCAGCACCGTCACGTAGTGCGCCCGGTACAACTCCTCGAACGCCCGCTGCTCCCCACGGCTGATCTGCTTCACACCCTCATATCTCCGCACCGCCCGTTCGCTTACACCCCACGATCGGCCGCCACGGGTCCACCTCCGATCTGCGCGGCCGGACGGGCCGAGTCAGATCTGCGCCGCGCCGCCGTCGACGAAGTACTCCGTGGCGGTGACGAAGCTGGCGTCGTCCGACGCCAGGAACGCAGCGACGGCGGCGATCTCGTCCGGTTCGCCGATGCGGCCGCGGGGGAAGTCCGGGCCCATCTGCTCGACGACGTCGGCGCCGATGTACTCGCTCAGGCCAGGGGTCCTCGTCGCCCCGGGGCTGAGGACGTTGACGCGGATGCCTCGGCCGGCGAGGTCGACCACCCAGCCGCGGGCCAGGGCGCGGAGGGCGGCCTTCGACGCGCCGTACACGCTCTGGCCGGGCGCCATCCGGATCGAGGCGGTCGACCCGATGAGGATCACCGAGGCGTGCTCGCTCAGCAGCGGCAGTGCCTTCTGCACGGTGAAGATCGGGCCCTTCACGTTGGTTCCGAAAACCAGGTCCACCTCCGCCTCGGTGATCTCGCCGATCGGCGCGAGCGTGCCCGCGCCGGGGTTCACCACCAGTACGTCGATGCTGCCGTGCCGCTCCCGGACGGCCTCGAACACGGCGTCCAGTTCCGCGATGTCGGTCGAGTCCGCCGGGATCCCGACCACCGCTGAACCGAGCTCGGCGACGGCGGTGTCCAGCGCCGCCTTGTCTCGGCCAGTGATCACCACATTGGCGCCCTCGGCAACAAAACGGCGCGCGATCGCGTACCCGATGCCTCGGCTCGCACCGGTGACAACTGCCGTCCGACCTGCAAGTTTCCCGTTCACAACAACTCCCCAGAGGGTTATTTGACTAAGTAGTCTAAAACGTAGCTCGTTCTGGACTGATTAGTCAAGAAACCCCTCAAGGTAGGGTGGTGCAACGTCGAGTCACAGCGTTCGGGGAGAGCCGTGCGAGAGATCGTCGTGTTCAGCGGTAGTGCTCATTCCGGCCTTGCCGAGCAGATCTGCGCCGATCTCGGCGTCGAGCTCTCGCCGGTCGAGATCCACCGCTTCAGCAATGACTGCCTGCAGGTCCAGTTGCAGGTGAACTGCCGCCAGCGCGACGTCTACATTGTCCAGCCGCTGGTGCCGCCGACCCAGGAGCACCTGATGGAGCTGCTGCTGATGATCGACGCCGCCCGCGGTGCCTCGGCGGCGCAGATCACGGCCGTAATGCCGCACTACGCGTACGCGCGGTCGGACAAGAAGGACGCGTCCCGGATCTCGATCGGGGGCCGCCTGGTGGCCGACCTGCTGGTCGCGGCCGGTGCGGACCGGGTGTTGACGATGGCGCTGCACGCGCCGCAGGTGCACGGGTTCTTCTCGGTCCCGGTCGACCACCTGACCGCGATCGGCGTACTGGCCGACCACTTCCGCGACACAGACCTGACCAACACGGTCGTCGTCAGCCCGGACCTCGGCAACGCCAAGACCGCGACCCAGTTCGCCCGCCTGCTCGGGCTGCCGGTCGCGGCGGGTAGCAAGCAGCGGTTGGCCGACGACCGGGTCGTGATCGACGCGATCGTCGGCGACGTGGCGGGCAAGAAGGCGATCGTGCTGGACGACGAGATCGCCACCGGCGGGTCGATCATCGAGCTGCTGGACCGGCTGAAGGATCTCGGCTGCACGCAGGCCGCGGTCGCCTGCACGCACGGCCTGTTCGCCGGCAAGGCGGTCGAGCGCCTGCGCTCGCACCCGTCGATCACCGAGGTGATCAGCACCGACACTGTTCCGCGTCCGGACGGTTTCCCGGAGCTGCAGGTCAGCTCGGTCTCCAAGCTGTTCGCCGCCGCGATCCAGCGGATCCACGACGGCGAATCGGTCAGCAGCCTGTTCGACGGCGTCGACCCGACCCACGGACCGCCGCAGCCGAAGCTCCCGTTCTAGCCAGCCAGCTCTACCCCAGTCCGGCCCGCCCGTTCCCGGCGAGCCCGGCTGCCCGTCTCAGCCCTCACAGCACACCCGGTGCAGCCACTCCGGCTCGTGCCACCAGTACTCGCTGTCGTGCGAGTGCGCCTGATCCCGCCGCAGCGGCTGCGGCCCAGCGCTCACTCGAGCCGTTGTCGCGAACGGCTCCAGCAGGTCGTCGACGGTGTGCAGCTTTCCGGCGACCATCACCTGCTGGACGTCGGCCGCGTGTCGAATGTCTGCCAGCGGATTCCCCCGGACGAACGACAGATCCGCCTGCGCACCTGCCTGTACGACGGCCAGCTTGTCCTCCAGGTTCAGCCAGCGCGCAGGATTCCGGGTCGCCGTCGTCAGAGCCTCGTACGGCGTGAAGCCGCCCGCGACCATCGAGCGCAGGTTCGCGTGCAGCGACACCGCGACGTTGTCCAGCGGCGCGTCCGTGCCGGCGATCACCAGCCCGCCGCCGCGATGGATCCGCAGCACCATGTCGACGTTGCCGCGCAACAGTTCGCGCGTGGTGACGCCCGCCGGGCCTGCCGCGGTGTTCACCTCGGCCTGCAGAGCGGCGTACTCCCATGCTGGATAGAGCGTCGTCGTCCGGCGGTCCGTGAGCAGCGACGGATCGTCGACATGCGCCATCGTCGAGTTGAACAGCGTCGGCGTGACCGACAGCCCGGCCCGCGTGAACAGCGTGACCACGTCGGCGTACGCGCGACCGAGGCGGCTGACGGTGTGCGAGTAACCGAGCCGGTTCGTCGCGCCAGTGTGTTCCATCCCGTCCATGCCCAGGTGCTGGGCGGGGTAGAGGTAATGCGACGACAGCTGCAACCCGAGCTGGTGCACGGCCGCAATCGCCCGCCGCTGGTACTCGATCGGCAGCCGTACGTACGTCTTCACCATGTCGTAGCCGACACCCGCGACCCGGTCGAGCTCGAGCCCGAGCTGCTTCAGCGACAACGTCGGGCGCATGAAGTTGTAGTAGACCCGCGACCCGTCGATCGCCTCACCGGTCGCGAAGTACCGCGGACCGGTCAGCGATCCGTGCGAGAGCGCTTCCCGCGTCTCCTGCATCTGGTACACGGGATCACCGGGAGAGCGCGTACTCGTGATCCCGTACGACAGCCAGAGATTGCCCTGCCGCGCGCCCCACGCCCGCCCGCGCAGGTGCCAGTGGTTGTGCGCGTCGATCAGCCCAGGCATCACCGTCAGCCCGGACGCGTCGATGTCCGCACTTCCCCGGTGCGGCCGGACGGCGGCGATCTTCGACCCGTCGAGCACCACATCGACATTCGAACGCAGCTCCTGCGCGCGGCCGTCCCACAGTGCACCCGCGTGGATGGTGACGTGCTGGTTCACCTTCGCCCGCTGCCAGGTCAGGTCGAGCCGGATCGTCCGCGGTCGCGAACCGTCGACATCCGTACGACGCAACCGCCCGTTGTTCAGATAGACCAATGTCCGATTGTCGACCCACGCCGGCGAGTCCGTGACCTCGCTGGTCACCGCCCGCGGCTTACCGGTGAAGCGGCCGCGGCGATCGACCGGTACGACGTACAGCAGGCTTTCCACGACGAAGGCGAGCCGACGCCCGTCGGGGGAGAAGGCCGGGCCGTCATCGCCGCGGGTCGCGAGCGAGCGGAACGGCATCGGTTCGACGTACTCGAAGGAAGTCGTTGCGACGTCGACGTACAGGAGTTGGCTCGTGCCTTCGCGGAACCGCTTCGAGAACGGCTTGACCGCGGCGAGCACGATCGTCCGCCCGTCGGCCGACCAGCTGACTCGGCCGGGCTGGAACAGCGTCGGCGTCAGCTGGCGGACCTGCTGCGAGGCGAGGTCGAGGACCCAGGCGATGCCGTCCTGGTCCTGGTAGGCGATCTGCTTGCCGTCCGGGGAGAACCGTGGCGCGGTCTGGGCCCCGGGCAACGACGACAGCTTGATGTCGGTGCCTTGGGCAAGGTCGTGCAGCCAGAGGTCCGCCGTACCGTCGCGGTCGCTTGCGTAGAGCAACTTGCGACCGTCGGGGGAGAAGTCGGGATCGGAATTGAAGTAGCCGTCGGCAACGATCTTGCGCGGACTGCCGCTGCCGTCGGTCCGGGCCAGCCAGAGCGCGTTCAGCGCGCGGAAGCTGAGCCACCGGCCGTCGGGGGAGACGGTCGGGCTCGCGATTCCCTTCACTGCTTGGGGTTTCGTCGACTCGATGTCCGGGCGCTTCGGACGGGGTCGCTTCGAGGTCACCGGCACGATCGCCGTGAACGGTACCGCCATGGACGAGCCGCCGGAGTGCTTCATCACCAGACCGTCGGCCGTGTAGAAGAGGTCGTCGCCCGCCCACGACGGCGGTACGGCGAAGACGTCCTTCCCGCTGGTCACCGCCGCGTCGCCGATCATCAGGTCGCAGGTCGGGCCGCTGAGCCGAACGTAGGCAATCTGACCGCTCGGCGAGTACGACGGACCGAACACCGTAATGCCGGTCTTCGCGGCGACGACGGTACGCCGTACGCCGGTGGTCAGGTCGAGTTCGACGACCGCGGTCGTGTCGGTGGTGAAGGCGAGCTTGCGGCCGTCGGCGGAGACGGCCGGTTCGGCCTCCTCGGTCGGGTCGTCGGTGAGCGCGACGATCGCGCCGGTGCTCAGGTCGAGCCGGTGGATGCCGTACGTGCCGCTGCCGCCGCGATCGGAGGAGAACACGAGCGCGCGGCCGTCCGGGGTGAAGTGCGGCTCGCGATGGTCGTACCGGCCGCTGGTGAGCTGGCGGAGTCCGTGGCCGTCTGGTCGGATTGTCCACAAATGGAAGTTGCCGTCGCGGTAGGACTGGAAGACGAGCTGCTTCCCGTCCGGTGACCAGCGCGGCCGGGTGGCGTCCTGCAGGTCGTCGGTGAGGCGGGTCGCGCGGCCGCCGCCGGACGGGGTCACCCAGATCGCGGTGACCAGGTCGAACGCCAGGCGGCGTCCGTCCGGGGAGGCAGCGACCATGAAGTTCGTGCCCTCGGTCAGCGTGGCCTGGTTGCTGCCGGTGGGGTCTGCAAGCGCAGGGCCGGCGTCCGGCGAGGCGGCGGCTTCGGCGATCGGGAGCGAGCCGGCCGCGGCCACGCCGCCGGTGAGTTGCAGGGCGCGACGGCGGGAGATGCTCCAGGCAGGGGTTTCTTCGGGGTTCACGGGTGGATCCAATCCCTGAGGGCGGTGGGACGGAGCCGAATCTGCCAGGAGTGTCTACATCAGTTGAGCCTGTACGACGTTTCCCGCGACGAACGGGTGATTCGTTGCGACGAACGGACGGGCTCTATCGTCTGCGGCATGAGTTCCCCCGACGATCCGACGCCTCCCGCCGCGACCCCTGGATCCGGCGAAGGTCCGGCCGGCGCGGCGGCGACCGGCGGCGGCCTGGTGGTGCCGCCCCGGCTCCGCGGCACACTCGCCGCCACTGCCTGTGTGGTGGTCGCGTTGGGCGCGGCGCTGGCCGTCGACAGCCGGCTCGACCGGCACTGGGTGACGCGGGGGATCACGCTGCTGCTCGCGCTCGGCTGCGCGGGAGTCCTGGCGATGGAGAACGGCCGCCGGGCACGGCGGATCATCGCCGTGGTCGGGCTGCTGATGTTCGGCTTCGTCTTCCCGGTCACCTCGACGACGTGGTCGACCCCGCCCGAGGTCGACTTCGCCCTGTGGGTCGCGGACGACGCCAAGGCGGCGGCGCAGAAGAGCGCGCAGAGCGTCGTCACCGTCGAGGACGTCAAGCGCGCCGCCGAGGCCCGCGGTGGCGCGATCGGCGCACTCGTCACCGACAAGGCTCCGGAAGCGCGCGGCGCCACGGCGTACCCGCTGATCATCCGCGAGCACAAGGACCAAGGCCGCCCGTGGGCCTGCCTCAGCTTCGAGAACGGGCTGACCGCGAAGGTCCGCGCCTGCTGATCAGTACTCGCTCGCCAGCTCGTCGGCCCGCGCGAACGGATCCCACGTGATCGGTACGCCGTCGAGCTGAGCGGCAACCACCTCGAGCCCCGCTTCCCAACCGGCCGCCGCAGGCCCAGCCGCCTCGCGGTCGCTCAGCACATTGGTGAAGACCAGCCGGCAGCCCTCGGCCGTGCCGGTGAGCTCCCAGGTCAGGATCTCGTCCAGCCACTCGTACTCGAGCACCGACGGCGGCTCGTGCCGCAGCATCCGCCCGTTCGGCTTGCGCTCGGGATCGTCTTCCATGCCGTACGTCGCTCGCTGCCGCTCGGTCACCCCGAAGAACAGCTCGCCCTCGGCGGCCAGATCCACCACCGCGGGGAACCACGCGGCCAGCTGCTCCGGGTCGGTGAGCGCTCGCCAGACCTTCTCCGGCGGGTGCTCGAACAGCCTGACGAAGCGGATCGCCACCCGCCCGTCGTCGGTCGCGTGCACGGTCCCGCGCTCGGATGCCATCTCTGGAATATAACCAGCCGAGCATGTAAGAGCAAGCTGTCCACTGAGTGAGAAATCGATTTCCACGTCTCCCCAACGGGCGTCGAGAACCCTAGGCTCGCGGGCATGACTCTTGGGAACCTGGCCGGAATCAGTGCCGTCGCGGACGTCCAGAGCCGCTCGATCAGTGCGGAGAACCCGACCGGTGAACCCGGTCAGGGCGGTCGCCGGACCGAGGGGACGGGCGCCAACGCGGCCCGCGACCTCGGGCAGGGCTGGAAGGTCTCGCCGTCGATCGAGATCGGCCCGGGGGAGACCGCGACGCTCGCCGACATCGCCGGCAGTGGGTGCATCACGCACATCTGGCTCACCACCCACAGCGACAACTGGCGGCGACTCGTGCTGCGCTCGTACTGGGACGGCGACGACGCTCCCGCGATCGAGGCGCCGGTCGGCGACTTCTTCTGCTCCGGCTGGGGACGATTCGCGCAGGTGAACTCGCTGCCGGTCGCGGTGAACCCGAACGGCGGCTTCAACTGCTACTGGGAGATGCCGTTTCGCGAGCAGGCGCGCCTGACGATCGAGAACACCTCGGACGAGAAGGTCGTCGTCTACTTCCAGATCGACTACTGGCTCGGCCAGGTCGCGGACGGCTCGGCGTACCTGCACACGCAGTGGCGCCGCAGCAACCCGCTGCCTTCGAAGACCGTGCACACGTTGCTCGATGGTGTCGAAGGACCGGGCCACTACGTCGGGACGTATGTCGCCTGGGGTGTGAACAGTTCGGGATGGTGGGGTGAGGGCGAGGTCAAGTTCTACCTGGACGGCGAGGAGTGGCCGACCATCTGCGGCACCGGGACCGAGGACTACTTCGGCGGTGCCTGGAACTTCGACCTCGGGCCTGACCGCGGTGGGTACGCCGAGTTCAGTACGCCGTACCTGGGGATGCCGCAGGTGATCCGGCCCGACGGGCAGTACGCGAGCCAGATGCGGTTCGGGATGTACCGCTTCCACCTGCCCGACCCGATCCGCTTCCGCGAGTCGCTGCGCGTCGACGTCCAGGCGCTCGGCTGGCGCTCGGGCGGACGGTACCTGCCGCTGCAGGACGACATCGCGTCGACCGCGTTCTTCTACTCGACGAAGACCAGCACCGCCCGGCCGGAAGCGCCGACCCACGACGTGATGGAGATCTGCTGAAGCGATCTTTGGGCACGGCTCAGCCATGAATTCGCCTCGATCGCGACTGGGCCGTGCACAGAGTTGCTCTTCAGGGGTGGGTGAGGGGGCGGTCCAGGGCGGCGACCGCGAGGACGACGACGGCTGAGGTCCAGCCGAGGGGAGCTTCGCCTGCCGGGTGGAGGTCGCGGTTGACCTTTTCCGGCAGGGCTCCGCTCTGAGTGCGGTGGGTGTCGAGCCAGGTCAGCAGTTCGTCGGCCGTCGTCCGGTCGCCGCGGGAGCCGGCGCTGAGTGCGAAGAGCGCGGTCTGCGGAGTCCAGGCGACGCCGTCGGCGCGCCACTGCTCGCCGGGAGTGACGCCGCCGTTGGGCTGGGTGAGGACCTTCCGCGTCCGGTCGATCGCCTGGTCGAGTTCGGCGTCGGGGGGAGCGAAGGGCGGACCGAGGATCGTGATGATCGCGTCCGCGCCGCCGCCGATGCCGGTCGTCATGCCTTCCCAAGTGCCGACGGCGCGGGCCGGGGTCCTTGGGTAGTCCGGGCCGAAATGTCGAGTTGTTGCCTTGGACAACCGATCGAAGGCGGTCTGCCAGCGCTCGGCATCCGCGGTCTGGTTGAGCTTGCGAGCGATCGCGAGGCCTGCGCGCAGCCCGGTGAGCAGGGGTGCGACCGTGCCGAGGGTGACTTCGGACTCCTCGCGTTCCCAGTAGTCGGGTGACGCAGCCGGGAGGCCGTCGGGGCCGAGCTCGGCGACGATCTGGTCGGCGGACTCCTTCACCATCGGCCAGTACTGCGTGAGGTCGCGGTCGCAGAACCACGTTGCCCACAGCACCCATCCGGACCCGTCCAGCTGGGGTTCCCGTCCGTCGGCCGGTACGCCGCCGGTCTCCGCGAAGTAGCGCGCTTCCCACCGGCCGGCCTTCGGACGCACCCGGTCGAGGAAGGCGAGGATGCGGGCGGCTTCGTCGTACTGGCCGAGTGAGCAGCGTGCCGCGGCGACGAACGACGCGTCTCGCGGCCAGACGAAGCGCCAGGGGCCGTCGTTGCCGGCCAGGGTTGCGCCGTTCGGGAGGGTCAGAGCATCGAGATCGGCGAGTGCGTGCCGGACGAGGTCGGCGTACGGCGTCCCATCAGTGGCTGGGGGCAACGGACGTCCGGGGACTCCGTCGGCCACGAGTTGCGGCTGGGGATTGCGGTCCAGGTTCGAAATGGTGGCGGAGGCAAGGATCGCGAGCAGTACGCCGATGACGGCGGCCGGAAACCACCGGACGCGTCGCGCGCTGTTGTCCCGCATCACCAGCCTCCTCCGGCTACTGGGCGAGGTGCTGGACCTCGGCCTCGATCTTGCGGCGTGGAGCCAGTTCGACCAGGTACATCGCCGACATCACCAGCGCGCCGCCGATCAGCATCCGCGCGGTCACGCTCTCCGTCCCGAACAGTACGGCGAACGCCGACGCGAAGACCGGTTCCATCGTCATCGCGATCGCCGCGCGGGTCGGTGTCAGGTGCGCCTGCGCCCAGGTCTGCACGATCAGCGCGAGCGCGCCCGCGATCAGCGCCATGTAGACGACGCTGAGCCAGTCGGTGCCGCCCGAGGGCAGCGTGAACCCGCCGGGGATCGCGCCGATCGCGCACACCACGGTGATCACGACCATCTGCAGCGCCGACAGGCCGAACGCGTTCGACGGTGTCGACCAGGCGCCGAGTCCGATGATGTGCAGCGCGTACAGGCCGGCCGAGGCCAGCGTCAGCAGCTCGCCGGTACCGAGGCTGAAGTCGCGCAGGGACAGGACGCCGAGGCCGATCGTCGCCAGGACGACGGCGATCCAGGCCCAGCGACCGATCTTGTGGCGCAGGATGACCGCGGCCAGCAGCGGGGTGAACACGACGTACATGCCGGTGACGAAGCCGGAGACGCTCGCCGACGTGTGCCGCAGGCCCTCGGTCTGGACCAGCTGCGCGATGCCGTACGTGACGCCGAGGGCAACCCCGCGGCCGCGGTCGAGCCGGCTGAGCCGGGCGATCGCCGGGGGATGGATCGCGATCAGCGCTACCGCGGCGATCAGGAAACGCAGCGCCAGGTAGTCGGCGACGTCCATCCGGTCGAGCAGGTCCTTGGTCAGGAAGAACGTGGATCCCCAGGCCGCGGCCACCGCGAGCAGGGCGATCACGGCGATGCGCGGGTGATTCACGAGCAAAGCTAAGCAGACACCTGACAGGCCGACCAAAACGCCAGATGCCTTCACCTCTTGACAATAGTTAACGCCAGCAACAACTATTACGGCATGATGAACGATCAGGTCGACCGGTTCTTCGAAGTACTGGCGGACCCGACCCGGCGGCAGGTGGTGCGGCTGCTCGGTGAGGGCCCGCAGCGGGCCGGTCGGCTGGCGACCGCGACCGGCGTCTCGTCACCGGCGATGAGCCGGCACCTGCGGATCCTGCTGTCGGCCGGACTGGTCACCGATGAGCGGATTGTCGACGATGCGCGGGTGCGGGTGTTCCGGCTGCGGCCGGAGCCGGTGGTCGCCGTACAGGCCTGGCTGGACCAGGTGCAGGCGCACTGGCAGGAAAATCTGGGCTCGTTCAAGAAGCACGTCGAGGACAAGGGGAAGTCATGACGAAGCAGTCCGCCGCCGCGACCGTGGAGGTCGCCGCCGATCCGGAGACGGCGTTCCAGGTCTTCACCGACGAGATCGACCTGTGGTGGGTGCGCGGGCCGATCAACTTCTTCGACTCCGCCCGGGCGATCGAGATGCGGATCGAGCCGGGCGTCGGCGGCCGGATCCTCGAGATCTACCAGGTCGGCGCGGACGCCGCCGTCGAGGACGCGCTAGAGCTCGGCCGGATCACGGTCTGGGAGCCGGGCGCGCGCTTCGGCTACCGCAGTTCCGTCGACGACACCGAGACGACGATCGCCTTCGAGGCGGTCGATGCCGGGACGCGGGTCACCGTCGAGCAGGTGCTGCTGCCGGGTGGCAAGCAGGCCTTCTACATGTGGCCGAACGTCATCGTCTGGCTGCCGACCTGGATCGACCGTCGAGACTTCGCGCCGCGGACGACGCGGGACCTCGACCGGATCAGCATGGCCTTGTACTACGAGGATCCCGCCGCTGCCGCGCGCTGGCTGAGCGACGTCTTCGGCCTCGACTCCTGGGACCGCGTCCCCGCCGAGGGCGATCGTGCGCCCTGGCTGGAGCTGCACATCGGCAACTCAGCGCTGATCCTGTTCAAGCTGAAGGATCGCGGCGCACCGCGGCTCGACCATGGCCTGTGGGTGTACGTCGACGATCTGGACGCGCACTTCGCCCGCAGTACCGAGCAGGGCGCCAAGATCGTCTCCGAGATCCACCAGCACGGCTACCGGCGTTACGAGGCCCAGGACCTGGAAGGTCATCACTGGACCTTCGCGCAGGCCCGCCCCACGATGGCCTGATGCCGACACTGGACCTTGGCCCGGGCTCGCCCGACGATGGCCTGATGCCGACACTGGACCTTGGCTCGGGCTCGCCCGACGATGGCCTGATGCACTACGAGGACACCGGCCGCGGCGACGCCGTACTGCTCCTGCCCGGCTGGGCCGGAAGCATCGCCGAGTTCGGCTGGCTGCGCAGTGAACTGAGCGAGGGCTTCCGTGTCGTCGCGGCCGATCTGCCTGGTTCGGGCCGATCCCAGCCGCAGCCGCGCGAGTACCCGGTCGACTTCTACGCGGACGACGCGCGGGCCTTCCTCGCTCTGCTCGACGAGCTCGGCATCGGCGCGGCTCATCTGGTCGGCTTCAGCGACGGGGGAGAGGTCGCTCTCCTGATGGCCGCGCTCGATCCCGCGCGCGTGCTGTCGGTTGTCACCTGGGGCGCGGCCGGGCGCATCGTCGAGCCGGCCAACGGCCCGACGTTCGACCAGCTGGAGCGCCTGATCGACGAGCCGGTCCCCGAGCTGCTGCCGCTCGCGGCCTATCTGGCCGAGGCGTACGGCGTCGACAATGCGCGAGCGATGGCGCGCAACTGGGCTGCGGCGCTCCGCGGGATCGCCGCGAGAGGTGGCGAGGTGGGCAGGGCCCACGCGGCGAGCATCCGGTGCCCGGCGCTCCTGATCGGCGGGAGCGATGACGTGTTCTGCCCGCCGTACCTGGTGAAGGAGATGGCCGACGCGATCCCCGGCGCGCGGTTCGACGAGTTCGAGGGAGCGGGGCACGACCTGCACCGATCGGCTGCCGGACGGTTCGGTGCGACGCTCAGCGACTGGCTAAGTCAGCACTAGAACGTGACCTGCGTCATGAAATGTCACACGGGCTGAGCAGCTGGTGTCTTGAGGCCGAACCCCACAGGGAACGGAGACGAGACGATGATCCAGCAGATCGAAGCCGTGGTGATCGGTGGCGGGTACGCCGGCGTGATGGCGGCCAACCGGCTGACCAAGCGGGCGGACGTGGCGGTGACGTTGATCAACCCGCGGCCGACCTTCGTCGAGCGGATCCGGCTGCACCAGCTGGTCGGCGGGTCGGACGACGCGGTGGTGGACTACGACCACGTGCTGGCCGACGGCGTACGGCTGGTCGTGGATGCTGCCGATCGCATCGACGCGGCGGAGCGCACGGTGACGCTGGTGTCGGGGGCGACTGTCTCCTACGACTACCTCGTGTACGCCGTGGGGAGCGGGACCGATGACCGGCAGGTGCCGGGGCTCGAGTTCGCGTACCCGCTCAATTCCTTGGAGGAAGCCGAGCGGCTGCGGTCGATTGTCGACAACGTCGAGGCGGTGACCGTGGTCGGCGCGGGGCCGGCCGGGATCGAGACCGCGGCCGAGCTGGCCGAGTCCGGACACCTGGTGACGCTGGTGTGCGGCGGGGTCCTCGGCCCGTACCTGCACGCGAGCGGCCGTCGTACCGTCGCCGCGCGGCTGGAGAAGCTCGGCGTGAAGGTTGTCGACGGTCCCGGTACGACGGTGGCGGCAATCACGCGTCGAGCCGACGACGGTCTGGGCGGCGCCACTCGGTCGACCGTCCAGCTCGCCGATGGGCGTGAGCTGCCGAGCGACCTGACGATCTGGACCGCCGGGTTCGGCGTACCGGATCTGGCTGTACGCAGCGGGCTCACCACCGACGCACTGGGCCGGCTGCTCACCGACGAGACGCTGACGAGTGTCGACAATGAACGCATCGTCGCGGCCGGCGACTCCGCGGCGCCGTCGGACCTGCCGTTCCGGATGGGCTGCCAGTCCGCGGTCCAGCTCGGCCCGCAGGCTGCCGAGACCGTGCTCAGCCGGATCGCGGGCAAGAAGCCGGCCACCGCCGGCGTCGGGTTCGCCGGGCAGTGCATCAGCCTCGGGCGGGACATCGGGATCTTCCAGTTCGCGCACCGCAACGACGTCGCGATCAGCCTGCACCTGCGCGGCCGGTTCGGCGCCAAGGTCAAGGAGATGGTCTGCAAGAGCACGGTCTGGCAGCTCAGGACCGAGGGACGCCGGCCGGGTGTGATGAAGTGGTGGATGAAGGACGGCAAGCGCCCGCAGCTGGTGCGCGACGCCCGCGTCGTCAGCCGCCAGGCGTGAGAGGGAGACATCGATGACCGACCCGGCCACCGAGAGTTTTGTTGCTCACCGCAACCTGCTCTTCACCGTCGCCTACGAGATGCTCGGCTCCGCGGCCGACGCCGAGGACGTGCTGCAGGAGACGTGGTTGCGCTGGGTCGGTGTCGACCTCGAGCAAGTCCGCGACGAGCGCGCGTACCTGGTCCGGATCACCACCCGGCAGGCGCTCAACCGGCTGCGCACGATGAAGCGCCGTAAGGAGGCGTACGTCGGTCCGTGGCTGCCCGAACCGTTGCTGACGGCACCGGACGTCGCCGAGGACGTCGAGCTGGCCGAGAGCCTGTCGATGGCGCTGATGCTGGTGCTGGAGACACTCGGGCCGACCGAGCGCGCGGTGTTCGTGCTGCGGGAGGTGTTCGGCGTCGGGTACGACGAGATCGCGGACGCCGTCGACAAGACGCCCGAAGCGGTCCGTCAGATCGCGCACCGCGCTCGCAAGCACGTCGACGCGCGTCGGCCGCGCGAGGCGGTCTCGGCGAGCCAGACCCGCGTGGTGCTGGAGAAGTTCCAGCGCGCGATCGACACCGGCGACCTGCAGAGTCTGCTCGACGTGATGGCACCGGACATCGTCCTGATCGGCGACGGTGGCGGCGTCAAGCAGGCCGCGCTGCGCCCGATCGTCGGCGCCGACCGGGTGATCCGGATGGTCACCGGCGGCCTGGGCAAGGTCGACGCCAAGCTCAGCCTCACCCCGACCGTGATCAACGGCAACCCGGCACTGCTGGCTCGCCTCGACGAGGAGCTGGACGGCGTGATGGTGTTCCGGATCGAGGGCGCGCTGGTCACCGGCCTGTACTACGTGCGCAACCCCGAGAAGCTGTCCCGCCTCGACACCGAGACCACGCTCACCCTCCGCTGAGGCGCGAGCGGTGAGCCGAGGCGGCGTCGATGCGTCGGCGCGCGAACGGGCGGTGCGAAAGCGGGCGGGCGCTCAGCCTCAGACGATGGTGACGATGATCGTCGTACCGGGCTGGGCCTGCTGGCCGGCGGCCGGGTTCTGGCCGGCCACCAGGTTGAGTCCGAGGTGGAACGGCGCCTGCTCGACCTTCACCTTGAAGCCCGCCTCGGTGAGGATCTTCTGGGCGTCGGCCAGTCCCTTGCGGCGAACGTTCGGGACCTCGACCAGCGGCGGGCCCTTGGAGACGACGACCTGCACCTTGTCCTTGGCGAACAGGGTGCCGTTGTTCGGCGTCTGCGTGACGACCGATCCGGCCGGCACCTTCGGGTCGTAGGCGTCGCTGCGCTCGACCACGAAACCGGCCTTGCGCAGCGTGCGGTTGGCGTCCTTGAACGGCTTGCCGGTCAGGTCGGGCACGGTGATCGGGCGGCGGCCGAGGCTGACCCACAGGTTGACCGTGTTGCCAGGCTTCATCACCGTGTTGAGCTTCGGCGTGAACGCGATCACCTTGCCGGTCGCCACGGTCTCGCTGTAGTTCGTGGTGACCTTGCCGACGACGAGGCGGATCGAGTCCAGCGCGAGCTGCGCGGCCTCCTGGTCGAGGCCGACCAGCTGGGGCACCCGGTACCGCTCGGGGCCCTTGGAGACGGTCAGGCCGACCTGGCCCTCCTTGCGGATCCGGTCGCCGGGCGCGGGGCTCGTCCCCATCACCTGGCCACGCGGCACGTCCTCGGAGAAGTCCTGGTTGGCGATCGTCGTCTTCAGCCCGACCTCGCCCGCCTTGGCCGACGCGTCCGCGGCGCTGAGGTTGAGCAGGAGCGGGGTCTCGGTGTAGCGATGGATGCCGTAGTACCAGCCCGCCGTACCGACGCCAATCGCGAGAGCCAGTACGGCGATCAGCGCGATCAGCCCGCGGCCCTTGCGCGGACCGGCTGGGCCGACCCGCGACGAGGGCGCGGGATCACGCGGTACGACGATCGTGTCGTTGTGCCGCGGCTCGGGGCGCCGCATCTGCTCGTGACGCCGCCCGTTCGTGGGCTCGAGCCGCCGTACGGGCGTGTGCTCGACGTACCCGCTGCCGCGCGTGTAGCCGTCGTCGTCCCACTCGGTCTCCTGGCGCATGGCCTGCAGCGGCACGGTCAGGTCGCCGGTCAGCTCGGGGTCGTCCGGCAGCCCTTCCTCCAGCGCGCTGCGCACCCGCCGGACCTGGCGGCTCATCACGCGCGCGTCGGCGGGGCGCAGGTCGCGATCGCGGGCCGTGGCCCGCTGGACCAGCGCGTCGACGTACGGCGGAATGCTCGGCTCGAGCAACGACGGCGCCGGTACGTCGGCGTGGACGTGCGCGTACGCGACCTGGATCGGGGTCTCGCCGGTATGTGGCTTGGCGCCCGTGAGCAGCTCGTACAGCAGGATGCCGGACGAGTAGACGTCCGAGCGGGCGTCGGCGCTGCCGTCGGTGACCAGCTCGGGTGCGAGGTAGGAGACCGTGCCCATCAGCAGGCCCTGCGTCGCGGTCTGGCCGGTCGTGGTGACCGCGCGGGCCAGGCCGAAGTCGGCGACCTTGACCGTGCCGTCGTGCGAGATCAGGACGTTCTCGGGCTTGATGTCGCGGTGCACGATGCCGGCGTCGTGGGCCGCGGACAGCGCGGACAGCACCGGCGTCAGCAGGTCGAGCGCCCGCGCGGGGGACAGCGGACCGTGCTCGCGGATCACGTCGCGCAGTGTGCGGCCCGGGACGTACTCCATCGCGAGGAACAGCGTGCCGTCGTCCTCGCCCTGGTCGAAGACGGCGACGACGTTCGGGTGCGACAGCTTCGCGGCGGCCCGCGCCTCGGCGACGAACCGGCGGCCGAACTCGGCGTCGTCGCCCATCCCGAGGTGCATCACCTTGAGCGCGACGACCCGGTCCAGCCGCATGTCGAGCGCCTCGTAGACGGTCGCCATGCCGCCCTTGGCCACGCGCGCACCGACGCGGTACCGCCCGTCGAGCACCCGCCCGACCAGGCGGTCGCCGACCTGGGTGTCTACGTCGTCCGTCACGTGCGGTGAGCCGCCTCTCGATGCCTGCTTGCAATGAGAGTGTAAATAAGTGGTCCCGGCGAGGCTTTACCGCCGCGCCGGGACCACTGGTCGTCACCCTCCGGAGCCGTCACTCCGGTGCCCGGTTCAGGCGGGGTTCCACCCGCTCTCGAGGCGGGTCTTGATCTGCAGCACGCTCTTCACGTACTGCTTGGTGTCGGCGTACATGCCGTTGCGCCGGACGCCGCCGAGGCCCTGGTAGTAGCCGGCGACCGCGATGTCGAGCTTGGCCGCGCCGGTCAGCATCTCGAGCAGTACGACGCCCGCGGTGATGTTGTCCTGCGGCTTGAGCAGGTCGAGCTTGCGGCCGACGATGCCGGAGGCGTACCGCCCGGTCGACGGGATCACCTGCATCGCGCCGATCGCGTTGGCCGGCGAGACGACCCGCTGCTTCCAGCCCGACTCCTGCCAGGAGATCGCGAGGGCCAGCTCGGGGTCGACGCCGTAACGTTTCGCGGTGCTGATGATCGTCGAACGGATCTGTCCGCGGCTGGGCAGCTTGCGGTTCTTCAGCGTGGCGCGGTTCTTGTCCGCGGCATCGACCACGTGGTCGGCGTACTTGCGCCCGGCGAACGTGTCGTTGCGCTTCTTCTTGGACGGCGTTGCCTTCGGCACCGGAACCGGCACCAGGATCGCCTTGCCGACGAAGATCCGGTCGCTGCGCTTCATCGCGTTGACCGACAGCAGGTAGGCCTGGCTGACGTGGTACCGCCGGGCGATGCCGCCGATCGTGTCCCCGGACTTCACGACGTACTTGATCCGGCCGCGGCCCGCCGACGTTGCCGACGGCGCCTGCTTCTTCGGCTGGCCCGGCAGTTGGAGGACCTCACCGGCGTAGATCGCGTTGCCGTTGCCGGGCAGTTCGTTCAGGGCGACCAGGGTCTTGACGGTGGTCCCGTACTTGGCCGCGATGTGACTCAGCGTGTCGCCCTGCTTGACCTTGTACTGGCCGAGTCCGGGCGAGCCGGCGGTGATCACCCCGGCCGCGATCAGCGGGACCGCGATACCGGTGAGCACCTTGACGACGGTCCGTCGCCGGTCGCGTCGTTCGGGCTGGACGTCGTTCTCGGGCTCCGGCGCCGTTGCGCTCGTGTTCGTCATCATCCATCTCCCCGTGTCAACGTCCCTTGACCGTAAGTGGTGGTACTGATGTGACAACAGGGACGGACGGGGCACGGGTTACGGCTGTTACGCAATGTTTACAGTTGACGCCTGAACTACATGGATGTGGTTCACAATCGACGCGCCTGTTGGGGTTTGCGCCGAGGCCGATGCCAGCGGCAACTGGTGCCGAAGGCATCGACCGTCGTACGGCGAACTACAGCGCGGCGCGGCCCTCGAGCGGCGACGAGGCCTGGGCCGCGTGGTACCGGCGGGGGATCCGTCCGGCCAGCAACGCGTTCCGTCCGGCGGTCACCGCGTCGCGCATCGCGGCGGCCATCAGGGCCGGCCGCTCGGCCCGGGTGACGGCCGTCGCCAGTAACACTGCGTCACACCCGAGCTCCATCGCGAGCGCCGCGTCGGACGCCGTACCGATGCCCGCGTCGAGCACGATGGGGACGTTCGCGGCCTCGACGATCATGCTGATGTTGTGCGGGTTGCGGATCCCGAGCCCCGAGCCGATCGGCGCACCGAGCGGCATCACCGCGGCGCACCCGACCTGCTCCAGCCGGCGGGCCAGGATCGGGTCGTCGTTGGTGTAGGCAAGGACCTGGAACCCGTCCGCCGCAAGGGTTTCCGCGGCGTCCAGCAGCTCGACCGGGTCGGGCAGCAGCGTGTGGTCGTCGGCAACGACCTCCAGCTTCACCAGATCGGTCTCGAGCGCCTCGCGCGCAAGACGCGCTGTGAGCACAGCCTCACCGGCAGTGAAGCAGCCCGCGGTGTTCGGCAGTACGGCGATGTCGTGCTTGCGCAGCACGTCGAGCACCGAACCCTGCTGGCTCGGGTCGAGCCGCCGCAGCGCGACCGTGGTCAGCTGCGTGCCGGACGCGATCAACGCCTCCTCCAGCACCTCGAGGCTGGGCGCCCCACCCGTCCCCATCACCAACCGGGACGTGTACTCACGTCCGGCGATCACCAGGATGTCGTCACTCATGCGTTCCTCCTCAACCGCCCTGAACCGCGGTGACGATCTCCACCCGGTCGCCTTCGGTCAACGTCGTCCCGGACCACTCGGTCTTGGTCACCACCGCTTCGTTGACCGCCACCGCGACCCCGATCGGGCTGCGGGCCCACCGGTCCACCACGTCGGCGACGGTCGCCCCGGCGTCGATCTGCTCGGCGGAGCCGTTCACCTGCACGTTCATGACCTCACTCACCCCATCACCTTAGGTACTGCGCCGGCGCCGTCGTGCGCCCGGTCACCCCGTGAGAAGCGGTCGGCGAGGAACGGCTCCGCCAGCTTCGGCAGTACGCCGGTCCGCACGGTCTCGGCGATCACCTGCGCGGTGATCGGCGTCAGCAGTACGCCGTTGCGGTAGTGGCCGGTCGCCCAGAGCAGGCCGTCGATCCCGGACGCGCCCAGTACGGGGGCGTTGTCGGGAGTCGCGGGCCTCAGCCCGGCGACGGTTTCCACCAGTTCCAGCTCGTCCGTGATCGGCAGGACCATTCGCGCGTCGCGCAGGAGCGTGAACACGCCGCCCGCCAGGACTCTGGTGTCGTAGCCGAGCTCGGAGGTCGTCGCGCCGACCACCAGTTCGCCGTCGGGGCGGGGGACCAGGTAGACCGAGAAGCCGCGGGCTGTTGCTCGTACGGTGTGCTGCAGTGCGGGCCGGTACGCCTTGGGCACGCGGAGCCGGAGGATCTCGCCCTTGAGCGGGCGGACGGGTGGGCGGAGCTCGTCGGGGATGCCGTTGAGCTGTGCGGTCCAGGGGCCTGCGGCGGCGATGATGTGGTCGGCGCGGATGGTGTCGCCGTTGTCCAGCTCGACGCCGGTTGCCGTGGTGCCGTCTATCAGGATTTGGCTGACTGATTGGCGGATCAGCGTGACGCCGCTCAGTTCTACAGCTTTGAGCAGAGCCGCGACGGTCTGGCGGTTGTTCACGGAGTGGTCGCCCGGCACCCACACGCCGGCCGTCACTCCGGCGGCCAGCAGGGGTTCCCGTTTGCGGGTCTCGCGGCCGGTGAGCTCCTCGACCTCGAGGCCGAGACGGCGCTGGTACTCCGCGAGGCGGCGAATCGCGGCGGCGTCGTCGGCGTCGTACGCGACAGACAACGTGCCGGTCCTGTGCAGGCCGGCCGGGAGACCGGTGAACGCTTCCAGCTCTTCGGCGAACGCCGGCCAGGCGGCGTTGCTGGCCAGATTGAGCGCGAGCAGGTCGTCCTCGCCGTACTCGACCTCGGTGACGGGCGCGAGCATTCCGGCCGCGACCGAAGATGTCCGAATGCCGGGTGTCGGGTCACATACCGTCACCTGGATACCGTCTGCAGCCAGGCGCCAAGCGGTGGACAAACCGATCAGTCCGCCGCCGATCACCACGACCCCGGACCTCGACTCAGTCATAGAGCTAACAGTACGACGGTATACACGTGGCACGCTTAGCCCTGTGACTGAGCACACCGCGCCACTCCGCGACCGACTCGACGCCGCCCGGCTGTACCTGTGCACCGACGCCAGGCCGAAGCAGGGCGACCTCGAACAGTTCCTCGACGCCGCCCTGAGCGGGGGTGTCGACATCGTCCAGCTCCGGCAGAAGGAGATGGAAGCCGCCGACGAGCTCGCCGCGCTGGAGATCTTCGCCGACGCCTGCAAGCGGCACGGCAAGCTGCTCGCCGTGAACGACCGCGCCGACATCGCGTACGCCGCGGGCGCCGACGTCCTGCACCTGGGCCAGCGCGACCTGCCGGTCCCGCACGCCCGCGCGATCACCGGCCCGGACGTGATCGTCGGGCGCTCCACGCACACGTTCAGCCAGGTCAACGCCGCGGTCACCGAGACCGGGTCGGACTACTTCTGCGTCGGGCCGACGTGGGAGACCCCGACCAAGCCGGGGCGGGCCGCGGCCGGGCTGGAGCTCGTCTCGTACGCCGCCAGCCGGCAGCAGGCCAAGCCGTGGTTCGCGATCGGCGGGATCGACCTGGTGCGGCTCGACGACGTGATCGAGGCCGGCGCGCAGCGCGTGGTCGTCGTACGGGCGATCACCGATGCCGACGACCCGGCTGAAGCGGCCGGCGAGTTCGTACGGCGGCTGCGGAGCGCCTGATGATGAACAACCCGAAGGCCGCGCGGATCGTCGCTGCCGTGGTGGTCGCGATGCTGGTGATCACGCTGGCCGCGTCGTTGTTCGGGTGCGGGGCCTCCGACGGCAAGGCGTCTGGTGAGCCGTCGAAGGACCCGGACAGCGGGCTGGTCTTCGTCGCGGTCGACGACCTGCCGAAGGAGGCGCAGCAGACGCTGACGCTGATCGACAAGGGCGGGCCGTACCCGTACAGCCGCGACGGCGTGACGTTCGGGAACTTCGAGAAGATCCTGCCGAAGCAGGATCGTGGGTACTACCGCGAGTACACGGTGAAGACGCCGGGCGAGAAGGACCGCGGCGCACGGCGGATCGTGACCGGGAAGGGCGGTGAGCGTTATTACACCGACGATCACTACAAGTCGTTCCGCCGGATCGCGGCGGACGGGGGGACCGACGGATGACTGAGCTGCGCGCACTGCTGGACGCCGGACTCCGGCCAGGGGTCTACCGCTGGCGCTCCTCATCGGGCGTTGAGCAGATCGGCCGGCGGGTGACCGGGGCCGGCTGGGGCTTCATCTCGCTCGACACCACCGGAGTGCTCGACAAGGCGGGTTTCCTGGACGTCTGCGCGACTGCCTTCGACCTGCCGCGCTGGTTCGGGCGGAACTGGGATGCCTTGGCCGACTCGCTCAGCGACCGCTCGACCGGCGAGCCCGAGCTCGTCCTGTGGGACGGCTGGCGAGAGCTGCTCGACCACGACCACGACACGGTCGACGTGGCGCTGCAGATCTTCTCCGAGGACGCGAAGGAGTCCGGTCAGCTCCGCGTCTTCCTGCGCGAGGCCGACGACGTCCCGGACCTGATCAGCGACCTGCCGATCCTGTAGGCAGGCCGAAGTAGGACCGTACGCCGGGGCTGTGGGCGACGTGATCGGGCGGGTTGGTGCTCAGATCAGGCAGCCCGACGGAGGTCAGCAGGCCGCCGACCTCCAGCTCCAGGATCTCGGCCGAACGCAGCTCCCAGGCGGCGTGCTCGTTCGGCAGGTACCAGGTCCGACCGAGCCGACGGGTGTGCAGACCCCACCGCGCGGTGAGGAAGAGTTCGAGCTCGGTCACGTCGATCGGTGCGCCCACCTGAACGGCGATCCGACTTGAAGGATCTTGGGTCGTGTAGGTGTGCGTGTCCGCGGTTGCCTCGTACTGCATGGGGGTGTGGCGGTAGGGGAGGGCGAAGATCGTGCGGGCGATGGTGACCACGTCGCGGCGGTTGGCGTCGAGGCTGAGGAAGACGACTCCTCGGCGGCCTGTGTCGTCGACCGAGTACAGGCGGATGTTGGTCTCGAGGAAGTCAGGGAGCAGCACCGGCCCACGGGCGAAGCCGTTGGCGGCCATGCGGAAGGGGATCAGACCGACGTACGCCCTGCCCTCGAAGGTGTCAGGCCGGGTGCCAGCCGGATAGAAATGGGCGATCGACGCGGGATCGACCGCCCAGTGGATGAAGGTCAGGTCGAGCCAGGACTGTCGCAGGAGGCGCGGCCGGGGGAGCGGCGGCGCCTCGGCGGTGACAGGTTCGACCATGCGTTCAAACTAGCGCCCGGTCTCCCGCCGCTTCTGCTCCAGCGCCTCGACGTCGGCGACGAACCACAGCTGCCACCCACGATTGCTCTCCCGCACCCAGTCGCGGAACGGCGTACTGCTCACCTCGTACGACGAAACGTCGCCGACCACCGCCAGCCCCATCCCGTACTGCGCGAACTTCTGCACGATCTCCCCGGCCACCCCGCTGCTCAGCACGAAGAACCCCGCCGGCAGATCCTCGACCCGCACGGCGACCCACGACGCCTGGTGCCAGTACGACGCGTCGCCGATCAGGTCGATCGCGTCCTGCACCGACGTCAGCACCGTCGTACTGACGAAGACGCTCATCGCAGGAACTCCAGCACCCGCTCGGTCTGCGGCGGCAACAAATGCCCGCCCCCGGCAACGACCACCGACCGCCCCGGCAACCGCCGCGCCGTACCGGCCGAGTCGAGCATCTTGTCCTTGCTCCCGACGATCGCCAGCAGGTCGAGCTTCTCCAGCTGCTCGTCGGTGAAGATCGGCAGCCGAACCCGCCGCGGCTCGAAGTGCTTCTGCACCAGCATCCCGAACTCGAGGTACTCCCACCGGAACCCCTCCGGCATCGGCCCGATCACCATCGACACCGCGCGGCGCAAGCCCCATTCACCCAGAGGACGCAGCACCAGAGCGGGCAGTAGCGGCAACACCTTCTGCCTGCTGAACCCGGTCGGCGCCAGCAACGCCATCCGCCGCACCCGCCCCGGCCGCCGCGTCGCGTAGTCCAGCGCGAACCACGCACCCAGCGACACCGCCGCGATCGAGAACTCCTCGACCTTCAGCGCGTCGAGTACATCGTCCAGCCATTCGGCGTACGCCGGTGAACCGATCTCCGGCCGCGGCGACGCACTGAGGCCGGGCTCGCTGATCCCGTCGATCGCGTGCACGCGGAACTCGCGGCTCCACGCCGGGACGTCGTTCGACCAGTCGAGCGTCGTACCGGCGGAGCCGTGCAGGAGGATGAGCGGCGGCGCGTCCGCCGGGCCGCTCGACACCACGTACGTCGGGCCCTGGCGGGTGTCGACCAGGCGTTGCTCGTTCGGTACCGGCCAGTCCGCGAGCAGCGCGCGGTAGCGGGCGTGCACGATGGACTGGCCGGTGGAAGATCGATAGGTCATGTCCCTAAACTACCCTATAAGTCCTTATCTCGGTCTCTATAGGGAATTCTAAGGAAGCCAGATGCGCCAGGAGTTGTACTCGGTCGAGCAGGTCGCCGAGCAGCTGGGCCTGCACGTCCGGACGATCCGGAACTACGTGCGTGACGGCCGGCTGAAGGCGACCCGGATCGGCAAGCAGTACCGGATCACGCGGGAGGACCTGGAGGCGTTCACCGGTACGTCGGTGGTCGCGCCCGGCGCCGTCTCGGCGACCCGGCACGCCGAGGTGTCGAGCATCGTCCAGATCGACGGCGTCGACCGGTCGGGCGCCGACCGGATCACGACGTACGTCACCGCCTCGATCAACCAGGAGGGCATGGGCCGGCTCCGGGTCGAGCTCGCCTACGACGAGACGCGCGGGGTCCTGAAGATCATCATCCTGGGCGACCTGGACATCACCGCCGACGTACTGCGGCTGATCGACGTGATCGTCACCTCTTGAGGCCTAGAGGTGCCGCGAGGTCGCCGCGATCGCGAGGTCGGCCAGCGCCTTGCGGGAGGTCTCGTCCTGGACCGGTGAGCGGTCGAGGGCTTCCATCGCCTCCGCCGTACGCTCGCTGATCAGGTCCTCGCACGCCTGCACCGACCGGCTGTCCTGCAGGATCTCGCGCAGCAACTGGATCTCGTCGTCGTCCAGATCGGCCCGCCCGAACAGCCGCTCGAACTCCGCCAGCTGCACCGGCGACGCGTGATCGACCGCGTGCGCAACCAGAACGGTCCGCTTCCCCTCGCGCAGATCGTCCCCAGCCGGCTTCCCCGTCACCGCCGGATCGCCGAACACGCCGAGCAGATCGTCCCGCAGCTGGAACGCCTCACCCAGCGGCAGTCCGTACGCCGACAGCGAGTCGATCAGGTGCTGGTCCGCGCCACCGAGCGCGGCGCCGATGTGCAGCGGCCGCTCGACCGTGTACGTCGCCGCCTTGTACCGCAGTACTCGCAGTGCCAGGTCCAGATCCGACGCACCGCTGGCCTGCGCGACGAGATCCAGGTACTGGCCCGCGGTCACCTCGACCCGTACGGCGTCGAAGAACTTCGACGCGCGAGCCAGCGCGGCCGCGTCGAAGCCCGAGGTGTGCAGCATCTCGTCGGCCCAGATCAGGCACAGGTCGCCGAGCAGGATCGCCGCGCCGATCCCGAAGCTGACCGGATCGCCGCCGACACCGCTCGCCTCGGACCGCGCCTGCTGGAGCGCCTCGAACCGCTTGTGCGCGGCCGGCGCCCCGCGGCGGGTGTCGGACGAATCCATCACGTCGTCGTGCACCAGCGCGCTGACGTGCAGCATCTCGAGGCTCGCCGCCGCGGACAGGATCGGCCGCTCCGGGTCGCCGCCGGCAGCCCGGTAACCCCAGTAGCAGAACGACGGCCGCAGCCGCTTGCCGCCGCTGGTCGCGTCCCGCGCGGCCTGGACCTGCTCTGCCAGTTCGGGGCCGAGCTCGGCCAGCCGCTGTTCCTGGACGTCCAGGAACGCGGTCAGCGTGCGCTGGATCTCGGTCGGGATGTCTGCGTCGGCATGCACGTCTCGGAGGGTAGTCCAGCGCCCCGTGACGCGCGTCCCCGGTAGGCTTGCGGGATGGCCAACGGTTACCCCTCGACGCTTCCCGGCAGCACGCCGACGATCCGCGAACTGCTCGCGACGGGCGACCGGTCCTTCTCGTTCGAGTTCTTCCCGCCGAAGACCCCGGAGGCCGAAGAGGTCCTGTGGCGCTCGATCCGCGAGATCGAGAAGCTGCGCCCGTCCTTCGTCTCGATCACGTACGGCGCGGGCGGTACGACGCGCGACGGCACGATCCGCGTCACCGAGCGGGTCGCGCAGGACACCTCGCTCACCCCGCTCGGGCATCTGACCGCGGTCGCGCACTCGCGTGACGAGCTGCGCTCGGTCATCGGCGCGTACGCCGGCGCCGGGATCCGCAACGTGCTCGCCCTGCGCGGCGACCCGCCGGGCGGCCCGCGCCAGCCGTGGGTCGCGCACCCCGAGGGGATGAACCACGCGATCGAGCTGGTCGAGCTGGTTCGTACGCTCGGCGACTTCTGCGTGGGTGTCGCTGCGTTCCCGGACAAGCACCCGGAAGCGGCCGATCTCGACTTCGATGCGCGTGTACTGGCCGAGAAGGCCAAGGCGGGCGCGGACTACGCGATCACCCAGATGTTCTTCGGCGCGGACGACTACTTCAAGCTCGTCGAGCGTGCCTCGGCGCTGGGCTGCGACATCCCGATCCTGCCCGGGATCATGCCGGTGACGAACATCAAGCAGATCCACCGGATGGCCGAGCTCACCGGCATGGCCTTGCCGACGGCTGTCACCGATCGGCTGCATGCCGTCGAGGACGACCCGGCCGCCGTACGGGCTGTCGGCATCGAGATCGCCAGCGAGCTGTGCGACGAACTGCTGACCGGTGGTGCGCCGGGCATCCACTTCATCACCCTGAACCGCTCGACTGCGACCCGCCAGGTCTTCCTGAATCTCAAGGGCACCACGGTCTGACCCACGGGCGCCCCGGCGGCTAGGGTTTGCAGATGGCTGACCCGAGTGACCTGCTGATCGATCGCACGCTGGTGCTCCTGCGGCACGCGAAGGCGGTACCGCCGGAGACGATGGCCGACCTCGATCGCCCCCTGGCCGAGCGCGGCCGCGCCGACGCAGCCGCCGCCGGACGGTATTTGGTTGCCCAGGGCATCGAAGCCGACCTGGTCCTGTGCTCGCCGTCGATCCGCACCACGGAGACCTGGGAGTACGCCGCCCAGGCCGGCGCCACGACGACGGACCTGTGGTTCGACCGCCGAATCTACAACGCCGACGACGAAGGCCTGCTGGACGTCGTACAGGAAGCGTCACCCGAAGCCCGCACGGTGATCCTGATCGGCCACGCACCCGGCATCCCGTGGCTAGCCGACCAACTAGCCCTCGACGGCACCAGCCCCGAACGAGTCGAACTGACCAAGAAGTACCCCACCAGCGGCCTGACCGTCCTCCACCACACCACCCGCTGGTCAGACCTCGCAGCAGACGACTGCGACCTCGTGTCGTACGTCATCCCGCGCGGCTGACTAGGTCGTGAGGCGGTCTGCTTCGGCTAGCAGGAGATTGCCGAAGGGCTGGAAGCCGATGCTGCAGGCGTAGACGCCGCTGAAGACTCGGTGGATGGTTCCCCATTCCCAGATGGCGGTGGCGTCGACGCCCGTGCGAGAAGCCAGGTGCTCGGTCCGCACGTGGAGGTCGTCGCCGAGGTCCGGGTTGCACCGGACGATGGTGCCGAGATCGCAGGCCGGCTCGGCCCGCAGCCCGGCTGGATCGATGAGTTTGTAGCTGCCGTCGCTCGCCTGCAGAGCGTTCATCTCGTGGACGTCACCGTGGACCAGCACCGCGGTCCGGTCGTCGTGGGCGAGGCGACGACGATTCATGCAGTCCAGCGCGTCCGCCACGGTCGCCGGCGAACACGGTCGTCCTGCCTGCTCCCAGAGTTCGGGCAACCGACCGGCGTACAGCTCAGCCAACGTCGCGCCGGTGGGAAGGTCAACGTCAGGACCAACCGGACGCCACAGGCGAACCGCCGCTTCGCACAGCAAATCGTGGCGACTTGCAGGGTCGGTGACGACGTCGTACATCGGAGCCCCAAGGCGCTCCAGCAGAAGGGCTCGTCGACCCAGGTCTTCGCCCAGCAGCTTGGCGCATCCCTCTCCGTCGGCCAGGCGCAACAGCGTGGCCTCCTGGCTGAGGTCCCGACCTGGCACACCAACCTTGAGGACCGCCGGAGTCCCGTAGTCCAGCGTCACCGCGACAACCAGGGCGGCATGACCGCCCTCGAAGCTGGACCCGACCGTCAGCGACCACTCCTGGGCCAGCGACTCCACCACGCCAGGCAGCTCGTCCAGCCAGGATTCGTTCCCATCGGCGACAACCGTCCTGCGGACCTGGTCGGGAATGTCGAGGCTCACACCGCCAACCTAGTTGGTGCGCAGCGGACTCACCTTCGAATAAACGCGGCGCGGAGTGCGTTCGGGTCGCCCCGGAACTGCCCCGCGGAGAGGGCCTGCTCGATGCTGATCGTTCCAGCGGCCAGAGCGACGACCACGTCGGGAGCAGCAGTGAATACCGAGGCCGGCACCCGATCGGGCACGAATGCGCTCGGGCCGTCTTCGTCGACCCTCAAGGCCATGAGGAAGCCGTCCGTCTCGATGCCGAGCTCGACGGGAGGAGAGGCGGTCGCGCCTCGGAGGAGGGCAGGTAACGCCAAAGTCAGCCAGCGCGGCTGAAAGAGGTCGTCGCCTTGGCCGGTCGCCAGCAGCGGAGCGCCCCACCGGCCGAGCGCTTCCATCGGCTCTCGCAACTCCGCTCCCCACGGCGTGAGGGCGTAGACGACGCCCGCGTCCTCGAGGCGGCGCTCGACGATCCCGTTCGCCTCCATGGTCTTCAGTCGCGCGGACAGGAGGTTCGTGGCGATGCCGTCGAGCGAGGTCCTCAGCTCTGTGTAGCGCATCGGGCCCGGCAGCAGCTCGCGCACGACGAGCAACGTCCAGCGGTCGCCGACGACGTCCAGCGAGCGCGCGAGGGCGCAGAACTGGCCGTACGAACGCGCCCCTTTGGCCTGATTGACTTTCTCCATCACGCTTGATTTTATCAAGTGCACGGAGTCGGTGTCGAGCAGAGGAGATTCCGTGGAGCTGAGCATCAGTTGGCCGGCCGTCGTGGCGGCGATCGTGGTCGGAATGGCGGTCGCCTGGGGCTGGTACAGCGACTGGGGGCTGGCCGGCGGCATCTGGCGGAAGCTGACCGGCGTGACCAAGGAGGATTCCGAGAGAGCCGGCAAGCGGCCGTTCGTGGTCCTGGTGGCGTCGATCGTCGTCACCGCACTGGCTCTCGCCGCCGCCAGTTCCATCGCGTCCGGCTTCTTCGGCACCGCCTCCTTCTGGGTCGCTCTGGCGGTTGGGCTCGTAGCGTGGCTCGGCTTCTCGTTGTCGACCCTTGCCCAGCACAACGGCTTCGAGCAGAAGCCTGGTCGGCTCACTGTGATCAACAGTGCCTATCAGCTGGTGCTGTTCCTGGGCATGGCCGTCCCGATCGGCTTGCTGCAGTAACTAGGGCGCCGGGCAGAGGCCGTCTGACGGGAGTTCGCCCGTCAGCAAGTACTGCTCGGCGCGTTTGTCGATGCAGGGGTTTTTCTCGAAGAGGTACGACGCGTGGTTGCCGCCGCCGTCTACGAGGAGGCGTGAGCCCTTCAGGGCCTGGCGCATGCGGAGGGCGCCGATTGCTGGTGTGGCGGCGTCGGTCTTGCCCTGGAGGAGCAGGATGGGCGGGACCTCGACCGACCCGATCCGTACCTCGCGGGCCGGGCCGACCGGCCAGAAGGCGCAGGGGGCGCCGTACCAGGTGTTGAGCCAGGCGAAGAGTGGTGCGCTCGCGTTCGATGCGGCGGTGTCGTTGTGCCACTTGCGCCAGTTGCGGGGCCAGCCGGTGTCCATGCAGTTGTAGGCGAGCTGACCGGAGTCGACCGACTGCGAGGCCAGTTGGTCGGTCGCGGCGAGCAGGGTGTCGGGGTTGCCCTTGCGGTAGTCGGCGATCGCCTGCATCAGGCCGTCCCACGAGTCGTCGATGTACATGCTCGACGCGAGCAGGTCGTCCAGCTCCGCGCCACCCGCCCGACCGCCGGCAGGCTTCGCCGCCAGCGCGCGGTGCACCTGGTCGTACACAGACGCGACAGCGAGCCGCGTCTTGCCCAGGTGGTACGTCTTGTCCCGCGCCGCCGTCCAGGTGAACAGCGCCTGCGCGCGCTTCTGGAGCGCCGGGTTCTGCTCGTACGCCGTGCGGTAGGTGCTGACCATCGGGTCGACGACGCTGTCGAGGATCATCCGCCCGGTGTGCTGCGGGAAGAGCGTCGCGTACGTCGCGCCGAGCTTCGTCCCGTACGAATAGCCGAGGTAGTCGAGCTTCTCCCGGCCCAGCGCGATCCGAATCCGGTCCATGTCGCGGGCGGCGTTCTCGGTGGTGATGTGGGGGAGCAGGTCCTTGGCCTTGGCGCCGCAGCGCGCGGCGACCCGCTGGGCCAGCGAGATCCGCTGCTGTTCCTGGGCGTCGTTGGCCGGCCGGTAGGGGAGTGCGGGATGCGGAGTCAGGTCCGACAGGTCGCCGCAGTCGACCGGGCTGCTCAGGCCGACACCGCGCGGGTCGAAGCTGAACACGGCGTACTGCTCGGCCACGGCCTCCGGCAGCGCCGCGGACACCAGTTGCTCGGTGCCCAACCCGGATGCCCCCGGACCACCGGGGTTCACCAGCATGAAGTGCGAAGCACTCAGACTGCCGATCGCCGACAGCGTCAGCGTGATCTGTCGCCCGTCGGGTTTGGCGTAGTCCAACGGCACCCGAAGCTTGCTGCAGGCAACCTGTCGCGGAACCCCGTCCGGACAGGCACCCCACTTCAGCGTCGTCGCGGTCGCCGGGCCGGACTGCCCGGCGACCAGAACTGCCAAAGATCCCAGCGTGGCAAGGAACGCCACTCCTCGTACGAGGCCGTTCTTCAAGCGCCCAACTACCTTCCTGTCAGGAGGCGCGGGCGGGCAGCCAATGAGTCGTGCTGTTGATGGTGATCATCCGCTGGGTGGCACGGGTCAGGACGACGTACAACGCGCGGACGCCCCCGAGAGTATCGCTGACGATCCGGTCCGGCTCCACCACCACGACCGCGTCGTACTCGAGTCCCTTGGATTCAAGGGGTGTGAGCGTCGCGATCCGGGGATCGTTGAGCTCGGCAAGCACCGCGTCGACGGCCGGCCGCAGCTTCGGCGGCACGATCACGCCGACCGTGCCCTCGACCAGGTCGAGCAGCTCGGCGGCCGCGTCGGCCGAGGCCTCGGCGACCTTGCCGGCGTCGAAGATCCGGTGCTCCGGGTCGACACCGGTACGCCGTACGGCGTCCGGCAGGTCGGCGTCCGGGATCTGTTGCCGGATCACCTCACCGGCGAACGCGTAGATCTCGGCCGAGTTCCGGTAGTTGGTCGACAGCCGGAACGTGTGCCGCTGCAGATGCGACAGCATCGTCTCCATCGCGGTCCGGGCCTCGTCCGGGTCCGGCCACGAGCTCTGCGCCGGGTCGCCGACGATCGTCCAGCTCGCCTGCGGACCGCGCCGTGTGACCATCCGCCACTGCATCGGCGACAGGTCCTGGGCCTCGTCGACGAGGACGTGCGCGTACTCCTCGGGCTCGTCGGCCTCGGCCGCGGCGGCCGCGCGGGCCCGCCGCTCGGAGGTGGTGAGCACCTCGTTGACGCCGTCCGACAGGCCCTCGAGCCAGTCGAACTCCTCGTCCTTGCCCGCCTCGGGGATCGGCGCCCGGCCAAGCAGATGGGTCAGCTCGTCGAGCAGCGCGACGTCGGCGACGGTGATCTCGTCCGTGCCGGCGACTCCGGCCGCGAGCGTCTCGATCTCGGCCGGGGTCAGGTCGTGCCGCGCCCAGCGGGTCAGCCGCCGCGCGTCGCCGAGCCAGCGCAGCACGGTCTGCGGCGTCAGCACCGGCCACCAGGCCGCGAAGAAGGTCCGGTACGCCGGGAGGTCGGTGACCTGGTCGCCGAACGACTCGCGATCGGCGTAGACCCCGTTGCGCAAGTCTTCGGGGAAGCGGCTCCACAACGCCGCGACGAGTCCCTTGCGGGCCTCGGCCGCGGCGCGGTTGCGCGGCGTACGGCGAAGAGCGTTCCGGCGTACGTTGTCCAACTGGTTCGCGTCCAGCTCGACGTTGCCGCCGCCGACGAAGACCCGCAGCGTGGTCGGCGCGCTCGGAACCCGGTCGCGGGCCGCGCGGGACAGCAGACCGGTCATCCGCAACGAGCCCTTGATCGCCGCGACGTCGGCCTCGTCGATCGCCGTCGCGCGAACGCCGTCGACGAGCTCGCCGACCGCGCGGAGGGAGACCGTGTTCTCGCCGAGGCTCGGCAGGACGCGCTCGATGTAGGCCATGAACGCGGACGACGGCCCGACCACGAGCACGCCGCCGCGCTCGAAGCGGCGCCGGTCGGAGTACAGCAGGTACGCCGCGCGGTGCAGCGCGACGACGGTCTTGCCCGTCCCCGGACCACCGCCGATCACGGTGACGCCGCGGGCAGGGGCCCGGATCGCCTGGTCCTGCTCGGCCTGGATGGTGGCCACGATGTCGCGCATCGTGTGCCCACGGGCCCGCGACAGCGACGCCATCAGCGCGCCCTCACCCATCACCGGCAGGTCCTCGGGCGCCCGCTCGGGACCGAGCAGGTCGTCCTCGATGCCGATGATCTTGGCGCCCTTGTTGCGCAGGACGCGACGCCGGACGACGCCGAGGCGGTCGGTCGAGGTCGCGCGGTAGAACGGCTCGGCCGCGGGGGCCCGCCAGTCGATCACGAGCGGCTCGTACTCGGCGTCGCGGACGCCGATCCGGCCGACGTACAGGCTCTCCAGGTCGGCCGCGCGCTCGGCCGGCGGCTGCTCGTCGCCGCCGTCGGAGTCGAGCCGGCCGAAGACCAGGCCCTCGTGCTCGGCGTCCAGCTCGGCGATCCGCCGGGCCGCCGCGAAAACGAGGACGTCGCGCTCGTACAGGCCGGTCTGCTCCTCCTCGCGGACCCGGCCGACGTTCTGCGCCTGGGCGCGTTGATGACCCTCGACCGCGATCCGGGACGCCGATCGGGAAGCGGCCTCGACCCGGTCGTAGACCCGGTCGACGTGCTGCTGCTCGAACTCCAGTTCAGCCCTCTCGACCGACTCGGAATCGGGTGACGTGGGGGTTTGGTCCACCGGGGTCCTCTCTACTGCCGGGGCAGTTTCCCCCGACACGGAACACATGAACGATCAATCTTAGTGCGCCGGTGACGGCGACCCCAGGGGAGGTCTCAGGTTGGCCGCTTACGCCTTGCCGACGGCGTCGGCGACGATCGCCGCGCCGAGGGTCGTCGCCGGTACGCCGCCGCCTGGATGAGCGCCCGCGCCCACGCAGTACAGGCCCTTGACCGGCGACACGTTGGCCGCACGGCGGGCGGCGGTCTTGTAGCCCTCCCAGGCCACACCGGTCGCCCAGGAGGCCGACGTCTGGCGGCTGACCACCTTGTCCCGGATGTGCAGCCCGCGGGCGACCAGCAGGTCGACCACGTCGTCGGTGGGGTAGCCGTGGACCAGCACCGACCAGGCGGTGTGCCCGGCGGGCGCCGTACCGCCGGTGCGGACTGTGACCGTCGGCGTACCGTGCAGGACCGTCTCGAACGGCAGCTCCGGCACAGGCCCCTGCAGACCGAGGTGTACGACGTACGCCGCCTGCGCCTGGTGAGTGCGCTCGACCTGCTTGCGCACCTTCTTGGCAGCCGGGTCGCTGACCAGCTGGGTGTAGAGGACTCGCGGGTCGATGTCGCTGACCACCACCTCGGCCGTCAGCTCGGTCCCGTCGGCCAGCCTGACTCCGGTGACCACACCGTCCTTGCTGGTCACTGCGGCGACCTCAGCCTTGGTCCGGACGTCGATCTTCCGCTCGACCGCCCGCTGCGCCAAGGCGTCGGCCACAGCGGCGAAACCACCAGCCACGGTCCAGCGCCCGAACGTGCGCTCCAGGTACGACCAGACCCCGACGTACCCGGGAGTGAGCCGGGCCTCCGACCCGTGCTGTGTCGCGTAGTACCGCAGTACGGCGCGCGCCCGGTCGTCGTCCAGGTGACGGTCTGCGACGCGGTCCAGCGACTGCCACGGCTTCAGCCCGCGGATAGCGGGCAGCGGGAGCCGGTCCATCAGCGGTGGCTCGAGCGAGGTCTTGCGGAGGATCTGCCAGGTCTCGCCGTACGAGTCGACCAGGCCGGTCCAGGCCTCGGCGGTCTTCTCACCGGCCAGGTCGGTCCAGGTCTCCAGCTGGGCCGCGCGGTCGCCGACCGGGAGGTCCAGCACCGAGCCGTCGCCGAACAGGTGCCGGCGCGGTGTGGTGACCGGGTCGAGCTGGACCAGGCTCTCGATCGGGCGGCCGGACTTGCGGAACAGGTCGCGCAGGGCGGCCGGCAGCGTCGTACTGGCTGCTCCGGCGTCCCAGCTGAAGCCGTCGGCCTCGACCCGGCCGAGGGCGCCGCCGAGACGGTCCTCGGCCTCGCAGACGGTGACCTGGTGGCCGAGCTTGGCCAGGCGGACAGCAGTGGCGAGACCGGCGAGGCCGGCCCCGATGACGATCACGCGGGACATCAGAGGGTGGTGCTCCCAGTCGCTGGATTGCTTCGTCGTTCCCGCCAGGCCCGGAACCTGACGAGGCCGCGCCGGATCGCGCGCAGAGCGAGGTAGACGCCGATCAGGCCGATCACCAGCAGCACCGCCGCGATGATCAGCGCGGCGGTCGGGTGGAAGGCCGCCAGCGAGACCACGCCGAGCACGGCGACGTCCTCGCCGGAGGAGGCGGCGATGTTGGTGACGGGTTCGGGCGAGGTGTTGATCGCCAGCCTCAGGCTCGACTTCACCAGGTGCGAAACCAGTGCGACGACACCGCCGGTGGTGGCGATGAACGCCTGCTCCAGGCTGCTCGCCTGGCCGGCCATCAGGGCCGCGATGATCGCGCCGACCGTGGGCCGGATGACCGTCGAGATGGCGTCCCAGGCGGAGTCGACGTACGGGATCTTGTCGGTGACGAACTCGACCAGGAACAGCACGCCGGCCGCGATCAGCACGCCGTTGGAGGTCAGCGCGGTCGGGACGTCGTCGACGTCGGCGAAGCGGCCGAGCAGCCCGAGGACGAGCACGCAGGCGTAGGCGTTGATCCCGCTCGCCCAGCCCGACGTGAAGGCCAACGGCAGCGCTTCCATACTGTTGCTCCGAACTCGATCGCGGTCAGTAACGAACCTCGTGCCGCGAGTTTTGGTTAACCGTTGACATCCGCTCCGCCTCGACCCAGAGTGAACAGGCTGCCGGTCTGCGTGACCGCCACACACTCCAGATCAGGGAGAACGAACATGCGTCGTCGTCCGAAGATTCTCGCCGCCCTGGCCGCGTTGGCGCTGCCCATAGCCGCGATCGGCGTGTCGTCGAGCGGGCCGCCGGCCGAGGCGTCCACGCCGGCGCCGGGCCTGGCGGCCGCGTTCCAGTCCGCCGCGCAGCAGTACGGCGTACCGGAGTCCGTCCTGCTGGCCGTGTCGTACGCGGAGACCCGCTGGGACGACCACCAGGGCAAGTCGAGCACGTCGGGCGGCTACGGGCCGATGCACCTGACCGCTGCCGACCCCAGTGCGCTGGTGGAGCGCTCGGCCGGGCAGAAGCTCGCCAAGGGCGACTCGCTGCGCACTCTGTACGAGGCATCCGACCTGACCGGGCTGGACCCGGTCGCACTGCGCAACGACTCCGCGGCCAACGTGGCGGGCGGTGCTGCGGTACTGGCGTCGTACCAGAAGTCGCTGGGGCTGCCTGTCGGTGCTGAGACCTCACCGGCCTCTTGGTACGGGGCTGTGGCGTCCTACTCCGGGGCCCCGGACCGGGTGGGCGCTGCCGGCTTCGCCGACGACGTCTACGCGATCCTGGCCCGCGGTGCGTCCCGTACGACGAACGTCGGGCAGCAGGTGTCGATGCCGGCTGTCGCGGTGTCGCCTGAGCGGGGTCAGGTGTCGCGGCTGAAGCTGGCTGCTGGTTCGAAGGGCGGCTCTGACGTCGAGTGCCCGGCCGGACTGGCCTGCGAGTCGCTGCCGGCGCCGTACGAGTCGACCGGTGCGACGCCGGGTGACTACGGCAACCACGACCTGGCCAACCGGCCGAAGACCGGCAAGATCGACTACATCGTCATCCACGACACCGAGGGCGGCTGGCAGGGCACGCTGAACCTGGTGCAGGACCCGACGTACGTGAGCTGGCAGTACACGATGCGCTCGTCGGACGGGCACACCTGGCAGCACGTGAAGGCCGACGACGTCGCCTGGCACGCCGGCAACTGGTACGTGAACATGCACAGCATCGGGATCGAGCACGAGGGCTTCGCCGCCCAAGGTGCGACCTGGTACACCGAGGCGCTCTACCGGAACTCGGCGCGGCTCGTGAAGTACCTGGCCAAGAAGAACAACATCCCGTTGGACCGGGCGCACATCATCGGCCACGACCAGGTGCCGGGGACGATTCCGTCGACCGTCGCGGGGATGCACTGGGATCCGGGACCGTACTGGGACTGGGAGCACTACTTCGACCTGCTCGGGGCGCCGATCTACGGGCACAAGATCTTCCCGGTTCGTGCTGGTTCGATCGTGACGATCAAGCCCGGTTTCGCTTCGAACGTGCAGGTCGTGACCGACTGCGTGACGGCCGGTACGGCGTGCGCGCCGCAGGGCACGAACTTCGTCTACCTGCGCCAGGCGCCGGACGACGCGGCGCCGCTGGTCAAGGACCTCGGGCTGCGCCCGGGCTCGTCGGCCTCGACGACGCAGGTCTCCGACATCGGTGCGCGGGCGGCGGCTGGTTCGCAGTACGTCGTGGCGCAGCGGTCGGGGGACTGGGTGGCTGTTTGGTACCTGGGCGCGCTGGCCTGGTTCAAAAGCCCGGCGTCCGCTCCTGACGCGTTCGCCAAGCCGGGGCTCGTGGTGAAGCCGAAGGCGGGCAAGACCTCGGTGCCGGTCTACGGTCGCGCGTACCCGGAGCAGGCGGCGTACCCGACGGGCATTCCGTACCAGACCGTCACGCCGCTGCAGTACTCGATCCTCGCGGGCCAGGCCTACCCGGTCGGCGACGCGAACATCGAGACCGACTACTACCGGGCCACCACCTTCGACGGGCAGCCGCCGACCGATCACGTGCAGGTGCTCGGCAAGGACCGGTACTACCAGATCTGGTTCGGCCACCGGATGGCGTACGTCCGGGCCGCCGACGTGGACCTGCGCCCGGCGATCTGACCGCCTGACAGTGCGAGACTGACTGTGTGACCGACCACGTGAGCGACGAAGCCGTTCAGCAACTGCTGGACGGCTTCGTCGCGTCCGCTGCCTCGATGCCGGCCCAGGCGATCTGGGTCCATGGCTCGCTCGCCCTCGGCGACTTCGTGCCGTCCCGCAGCGACGTCGACCTGGTCTGCGTCGTCGCGGGCCAACCCGACCCCGCGGCCATCAAGGCGATCCACCAGCCTTTGACCTCGTCGCTGGGCCGCCGGCTGCACTGCACCTACGTCGCCGCAGACTCCCTGGCCGACCCCACGCTCCGCCACCCGACGTTCGCCCAGGCGCACTACATGACCCGCCCGGTCACCCCCGTGACCCGCCGCGAACTAGCCCTCAGCGACCGCTCGCTGCTCGGCCCACCACCCTCATCGTTGCTCCAGGCAACCACCGACGCGGAGCTCGCGGACTTCATCCGCGCCGACCTGTTGACCTTCTGGCAACCGGTCACGCGAAAACGCGCCCCCTGGCTCCGCGACATCTGGATCGATTTGGCGATGCTCACCCTCGCCCGCGCCGAAACCACCCTCCGCACCGGCACCCTGATCACCAAGCAGGCCGCCCTCGCCCACCTGCCGGCCCTCGGCGCCCCCGCCGCAGTAGTAGCCGACATCCACCACCGCCGCTACGGCGGCGCAGCCGACCGCTCCCTGAGCTGGCGCCTCCACCGAGCCGACCTCACCCGCACGTACCTCAGAACAACAATCCCCACCGTCGCGCAACTTGCGCAGTGAGGTCGTCCTCAGACAGCCCGACCCCGACCCGAATCCCGTTCAACTGCAGGGCTTCCACCTCGGCCCCCACCCGCTCGGTGAACCGCCGATCACGCTCCAACAGGTTGCCCAGCGCCCGCGCGGGATCGGACGTGTTACCCGCGATGTCCCACGCTAGTTGACGACGACCGGGGTGCCGTTGGTCAGCGTGAGCAGTTCGGCGTACGTGGTGGGGAAGATGGAGTGGGGGATACCACCGGCGGCCCAAACCTCGGCGTACTGGTCGAGGGCGGTGTCTACGAGGGTGCGGACGGGCGCCGGGTGGCCGACGGGGGCGACGCCGCCGATGGACTGGCCGGTGTGTTGTTTCACGAACTCCGGGGTGGCTCGTTTGAGCTTGGTCAGGCCGAGCTCGGCGGCCAGCTTGGCGGTGTCGACGCGGTGCGCGCCCGAGGTGAGGATCAGGACCGGCGTACCGTCGCCGTCGAAGATCAGGCTGTTGGCGATCGCGCCGACCGCGCAGCCGAGCTCCTCGGCCGCGGCTGCCGCGGTCGGGACGGCTTCGTCGAGGATCCGGATCTCGCCGGTCGCGCCGGCCGCCGCCAACGCGTCCGCGACCCGCTGGACATTGGGATGAGTGATCACGCTCGCGACCTTACTTCTCGTAGATCTTCAGCAGTCGCCGGTACGCCGCCGGGTTGCTCAGCAGATCGGTGCTGTCGGAGATCTGATCGATCGACCCGACCAGCGGCAGCTCTTTGAGGCCTGCGTCCTGCACCTGCGCCAGGCACGCCTCGACGAACCGCTCCGCGCCGAGCACCATCGCCGGCCGCTCATGGAACTGCCGGGCCGTCGGATCGACCTCGTCGGTGATCCCCAGCGTGTTGTGCCGCCGCGCAACCAGCTCGTACGCCGAAACCAGCGCGTGTTCGCGATCCGTCTGCTCCTCGGCCTTGATGGCCTGCATCAGCAGCTCGTCGAGCCCGTCCGCGTGACCGAGCCGGTTGAACGCCGTACCGAGCCACTTCGAGTACGGCGCGTAGACGCGCTCCATCAACAGCGCCAGCCGCATCACGTCCCGCGCCAGCCGGGCGATCAGCACGCGGGAACCGAGCTCGTCCCCGACCTCGAACGTTCGCTGGACGAACGGTTCCTCCTGCGCGATCCGTGACCACTGGCAGGCGAGCATCCATCGCCAGACGTCGTCCGGGTACCACTGGAGAGCGTCGCGGACCGACTGCAGCCGCCCGTCGTCGGCGTACACCGGCCCGGCGACGACACCAAGGAGCTTCTGCTGCGGAGTGATCAGCCAGTTCGCCGTACTGAGATCAGCGGACGCGTCGAAGCCGAGCAGGTCCGTAAGCCAGTCGGAAACCGTGGTGACGGTGATGTGGTGGATCGGCTGCTGCGTGTCCCATCCGAACCGCACCGGATGCCCGCGGTACTCGTCCGGCAGCCCCTGCTCCACCAGCTCCTTGACCTGCTGCACTTCGCCGGCATCCACGAACACCTGCAGCCGTGGCCCCCACCCGTGATCCGTCGACCGCTCGGTGTCGTACCCGAGCACGTCGGATCCCCAGCCCAGCAGGCCGGCGGCGTACGGCGTACTGCCGAGCAGCGGCCGGATCACGTCGTCGTGGAAGCCGCGGCCGAGCTCCCGGGCCGAGATGAAGGTCGTCATGCGTCCCGACCCTAGGGCCGGAACGCCTTGCCTGCATCAGGTTTTCAGCTCGGCCGCACCGAACGAGACGTTGAACCGGTTGCACCAGATCGACACGCTGCTGAAGTCCTCGAGGTCGACCTCGCTGGGGATGACGTAGTTCTGGCTGCCCTTGTTGCCCTTCAGTTGCCCGAGGCTCCTGGCCTTGCCGTCGTCGAAGACGTGCCAGCCGGCCTTGCCCTCGACAACCTTCGCGTCGCTCAGCCAGACCTCTAGATCGGGGCCGTCGGAGGTGTCCAGGTCCTCCAGTCGCAGAACGCGCGATCCGTCCGGCAACCGCACGATCGACACCGTTCCGGAGGTCTCGTGTTCATGACTGATCAGCTTCCCCTTGTGCAGCACCACAGGCGTGCTCGGTCGCTCGACGGAAATTGTCGGTGGCGCCTTGGAGGATGAAGGCATGAGAGACGGAGCAGTGGTCGGTACGGCGGTGGAGACCGCCGTCGGTGAGGCGCCGGGAAGCGCCTCGTCGACGACCGTGTCGGTGAACACCCGCCACGGCTGGAAGAGCGGCAACGCCACCGCGGCGATCACTGCCGCCCCGGCGACGACGACTGCCAGTGTGCGTTTCGGTGCCATCGGTTCGCTCGCTCTCGGGGGATCTGGTGCCTTCGGAGGGGTGGCACCAGTCTGGCCGGACGCGCCGCCGCACGGGGCGCGCCGGGGCTTACGGCCCGTTGACGTCTGTCGGCGGGCGAGGCTACGCTGTGAGTGTTCGAACAGATGTTCGATTGCCTCGGACCCGGGTTCGTCGGGAGTCCGGAGCGGGGCGATCGGCACAACTGCTCGGCTCCGGTGCGGAGTTGCGGCCGCATCGGTGACCGGCGGACCCGGTGGGCCGGGCGCCGAGGTGGACCTCGACCCCCACCCGGCGCCCACCCACCGGGCCGCTACCCAGGGGAAGTTGGCGCACAGGAGGCGATGGAGCATGTGGGAGTTCGACGAAGCCGTTGAGGTGCGTTCCGGCGTCGTGGACGGCATCGAGTCTCCGGAGCAGTTCCTGTGGCGCGGCCGGCTCTGGATGGTCTGCGCGGTCCAGGCGCACTGGACCGAGACCGCCGCCTGGTGGGAGCGCGGGGTGATCGGCTCCGGTGTCGGTGCCACGGCGACCGCTGTCGCGGCCGGCTCGTCCGCCGCCGTCGGTGTCCTGGACGCCGACTGGGGCCCGCGCCGTTCGGTCTACCGGGTGGAGGCGGGCTGCGGCCGCCACGCCCGCCGCGAGATGTTCGACCTGGCCCACGACCCGGACTCGGGCCGCTGGCAGCTGGAGCGGGTGACCGATCAATGACCCTGTCCCGCCTGCTGCGCACGACCAGCCTTCAGTTCCCGCGAGACGACCAGCCGCTCACGGACTCCGCGCAGGACCCTCGCGCCGAGTCCGAGCTCCAGCCACTGATCTGTGGAAAGGGTGAGTAACCGATGACTGTTTCACCGGTTTCCCCGGCCGCCGCCGGATCGGCGACCCGCGACCTGTCCCGTGCCCGTGCCGCCCTGGCCGAGGCCCGCGAGACGAGCGACCACCTGATCCGGTACTCGACCGCCCACGTCGCCGCCCTGCGTCTGGCCGCCGCGGTCCTCGCCGTCCGGGCCCGCCCGGTCCGCTCGGGCCCGCGCCGCCGGGTCCAGCGCAACGCCTGGGTCCTGCTCGCCGAGGTCGCTCCCGAGTTCGCCGAATGGGCCAGCTTCTTCGCCGCCGGCGCCTCCCAGCGCGCCGCCGCCGAGGCCGGCCTGGAGCGAGCCGTCTCCACCCGCGAGGCCGACGACCTGATCCGCGAGGTCGAGACCTTCTACGGCCTGGTGGAAGAGAGCTTGCACATCACCACCCAGCAGGCACTGCCCGAGTACTCCGAACCCCAGTCGGTCCTGGCCCAGTCCTGGATGCAGGCCAGCTGACCCCAGTACCTGGCTTGCGGCCGAGCTCCCGTTCTCGCCGCAAGCCGGCCAACCGGGCGGCCTCATCACCCGCCCACCCACCTGAAGGACCCCGGCCCGCCAATCCACCGGGGTCCTTCAGTACGTCTGAGCTCAGGACCGCTTCGGCGTGAGGAGCCCGCGATTGAACGCCTCCGCCACCGCGGCGGCCCGGTCGTTGACCTCGAGCTTGCCGTAGATGTTCAGCAGATGCGTCTTCACCGTCGCCTCACTGATGAACAGCTGCCGCGCCGCCTCACGATTGTTGTTGCCAGCGGCCACCAACTGCAGCACCTCCAGCTCCCGCGCGCTCAGCGCATCGACAACCGGCGTACGCACTCTGCTCATCAACCGCTGCGCCACCGCCGGCGACAGCACCGATTCCCCGCGCGCCGCGGCCCGCACGGCACGGACCAACTCGTCCCGCGGCGCATCCTTCAACAGATACCCGGTCGCGCCGGCCTCGATCGCCGGCACCACGTAGCTGTCGGTGTCGTACGTCGTCAGCACGAGGACGCGAGTCGCAAGCTCCAACCGCCCGAGCTCGGTGATCGCCGCGACGCCGTCCATGCCCGGCATCCGCAGATCCATCAGGATCACGTCCGGCGCGAGCACCCGCGCCAGCCGCACCGCCTCGGCCCCGTCGCCCGCCTGGCCGACCACCTCGAAGTCCGGATCCGCCGCGAACATCCCGCTCAGTCCGTCCCGCACGACCGGATGGTCGTCAGCAATCACCAGCCTGATCATGAGCGCCCTCCCGTCGGGAGGCTGACCGAGATCGCCGTCCCGTTCCCAGCCTCGGACTCGACCTGCAAGCTTCCCACCAAAGCCTCGACCCGCTCCCGCATCCCGACCAGTCCGAAACCACCAGACGCTCCGGGGGTGAAGCCTCGGCCATCGTCCCGGATGTCCAACGCCACCTGTTCGTCCAGATAGGACAGCGTGACGCCAACTCGGCTCGCGCCGGCGTGCTTGGCGACATTGGCCAGCGCCTCCTGCGCCGTACGAAGCAACGCGGCCTCCGCCTCAGCGGACAGCGAACGCGGCGTACCAGTCGTGGTCATCCGCACCGGAACGCCCTGCAGCGCCGACCACCGTTCCGCCACTGTGGCGAGCGCATCGCCCAGCCGCGCGACCTCCAGCGCCTCCGGCCGCAACGCGTGAACCGATCGCCGCGCCTCGGACAAACTCTCCCGCGCCAGCCCGGTCGCCGCCGCGACATGCCGGCGCCACCCAGCCGGCTGATCTGCGGCCTGCTCCGCCGCCTGCAGTTGCGTGATGATCCCGGTCAGCCCCTGCGCCAGCGTGTCGTGGATCTCGCGGGCCATCCGCTGCCGTTCGTCGAGCATGCCGGCCTCGCGAGCCTGCGCGATCAGGCGGTCGTGCAGCCCGGCGTTCTCGACGAGCGAAGCCTCCAGCCGCCGGTTGGCCTCACCGAGCTCGGCCAGCGCGAGCTTGCGCTGCTTGTTGTGCTCGTCGCTGTTCCAGAAGATCCACGCCGCCGCGCAGATCGCGATCACGTTGACCGCCACCACCAGCATGTACGTCGTCAGCTCGAACGCCGTCGACTTCGGTACGCCGTGCATCTGCGACGTCCCCGCCAGCACGGCAACCCCCGCCGCCCCCGCGAGCCGCCAAGGCCAGGGCAGCACCGCGAACGTGTACGCGTACCCGGCGATGCAGAAGAACCCGAACCAGGGCGCCCGCAGAATCAGCACCGCCATCAGCACGAGCACGCCGGCGACGAACACGACCATCACCCCCGGCCGCTCCCGCCAGCCCGGGTGCAGCGTGAACATCCACACCATCCACGCGGCCAGCACTCCGCAGAGCGCCAGGTTGATCACCACCGCCCGCGAGTCGCCCCACTCGACCGCGACCGTGTAGCCGGCCAGGAGGACGAGCAGCACGTACGGCGCGACGGTGACCATCGGGTACCACCGCGGCTCCCGCGCCCAGAGCAACCGCGGCGTCGTACCACTCATCTGTCACCCTCCGCCCGCTACTTCTTCCTGAAGGCCATCACGACAACTCCCAGCAACAAAACCCCACAAACCCCCTGCTCCACCTTCAACCACCCCGGGAAATCACCAGGAATCGCCAGAATCACCACGATCGCCACCAGCATCGCCGCCGCCATCACCCGCAACCGCAGCAACCCCCGCGCCGACCCCCGGGCAGCACTCCGCGCGAACCGAAACATCACCACCGAGGTCACCGCCACGACCGTCCCACGCACCCACACCGCATCAGTCACCGCCGACGTACCCCGCAACCCCACAATCACCGCCAGCGTCAGCAGGCTCAGCGCGGCGTACACCCCCACCAGCCCCTGAACCCGCCGAAGGTCTCCCGCCCCCACAACACCCTGCGCCATCCCATTCCGTCCCATGCCGTCAGCCTCCCAACGCCCCCACCCAACCCACATCGCCCAACCAGCCCCACCCCCTCAACCAATCGGCTGAGTCAGCAGGCCAAGTCCCGTTCCCCAACAACCCGCCCGCAACTGCCGCCGCCCCGGACCTCGGTCGAGCGTCGGCGCCTGCTTCGGTGGAGTGGAGTCGGCCGCGCGGGGCTCGTGTGGGCAGCTCGTTCCCGGGAGTCGGCCCCGCGACTGCGGCCGCCCTCGGTCCTCGGTCGAGCGTCGGCCCCTGCTCCGGTGGAGTGAGGTCGGCCGCGCGGCGCCGGCGCGGGCAGGTCATCCCCAGGAGCCGGCCCGCAACTGCGGCGGACCCTGGAGGTCGGGTCGTGTGTTGGCGTCTGCGCCGGTGTAGTGGGGTCGGATACGCGGCGCCGGCGCGGGTGCCGTTGCCCAAGTACCGGCCCGCGACTGCGGTCGACTTCGGAAGCCGGTCATGCAGTGGCGCTCTGTGGTGAGGGAGCCAAGAAGGGGAGTGAGTAGGTGGGGACTGGGCTGGTGCCCGTGCCTGGTGCCAGCGCGGGAGCAGGCGGGCTGGTGCCGGTGCGGGGGTGGGTGGGGAGCGGGAAGTAGGGTGTGGAGCGCAGGTAAAAGTGGTGCGCCGGTGGTTGGTTGGCCGGCGTGGTCAGGTGAGTTCGGGCGTGGTGGGAGGGGTGTCTGATGGTCGACCGACGTCGGCGTACGTTGCGGACGGCGCTGGTGGCCGAGGCGCTGCGGGTTGCGCTGGCCGGGCGGACCCGGACCGACCCGACCGCTGGGCTCGACATCGTGGACCTGGGCGGCGGCACCGGCGGGTTCGCCGTACCGCTGGCTGTTGAAGGACACCGGGTGACCGTGGTCGACCCGAGCCCCGACGCGTTGGCCTCGCTCGAGCGACGTGCTTCCGACGAGGGCGTCAGCAAGCTCGTCAACGGCGTGCAGGGCGACGCGGCAGACCTCCCGCAGGTCGCCGGCAAGGCAACGGCTGACGCGGTGCTCTGCCACGGCGTACTCGAGGTCGTCGACGACCCGGTCCAGGCCCTCCAGGCGATGGCTTCTGTCCTGCGGGAAGGCGGTGTCCTCAGCCTCTTGGTTGCCCAGCGCAACGCGGTCGTCCTGGCGCGGGCTCTCGCCGGGCACCTGACCGAAGCCCGCACCGCGCTCCAGGACCCCGACGGCCGCTGGGGTCCGGCCGACCCGATGCCGCGCCGTTTCGACGAGGCAGCCATCGTCGCCCAGCTCGCCGAGGCCGGGTTCATGGTCCACACGGTGCACGGTGTCCGTACCTTCACCGACCTCGTTCCCGCCGCGATCGTCGACTCCGAGGCCGGCGCCGCGGAAGCGCTGGCCGACCTCGAACGAGCCGCCAGCCAGCACCCGGCCTTCCGCGCGCTGTCGCCGCAACTGCACATCCTCGCCACCCGCTGACGCATCCCCAGCAGGCCCGACGGGCGGCTAGTCGGCGACCTGGATGGCTCGTGCGGGGCAGAGGGCTGCTGCTTCGTGGACGTCGTGGGAGAGGGACTCGGGCGGAGTTTCGGTGAGCAGGACGACGATGCCGTCGTCGTCGCGTTGGTCGAAGACTTCGGAAGTCGTGAGGACGCACTGGCCGGAGGCGATGCATGTGTCCTGGTCGACGGTGACCTTCATGGGATTCCTTCGCTGCAGGGAGGGAGTGGGGCTACCAGGTGACGGGCAGGGAGTAGACGCCGTAGATCTGGGCGTCGTGCTTGAAGGGGATTTGGTCGAGGTCGACAGCTCTGCGCAGCGTGGGGATGCGGCGGTAGAGGGTGCTGTAGACGACCTGGAGCTCCATTCGGGCCAGGGGCTGGCCCAGGCACTGGTGGACGCCGAAGCCGAAGGCGACGTGGCGGCGGGCGTCGCGTTCGACGTCGAGCACATCAGGCTGGTCGAACGCGTCGGGGTCGCGGTTGGCGATGTCGTTGGGGAAGATCAGGCCGTCGCCGGCGCGGATCTGCCGTCCGGCGTACTCGAAGTCCTCGGTGGCGACGCGGCGGCGGCCGCGGTGGGTGATGTTGAGGTACCGCAGCAGTTCCTCGACGGCGCGGGCGACGACCTTCGGGTCGTCGGTGTCGCGCAGTACGGCGAACTGCTCAGGGTGCTCCATCAGTGCGAGGGTGCCGAGGGCAATCATGTTCGCGGTGGTCTCGTGCCCGGCGACCAGCAGCAGGATGCCGGTGCCGGCGGCCTCGCGCCGGGTGAGCTCGCCGGTGCGGACACGGTCCGCGAGCTCAGTCAGTACGTCGTCGGCAGGCTCGGCGAGCTTCAGGCCGATCAGGTCGTCGAGGTACGCGATCAGTTGGTCGGCGGCCGCCTTGCGTTCGGCCGGCGGCGTCTCCAGCCGGATGAGCATCCGGCTGGTCTCCTGGAAGAAGTCGTGGTCGTCGTACGGGACGCCGAGCAGCTGGCAGATCACCAGCGACGGCACCGGTAGTGCGATTGCTTCGACCAGGTCGGCGGGTTGTGGTCCGGCGAGCATCTGGTCGATCAGGTTGTCGACAATCTGCTGTACGCCGGGCTGCATGGCGCGGACGCGTTTGATCATGAACGGCGCGGTCACCATCCGCCGCAGCCGGGCGTGCTCGGGATCGTCCATCTGGATAAACGCGAAGCTGTCCCGCTCCTGCGAGACGTTCGGGATGCTGTCCGGGTACCCGGTCCGGGTGCTGTCGGCGCTGACCCGCGGATCGCCGAGCAGCGCCCGCTGGTCGGCGAACCGGGTGACCAGCCACGGCGTACTGCCGTCCCAGATCTCCACCTTCGCCAGCCGCTCCTCGGCCTGCAACGACTTCAGCTCCGGCGGTGGGTCGAACGGGCAACCAGTTGCCTTGGGCATCGGGTACGCCGGGGGTGCGGTCTGCTCGAGCGTCATCGATCTCCTGTCGTCGTCACGGTTGCCGGTGAGGGAACCATCACCGGGGCGGGCAAGGTCACCAGGTCACCGGAAGCTTGTGCACGCCGTACACGATCGCGTCGTGCTTGAAGTCGACCTCGTCGAGGCGGACGGCGGCGCGCAGCGTCGGGATGCGGCGGTACAGCGTGCTGTAGACAACCCGCAGCTCCATCCGCGCGAGTGGTTGCCCGAGGCACTGGTGGATGCCGAAGCCGAACCCGACGTGCCGCTTGGCGTCGCGCCGTACGTCGAGCACGTCGGGGTCGTCGAAGACCTCGGGATCGCGGTTGGCGATGTCGTTGGGGAAGATCAGCCCGTCGCCGGCGTGGATCGTCTGCCCGGCGATCTCGATGTCGGCCAGCGCCACGCGCGTCAGTCCGCGGTGGGTGATGTTGAGATAGCGCAGCAACTCCTCGACCGCGCTGTTGACCACCGCCGGGTCGTCGGAGTCGCGCAGCACGGCGAGCTGGTCCGGGTGCTCGAGTAGGACAAGGGTGCCGAGGGCAATCATGTTCGCGGTGGTCTCGTGCCCGGCGACCAGCAGGAGGACGCCGATCCCGGCGGCCTCCTCGCGGGTCAGTTCGCCGGCCGTCACGCGCGCGGCCAGTTCGGTCAGTACGTCGTCGCCCGGTTCGCGCATCTTCCGGCCGACGAGGTCGTCCAGGTACGACGTGAGCCGCTCGCGCGCGGCCATTCGTTCTTCCAGCGGCGTCTCGATCCGGATCAGGGCCTTGCTGTTGACCTGGAAGAAGTCGTGGTCGTCGTACGGGACGCCGAGCAGCTGGCAGATCACCAGCGACGGCACCGGCAGCGCGAACGCCTCGACCAGGTCGGCGGGTTGCGGGCCGGCGAGCAGCTGGTCGATCAGGTTGTCGACAATCTGCGGTACGCCGGGTTCCATCGCGCGGACGCGCTTGATCATGAACGGCGCGGTCACCATCCGCCGCAGCCGGGAGTGCTCGGGGTCGTCCATCGAGATGAAGCCGACCGGGCTGCCGGTCCTCGGCGTGTTCGGCTGCAGGATCGGGAAGCCGTCCTTGGTCCGATCGGCGCTGATCCGGTCGTCGGCGAGCAGCGTGCGCTGGTGGGCGAAGTGCGTGACCAGCCACGACGTGCTGCCGTCCCACAGCGTCACCTTGGACAGCGGCTCCGCGGCCTGCAGGGTCTTCAGCTCCGGCGGTGGGTCGAAGGGGCAACCACTTGCCTTGGGCATCGGATAGGTCGGGCCGTGGTCGAGCTGCGTCGCGTCGAGCTGCTGCATCGGGTTCCCTTCGGGTCGGCGTCGAGGTCCACGTGCGTGATCGGTCGCTCAGGAGGTGACGGGGGCTTGCCAGATGCCGACGATCGCGTCGACCAGGCCGGTCGCCAGGTCCGGCCAGGTCTGTCGCGGCATCGGCGTACCGGCCGCCAGGCCGCGTTCGAACTCGGCGCACATCTGGACGACGAGCCGGCTGGTCATGTCGCCCCGCTCCAGCCGGACCGGCAGGGGGAGATCGGACAGTACGTCGGCCAGGCCGTCGAGGATCTTCAGCACGGTGGGGGAGGACAGCGTGATGTCGGCGGCGATCTCGCGCAGCGCCGGGTCGGTGAGGAGCTGGGCCTTGAAGCGCGCGTACCAGGTCGGGTTGCCCAGCTCGGCCAGGTGGTCGGTGGAGGAGTGGACCAGGCAGCCGACCCAGGCGCGGATGTCGGCACGGTCGTCGATGCCGGCGACCATCTGCTCGCGCAGCTCGTCGATCCGGCCGGCGTGGCGGTGGATGATCGCCCGGACCAGATCGGTCTTGGTGCCGAAGTGGTAGCCGACGGCGGTGTTGTTGCCCTGGCCGGCCGCCTCGCAGATCTGCCGGCTCGAGACGGCGGCGACGCCGTACTCGGCGAAGAGCCGCTCGGCGGTCGTCAGGATCAGCGTGCGGGTCGCCTGCGAACGGTCGGTGCGGGACTGGAGATCACTGGTTGTCATGGCTCGGTACCTCCGCGTACAGCTTCGTCCGACTGTGGCGATTAAGTCAAGCGCCTGACTTAATCGTGGCCGCTGTGAGGCGTCCGGAGTACGGCGAAAGCAGGCTTCGGAGGCTGCTGAATGAGAGCGGTTGCCGGACCGTGACGCGCGGGACAGGCGGTCAGGGTTTCGTGGACCGCACCGGCGGCCTAGACTGGACTCGGCCTATCGAGATCGCGCTCACCATGGAGGGATCGACGGTGCCCCTCTCGGAAGAAGAGCAGCGCCAGTTCGAGCAGCTCGAACGTGCCCTCGCTGCGGAAGACCCGAAGTTCGTCTCCGCCATGCGAGGAACCAATGTGCGCTTGTACTACAAGCGCCGGGCAGTTCTGGCCGGCGTTGGATTCGTGCTGGGCATCGTGATTCTGATGGCCGGCGCGATCATTCCCAACACCATCATCGGCGTCATCGGTTTCATCGTGATGGTGGCCTGTCTGTACATCGCGGCGCTGAGCATGAAGCGGATCAGCAACGCGGGTGACGGCGACGACCTGCCGCCGCCCCCGCCGCCGTCGTCCAAGAAGCACCGGACCAGACACGACTCGTCCGGCAGTTTCATGGAGCGGATGGAAGACCGCTGGCGCCGGCGGCGCGACGAGGACCTCTGAGCCTGCGCTGACCGACACTGCGACCACACCCGCGCCGCGCGCCGGGTGTGGTTCTGGTTTGCCTGCTCGATACATCACTCCCGGTCACTGTGGGTACCGGTGGACCGCACGCGTTCAGGGCGGTCGCCAGGTCGCCACGGTCGTCGTTGGGAGTCGAGCATGAGCATCGGAGTCGGGATCTTCCTGATCGCCGTCGGGGCGATCCTTGCCTTCGGGATCCGGGACAACGACGCCGGGGCGGTCAACCTGACCGTCGTCGGGGTGGTGATCATGCTGGCCGGCGCGGCGGGGATCTGGTTGTCGTACAAGATCACCAACGACCGGCGCCGGGTGCCGACGGACGCGATCGACCCGGCGGTCGAGGAGCAGTACCGCACGGTCGAGGCGAGCCAGGAGCACGACCAGCACCACACGCGCATCGAGCACCGCCCGGAGGGCGCACCGAAGCCTGCCAAGCCGGCCAAGTCGGCGAAGGGGCAGGCAGCGAGGCCGCAGCCGATCACGCCGCAGCCGGTCGAGTCGGAAATCGGCGAACACTTCGATCCGGTGCAGGCAGTCGACAAGCCCCGTACGCCGGAGCAGCCGCCGACGCAGTCACCGCCCGAGGAGCCCCCGGGTGGTGGGGACCGCACCATCGAACTGGACCCCACAGCCAGCGGCCTCCCAGAACAACCGCGCCGCCGTACCAACTAACACCCCAAGCCAACAGCGCCCCCGGGGTGGAAACCCTGTACCGCGGTGTATTCACCTACCTGCGAAAGTACCCGCGCAGGCGTGCCGCCCAGGATCAGGGTCGAGGGCGATCGACTTGTCCTTGGTGAGGACCTTGCAGCTCTCGATACCGCCGCCGTTGACCTCGAAATGCACCTCGGTCCACGGCATCGGCTTGTCCCAGCCGAGCGGATGCTTCGGCGTGACGCTACTGACGAAGAACACCCATCCGGTGGCGGGATTCCCCGGCGCGGCGTTCGGCCCGGAGTACTGCTCCCCGTCGCAGATGCGGTCCATCGGATCGTAGCCACCTGGCTGTCGCGTGTAGACGGTGGCACCGACCGTCCTGCCCTGTGGCCAGCTGATCCCATTGACCGTCTCCGGGGTTACCTCCGCGTCGACCTGCAGCCCGAGCGCACGGACCTTCCCGGTCTGCGGCCAAGGTAGGCAGGAGAAGAGGGTCGGCTCGGCCTCGGCCTTGCTGGCATAGGTGACCAGGTCATGAAAAGTGAGTTTCAGTACCGCGGCGTACCCCTCCGTGTCCTTCACCCGGAACGTCGCGGTTCGGTCCCCAGCGGGTTTCGGCGCCTCGGGGGTCTTGGTGGTTCTGGCGGTCTCGACCGGCGCGGAGTACGTGCCCGGAGGCGTCAGGACGGTCGGTGGGCCGGTCGCGCCGGCTGCTCCGGAGCGAGCGCCGCACCCAGAAATGATGCTTACAGCAACAATACCGGCGGCCAGTGCTGCCGGGGCTCGGTTCTTCATGATGCTCCTGGTGACGGTGATCAGAACCGCTCGAGTTCGTAGAGCTTTCGGCCGGCCGAGTCGAAGATCGTGGCGTGGTCGGTGGAGTCGAAGCGAATCTTGTAGGTGGCCTTGTTCATGCTCTGGGTCACCCGGAGGGTGTAGAGGCCGTTGCTGTCCGGCTTCTCGGACAGGGCGCAGGACATCGGCCCGCCGATGTCGAGAGGCTTGCCCTGGTTGTAGAAGACGCCGTCGCATTGACCGTCCGAGCTGAAGGACTTGTTGCCCGTGCCGTCGGAAGCGGTCCAGTTGCCGACGACCGTGCTCGCGTCCGCCTCCGCCGGGCCGCCGAGCGCAGACGAGAGTCCCCATACCGCAAGTGCGACTGCTACCAGCGCGAGGACCGCGTAGAAAGGGTTCTGCCGGAGCTTGTTGATGACCTTGCTGCTGTTGTCGATGCTGAGGTCACGGCCGACCGTGTTGCCCTCCGCGATGACTCCCGAGTTCACCGATCCCCGTGGAGAGCGCTCCATGGCCGGCATCGCAGCCTCCAGGTCGGCCCTGAATCGCGGATCGGCCGCTGCCGCCGCTTCCAGGGCACGTACTGCGGCAGCGCGCGCCTCGTTCGTCGCCTCGCCGGCATCGCGGGCCTGAGCGGTGAGCCGCTGGATCGACGGATCGACCCCCAGCTTGGCCGCCACCACCTTCCAGACCTGTTCGCCGGCCGCGTCCAGCGCGTCGTCGCTCAACCCGTTGACGACCTTCAGCACTCGCCGTGCTCTTCCGGCCGCCCAAGCGACGAGAAAGCCAACCACCAGATCCATTCCAACCCCATCTCTGCTTGTGAACAGTTGGCGAGGCAGACCATCGGCGCGCCTGCCTCGCCTCCCCCCGGGGCTCAGTTTGCTGGCGTCGACGGACCAGTCGGTGCGGTTGTGCGCGAGCGGCCCGATGCGCACAATCCGTTGCAGAAAGTCACCAGACGTGCTACTCCTGGGGCTGGTTTACGAGGGGGGCCTCTATGCCGAGCGACCGATCCGCAGGATCAGCGCCGACGCGACGACTCACACTGCGCCACCGGCTCGCTTGGTTGCTGCGGGTCAGTCGTTTGCTGGGCAGGCAGCACGAGCTCACGGTTCGGACCAAGTTCGCCGCTGTCTGGCCGAGCGGACCGAATCCGCGATCGATCAGTCCCTCGACCATCTACCGCTGGGAAGTCGGCAGCTCGGCGATCCCGTACGCGGCTGTTCGGCGGTACGAGGAACTGCTGGAGCTGGCCCCCGGCCGTCTGGTGGCCGCCTTCGATCACGAACTCCGGGCGAACCGCTCGGTGATCGAGTCGTCCCCGGCGTTGGCCCGGAATCATCAGGTCGAGCCCCGCGCTCTCGATCGGCGGCTGGATACCTACCTCGATCGCGTCTGCGGGCCCACCGTCATGAGCGGCTGCGACTGGGACGACCTCACCGAACTGCTGGCGGCGAGGCCGACGGCATACCTGCCAAGCCGCACCTGGCGGGAGATCGCGCAGCGCCTGCTCGCAGAGATGCTCGTCGCCTGTGGGCAGGCTTGGGTACAGCGGTTCGAAGCGGTGAACCGCCTGATCACTCATCCAGCAGCGCAGGGGGAGCTGATCGACGCCTGTGCGGTCGCCGCAGCCGATCGCGACAATCAGGTGATGATCTCGACCGTCGCCGCGTTGGGGCACAGCAATCACCCCGACTCGATCTCCGTACTTCAGCAACAGCTGACGAATCCGACCGATGATCGCGCGCTGTGGGGCACCTTGGCCGCACTCTTCGAGGCAGCCACCCTGAAACAGCTCAACCGGGATCAGCGTCGTCGAGCCTCCCGGACGCTGCGAGAGATTGCTGCCGCCGGTGGCTCACTCGGGACGATGGCAGAGGAGATCCTGCAGGCGTTGTGGACGCTGCCGGGGCCAGTCGCGGTCGCTTGTGGTGGTCGGCAGTACCGCCTACGGGAACCTGTTTCGCTGGTGGCCCAGCGCGTCGCGCACGCAGCCGCGGCCGCCCTGCCGGCCTCTCCGGAGAGCTTCATGGACGACGTGCTTCCGCAGTTGGTCGAGGAGTTGCTGTTCGACCCGTCAGCGGAAGCCCGGCTTCAGGTCTCCACGCTGATCGCCGCCAGTCCTTACCGCGCGGCGATCGCTCGAGCCTTGTCGGCGGAGCTCAGGCGCGGCCGTGTTCTCACTGGCGACCCGGAGCGCTCCGGCACACTGCTGTCCGCACTCCGCATGATGGGCGGTCGTCCGGAGCGCGGACTCATCGAACGGATCGTCCTGGCCGACGGCCTGCCCGGTCCAACGATCTCCGTCGCAGCCTATGCCCTCGGCCACTTCAGTGGTCTCCCACCGGATTCCTGGTGGGACAGTGCCATCAGCAAACACCTGGCCGACTGGCACCGGAGTAAAAGCCCCACCAACCTCGCTGCCCTCCGCGGCCTTGCCTACAGCGCCGGCGTCACTGGAAACCAAACCCCACTCCGTCGCCTGAAGGCTGACCCCATCGCTCCCTCGGCGGTCCGCGCCGCCGCTACGTGGTGGCAGAACCAACCCACCCACATCACCACCAGCGCCCAACTCTGACGCCGCCTTACGCACCACAAACAGAACCCCCGGACCAGGTGGTCCGGGGGTTCTGTTAGGTCTCAGTCCGCAGGGCGGCTTCGGCTGGGGAGGACTGTGTTGCGAATTCTGGCGAGCAGTAGATCGAACTCGTCCAGGAGATCCGATGCTTCTGTGCTGCCTCGGTTGAGGTACCAGCGCCAGGACGGGGGTAGCAGGCGGGCTCGTAAGCGTTGGACGAGTTTGGCTTGGGACCAGAGGGCCTTGCGGACGTCGGCTGCTTCGGTGCGCAGGTCGACTTCGGTGGAGGCCAGACCGGCGTACCGGACGGACTCCAGGCCTCGGGCCAGGCGGTGGGCTTGGGGATGGACCGGCTCGGGGAGCTTGGTGGTCATCCAGTCGCCCAACTGGCGTGGGGTTGAGCTGTCGGACCAGTCGAGGCCCAGGTCGCGGGACGTGTCGCGGATTTCTGCCCACAGGCCTTCGACACCGAGACGCCCGGGTGGGCGGGCGAAGCGGCGGCGACGGGTCAGGCTGCGGATCAGCCACGGGATGCCGAGGATGAAGACCACGACGACACCGATGCCGATCGCCTTGGCGCCGCCGTTGCTGAACCAGTTGCCGGAGTCGACCGGGACGAGGCCGTTGTCCTCGGGCAGGTTCCGGTCGCCCGGACGCTCGAGGTCGGTGTCCGTCGTGGAGCCCGGCGTGGTCGGCGCGGTCGTCGGCGCGGTGGTCGGGGTCGACGGCAGCGGCGCGGCCGGTGCGGTCCAGCTCGGGGTGGTCGCGACCCGCGCCGACGGCGTCGGCTCGAAGCGGACCCAGCCGAGTCCCTGGAAGTACAGCTCCGGCCAGGCGTGCATGTCGTGCATGCGTACGACGTACTGGCCGTTCTTGCCGGGCTGACCGGGCAGGAAGCCGATGCCGACGCGCGAGGGGATCCCGAGCACGCGCGCCATCAGCGCCATGCCGGTGGCGAACTGCTCGCAGTACCCGACCCGGTCCTGCAGCAGGAACTTGCGCAGCGCCGGCATGCCGCTCTTGTTGTCGGTGTCGGTGCTGTAGGTGAACTCGCCGCCGCGGAAGAAGTTCTGCAGCGCGACGGCCTGCTGGAACCGGTTGGTGCCCGCGTCCGCGACGACCCGGTTGGTCAGGTCGCGGATGTCGTCGATGTTCTTGGACGGGAGCTGGGTGGTGTACGCGTCCGGGTCGGCGCCCGGCGGGGTCGCCTGCAGCAGCTCCGGCGTCAGCGGCAGCTGGTACGCCTTGAGCCGGTAGTTCTTGCCGGCGACTCCACCGCCACCGTTCGTGGACACGACGTCCAGCGACCTCGCGTCGAAACGCCAGCGGTCCTTCAGCGAGATCGAGCGCAGCGGGTACGGCACCGGGGCGAACTGCGAGCGCAGGTTCCGGCTCACGTCGATCTTCATCTCCGTGGTCGGCACCTTGCTGAGGTCGCCGTTGAAGCCTTCCGGCGCCGTCAGGTCGTTGTCGGTGATCTTCTGGCCCTCGGACCGCGGCGAGATCCGCCAGGTGTTGCCGTCGAACTGGTCCAGCGCGGTCAGCCGCAGGTACGTCCCACCGGCCGGGCCGCCGGTGTAGGTCAGAGCGGTCACGTTGTCGCCGCGCTTGAGGTTCTTGCCCATGTCGAGCATCGGGTCGGTCGACGTGATCGAGGCGCCGATCCCGGTGCCGCTGCCACCACCGGCGAGACCGTTGCCGATGACACCTTCCGGCAACGCCGGCAGCAGTGCGGGCAGCAGCGCGGCCAGTGCGATCACGCTGAGGCCGATCCGGCGGCCGGCCTGGCCGAGCGCCGAGGCTTCGATCGGTTCGGACGCGTCCAGGTGCGAGACGCCGGAGATCCGGCGTCCCCAGCGACTCAGTCTGGTCCGGCCTTCCGCGGCCAGGAGCACGATGTAGCCGACGGCCGGCGGGATGAAGAGCAGCGCCGGCAGTCCGCCGTGCACGGTCGCAGCCGGCACCGTGTACATGGTGAGCAGCAGCAGTCCGGCCCACGCGGCCTGACGCAGCTGTACGGCGATCAGGTGGATCAGCAGCCCGGTCGCAGAGATCACCGACGCCGCGAACAGCGTCAGGTGGTCATCGGCCGGCAGCGGCGCGCTGAAGCGGTTGATCGCGCTCATCGCGTTCACCATCTGCTGGTTGAACTCGAGCGCGGTCTCCTTCCACGGCAGCAGGCCGAAGTGCAGCGTGTCGCGCAGGAAGATCAGCGACAGCATCTCGACCAGTACGACGAGCTGAACCACCGGTACGACGACCCGCGGCGCGCGCAGGTTCTGCAGCAGGATCCCGGTGCCGGTGACAAGGGCGCACAGGAACGCGCTGATGAACAGGAACGGCCCGGAGAACACCGGTGTCAGTACGAGAGCACCGAGTACCGTCGCCGCCCAAGCAGCCAGCGAGATCCTCACGTGTCCGGTCATGCGATCCTTCCGCTCCTCAGTCCGAGGCTGGACCAAACGGTGGGTAGGGGATCGCCGCGGCGGACTCTGGCGACGCGCCAGCCGTTGCGGCGGAGTTCGGATTCGGTCGCGTCCGTGGCAGCGGCCAGGCGGTTCGCCTTCTCGGTGCCTTCGACGCCGACGGCCCAGCTGACCGCGTCGAGCAGCAGCGCGACTCCGGTCGCTTGCCCGGTCCGCCAGCGGTTCAGCGCGGTGATGTCGTCGCTGGTGCAGACACCGACGACGGCGATCGCGAGACTGGGCTCCTGGACGTGCCGGTCGACCGTGAGCAGCGGGCCGACCTCGGCGTACTTGTGCTCCTCCACCGTCGCGCACTCGGTCAGCAACTGCTGCGTCGTGAGCGGTTGGTGTACGGCGGTGGAGCTGCGGTGGGTGATCGCGGACAGTGTCGTCGGGCCGCCCAGCAGGGTGGTGACGTAACCCCGCCGGATCCGGTCGGCGCCGATCGAGGCGACCGCGCTGACCGACCACTCCAGGCTGGACGACGGTCCGTGCCCGTGGTGCGAAGTGGTGCGGGCGTCGAGGAAGATCGCGCACCGGCTCTGCCAGGGCTGCTCCTCGCGGCGCACCATCAGCGACCCGCGACGAGCGGTCGAGCGCCAGTGCACGCGGCGGAGGTCGTCGCCGTCGCGGTACTCGCGAACGGTCGCGTCCTCCTCACCGGCCGACGCGATCGCGCGGGGCCGGTTCTCGCCGGATCCCGCGCGGTCCGAGCCGAGCCGTACCTCGGGCAGCTTGTGCACCCGGGGCGTGACCAGCAGGTACTGACTCCGCGCGAACGTCCGGCTCGTCTCCACCAGCCCGAACGGGTCGGCGACCGTCAGCATCAACGGCCCGACCTGGAACAGCCCACGGACGTCCGACTTCACCGGATAGGTGACCGTGCGCTTCCAGTTCGGGCTGACGCGGTCCACCACGAACCGCGGCCGGTGGCCGAGCACGTAGGGGATCCGGTCCTCCAGCAGCAACAGTCCGGCCGGCATGCGGCCTTCGTTGCTCAGGGCGAGCTCCACCGTCGCCGTCGTACCGACGGTGACCTGCGCCGGCGCCAGGCTGCGCCGTACCTGCAGACGCAGCCGGGTGCGGCCGACCACCAGAGCGGCCACGACCGGCAGCGCGACCAGGAGGATGCCGACACGCAGCAGGTCCTTCTGGCCGAGCAGCAGAGCGCACAGCGACGCGGTGATCCCGGCAGCGACGAACGCCCGCCCCCGGGTGGTGAGTCCGCGCAGTGCCTGCCTCATGCCTCAGTCCCGGCGAGTGCGGGGGAGCGGCACGGAGGCGACGAGCCCGGTGATGATGTCCGACGCGCCGCGACCACCGAGGTGAGCCTCGGCTGCCGGAAGCACCCGGTGAGCAAGGACCGGTACGGCGAGCTCCTGCAGGTCGTCCGGCAGGACGAACTCGCGCGCGTCCAACGCGGCAGCGGCCCGGGCAGCCCGGATCAGGTGCAGCGTTGCACGGGGGCTGGCGCCGAGACGCAGCTCCTGCGAACGACGAGTCGCACCGACCAGAGCTACGGCGTACTCCTTGACCGACTCCGACACGTGCACCGAGTGGACGGTCTTGACCAGTCGCAGGATCTGCTGGCTGTCGGTCACCGCCTGCAGGTTGTTCAGCGGGTCGGTGGCCGAGTGACCGTCGAGCATCCGCAGCTCGGCGGCGGGCTCCGGGTACCCCATCGAGACGCGCGCCATGAAGCGGTCGCGCTGCGCCTCGGGCAGGGGATAGGTGCCCTCCATCTCGATCGGGTTCTGCGTCGCGATCACCATGAACGGCGCGTCGAGGTGGTACGTCGTGGTGTCGACGGTGACCTGGCGCTCCTCCATCGACTCCAGCAGCGCGGCCTGGGTCTTCGGTGAGGCGCGGTTGATCTCGTCACCGACCACGATGTTCGCGAACACCGCGCCCGGCTTGAACTCGAAGTCGCGGACCTCCTGGTTGAACACCGACACGCCGGTGATGTCCGAGGGCAGGAGGTCGGGCGTGAACTGGATCCGGCGCACGGTGCAGTCGATCGAGCGGGCCAGTGCCTTGGCCAGCATCGTCTTGCCGACGCCCGGCACGTCCTCGATCAGTAGATGTCCTTCGGCGAGCAGCACGGTGACTGCTGTCTCGACGACATCGGGTTTGCCTTCGATGACTGTCTCGATGGCTCGGCGGACCCGTCCCGCCACCTCTGTCAGCTCGTCGAAGTCCATGGCCGAGCTGGTCGCGGTGGTGCTCACCCTGAGTCCTCCCCATTGGTTGTTGGCCGACTCATTCTGACCCGGGCCCGGGGTCGGGCCTAGCCCTGCGCGGAATTCGTTACCGGCCGTTTCGGCACCGATGAAAGTAATCCTCACCCGGTGTCGCTGATCCATCACCTGTCGACGTGGATCTTTCCCACCCAGCCTACGAGAGGAGCGAAACGGGGCAGATTTGGTTGACGGTGGGGCAAAGTGGAGTAAGGTGGAGCGCAGTGGTACTGATTTGGTGGAAATCAGCTCGACCTGAGACGGAGAGTCCGCAACGGGGAGGTGGAGCGTGTTCCTTGGAACGCACTTTCCCAAGCTCGACGACAAAGGTCGGTTGTTCCTGCCGGCGAAGTTCCGCGACGAACTTTCCGAGGGTCTGGTGATCACCCGCGGGCAGGAGCGTTCGCTGTCCGTGTGGCCCGAGGCCGAGTTCGTGACGCTGACCGAGCAGTTGAAGCAGGCTCCGATCACCAACAAGGGTGCCCGGGACTACCTGCGGATGCTGTTCGCCGGAGCCTCCAACGAGGTGCCGGACAAGCAGGGCCGGGTCACCATCCCGCCGATGCTGCGCGATTACGCAGGACTGGATCGCGACTGCGTCGTCATCGGGGCGATGAACAGGGTGGAGATCTGGAACACGGAGAACTGGAACAGGTACTCCGCGGAGCAGGAGCAGGCGTTCGCCGACCTGTCCGAGGAGGTACTGCCCGGGATCTTCTGAGCAGCACCGAGCACGACCTGAGGTGTGCACCGGACGTCCGGTGAGATCACGGGTCCGACTTCCGACTCGGGTGTTGGCGCCACTTCCCCGGCGCCAAGGCCACGGGTACTTCCCCGGGAGGCGAACCCGCGATCTGACCGGACGAACGAACTGCTCCCCAAGCTGTTCAACGCAGTCCACCACCCGACGTTCCAACACCGCCCCCGACACAGCAGTCAGCAGTACAGAGAACCCGCGGGGGCAGGGTCGCTCCCGCGGCTTAAGGAAGGGTCGAGATGGACGGTGCTGAGCGCGACGCGCAGGGATTGGGTGGCTGACGCCATGACCGATCCCACGCCGTCCGACCGCCACGTCCCCGTCATGCTCGACCGGGTCGTCGCCCTCCTCGCCCCGGCGCTCCAGCAGCCCGGTGCCGTCCTCGTCGACGCCACCCTCGGGCTCGGCGGACACTCCGAGGCGTTCCTCGAGCGTTGCCCCGAGGCTCGCCTGATCGGGCTCGACCGTGACCCGGCCGCGCTGCGCCTGGCCGGCGAGCGGCTCGCGCCGTACGCCGATCGCACCACGTTCGTGCACGCCGTGTACGACGAACTGCCGCGCGTCCTCGACGAGCTCGACGTGCCCGCGATCGACGGCATCCTGTTCGACCTCGGCGTCTCGTCGATGCAGCTGGACGAGGCCGACCGCGGCTTTGCCTACGCGCAGGACGCGCCGCTGGACATGCGGATGGACTCGACGGCGCCGACCACGGCCGCCGACATCCTGAACACCTACAGCTCGGCCGACCTGGCCCGGATCCTGTTCCAGTACGGCGAGGAGAAGTTCTCCCGCAAGATCGCCGACCGGATCGTCCGGGCCCGGGAGACCGAGCCGTTCACGAACAGCGCCCGGCTGTCCGAGCTGGTCCGCGACGCGATCCCGCAGGCGGCCCGCCGGACCGGGGGACACCCGGCCAAGCGGACCTTCCAGGCGCTGCGGATCGAGGTCAACGGCGAGCTCGAGGTCCTGCGGCGCGCGCTGCCGGCGGCGGTCGCGTCGCTGGCGCTGCACGGGCGGATCGTCGTCATGAGCTACCACTCGCTCGAGGACCGGATCACCAAGCAGACCTTGGCGGCGGGCGCGAAGTCCGACGTACCGGACGACCTGCCGGTGATCCCGGCCGGGCACGAGCCGTACCTGAAACTCCTCACCCGCGGGGCCGAACGGCCGACCGAGGACGAAGTGGCGGCGAACCCGCGGGCCGCCTCGGCCCGGGTCCGGGCCGCAACCAGAGTCCGCGAGAAAGGGCTGGTGGCTTGATGAGTACTGTCTTCAGCCCGTCCAAGGCACGGGTCACACCTGCGGTTCCGGCGAAGAAGCAGGAGCCGAAGCTCAGGATCGTGTACGGCGCGCCGTTCCGGCCGCCGCGGATGCCGTTCGTCATCTTCGTGGTGTCGCTGCTGGCGGCCGGCCTGGTCGGCCTGCTGCTGCTCAACACGGAGCTGCAGCGCGGCACGTTCCAGGTCACCGCGCTGAACCAGCAGGCCGATCAGCTGCGCGACCAGCAGGAGCAGCTGGAGCGGCAGGTCCGCACGCTCGAGTCGCCGCAGAACCTGGCCGACCGGTCGCTGCGGATGGGCATGGTGCCGAACCCGAACCCGGTGTTCCTGCGGCTGTCCGACGGGCGTGTGCTCGGCGTACCGGCCGAAGGCAAGGCGGGGACCGGCGCGGCGATGTTCGGTCCGGGGCTGCCGGCCGCTGTCGCGACGCCGAAGCCGCCGGTCGTGCCGCCGGCCAACGCGGCGATCAAGCCGAGCACGCCTGTCAAGCCCAGTACGCCGGTGACGCCGCCGGCCAACACCAAGCCGCCGACGAACACCAACACAGGGACCAACACGACGACCGGGGGATGATCGGATGACGGAACGACGGGGAGACGAGCCACCACGCAAACGCGGTGGTGAACCGGGCCGGGGAAACCCGCCCCGCAAGGCTCCGTCGTCCCGTCGCCCCGCCACCGAGGGCGGTCGCCCCGCTGCACAGCGTCCCCGCCGCCCCGCGTCGGAAGAGCAGAACAGACGCAGGCGTGAAGACCAGCCGCGTCGAAGGGCTGAAGAGCCACGCCGTACGAGAGACGGACAGGAACCACCGCGGCGGGCAGCCAAGAAGACTGCGGCCAGTCGTCCTCGAAAGACCGCTGAAGGAAGGCCTGCTCCTCGACGCGTAGGACCAGACGGGCGGCCGCTGGCCAAGAAGGCTGCCGCGCCGCGGAAGCGGCCGCCGCAGAAGCGGCGTCCTCCCGTTCGCAAGCCTCGGGTGAAGAAGCCGCCGCGGCTGCTGAAGCTCGGGCGTCCGGCACTCCGACTCCGGGTGACGTTCGGCGTGATGGCGCTGGTGCTGTCGCTGTTCGCGGGACGGCTGATCATCCTCCAGGGCGTCGACCCGGACCGCTACGCGCTGGCCGCGACCAAGGAGAACACCAAGCCGTTCGTCCTGCACGCCTCCCGCGGCTCGATCCTGGACCGCAACGGTGTCCCGCTGTCGGTCTCGGAGGACGCGGTCGCGATCACCGCCGACCCGACCCAGACCGGCAAGGTCGCCAGCCAGCTGGCCGGCGTACTGGCTCCTCGGTTGTCGTCGGTCGACTACGCGACGCTGATGAAGAAGCTGACCGGCAAGGGCCGGTACGTCGTGCTGGCGAACAAGGTCACCCCGCAGACCTGGAACCAGATCACCGCCGAGATCAAGGAGCGCAACAAGGCGATCAAGGACCAGAACAAGGCGCTGCCCGAGGACCAGAAGAAGCCGATGCTGGCCGGCCTCTACACCGAGGCCGATCCGGTCCGCAGTCACCCCAACGGCACCATCGCGGCCAACGTGGTCGGCATCGTCGGTGCCGAGGGCAAGGGTCTGGCCGGGCTGGAGTACGGCTTGAACGGCAAGCTGTCCGGGCAGGACGGCAAGGCGATGTACGAGGTCGATGCCCGGGGCAACAAGATCCCGAACGCCGACCACACCGTCGAGGAGCCGAAGCCGGGCGTGTCGGCGCAGCTCACGCTGGACGCCGACCTGCAGTGGTTCGCCGAGCGGCGGATCGAGCAGGCGGTCAAGCAGTACAAGGCCAGCTCAGGCTCGGTCGTCACGATCGACGTCAAGACCGGCGAGATCCTGGTGATGGCCAACTACCCGAGCTTCGACCCGAACAAGCCGGTGAAGACCGGCGCGCTGAAGAACCGGGCGCTGGAGCAGGTCTACGAGCCGGGCAGCGTGCAGAAGGTGGTCACGATGGCGGCGCTGGCCGACGCCGGGCTGATCTCGCTGGACACCAAGCTGGAGGTCCCCGGCGTCTACACCGTGCAGCGGCGGACGATCAAGGACGCCTTCGACCACGGCAAACTGAAGCTGACGATGGCCGGCGTGATCGCCAAGTCGTCGAACGTCGGCACGATCATGGCCGCCCAGCAGATGCCGGTCGGTGACTTCGTGCACTACCTGAAGAAGTTCGGCTTCGGCGAACCGACCGGGATCGGTTTCCCCGGCGAGAGCCGCGGCCTGATGCCGCCGGGCGACGAGTGGAGCGAGCTGACCCGGTCGAACGTCGCGTTCGGCCAGGGCCTGTCGGCCAACGCCGTCCAGATGGCCGCCGCGGTGAACGCCGTGGCCAACGGTGGGGTCTACATGCCGCCGAAGCTGATCAAGGACTGGGTGGACGCCGACGGCAACGCGACGCCCAACCAGATCGCCACGCCGCGCCGCGTGGTCAGCGAGTCGGCCGCCAAACAGGTCACCACGATGATGGAGGCCGTCACCGGCAAGGGCGGCACGGCGCCGCTGGCCGCGATCGCGGGCTACCGGGTGGCCGGCAAGACCGGTACGGCGCAGGAGGTCGACTCGGCCTGCGGCTGTTACCGCAAGTGGGCCACTTCTTTCGCCGGATTCGCTCCTGCCGACAACCCGCGCTTCGTTACGTACGTCGTACTGCAGGACCCCACCAACGGGCGGGGCGGTGGTTTCCAGGGAGGTCCGGTGTTCCGAGACGTGATGAGCTACGCGCTGCAGAAGTACGCGGTCCCGCCGACCGGTGCGAAGCAGCCCGTCATTCCCATCACCTGGTGATCACCCAGGGTCAGGTAGGTGTCACACGCCCCGGAACGGTAGCCTCTGGGGCCGTGTCCACCCCTTCCGCCGCAGGCGGCGCCGTAGCCGCGATCAGGCCGCGGCACACCGTACCGGTCGCCCTTGCCGACCTGGCCAGAACCGCTGGGGCGGAGGTCCCGGCGGGTGCCGCCGAGGTCCCCGTCACCGGTGTCTCCCTCGACTCCCGCTCGATCCGGCCCGGTGACCTGTACGCCGCGCTGCCGGGTGCCGCGACGCACGGCGCGGCCTTCGTCGCCGGCGCTCAGGCGAGCGGCGCGGTCGCCGTACTGACTGATCCCGCAGGCGTCGAGCGGGCGCTGACCGCCGGTCTGCCGCTGCTCGTCGTCCCCGATCCGCGCGCTGTGCTGGGCGCCGTCGCCTCCACGGTGTACGGCGAACCGACCAGCGAGCTGCGCCTGCTCGGCATCACCGGGACCAACGGCAAGACCACCACCAGCTTCCTGCTCGACGCGGTCCTGCGCAGGCTCGGCCCGGCCGCTCTGGTCGGCACGATCGAGACGCGGATCGGCGACCAGGTCGTGAAGAGCGCGATGACCACGCCGGAGGCGACCGACCTGCAGGCGTTGTTCGCGGTGATGCGCGAGCAGGGCGTCGCGTGGTGCGCGATGGAGGTCTCCAGCCACGCGCTGGCCAAGGGCCGGGTCGACGGTGCCCGCTATGCGGTCGCCGGGTTCACGAACCTGAGCCAGGACCACCTGGACTTCCACAAGACGTTCGAGGAGTACTTCGCGGCGAAGGCGTCGCTGTTCACGCCCGAGCGCTGCGACCTGGCCGTGGTGAACATCGACGACGAGTACGGCCGCCGTCTGGCCGCGCAGACCGTCGTACCGCTGGTCACCGTGTCGACGACGCGTGACGCGGACTGGACCGTTGCCGCGACGCATCAGTCCGAGCACGGCTCGACCGTGATCGACATCCGCGGCCCGGGCGAGGAGCTGACGATCGAGATCGTCCTGCCTGGCGACTTCAACGTGGCCAACGCGCTGCTCGCGGTCGCGATGCTGCGGCAGGTCGACGTACCGGCCGAGCAGATCGCCGAGGGCCTGCGCGACGCGCGGGTGCCGGGGCGGATGGAGACCTTCCTGCGCGACGGTCTCGCGGTGATCGTCGACTTCGCGCACACTCCCGACGCGGTCGAGCTGGCCCTGCGCGCTGCTCGCGGCGCGACGAAGGGCCGTCTGTACGCCGTGGTCGGCTGCGGCGGTGACCGCGATCCGTGGAAGCGCCCGGCGATGGGTGCCGCCGCGGCGCGCGCCGCGGATGCGGTGATCGTCACCGACGACAACCCGCGCAGCGAGGACCCGGCGCTGATCCGCGCCGCCGCGATCGAGGGCGCGCGCGACGCCGTACCGGATGTCGACCTGCGCGAGGTCGGCGACCGGCGCGCGGCGATCCGGACCGCGATCGAGCTGGCCGGCCCGGGGGACACCGTGGTCGTGCTCGGCAAGGGCCACGAGACAGGACAGGACGTCGACGGCGTGATCCACCCGTTCGACGACCGTCAGACAGTGCGTGAGTTGTTGGAGGAGACCCGGTGATCCCTGTCAGTTGCGGTGACATCGCCACGGCCGTGGGCGGTGAGCTCGTGGGAGTCGATCCCACGGCCGTCGTCGACGGTCTGGTGGCGAAGGACTCGCGCGAGGTGGTCCCGGGCGGTCTGTTCGTGGCGCTGCCCGGCGAACGCGTCGACGGCCACGACTTCGTCCAGGCCGTCACCGAGGCGGGCGTGACGGTTTCACTCACGACCCGGCCGATCGACGGCTGTCCCTGCATCGTCGTACCGGACGCGCAGGTCGCGCTCGGCGAACTGGCCCGGTACGTCGTGGCGCAGCTGCCCGATCTGACGGTGATCGGTCTGACCGGCTCGCAGGGCAAGACGAGCACGAAGGACCTGATCGCGCAGCTGGTCGCGCCGTACGGGCCGACGGTCGCGCCGGTCGGCTCGTTCAACAACGAGATCGGCCACCCGCTGACCGCGTTGCAGGCCGACCTGTCCACCCGGTTCCTGGTCGCCGAGATGGGCGCGCGGCACGTCGGCGACATCAACTACCTGTGCCGGATCACGCCGCCGAAGGTCGGGCTGGTGCTGAACGTCGGGCACTCGCACATCGGCGAGTTCGGCAGCCAGGACGCGATCGCGCAGGCCAAGGGCGAGATGATCGACAACGTCGTGGCCGGTGGGACCGCCGTGCTGAACGCCGACGACCCGCGGGTCGCCGCGATGGCGTCGCGGACCGAGCAGACCGTACGGCGGTTCGGCGAGGCGCCGGACGCCGACGTCCGGGCGACCGACGTGAAGCTCGACGAGAACGGCCGGCCGAGCTTCAGGCTGCACGCCGACGGGCAGAGCTTCGACATCCAGCTGCAGCTCGTCGGTGAGCACCAGGTACCGAACGCGCTCGCCGCGGCGGCCGCCGTACTGGCTGCTGGGCTGACGCCGGAGCAGGCCGCGGCCGGGCTGAACGAGGCCACCACGGTGTCGAAGTGGCGGATGGAGGTCACCGAGCGCGCCGACGGCGTGACGGTGATCAACGACGCGTACAACGCCAATCCCGACTCGATGCGGGCCGCGCTCAAGGCGCTGGTCGCGATCGGGCGGGCCCGCGGCGCGCGGACCTGGGCGGTGCTCGGCCCGATGGGCGAGCTGGGCGACACCTCGACCGAGGAGCACGACGGCGTCGGCCGGCTGGCCGTCCGGCTGGACGTGAACCGGCTGGTCGCGGTGGGCGAGGACGCCCGCCCGATCCACCTCGGCGCTTCGCTCGAAGGATCGTGGGGCAACGAGTCGGCGTACGTCGCGACGGCCGACGAAGCGCTCGAGCTGCTGGGCAAGGAACTGCAACGGGGTGACGTGGTGCTCGTGAAGGCGTCCAGGTACGTCGGCCTCGACCGGCTGGCCACGGCTCTCCTGCAGGAGGGCGCGCAGTGATCTCGATCCTGTTCGCGGGCGCGATCTCGATGATCCTGACCCTGCTCGGTACCCGGCTGGCGATCAACCTGCTGTCCAAGCGCGGGTACGGCCAGGAGATCCGCGACGACGGCCCGACCTCGCACCACACCAAGCGCGGGACGCCGACGATGGGCGGCACGGTCTTCATCATCGCGACGATCGTCGGCTACTTCGCCGCGAAGCTGCTGACGATGAAGCCGCCGAGCGCCTCGGCGATCCTGGTGCTGTTCCTGTTCGCGGGCATGGGCGCGGTCGGCTTCCTGGACGACTTCATCAAGATCTTCCGCCAGCGCAGCCTCGGCCTGCGCAGCAAGGCGAAGCTGGCCGGCCAGACGATGGTCGCGGTGGTCTTCGCGGTGCTCGCGCTGCAGTTCGCCGACGATCGCGGGCAGACGCCGGCCTCACCGTTCATCTCGTTCATCCGCGACATCCAGTGGCTGCACCTGCTGCCGGTCCTGGTCGTGATCTGGATCCTGCTGCTGATCGCGGGCATGTCGAACGGCGTGAACCTGGCCGACGGCCTGGACGGTCTGGCCACCGGCGCCTCGATGATGGTGTTCGGCGCCTACACGCTGATCTGCATCTGGCAGTCCAACCAGAGCTGCGCGACCGCGCCGGGCGCCAAGTGCTACGAGGTGCGCGATCCACTCGACCTCGCGGTCGTGGCGGCGGCGCTCACCGGCGCGCTGTTCGGCTTCCTGTGGTGGAACGCGTCGCCGGCCAAGATCTTCATGGGTGACACCGGTTCGCTGTCGCTCGGCGGCGCGGTGGCCGGCTTCGGCGTGATGACCCGGACCGAGCTGCTGGTGCTGCTGCTCGGCGGCCTGTTCGTCATCATCACCGCGTCGGTGATCCTGCAGGTCAGCTGGTTCAAGATCACCAAGCGCACCGGCGGGGTGGGCAAGCGGCTGTTCCGGATGGCGCCGCTGCAGCACCACTTCGAGATGCTCGGCTGGGAACAGGTCAACGTGGTGATCCGCTTCTGGATCATCTCGGGTCTGTGCGTCGCCACGGGGCTCGGGTTGTTCTACGCGGAATGGGTTGCCGGATGAGTCTGACCACACGCACCGACGACGGCTGGGCGACCACGCGCTTCGTCGTACTGGGCTTCGGTACGGCGGGGTACGCGTGCGCCGACTCGTTGCTGCAGGCGGGCGCCGAGCACGTCGTCGTACTGGACGATCGCGACAACGAGCAGCTGCAGGAGAAGGCGCAGATCCTCGGCACGCTCGGTGCGGAGATCAAGCTCGGCCCAGGCAGTACGGCGGAGCTGCCCGCGGACGTCGAGATCGTGGTGACCTCGCCGGGCATCCCGCCGCACGCGCCGCTGCTGACGGCCGCGGCCGAGCGTGACGTGCCGATCTGGAGCGAGATCGAGCTGGCCTGGCGGCTGCGCGATCCCGCGAACGCGGCGCCCTGGTTGTGCATCACCGGGACCAACGGCAAGACCACCACGGTGCAGATGCTGACGGCGATTCTGACCGCCGCCGGGCACCGCGCTGTCGCGGCCGGGAACGTCGGACTGCCGTTGCTGGAAGCCGTGATGGACCCCGAGCCGTACGACGTGATCGCGGTCGAACTGTCCAGCTACCAGCTGCACTACACGCACTCGATGTCGGCGCACTCGGCCGCCGTACTGAACCTTGCGCCGGACCACGTCGACTGGCACGGCTCGATGGAGGCGTACGGCGCCGCCAAGGGCCGGATCTACACCAACTGCCAGGTCGCCTGCGTCTACAACGTCGCCGACCAGGCGACCGAGAAGCTCGTCGAGGACGCCGACGTGATCGAGGGCTGCCGCGCGGTCGGTTTCACCCTCGGTACGCCGGGCCTGTCGATGGTCGGGCTCGTCGACGAGTACCTGGTCGACCGCGCGTTCGTCGAGCAGCGCGCCACCTCGGCGCTCGAGCTCGCGACGCTGGCCGACATCACCCCTGCCGCACCGCACAACGTGGCCAACGCCTTGGCGGCTGCCGCGTTGGCGCGGTCGTTCGGCGTACCGCCTGCTGCTGTGCGCGACGGGCTGCGCGGGTTCCGGCCTGACGCGCACCGGATCGCGCACGTCGGAGAAGTTGCCGGAGTCAACTACGTGGACGACTCCAAGGCGACCAACCCGCACGCCGCGCAGGCGTCGCTGCTGGCCTACGAGCACGTCGTCTGGATCGCCGGCGGACAGGCCAAGGGGGCGACCTTCGACGAGCTGGTGATCGCGGCGCGCGAGCGGTTGCGGGGCGTCGTGCTGCTCGGCCAGGACAAGGCCGTGATCGCCGAAGCACTTGCCCGACACGCGCCTGAGGTCCCGGTGATCGTGGTCGAGTCAACGGACACTGGGACCATGGAGACCGTGGTGGGGGAGGCGACCAAGCTGGCACAGGTGGGTGACACCGTGCTGCTGGCGCCGGGCTGCGCTTCTTGGGACATGTTCGCCAACTACGGAGCCCGCGGGGACGCTTTCACCGAAGCCGTGAACCGTCTGGGCCACTAAGCGCCGGAGGTGATCGCGTGACGTCGATCATTGACCGGCCGGAGCAGAAGTCGCCCGAGCGCGGTGGTGGTTCCGGCAGTGGCCTGATGGCCGCGATCAGGAACGTGCTGGACCGGCCGCTCACGTCGTACCACCTGGTCCTCGGTGCGACCGGTCTGCTGATGGTGCTCGGCCTGCTGATGGTGCTGTCGGCCTCGAGCGTGCTGTCGCTGCGCACGAACGGCAACAGCTACACGATCTTCTACCGCCAGCTGATCTGGGTCGGCGTCGGTCTGCCGATGGCGTACGTCGCCTCGCGGATGACGCCGCGGCACTTCCGGATGCTCGCGTACGTCGCCCTGCTGGGCTCGACGTTCCTGCTGGTGCTGACCTACGTGCCGGGCCTGGGCAAGAACGTCAACGGCAACACGAACTGGCTGTCGTTCGGCGGCCCGCTGCAGATCCAGCCGAGCGAGTTCGCCAAGCTGGCGCTGGTGATGTGGTGCGCCGATCTCTACGCGCGCAAGCAGAAGCTGCTGACCCAGTGGAAGCACCTGCTGATCCCGATGGCGCCGGTCTGCGGCCTGGTGATCGCGCTGATCGTCGGTCAGCGCGACCTCGGCACGTCGCTGGTGCTGATGGCGATCATGATCGGCCTGATCTGGGTGGTCGGCGCGCCGACCCGGCTGTTCGTCACCGCGATCGCCGTGGTCGGCGTGATCGCGACGTACTTCGTCACCACCGCGAAGCACCGGATGGACCGCCTGACGAACTTCATGAACCCGTTCGCCGACCCGACCGACGTCGGCTGGCAGGCCTACCACGGCCTGTACGCGCTCTCCACCGGTGGCTGGTGGGGCGTCGGGATCGGCAACAGCCGGCAGAAGTGGGGCAACCTGCCCGAGGCGCACACCGACTTCATCTTCGCGGTGATCGGTGAGGAGCTCGGGCTGATCGGCTCGCTGACCGTGCTCGGGCTGTTCCTCACGCTGGCCTACGCCGGGATCCGGATCGCGACCCGGTCGACCGAGCCGTTCATCCGGTACTGCGCGGCCGGGATCACGGTCTGGATCATGGCCCAGACGCTGGTCAACCTGGGTGCGGTGATCGGACTGCTACCCATCGTGGGAATCCCGCTCCCGCTTTTGTCGTACGGTGGGTCCGCACTGCTGCCGACGCTGATCGCGGTCGGCATGCTGCTGTCCTTCGCGAAGGCCGAGCCCGGCGCGCAGGCCGCCCTCAAGGAGCACCGGCGGCCGTTGCTCGGGTGGATGTCGTCGCGACGCACACCTGGCCCGAGCGGCCGTGAGAACACGCGGGAGCGTTGAAAGCTGTGCCGAGCATCGTTCTGGCCGGTGGGGGATCCGCCGGCCACACCTCACCCCTGATCGCGACCGCCGACGCCCTGCGCCGGCTCGATCCGACCGTCGAGATCGTCGCACTCGGAACCGAGCGGGGGCTCGAGACCCGGGTGGTCCCCGAAGCCGGGTACCGCCTCGAACTGATTCCGCCGGTGCCGCTGCCGCGCAAGCCCACGCCGGCGCTGTTCGCCGTACCGGGCAAGATGCTGAACTCGGTGAGCGCGGCCCGCAAGATCCTCGACGAGGCCAAGGCCGACGTACTGGTCGGCTTCGGCGGGTACGTGTCCACTCCGGCGTACGTCGCCGCCTGGCGGCGCAAGACGCCGATCGTCGTGCACGAAGGCAACGCGGTCCCGGGCATCGCGAACAAGTTCGCCGCCCGCTACTGCACCGAGAACGTGATCACCTCGTTCCCCGGCACCGACATCCCGCACGGCAAGTACGTCGGCCTGCCGATCCGCCGGGCCATCTCGACGATGGACCGGGCCGCGCTGCGGGCCGAGGCACAGGCGTTCTTCGGGCTGGACCCTTCGGCGCCGACGCTCTTCGTCACCGGTGGTTCGCAGGGCGCGCAGCAGCTGAACCTGGCCTTCGCCGGTGCGGCCGCCGACCTGCAGGCCGCCGGGATCCAGGTCCTGCACGCGATCGGGCCGAAGAACACCCTCGACGTCGAGCAGACCGGCCCCCTGCCGTACCGGGTGCTCTCGTACGTCGACCGGATGGACCTGGCCTACGCCGCTGCCGACCTGGTGGTCTGCCGTTCGGGCTCGAACACGGTGACCGAGGTGTCCGGCGTCGGACTCCCGGCGATTTACGTTCCGTTGCCGCATGGTAACGGTGAGCAGCGACTGAACGCCAAGCCCGTGGTCGATGTGGGCGGCGGACTGCTGGTCGACAACGCGACCGTCACGCCGGACTGGGTTCGCGCGACCGTGCCGCAACTTCTGCACGACCGCGCGCGTCTGACAGCCATGTCCACTGCAGCGCAGGGCGTCATCCGTACGGATGCCGACGACCGGTTGGCGCAGATCATCCTCGATGTGGTGAGGTCTGCTTCGTGATCGTCACCGCTCCTGACACTCTCCTGCCCGCCGAGAAGCTGGGCCGGGTGCACTTCGTCGGCATCGGCGGCGCCGGGATGTCCGGCATCGCCCGGATCATGGCCTCGCGCGGCATCGAGGTCTCCGGCTCCGACGCCAAGGACGGCAAGGTGCTCGCCGCGCTGCGCGCGCTCGGCGCCACCTGCTGGGTCGGCCACGCCGCCGAGCACGTCGCCGCCGTCGACACCGTCGTCGTCTCCACCGCGATCCGCGAGACCAACCCCGAGGTCGTCGCGGCCCGGGCGGCCGGGATCCCGATCCTGCCGCGGGCCGCCGCGCTCGCGTCGGTGATGGTCGGCCGGCGCACGATCGCCGTGGCCGGGACGCACGGCAAGACCACGACCACGTCGATGCTGACGGTCGCGCTGCAGCACTGCGCCGCCGACCCGTCGTACGCGATCGGCGGGAACCTGAACGAATCGGGCTCGAACGCGCACGACGGCACGGGCGATCTGTTCGTCGCCGAGGCCGACGAGTCGGACAAGTCGTTCCTGACCTACAGCCCCGAGGTGTCGATCGTCACCTCGGTCGAGCCGGACCACCTGGACAACTACGGTGACGAGGCCAGCTACTTCCAGGCCTTCGAGGACTTCTGCGGCCGGGTGCTGCCCGGTGGGTTCATGGTCGTCTGCTACGACGACGCGGGGGCTCGCCGGCTCGTCGATTTCGCCCGGGCGAAGGGGATCGACGTCCGGACGTACGGCGAGTCCGAGGACGCCGACCTGCGGGTCACCGAGATTACCGCGACCGGTGCGGTGCAGTCGTTCGTGCCGATCTTCCGTGGGCGCAAGCTTCCGATGGTGAACCTGCAGCAGGCCGGCAAGCACAACGTGCTGAACGCGTCCGCCGCACTGTCGGTCGGACTTGGCCTGGGCTTCTCCGCGGCCGACCTGGCCGAAGGGTTGGCGTCGTTCACCGGGACCGGCCGGCGGTTCGAGTTCAAGGGCATCGAGGACGGCGTACGGGTCTTCGACTCCTACGCGCACCACCCGACCGAGCTGACCGTCGACCTGATCGCGGCCCGGCAGGTGGCGGGGGAGGGGCGCGTGATCGCGTGCTTCCAGCCGCACCTGTTCAGCCGGACGCGGATCTTCGCCGCGGAGTTCTCCGAGGCGCTCGCGCTGGCCGACGAGGTCGTCGTGATGGACATCTTCGCGGCGCGGGAGGACCCGGAGCCCGGTGTCACCGGTGCCCTGATCGCCAACCACGTGCCGCTGAAGCCGGAGCAGGTGCGGTTCGAGCCGTCCTGGTCCGCCGTACCGCGGGTGGTCGCCGACCTCGCGCTGCCGGGCGACCTCGTGGTCACCCTCGGCGCGGGCGACGTGACGCTGATCGGGCCCGAGGTGGTCGGGCTGCTGGCCGAGCGGGCGGCGCACAACGCCGCACTGATCGAGTGATTCTGGGATGAGTCAGGACGCTGATCTGGCCCGGGCCCAGCAGCGGTTCGCGCGCCGGCAGCGGTTGGTGCGCTGGAAGAGCTGGCTGCCCTGGGCGGTCGGCGGCACGGTGGTGCTGCTGTCCGCGATCACCGTCTGGCTGTTCTACTTCTCGTCCGCGCTGGCCGTCGACGGCGTCCGGGTGACCGGCGCCGACACGGTGCCGGTGGCAACGGTCGCCCAGGTCGCCCAGGCGCCGCTCGGGACGCCGCTGGCCAAGGTCGACCTGAACGTGATCGCCGAACGGGTGCGGGGCATCCAGTCGGTCGCCGACGCGCAGGTGACGCGCGCGTGGCCGAACCAGCTGGAGATCGTGGTCACCGAGCGCGTGCCGGTCGTCGTGGTCACGGACGGCAAGCAGTTCGAGCTGGTCGACGCGACCGGTACGTCGTTCAAGACCGTGGCCTCGCGGCCGGACGGGCTGCCGGAGGCGCTGGTCGTCGGTGCTCGCCGGGACGTGACGATCCGTTCGATCGTGACCGTGTCAGCCGCATTGCCGGTCACGTTGCGGTCCGAGGTACGGTCGATCTCGGCGACGTCGCCGGACTCGATCACACTCAACCTCGGGTCCGGGGTGAAGGTCGTCTGGGGCGGTTCCGATGACAGCGCGCAAAAGGCCGAGGTACTCAGCGTGCTGATGCGCCGGCAGGCCAAGGTGTACGACGTGTCCGCGCCCGATCTCCCTGTCACCAAAGGGGAAAAGAGGTAACGCGTCACATCCCGAACCACATCACGGGACGGGCGGCGAGGCGCGTGGACATTGACAGAACGCGTCCCGTAGCGTGCGACGCAATCGATAAAGTCGAGATAACTCTAAGCATCCACTTGAGGTTCAGTCTTTTCGCTGGAACTTTCGCTGGAACACGGCCGGGGACGGCTGGATAGACGGCCAACTGGTCACAACGGGACAGAACGAGGCGAGAGGCGCGGACGTGGCGGCACCGCAGAACTATTTGGCACTCATCAAGGTCGTCGGTATCGGCGGAGGCGGCGTGAACGCCGTCAACCGGATGATCGAGCACGGTCTGAAGGGCGTTGAGTTCATCGCCATCAACACCGACGCGCAGGCGCTGTTGATGAGCGACGCGGACGTCAAGCTCGACATCGGCCGCGAGGAGACCCGCGGACTCGGTGCGGGGGCGAACCCCGCCATCGGGCAGAAGGCCGCCGAGGACCACGCGGAGGAGATCGAGGAGGCGCTCAAGGGCGCCGACATGGTCTTCGTCACCGCGGGTGAGGGCGGCGGGACCGGCACCGGTGGCGCACCGGTGGTGTCGCGGATCGCGCGCTCGCTCGGCGCGCTGACGATCGGCGTGGTCACGCGGCCGTTCTCGTTCGAGGGCAAGCGGCGGGCGACTCAGGCGGAGGACGGCATCGCCGCCCTGCGCGAAGAGGTCGACACCCTGATCGTCATCCCCAACGACCGGCTGCTCACGATCTCCGACCGGGCCGTGTCCGTGCTGGACGCCTTCAAGCAGGCCGACCAGGTGCTGCTGCAGGGTGTTTCCGGCATCACCGACCTGATCACGACGCCCGGCCTGATCAACGTCGACTTCGCCGACGTCAAGGCCGTGATGTCGAACGCCGGCTCCGCGCTGATGGGGATCGGCTCGTCCCGCGGCGAGGACCGCGCGGTGGCGGCGGCCGAGGCGGCGATCTCCTCGCCGTTGCTGGAGGCAAGCATCGAGGGTGCGCACGGCGTACTGCTGTCGATCGCGGGCGGTTCTGACCTGGGACTGTTCGAGATCAACGAGGCCGCTCAACTGGTCTCGGAGTCGGCGCACACCGACGCGAACATCATCTTCGGCGCGGTGATCGACGACGCGCTCGGCGACGAGGTCCGCGTCACGGTGATCGCGGCCGGCTTCGACGGCGGCATGCCGAAGCGCCGCGAGCAGGCGATGAACAGCGCCCGCCCGCAGAACCGCGCCGGCAGCGCCGAAGCCCCGCCCGCACGGCAGGACAACGGCTTCTCGACTCCGCCGCGTCAGGACAACACGGGCTTCCCGCCGCCGCGGCAGGACGGTTTCGCCGCGCCGCGGCAGGAGTCCTTCTCGGCCCAGATGCACCAGCCGGGGCAGAACGATGGGCCTCCCGGGTACTCGCCGGGCGGCGTCGGCACCAACGCCGTCCAGGGGCAGTCCGGTCACGGTCAGTCCACCCAGGGTCAGTCAGCTCAGGGTCAGTCGGGTCAGGGCCAGCAGTCGCAGGGGCAGCCGACTCCGCCGCAGGTCCCCGGCACCGTCCCGTTCAGCAGCACCAACCCGGCCCCCGGCTCGAACCAGCCTGCTGCTCAGCCCCCGGCTCAGGAGCAGGGTGGCCAGGTGACCCACGGCCAGTTCGGTACGCCGAGCGACGACACTGTCCCGGTCCCGCCCAACACCGAGCACCGCCCCGGCCCCGGCACCACGCACTCCGCCCGCCCCCAGTCCGGCGAGCCGGTCCGCACCCCGCCGCCGGCCCAGTCGAACCCGGCGCCGTACTCCACCCCGTCGGCCAACCCGACGCCCGCCCAAGCCCCACCCACCCGCCCCACCCGAAAGCCGGACCCCGAGGAAGACCTCGACATCCCCGACTTCCTGAAGTAACCACCAGCACCCCGAACGCCCCGGCCTCGCGGCCGGGGCGTTCGTGTTGGTGGGGAAGGGGAGGAGGGCGGCCGCCCCCGAAGCGGCTGGGCTCCGCCCGCCGCCGGCCCGGACCTCCGGCCCATCGCCGCATCCGGTGCTGCCCGCCGCCACCGCCTTCGGCCCAGTCCTGCGTCCGCCGAGCCCCGCTGCCAGCTCGTTCGACCCGGCGTCGCGTCCCCCCGGCCGCTACAGCCTCCGGCTCAGCTCCGGCTTGCCCGGATTCAGTTCTGCGGTTTGTAGACGGCGACGACCACGCCGTGGCGGGCTTCGCCTGGGCCTGCGTCCTTCAACGTGGTGATGATCTTGTCGAGTTGGGTGGTGAGGTCTTTGGCCTGGGACTCGGTCAGGCGGATGTTGCGGATGTTGAGCATCGGGTCCTCGGCGGTTTGCAGGTCGGCGGCGACCGCCTGCAGGGCGACGGTGTTGTTCTCGCGGGCACCCTCGCCGGTGAAACTGAATCTGTGGGCGGAGCGGCGGTAGTACTGCTCGGTCCCTCCGCGGACCTGGCGAGTTTCGGTCACCTCGACCATCCCGGCCTCGCGCAGTACGCCGAGATGGTGCGCGATGTTGCCCTTCCCCGTGCCCAGCGTGACCGCCAGCTGACTCGTCGTCGCGGCCTCCAGCCCGAGCGCGAAGAGCAGCCGGTGGCGCAGCGGATGACCGAGCGCCTTGAACTGCGCGGCCGTGGAGACTTCCAGCTCTTCGTCCATGAGATCAAGCGTCAAGGATCCTTGACGCTTTGTCAATCCGCGTGCTTCACTCCTCGCCATGCACAGCGACGAGATCCGAAGCATCGTTGACCGTTTGGCCGCCCTCGTGAGCGAGCACTACGTGTTCCCCGACGTCGGCCACGAGATCGCCGAGCGCCTGACCAAGGCGTCCGGCGAAGGCCAGTACGACGTACTGACCGACCCCGAGCAGCTCTCCGCCCAGGTCACCGCCGACCTCCAGATCGGCAACCAGGACAAGCACCTGCGTCTCAAGTTCCACCGCGGCGAGGTCCCCGACGAGACCGATCCGGTCGAGGAGGAGAACTACTGGGCGACCCGCGCCCGCCTCGACGCCGGCGGCATGGCACGTGTCGAGCGACTGCCCGGCAACATCGGCCTGCTCGAGATCAGGCCCATCCTCTACGACCCGTCCCACGCCGGCGCCGCCCTCACCGCCGCGATGTCGTTGCTCTCAGCAACGGACGCGCTGATCCTCGATCTCCGCGGCTGCCTCGGCGGATCGCCCGACCAGGTCGCCTTCGTCTGCGGCTACCTGTTCGACGGCGAACCGGTCCACCTGAACGATCTGGTCACCCCCGCCACCGGCACGGTTCGCCAGTTCTGGACCTCCCACGTCCCCGGCCCCCGCTTCGGCGGCACCAAGCCGATCTGGGTCCTGACCAGCGGATCCACCTTCTCCGGCGGCGAAGAACTCACCTACGACCTGCAGCAGCTCGGCCGCGCCAAGGTCGTCGGCGAACGCACCGGCGGCGGCGCCCACCCGCGCCAGGGCTTCAAGCTGCACCCGCACCTCGAAGCCACCGTCCCGCTCATGCGTGCCATCAACCCCGTCTCCGGCACCAACTGGGAAGGCACCGGGATCACCCCCGACATCGAGGTCCCCGCCACCGACGCGTACGACGTCGCCTACCGCGAAGCGATCGACCACGTCCTCACCCTCCCGGCCACGCCCGAACGCCTCACCATCCACGACGAGGCCCGGGCCCATTTGGTGGGTTAACCCATCAAATGCGCCGTTGGCCAACCGGAATTAGGTGGGCCGACCGGCCAGCTCGTGGGCTGACCCACCAAATGCGGCGGGGGCCGGGTGGCGGGTGCGAGGTCGGGCTGGTCGGCTGGGTAGCCTTCAGGCGTGTTCGGTTATGACGAGGTTCTCGGCAGTGCTCGCTTCGCCTTCACCGATCGGTACGGGGGAGCCAGCCTTCCGCCGTACGGCGAACTGAATCTCGGCAGTGCGGCGGGCGACGAGGCCGAGGCGATCGCGGAGAACTTCCGCCGGGTCGCAGCCGCATTCGACCTGACGCCGGAGGCCGTGGTCCGGGTCAGCCAGGTGCACGGCCGTGACGTCCACGTGGTCTGGCCGGAGGACGAGCTCCCGGTCAGCCCGAACCCGAAGGCCGACGCCCTCGTCACCACCCGGACCGACGTCCTGCTGGCGGTTCGCGCGGCCGACTGCCTGCCGGTGCTGCTCGCCGACCCGATCAACGGCGTCATCGGCGCCGCCCACTCCGGCAGGCGAGGCCTGTACGCCGGTGTGGTGCCGGCCACGGTCGAAGCGATGCGCGGACTCGGTGCCGAGACGATCACCGCCGTGCTCGGTCCGTACGCCTGCGGCAACTGTTACGAGGTCCCGGAGGAGATGCGGGCCGAGGTCGCCGAGCGCGTTCCGGCGTCGTACGCGGAGACGAGTTGGGGTACGCCGTCGATCGACGTCGCCGCCGGCGTGACCGCGCAGCTGACCGAGCTCGGCGTCGAGGTGGTCGACCGGACGCGCTGCACGATCGAGTCCGAGGACCTCTACTCGTACCGGCGCGAAGGCCAGGTCAGCGGCCGCCTCGCCGGCCTGATCAGGCTCGGCGAATGACCAACGAGGAAGACCAGGCTGGGCGAACGACCCGCGAGGACGAGCTGCGGGGCAACGTCGAGCAGGTCCGCGAGCGGATCCGCGCAGCCTGCGAGGCAGCCGGACGCCCTGAGGACTCCGTCACACTGGTGGCGATCACCAAGACGTTCCCGATCGAGGACGTCCGGGCGCTCGCCGCGCTCGGCGTCACCGACACGGGGGAGAACCGCGAGCAGGAGCTGAAGGCGAAGGCGCCCGACGCGCCCGAGCTCACCTGGCACTTCGTCGGGCAGCTCCAGTCGAACAAGGCCCGCTCGGTCGTCCGGCTGGCCCAGGTGGTCCACTCCGTCGACCGGCTGTCGCTGGTCTCGGCGTTGTCCAAGGCCGCGGTGGCCGAGGAGAAAACTGTGCGGTGTCTGCTGCAAGTGAGCCTTGCGTCGTACGGGCCTGAGGGCGCCGAGACGGGGATGAGTCGCGGCGGGGTCGCGCCAGGCGACGTACCGGACCTGGCGGCGGCCGTCGCCGAGGCGGACGGGCTGGAGCTCGGCGGCGTGATGGCCGTTGCACCGTTGGGATCCGACGCCGACGAAGCCTTCGCCGCGCTGCGTGCGGTGTCGTCGCGGCTACGCTCCGAACACGCCGGCGCCGGCTGGATCTCGGCCGGGATGACCGGTGACCTGGAGGCGGCGATCAGGCAGGGAGCGACACACGTTCGGCTCGGGCGTGCATTACTCGGAACGCGTCCCCCACTGGGCTAGTGTCGACATCGAGTGGATCGCGAGGTCTGCTCACTTGTCGACTGGTAACCGGATTCGAAGGGCTGGAGGGCCATGAGCGGCGCGCTGCGCAAGATGGGTGTGTACCTCGGCTTGGTCGAGGACGGCGAGCGCTACAACGCGCGCTACGACGACGAGTACGACGACTACGACGAGTACGAGGACGACGTCGTCGACGGGGAGCCCCACGAGGCCGAACCGGTCCGCGAGTCCCGGGACGCGCGCGACAGTCGCGAGGTCCGCGACGGTCGTGACCAGCGCGACCGCGACGAGCAGGGCGCGACGGTCAGCAAGTTTCCAGATCGGCGTGGAGTCTCACCTTCCCCGGAGGTTACCGAGTTGGCCCGCATCACCACCGTGCACCCGCGCAGCTACAACGAGGCGCGCGTCATCGGTGAGCACTTCCGTGACGGTACGCCCGTCATCATGAACCTGACCGAGATGGACCACTCCGACGCCAAGCGGCTGGTCGACTTCGCCGCCGGGCTGATCTTCTGCTGCCGTGGCTCGATCGAGCGGATCACCACCAAGGTGTTCCTGGTCTGCCCGCCGAACGTGACGGTCGCCGCGGAGGAGAAGGAGAAGATCGCCGCGGACGGGTTCTACAACCAGAGCTGAGAGGCTCCGGTGACTTCCCCGGTCTTCTACACTCATTGACGACATGGTTGCTCTAGCGCTCGTCCTCAGTGTTCTCAGCTGGGTGCTGCTCGCCTTCTTCCTGATGCTGGTGGCGCGGTTCGTGCTCAGTCTGATCGTCATGTTCGCGCCACAGTGGCACCCCAAGGGCCCGCTGCTGCTGCTGTTCGAACTGGTCTACTCCGTGACGGATCCCTTCCTGCGGCCGCTGCGCCGCATCCTGCCCCCGATCGGGGCCGGTGGGATCCGGATCGACCTGTCCATGCTGATGTTGTTCGTGCTCGTCTCGCTGGCGATGTCGGTCAACAACACCGCGATCCGGTCCCTGTGAGCGGCCGGGAACCTACCCCGGCCGGACCGTCGTGGTGCGGCTTCAGGGATCGGCAGGAGGGGTAGAAACAGACCGAGCAGGCCGGCGCCGGTCAAGTTGTCGCCGGGCCCGGATTCCGCCAGAACACAACGAAGCGATAACGTGATCTACTGAGTCGCCGGGGTTTGCGCCCCAGACTCCGCCAAGACACAGACAAACGAGGTGAAAGATGCCGCTGACGCCGGATGACGTCCGCTCGAAGCAGTTCACGCCCGTCCGATTGCGGGAGGGTTACGACGTCACTGAGGTCGACTCCTTCCTCGACGAGGTGGAGGCCGAGCTCGAGCGCCTTCTCGCCGAGAACGAGGAGCTGCGCGCGAAGCTGGCGGCGGCCCAGCGCGCTGGTGCGGGCCAGGAACGGCCGGTCGACCAGACCGCCGCTCTCCCGCCCGTCGTGCAACAGCCCAAGCCCGCTCCGGTCGTGGTCGAGAAGCCCGAGGAGAAGCCACCAGTCGTCGCTCCCGCTGTAGCGGCCGCGGGGGCTGCTGCGGCAGCAGGGACCGTCGGCGACGCGTCCAGCTCCGCCGTACGGCTGCTCGAGATGGCCACCAAGCACTCCGACGACCTGGTCCAGGAGGCGAAGGACACCGCCGACAAGATCATCGGCGAGGCCCGCGCCAAGGCCGAGCGGTTGGAGAACGAGGCCCGCGGCAAGGCTGACCGGATGACCGGTGAGGCCCGTGCCCGTGCCGAGAAGCTCGACGGCGAGATCGCCGAGCGGCGCGCGCAGATGCTGGGGACCCTGGAGAAGCAGAAGGGCCAGCTCGAGCGCACGATCGACGACCTGCACGCCTACGAGCGCGAGTACCGCAGCCGCCTGAAGACGTACTTCACCGAGCAGCTCAAGGCGCTCGGCAACGGCGACGACACGCTCAGCCCGCGTAACGGCTTCCGCCCGGAGGCCCGCGCGCAGGCTCACGGTCACGGCGTGTAAACAACACCTCGGGTGAGGAGGCGGTGCTTTCCGGCGGCACCGCCTCTTCGTCATGTCCGGGAACTTCTGACTGACCGCGCCGCCGCGGTCACGCAGAGTCAGAATCCGGTCCGAGTGCTGAACTGAACGCAGTCTTAACCAAAGCCGCGAAAGCACCAACGCAGCGGGGCCCGAGCCTGAAACCAGGCCGGGCCCTGCTGCGTTTCCGGGTCAGGGCCAGGACGCCACAGGCTTCCGGCCGCTGAGCGTTTCGACGTCGCTCAGGCGCAGCCGGTACGGCGTAAGCCTCAGCAGCGCGGGGGAGTCCGCGGCCGGACCGTCGGGGAAGACGCTCCAGAAGTCGTAGCCCAACGGCGCCGGGGCGTCCCGGTACAGCTCCCACACTCGTTGCCGGGTCACCGATTCGGCGATCCACTCTGCGTGACAGTCCGCGACGGCCACCTCGTGCCCGGGCTCCCAGTAGCTGCAGCTCACGAACGGGCTGAACGCCAGGTGTCGCACCTTCACCGATGTCGCTTGAGTGACGATCCAGCCGGTCAGTCCGGCCGGCTGCTCCTCCCAGATCGGGTGCAGGATCCGGCTCCTCGGCCGCAGGTCCTCGCCGACAGTCGCCACCGAGCACCAGACGATCTTGTGCGCCCTGGCGATGAACTCCTTGTGCACAACCATGGTTGTAGATTATCGAATGCACAACCCGAGTTGTATAGTTCGGGAGATGGAGTTCGATCCGGCCGCGGCCGACCTCTCGCTGGCGTCGCTGTTCGCGGGCTGGGCCCTGGCCGACGAGCTGCAGGCCGAGCTCGCGGCGGACGGGTTCGACGACAGCAGGTTCGCCGACGGCGTCGTCTTCCAGCACCTGGTGGGTGGTCCGGTGACGATCAGCGCACTGGCCGAGCGCCTGGGGGTCACCCAGCAGGCGGCGTCCAAGTCGGTCGCGGATCTGGAGAAGCGCGGGTACGTCGCGCGAGAGGCGGATCCGGACGATGCCAGGGCCCGCCAGGTCGTCCTGACCCAGCGTGGGCAGGCGGTGATCGCCTCCGCACGCCGGCATCGCGCCGGGGTGGAGCGGAAGCTTCGCCAAGCGTTGGGCGCCGACCGCGTCGAGGCGGCGCGTGGGCTGCTGCTCGATGTCATCGAGCACCTGGGTGCGAGTCCGGCCCTACGGACCCGCACCGTCAAACCACCGCGCTAGACCCTGCCCGTCGACCCGGCGGTTGCCGGGGCGACGGGCAGGTGTCGAGTCAGGCCTTGGTGAGCCAGTACGTCAGGCCCAGGTCCTCGTCGGTGCCGGTGGTGAGGCCTTCGGTTGCCTCGGGCGCCGACTGGACCACCGCGGTGGCGAGCACCTCGCGGGCGACGTCGTCCGCATGCTTGCCGAGGGCATCGGCCAGTTCGGCGTCGGTGGCGTTGAGCCAGACGCTGATCCGGTCCGACACCTCCAGGCCGGCGTTCTTGCGGGCCTCCTGCAGGGTCCGGACCACCTCGCGGGCCAGACCGGCCTGCTTCAGCTCCGGCGTGACCTCCAGGTCGAGCGCGACGGTCTCGCCCTGCTCGTTGACCACCGACCAGCCTTCGCGCGGCCGCTCCGAGATCAGCACCTCGTCGGCGCTCACCTCGACCGGCTCGCCCTCGACCTGGACGGTCGCCGTACCGGACGCCTTCAGTGCGGCGGCCAGCTCGGCCGCGTCGGCCGCGGCGATCGCCTTCGCGACCACCGGCGTCTGCTTGGCGAACCGCTTGCCCAGCTCGCGGAAGTTGCCCTTGGCCGAGTGCTCGACCAGGTCGGCGCCGGCCGACGACAGCGGCTCGACCGTGCCGACGTTCAGCTCCTCGGCGATCTCGCGCAGCAGCTCGTCGGACAGGTCAGCGATCGCCGCCGACCCGACCAGCGCGCGGCTGAGCGGCTGCCGGGTCCGGACCTTCGCCTCGGCCCGGGCCGACCGGCCCAGCTCGACGACCCGCTTGGCCATCGACACGTGCGTGGCCAGCGTGTCGTCGATCAGGCCGGCGTCGTACGTCGGGAACGTCGACAGGTGCACCGACTCGGCCAGCCCCGGCGTGACCGGGCGGAAGACGTCCTGCCAGACCCGCTCGGTCAGGAACGGCGTCAGCGGCGCCATCAGCCGGGTCAGCACGTCGAGCGTCTCGTGCAGCGTCGCCAGCGCGCCGGAGTCACCGGCCCAGAAGCGCCGGCGTGAACGCCGTACGTACCAGTTCGACAGCGTGTCGACGCACGAGCTGATCAGCGCGCCCAGCTTCTGCGTGTCGTACCCGGCGTAGGCCTCGTCGGCGTCGCGCACCAGCCGGTGCGTCTCGCTGACCAGCCAGCGGTCCAGCACCGAGCGCTCGGCGACCGGCGGGACGTCGGCCGGGTCCCAGTCGGCCAGCCGCGCGTACAGCGCGTGGAAGGCCGCCGTGTTCCAGTACGTCAGCAGCACCTTGCGGACGATCTCGTTCAGCACGTTCGGCCCGATGCCGCGCGCCTTCCACGGTGAGCCGGACGCGGCCATGAACCAGCGCACCGCGTCCGCGCCGTGGTCGTCCATCAGCGGGATCGGCTCGAGGATGTTGCCCAGGTGCTTGGACATCTTCCGGCCGTCCTCGGCCAGGATGTGCCCCAGGCAGACGACGTTGCGGTACGACGACTCGTCGAACACCAGCGTGCCGATCGCCATCAGCGTGTAGAACCAGCCGCGGGTCTGGTCGATCGCCTCGGAGATGAAGTCGGCCGGGTAGGCCTTCTCGAACTTCTCCTTCGAGCCGTCCACCCACGGGTAGCCCCACTGGGCGAACGGCATCGAGCCCGAGTCGTACCAGGCGTCGATCACCTCGGCGACCCGGTGCGACTCACCGCCGCAGGTCGGGCAGGCGAAGGTGATGTCGTCGACGTACGGGCGGTGCGGGTCGGTGCTGCTCAGGTCGCGGCCGGCCAGCTCGCCGAGCTCGGCCAGCGAGCCGACGCAGACCAGGTGCTCCTCGGAGCAGCGCCAGATCGGCAGCGGCGTACCCCAGTAGCGGGAGCGGGACACGGCCCAGTCGATGTTGTTGCGCAGCCAGTCGCCGTACCGGCCCCACTTGACCGACTCGGGGAACCAGTTCGTCTTCTCGTTCTCGCGCAGCAGCGCGTCCTTGACCTGCGTGGTGCGGATGTACCAGGACGGCAGCGCGTAGTACATGACCGGCGTGTGGCAGCGCCAGCAGTGCGGGTACGGGTGCTCGTACGGCAGGTGGCGGAACAGCACGCCCCGCGCGTCGAGGTCCTTGACCAGGTCCTCGTCGGCCTTCTTGAAGAACTGCCCACCGACCAGCGGCAGGTCCGCGTCGAAGCGGCCGTCCGGACCGACCGGCTTCACCACCGGCAGGTTGTACGCCCGCGCGACCAGGAGGTCGTCGGCGCCGAAGGCGGGGGACTGGTGGACCAGACCGGTGCCGTCCTCGGTCGTGACGTACTCGGCCAGTACGACGTAGTGCGCGGGCTCGTCGAACGCGACCAGCTCGAACGGCCGCTGGTAGGTCCAGTGCTCGAGCTCGCGGCCGGCGTACGTGTTGGTGACCGTCCAGCCCTCGCCGAGCGAGCCGAGCAGCGGCTCCGCCACGACCAGCGACTCGGTGCCGTCGGTCGCGACGACGTAGTCGACGTCCGGGTGCACGGCGACGGCGGTGTTGGAGACCAGGGTCCACGGGGTCGTGGTCCAGACCAGCAGCGACGCCTGACCGGCGAGCGGACCGGAGGTGAGCGGGAAGCGGACATAGACCGACGGGTCGACGACGGTCTCGTAGCCCTGGGCCAGCTCGTGGTCCGACAGGCCGGTGCCGCAGCGCGGGCAGTACGGCGTGATCCGGTAGTCCTCGACCAGCAGGCCCTTGTCGTAGATCTGCTTGAGCGACCACCAGACGGACTCGACGTACTGCGGGTCCATCGTCTTGTACGGGTGCTCCATGTCGACCCAGTAGCCCATCCGGCTGGTCAGCTCGGTGAACGCGTCGACGTTGCGCAGCACGGACTCACGGCACTTGGCGTTGAACTCGGCGATGCCGTACGCCTCGATGTCGTTCTTGCCGCTGAAGCCGAGCTCCTTCTCCACCGCGACCTCGACGGGCAGGCCGTGGCAGTCCCAGCCGGCCTTGCGCTCGACCGAGAAGCCCTTCATGGTCCGGTAGCGCGGGAAGACGTCCTTGAAGACCCGGGCCTCGATGTGGTGGGTGCCGGGCATGCCGTTCGCGGTCGGCGGGCCCTCGAAGAAGGTCCACGGCGCGCCGCCGGCGGTCTGGGCCAGCGACTTGGCGAAGGTGTCCTGCTCGTCCCACGTCCGGAGCACGTCGTGCTCGATCGCGGTGAGGTCCACCTGGGCCGGTACCTGCTGCCACGGGGTGGTCGGGGTGTCGTCCGCCATTGTCTGGCCGTCCTTCGTCGAGCTGCTGCCGGACGAAGGGACGACGTACGGCGACGTCGCCGTACTCCGCGGTACCACCCTCCTTGGTGACTGAACGTCACCCACTTCGTTCTGCTCCGCTGCCGGGTCTAGTGGGTCCGAGGACCGTTCTTCCGGCGGCTCCGGGGTGATGGCCCCATCGACGCCTTGCGGTGGCGAAAAAAGTGTACGACTTCACACCAGTGCGCCACTAATCGTTAATGGCTGGTCAGGAGGGTCCCTGGCGGTCACAATGCTGCCTGGCGGGGGAGGTGAGACACGGGCGTGGCTGAATCAACTGCTTGCCTGAAGAGGCGCCGCAACACGGCTGAGACGCGCGGAACATCGAGCGGCCTTGAAGAAGCGACTACCGTATGTCCACGGTCTGCGCGTCGGGCTGGCACGTGGCGTCTGCGTGTCCTACTGTCTTGCGACCAGTCCGCTTCAGTCTCCGACGAAGGCAGGGGGTAGTCGAAGTATGGCTACATCGGCAAAGAAGTCCGCCCCCGGAAAACGCACCGCCGCGGCCGAGAAGAGTGCCGCGACCGCCAAAGAGCCGGCCAAGAAGGCCGCGAAAACCCCTGCCAGGAAAGCTCCGACGAAGAGGGTGGCCATGAAGACGAACGAGAACAGGACCCCGGCAACGGCGCCGGCCAAGTCGCCCAAGAAAGCCGAGAACCTGTCCGTCCGCGACGGGGAGACCCCGTGGACCGCGGCCGAGCTGACCGAGCTGCGCGGTGAGCTCGAGGCCGACGTGGTGCACCTCAAGGAGGAGATCCGCGACGCCGAGCAGGAGATCGTCGGCCTGCTCCGCGACGGTGGCGACGGGGCCGGCAACGACCAGGCCGACGTCGGGTCGACCACGCTCGAGCGGGACCACGAGATGTCGCTGGCCCGGAACGCCAGCGACATGCTGGACCAGATCGAGCGGGCGCTGGCCAAGATCGACGACGGCACGTACGGCGTCTGCGAGAGCTGCGGCAAGGCGATCGGCAAGGGACGGCTGCAGGCGTTCCCGCGTGCGACACTGTGCGTGTCATGCAAAGAACGCGAAGAACGCCGCTGAGCCAAGACCAGTCGTCCCACCCGCTAGGGGACGCAACTGACCCAACGGAACCGGCCGACGAGCAGTCGGCCGGTTCTCCGTCGTCTCCGGACGCCAAAACAGATCCTCCCGCGGCTGAAAGTGACCAAGTAGTCGCCACCGAGGCGACTCCGGTCACGCCTCGCTCCTGGCGACTGACCGCGGTCTTCGGCGTAGTCGGCCTGGTGATCCTCGGCCTCGACCAGCTGACGAAGATGCTGGCTCTGCAGCACCTCACGCCCGGCGAGCCGGTGAACGTGATCGGCGAGCTGCTCAAGTTCAACCTGATCCGCAACCCCGGCGCCGCGTTCAGCCTCGGTTCGGACTTCACCCCGGTGATCTCGACGATCCAGATCATCGTCGCGGTCGGCGTGATCTGGCTGTCGCGCCGGCTCGGCTCGGCCGGCTGGGCGGTCGCCTTCGGGCTGCTGTTCGGCGGCGCGGTCGGCAACATCACCGACCGGATCTTCCGCGAGCCGTCGCCGTTCCACGGCCACGTGGTCGACTTCCTGCAGACCCCGCACTGGGCGATCTTCAACGTCGCCGACATGGCCGTCACCTCGGCCGCGATCCTGCTGGTGATCCAGACGCTGCGCGGGATCAAGCTGGACGGCACCAAGGATGTGAGCGGCAAGTGAGCGACTCCAGGACCGTGATGGTCCCGGACGGCCTGGCCGGCGAGCGTCTCGACGCCGCCCTGTCGCGGCTGTTCGGCGTCTCGCGGACGAAGGCCGCCGAGCTGATCGAGTCCGGTCTGGTCCAGGTCGACGGCGCGACGGCGATGAAGTCGGCCCGGGTCACCGCCGGCGTGATGCTCGACGTCGAACTGCCGGCGCCCCCGGGCGAGTTCAGCGTCGTACCGGAGACCGTCGACAACCTGCGGATCGTGCACGACGACGACGAGATCATCGTGGTCGACAAGCCGGTCGGCGTCGCGGCGCACCCGTCCCCGGGCTGGACCGGCCCGACCGTGATCGGGCACCTGGCCGGCGCGGGCTTCAGCATCTCCACCAGCGGCGCGGCCGAGCGCAAGGGCATCGTGCACCGGCTCGACGTCGGGACGTCCGGGCTGATGGTGGTCGCGAAGACCGAGTACAGCTACACCGTGCTCAAGCGCGCCTTCAAGGAGCGCACGGTCAAGAAGATCTACCACGCGCTCGTGCAGGGCCACCCGGACCCGTTCACCGGCACGGTCGACGCGCCGATCGACCGGCACCCGCACCACGACTACAAGTTCGGCATCGTGGCCGGCGGCAAGCCGAGCGTCACGCACTACGAGACGCTCGAGGCCTTCCGGTACGGGACGCTGCTGGAGATCACGCTGGAGACCGGCCGGACGCACCAGATCCGCGTCCACATGTCCGCGATCGGCCACCCGTGCTGCGGCGATCTCACGTACGGCGCCGACCCGGTGCTCGCGGACCGGCTGCAGCTGAAGCGCCAGTGGCTGCACGCGATGCGGCTCGGCTTCACCCACCCGGGTTCGGGGGAGTACGTCGAGTTCAGCTCCGAGTACCCCGACGACCTGGACCAGGCCCTGGACCGGCTCGTCGACACCCAGTGAAGCTCTACCTGTCGTCGTTCCGGCTGGGCGACCATCCGGAACGTTGGCTCGCGATGCTGCCTGCTCAGGCCCGGATCGCGGTGATCTGCAACGCCATCGACAGCGAGGAGCCGGTCCTCCGCGAGGAGAAGGTGCTCGCCGAGCACCGCTGGCTGGTCGAGCTGGGGCTCCGGCCGGAAGAAGTCGACCTCCGCAACGGCTTATCTGATTTCAGCGATTTCGATGGACTCTGGGTTCGGGGCGGGAACGTCTTCACCCTCCGGTCGGCAATGGCTCTCAGTGGAGTCGACCAGTTCCTCCCGGACCTGATCCGCTCCGAGCAGATCGTGTACGCCGGCTACAGCGCCGGCGGCTGCGTCCTCGCCCCGAGCCTGCGCGGCCTGGAGCTGTGCGACGACGCCTCGGTCGTCGAGGACCTGGTGTGGGACGGCCTCGGCGTACTCGACGAAGCCTTCGTCCCCCACCTGAACTCACCCGGCCATCCCGAGACCGAGCTGATCGAGCAGGTCCGAGACCTGTACGACCGCACCGCCGTACCGTACATACCCCTCAGCGACGGCCAGGCCCTCGTCATCGACGGCCCCTTACGCGAGCTGGTCTAACTAGAGCTGGTCCAGCGCCTTCGACAGCGTCGTCAGCGCCTCGACTGCTCGAGCGAACTCCTCCTGCCCGAGCACACTGCTCAGACGCTTCGCCTGTTTGGCGTGCTCAGGGCTGATCGCCCGTACGGCGTCCAGCCCGTCGCTGGTGGCCGCGACCAGCTTGGCCCGCCGGTGCGCCGGATTGTCCCGGTACTCCGCCAGCCCACGCTCCACCAGTACGTCGGCAGTGCGCTGGACCGCCTGCCGCGTGATGCCCATCTCCCGGGCGATCGACGCGACCGGCAGCGGCGTCTGCAGTACGGCGCCGAGCACCTGCCACCAGGTCGCCGTCAAACCGACTGGCTTGGCCAGGCTCTCGGCCAGCTCCAGGAACTGGCCGTTGAGCTTGAACGCCGTCACTGCCGCCGTACCGAGCAGCTCCTGGTCACGAGTCACGTGTCATGCACCCATCAGCTCGTAGTACCCCGCCGTGTCCTGCCGCCCGTACAGCTTGTACCAGGAGTCGAGCACGGCCGGCTCGTAGATGCCCAGCTCCGCGAAGACCGCTCGGGCGAACTCGACCGGCGCCTGCGCCTTGCCGGTGATGAGCCCGCGGTCGTTCACCGCCGGCTCGTCCCGGTAGAGCTTGCCACCGGCGTACCCGAGGCTGTCGAGGAACGCCGCCGCGTTGCTGGTGTGCTCGTGGTCGTCGAGCATGCCGGCCATCGCCAGCGCGCCGGTGGCGCCGCAGATCGCCGCGACGGGGACACCGGCCGCGCGGAACTCCCGCGCCTTCGCGACGTACGGCGCGTACGCCGGCGTCGGGAACAGGTCGTTGCCGGGCAGCACCAGCATCGCGCTGTCGCTCGGGCTCAGCTCGTCGAGCGTCAGGTCGGGCAGCACGCGCAGGCCGCCGGCCGTGGTCACCGGCTCGGTGCTCGCGCCGACGGTCCGGATCCGGAACTGCCCGGGGTTCTTGTGCCAGGCCGGGCTGTTGACGCTCGCGGTGAGGAACCCGATCTCCCAGTCGGCGAGGGTGTCGTAGACGGCGACGTGGACGGTGGTCACGCTATTCTCGGTCATGACAAGAGGTTGTCATCATGACAACATGTTGTCAATAGACCGTGACCGGATACCGGGCGATTTCGACCCCGTCGAGCCGGCCGTAGGCGGGTCGCCGAAAACTGTCCGAGCGACCTGCCTAAGCTGTCTTCGTTCCGCTCACCAACGCCCTGGGAGGTCTGCGCAGACATGGCGTCCAGCGACAGTTTCGTGCATCTACACGTGCACACCGAGTACTCCATGCTGGACGGCGCCGCGCGGATCGACGAGTTGTTCAAAACCGCCCAGGAGATGGGCCAGCCGGCGATCGCGACCACCGACCACGGCTACGTGTTCGGCGCGTACGAGTTCTGGAAGACCGCGAAGAAGTACGACGTCAAGCCGATCATCGGCGTCGAGGCCTACCTGACTCCGCACACGCACCGCAGCGAGCGCAAGCGGGTCAAGTGGGGCGACGCGAACTCCGGCCGTGACGACGTCTCCGGCTCGGGTGCGTACACGCACATGACGCTGCTGGCGAAGAACACCTCCGGCATGCACAACCTGTTCAAGATGAGCTCGCTGGCCAGCCTCGAGGGGTACTACTTCAAGCCCCGGATGGACCGCGAGCTGCTGCAGACCTACGGCAAGGGCCTGATCGCGACCACCGGCTGCCCGTCCGGCGAGGTGCAGACGCGGCTGCGGCTGGGGCAGTACAAGGAGGCCATCGCGGCGGCCTCGGAGTTCCGCGACATCTTCGGCGCGGAGAACTACTACTGCGAGCTGATGGACCACGGCCTCGGCATCGAGCGCAACATCCAGGGCGACCTGCTGAAGCTGGCCAAGGAGCTCGGGCTGCCGTTGGTGGCCACCAACGACCTGCACTACACCAAGCCCGAGGACTCGGTCGCGCACGCGGCGCTGCTGTGCGTGCAGTCCGGCTCGACGCTGTCGGACCCGAACCGGTTCAAGTTCGACGCGAACGAGTTCTACGTCAAGACCGCCGCCGAGATGCGCGAGGTCTGGAAGGACTACCCCGAGGCCTGCGACAACACGCTGCTGATCGCCGAGCAGTGCGACGTCACCTTCACCGAGGGCGAAGGCCGCTTCATGCCGCGCTTCCCCTGCCCGGAAGGCCACAACGAGGAGTCCTGGTTCGTCGCCGAGGTCGAGACCGGCCTGCACAAGCGGTACCCGGCCGGCATCCCGGACCACGTCCGCAAGCAGGCGGAGTACGAGATCGAGGTCATCACCTCGAAGGGGTACGCCGGCTACTTCCTGGTCGTCGCCGACTTCATCAACTGGGCCAAGGAGCACGGCATCCGGGTCGGTCCCGGCCGTGGATCCGGTGCGGGCTCGATGTGCGCGTACGCGATGCGGATCACCGACCTCGACCCGCTGCAGCACGGCCTGATCTTCGAGCGCTTCCTCAACCCGGAACGTATGTCGATGCCCGACTTCGACATCGACTTCGACGACCGCCGCCGCCCCGAGGTGATCCGGTACGTCACCGAGAAGTACGGCGACGACCGGGTCGCGATGATCGTCACCTACGGCACGATCAAGGCCAAGCAGGCGATCAAGGACGCCGGCCGGGTGCTGGACTACCCGTTCGCGATGGGCGACCGGATCACCAAGGCGATGCCGCCGTCGGTGATGGGCAAGGACGTGCCGCTGTCCGGCATCTTCGACCCGCAGCACAAGCGCTACTCCGAGGCCGGCGAGTTCCGTCAGCTGTACGAGTCCGACCAGGACGTCCGGAAGATCGTCGACACCGCCCGCGGCCTGGAGAACCTGAAGCGCCAGTGGGGTGTGCACGCGGCCGGCGTGATCATGTCCTCGGAGCCGCTGATCGAGCTGATCCCGATCATGCGCCGCGACCAGGACGGCCAGGTGATCACCCAGTTCGACTACCCGAGCTGCGAGACGCTCGGCCTGGTCAAGATGGACTTCCTCGGCCTGCGCAACCTGACGATCATGGACGACGCGGTCAAGAACGTGGAGGCCAGCCGCGGTGTCACGCTGGACCTGGACGCGCTCGGCCGCAGCCTCGACGACAAGGCGACCTTCGAGCTGCTCGGTCGCGGTGACACGCTCGGCGTCTTCCAGTTCGACGGCGGCCCGATGCGGGCGCTGCTGCGGCTGATGAAGCCGGACAACTTCGAGGACATCTCCGCGGTCGGCGCGCTCTACCGCCCCGGCCCGATGGGCGCGAACTCGCACACCAACTACGCGCTGCGCAAGAACAAGCAGCAGGAGATCAGCTACCCGCACGACGAGCTCGCGGTCGCGCTCGAGCCGATCCTCGGTACGACGTACGGCCTGATCGTGTACCAGGAGCAGGTGATGGCGATCGCCCAGCAGCTGGGCGGTTACACGCTCGGCAAGGCGGACCTGCTCCGCCGGGCGATGGGCAAGAAGAAGCGCGAGGTGCTCGACGCGGAGTACGTCGGCTTCTCCGAGGGCATGAAGGCCAACGGCTTCTCGGCGCAGTCGATCAAGGCGCTGTGGGACGTCCTGGTCCCGTTCTCCGACTACGCGTTCAACAAGGCGCACTCGGCGGCGTACGGGCTGGTCTCGTACTGGACCGCCTACCTGAAGGCGAACTACCCCGCCGAGTACATGGCCGCCGTGCTGACGTCCGTCAAGGACGACAAGGACAAGATGGCCATCTACCTCAACGAGTGCCGCCGGATGGGCATCAAGGTGCTGCCGCCGGACGTGAACGAGTCCGACTCCGACTTCACCCCGGTCGGCACCGACATCCGCTTCGGCCTGTCCGGCATCCGCAACGTCGGCGTCAACGTGGTGGCCGAGATCGTCGGCGCGCGCGAGTCCGAGGGCCGGTTCACCGACTTCGTCGACTTCATCGACAAGGTGCCGCTGCCGGTCTGCAACAAGCGCGTCATCGAGTCGCTGGCCAAGGCCGGCTCGTTCGACTCGATGAACCACGCCCGGCGCGCGGTCGTCGCGGTGCACGAGCAGGCCGTCGACGAGGCGATCGACCTCAAGCGGAACGAGGCGCACGGCCAGTTCGACCTGTTCTCGATGGGCGACGACGAGGCCGACTCCGGCGACGGCAACAGCCGGCTGACGGTCCGCGTGCCCGAGATCGAGGAGTGGGACAAGGCCACCAAGCTGGCGCACGAGCGCGACATGCTGGGCCTGTACGTGTCCGACCACCCGCTGTTCGGCGTCGAGCACGTGCTCACCAACGGCACCGACTGCACGATCGGTCAGCTGCTCGCGGACGAGGACCGGCCCGACGGCACCCGGGTGACGATCGGTGGTCTGGTCACGGCGGTCCAGCGCAAGGTCAACAAGCGCGGCGACATCTACGCGATCGTCACGATCGAGGACCTCGAAGGTTCGATCGAGGTGATGATGTTCTCCTCGGCGTACCAGTTGCACGCGCACCTGCTGACCAACGACGCGATCATCTTGATGAAGGGCCGGATCCGGCGCCGTGAGGACCGGGTCGAGCTGAGCGGTGACGAGGTCACCGTGCCGGACCTGACCCAGGGGCCGAGCGGTCCCGTGGTCATCACGATGCCGGTCAACCGCTGCACCCAGCCGGTGGTCGACCAGCTGCGCGACGTCCTGCAGTCGCACCCCGGCATGACCGAGGTGCAGCTGCGCCTGCAGGCCCGGCAGAAGACGACGGTGATGCGCATCGGCGACCGCTTCCGGGTCACCCCGACGTCGTCGCTGATGGCCGACCTGAAGGCGCTGCTCGGTCCTTCGTGCCTGGCAGGCTGAGGACCGGTGACCGAAGGCATTGACCCAGTACGTCACACTGGCCCCGTGAGCCAGCCACCACCACCCGACGCAACTCAGCCGAACCCCGCGGGCCCTTGGTCCACGGGCCCGGTGTACTCCGGGGGTGGCGGGCCCTACGCACCTCAGGCTTTTGGGGGTTCCTTCGGGGCGCCGGTCGAGCCGGCGCCGAAGCTGCCCTGGAGCCGGGCGATCGCGGTGACCGTTGCCGTGTTCCTGGTCGCCGGCGCGATCGCCGGGTGGGCGTGGCAGCAGTACGCACCGCTCGCGCAGTACACGATCGACGAGAACGGCGGCGCCCTCGGCGAGGAGCAGATGACCCGGGTCTTCGGCCCGGACGGCATGTTCGTCGCGATCGGCTTCCTCACGGCGCTCGTGCTCGGCGCCGCCCTGTTCTGGTGGCTGCGTGACTACGGACCGTGGGCAGTGGCGGTCGTGTGCGTCGGCTCGGTGGTCGGCTCGGCCGTCGCCTGGGGCGTCGGCATGCTGCTCGGCCACGACCCGCTCGACCCACGCCTCCAGGCGGCCAAGCCCGGCGATCTGCTCGCCGCGCCGCTCGAGCTGCACACCTGGACGCCGCTCGCGTCCTGGCTGGTCGGCGCCGCTCTCGCGGCCGCGATCATCTCCGCGCTGACCTGGCGCGCAGAACCAGTTGCAACCACATCGGTATCTTCCGCGTCAGAATCACCGGCGCAGGTGAAATAGCCTGTTCCGGCCCGGTGGCATCTCACCGGTGACGCGAGGGGGCACGATGTCCGACCAGACCAATCCGCCGGTCTACCCGCACCAGCCCGGTGCAACCGGCGGCAACCCGGGCCCGAACGGCCCGTACCCCACTCCTGGTACCCAGAGCGACCAATTCGGTGCTCAGGGCAACCAAGGCCTCTGGCCGCAGGGCGGTGGACAGCCGCCGCAGCAGGGCCAGCCGCCGCAGGGCGGGCAGCCGCCGTACCAGGGTCAGCCGCAGCCGGGTTACCAGGGCCAGCCGCAGTACGGCCAGCCCCAGCAGGGATACCAGGGTCAGCCGCAGCAGCCGCCGTACGGACAGCCGCAGTACGGCGGTCCGCAGGGTGACGGCGGTCAGCCGCCGTACGGGCCGGGCTTCGGCCAGGCCCAGCAGTGGCAGCCCGAGCCGCCGAAGCGGCGGAACAAGTGGATCCCGCTCGTCGCCGTCGTGGCGGTGCTCGCCGTGCTCGGTGGCGGAGGCGTGTTCGCCTACGCGCGGCTCAACGGTGGCGGCGGTCAGCCGGCCGAGGTGCTGCCCGGTACGGCGGTCGCCTACGCCCGCATCGACCTGAACCCGTCGGCCGGTCAGCGCGTCGCCGCGCTGCGGTACCTGATGAAGTTCCCGTCCGCGAAGGAGCGGATCGGACTCACCAGCGACAACGACGACCTGCGGCAGAAGCTGTTCGACCTGCTGAAGAAGGAAGCCGGCGACGACCTCGCCGACGTCGACTTCGAGAAGGACGTCAAGCCGTGGCTGGGGGACCGCGCCGGACTGGCCGCGCTCCCGCCGTCGGGTGACAGCAAGTCGCCGGACGTCGTGGTCGCGGTCCAGGTGAAGAACGAGGGCAAGGCGAACGACGGCCTGGACAAGCTGTTCGCCAAGGAGAAGGAGAAGCCGGGCCGGGTCTTCACCGACGGCTACGTGCTGCTCGGCGACAACCAGGCGCTGGTCGACTCGGCCGCTTCGACGGCCAAGGACAGCCCGCTGAGCAAGAACTCCAAGTTCGACGGCGACATGTCCGCGCTCGGCGAGCAGGGCTTCGCGTCGTTCTGGGCCGACACCGCCGGCCTGGCGCTGATCGGCGACCGCAAGCTGACCGAGGAGCAGCGCAAGGCGTTGCCGGCCGGCTCGATGGCCGCGGCGCTGCGCTTCGACGCGAACTACGTCGAGCTGAAGGGCGTTGTCCGCAGCGACCAGTCCGTGAAGACCGGCACGGCCGATGCGGGCGACGTACTCGCGAAGCTGCCGGAGAGCTCGGCCGGTGGAATCGCCGTGTCGGGTGGTTCGGACCTGGTCGACACCGCGTGGGCGCAGATGAAGAAGTCCAGCGGCATCGACCTGGAGGAGCTGACCTCGGGCTTCACCGACCAGTACGGGCTCGTGCTGCCGGACGACCTGAAAACGCTGCTGGGCAAGAACTTCGCGGTCGCGATCGACCGGGACAACGGCGACAACGGCCCGCAGATCGCCGTACGGGCCGACACCGACCCGGCGAAGGCGAGCGTCGTGGCGGACAAGGTGATGCGCCTGGTCCGTGAGCGCAGCAAGCTCAACATCCCGGTCGAGAAGGCGCAGGACGACGACACGCTGGTGATCTCCACCAACCAGAGCTACGCCGAGAAGGTGCTCAAGGGCGGCAACCTCGGCGAGTCGGAGAGCTTCAAGCAGGCGATCCCGGACCCGAAGGGCGCGGTGCTTGCGGCGTACGTCGACTTCGACGGCATCGGCGCGCTGACCGAGGAGCTCAAGGCGAACAAGGACGCCGCCGCGCTCCGCTCGGCCGGCGTCACCATCCGCCACACCGAGGGCGGCCAGGCCGACTTCACCCTCCGGGTGGTCGCCAAGTAGTCAAGCTCCATCCACAGTCCCGGACCGTAGCGCCGCTACGGTCCGGGACTTTTTCCGGCCGATGTCGAAACGGCCGAATCGGTTTCTACCTCAGGGCGAACACCACTCCCGAAAGGACCTGAGATGAACCACATCACCGCCGTCAGCACCGTCGCCGTCCCGGTCACCGACCAGGACCGGGCCGTCGCCTTCTACGTCGGCACCCTCGGCTTCGACCTCCACTTCGACGCCGAACTCCCGCAACTCAACGGCCGCTGGATCGTCGTGGCACCGCCCGGCGCCACGACGTCCCTCGCCCTGATCCCCGCCACCGACCAGCTCCCCGCCGGCGCCGACACCGGCATCCGCTTCGGCACCGACGACGCCGCAGCCGCTCACGCGGCACTCGCTGCCCAGAGCGTCGCGGTCGACGACCTGCTCGCCTGGCCCGGCGTACCGCCGATGTTCACCTTCCACGACCCCGACGGAAACACGCTCTACCTCGTCCAAGGCTGATCCGCGGGCCGCCGGTAATACCCTGGAGGTATCAGAGGAGGTGGGCGCGTGGACATGGATCTGCGGAAGGTGCGGTACTTCGTCGCGGTGGCGGAGGAACTGCACTTCGGGCGGGCAGCGGAGCGGCTGCACATCGCGCAGCCGGTGCTGTCACGGCAGATCCGCGCGCTGGAGGACGAACTGAAGGTGCAACTGTTCGTCCGCACCAAGCGAGCGACCGAGCTCACCTCGGCCGGGCGGCAACTGCTCGAGGACGCCCGCTCGGTGCTGGCCTCGGCCGAGGCCATGCGACTTCGGACGGTTCAGGCTGCTCGGGCCGAGCGGATCTTCACCATCGCGTTCATGCCCGGCATCACCGTCACATCACTTGTCCGAGAGCTGGCAGCCAAGCACCCCGAGCTCACCGTCGAGCTCCTCCGCACCACCTGGGACGACCAGGTCGAGGTACTCCACGACGGCCGCGCCGACGTGAGCATCGTCCGGCTCCCGATCGACCAGCAAGGCCTGACCGTGCGTCCTCTGTTCGACGAGCCGCGGGTCGCGATGCTCCCTGCGGATCACCGGCTCGCGGGCAAGCCGGTGATCCGCATCGGAGACCTGGCCGAAGACCACCTACTCCAGGACCCCGATGCGGTCCCCGAGTGGCGCGACGTCGCCGTCGAACTGCGCGAGGGCCGAGCCCGCCCGGCCCCGCACTACCGCAGCATCGAGGAGAAGCTCGAACACGTCGCCGCCGGCCACGGCATCTCGATCATCCCGTTGTCTACGGCAACCTTCTACACGCGGCCTGACGTGGTCGCCGTACCGGTGGAAGACCTCGGCCCCAACCACGTGGCCCTCGCATGGCCGAGCACTCGCCGCGCCCGAACCATCGCCGAGGTTGCAGCCCTGGCCGAGAACCTCACCTGGACGTAGGTCCCTTCAGGGCGTCGCCAGGGATCCAGTTCGCCGCAGCGCCGAGCGGAACGGATCACCGACGACCTGCCCGGCGGCGAGTTGGCCGGGTTCCCCTCTATCTCACCGGCAGGGCTTCGGAGCCCCAGCCTCCGCGCGGTGCGTGCCGACGGCGACGTACGGCTGTTCAATCGTCTCGCCCGGCGCGGCCACACCGACCGCCCACAAGCAGCGACCGACAACAGTCGAGCCGTGCAGGTACCCAGCGCCCGGGGGAGTGGTCGTCTCCACGAAGGCACCGCCCGACAGTTCCGCGACGATCGGCTCCTGCGTGTTCGGATCCCCGCCAACAGCCACCGGACGCCCGTCGACGAACTCCAGATCGTGGAACTGGCCGGTCCGCGCCGGCGTCGCAACCTCTTTCCACGTCTTCCCGTCGAAGTGCAGCGCCAGCGGCTGCCGCCAGAACTCCTCGCTCGGCTTCTCACCGACCGCCCAGATGTCGTCCGCCCCACGCACCACCAGTTGCGCGATCTCGAACTGCCGATCAGGCTGCATATCGATCGGCAGCTTCACCTCCTGCCACGCCTTCCCGTCGTACCGGGCGACCCCACCGATCCCCGCCGCCCAGATGTCCTTCGGCGAAACCTGCTCGACGTCGTCGAGATAGACGATGTGCTGCAGTCCCGCAGTCGGCAGAGCCGTCCACTTCCCACCGGCGTACCGGCGTACGGCGGTCTGGTAGTTCCCATCCGCATCAGTCGACGCCTCGCCGACCAACACGCCAACTCCAGCCGCCGTCACAGTCGTGTACTGCGAAGTCCCGTCCACCGGCTCGACCGGGTTCTTCACCCGCTTCCACGCGGTCCCGTTCCACCGCTGCAGCAACGGCCGGTCGCCGCTCTTCGGGTCCTCCGCCGCGCCCACTGCCCACACGTCGTTCCGCGACCGCACGAGCAGATCATCCAACCGCCCGTCCGCCACCGAACTGTCGGTAGGACGCCAGGCCTTCCCGTCCCAGTACGCCGCCAGCGGATGGAACCGCAACGCGTCCCCGTCCTGCTCCAGCGAAATCCCCACACTCCACTGCGCGCCATCAGCCCGCTCGGTCGTGTAGAGCACCGCCGACCCCAGCTCGGTCGGCGTCGCAGTCCAGTCGATCGGCACAGGCGCAACAGCACCCGCCGTGGTTGTCGCCAGCAACAACCCGGTCACCACAGAGGTCAACAAAACAAACCCTTTCGTCGTCAGAGTTCTCCACCCCGTACGACGCCACACCCACCCCACCGCGTTACGCCACACCCGCCGGCAACCGACGCAACCGACGCGACAACTCAACCGGGCCAACCGGCGCGAACGCCCGGCCCGCTGACGGCGATCGTGGCCCGCGGACATTCGCCGATCCAGGCATCCGCGTCGCACCCGACCCACTCGACGTCCACCCCGCCGTGCCACCACACGCCCAAACGGCAGACCTCCGTCATCGTCCAGGACCGGCGCCTTGCCCTGGCCCGGACACACGGGCCCTTGCCGCCGACGCGTCACCGCCGCAACCGGCCCGGCCGCGGCGCCCGTCGGCCAGCCCCCTCCGCACTACTCCGCGGCCAGTGCCTCCAATACGCCGTCGCCGTACTTGGCCAGCTTGTTCTCGCCGACGCCGCTGATCTTGCCGAGCTCGGTCAGCGAGCTTGGTAGGTCGGTTGCGATCTGGCGCAGCGTCGCGTCGTGGAAGATCACGTACGCCGGAACGCCCTGTTCCTTGGCCGTCGCCGCCCGCCAGGCGCGCAAGCGCTCGAACACCGGCGCCGCCTCGGCCGGTAGGTCGACGACCTTCTTCTTGCTGCCACCGCCCGACGACTTCGACCGTCCGACGCGCTCGGGCTCACGCCGCATCATCACGTCGCGCCGCCGACCGAGCACCTCGGCGCTCTCGGCGGTGAGCAGCAGCGTGCCGTAATCACCTTCGACGGTGAGCAGCCGCTGCGCCAGCAGTTGCCGGATCACTCCACGCCACTCGGTGTCCTTCAGCTCCGTCCCGATGCCGAACACGCTCAGATCGTCGTGCCGGAACTGCTTGATCTTCTCGGTCGTCTTGCCGAGCAGGATGTCGATCACCTGGCCGGCGCCGAACTTCTGGTTCCGCTCGTGCTGCAGCCGGTAGACCGTCGAGAGCAGCTTCTGCGCCGGAATCGTGCCGTCCCATGACTCCGGCGGGACCAGGCAGGTGTCGCAGTTCCCGCACGGCTCACCCTGCTGGCCGAAGTACGCGAGCAGTTGAACCCGCCGGCACTGCACGGTCTCGCACAGCGCGAGCATCGCGTCGAGGTGCGAGCCGAGCCGACGCCGGTGCGCAGCATCACCTTCGGACGTGTCGATCATCTTGCGCTGCTGCACGACGTCCTGCAGCCCGTACGCCAGCCAAGCCGTCGACGGCAGCCCGTCGCGCCCAGCACGCCCGGTCTCCTGGTAATACCCCTCGACCGACTTCGGCAGGTCCAGGTGCGCGACGAACCGTACGTCGGGCTTGTCGATCCCCATCCCGAACGCGATCGTCGCGACCACGACCAGGCCGTCCTCGCGCAGGAAGCGGGACTGGTTCTTCGCGCGGGTCCGGCTGTCCAGACCGGCGTGGTACGGCACGGCCTCGATCCCGTTCTGGCTCAGGAACGTGGCGGTCTTCTCGACGCTGTTGCGGGACAGGCAGTAGACGATGCCCGCGTCGCCCGCGTGCTCGGTGCGCAGCAGGTCGAGCAGCTGCCGCTGCGGACTGTCCTTGCCGACGATCCGGTACTGGATGTTGGGCCGGTCGAAGCTCGCGACGAAGTGCCGCGCCTCGGTCAGGTTCAGCCGGGTGGCGATCTCGGCATGCGTCGCTTCGGTCGCCGTCGCGGTCAGCGCGATCCGCGGTACGTCCGGCCAGCGCTCGTGCAGCTCCGAGAGCATCAGGTAGTCAGGCCGGAAGTCGTGGCCCCACTGGGACACACAGTGCGCCTCGTCGATCGCGAACAACGAGATCTTGCCCTGGTCGAGCAGCCGGACCGTCGCCTCCACCCGGAGCCGCTCGGGCGCCAGGTAGAGCAGGTCGAGGTCGCCGGCGAGGAACGCCTGCTCGACCTCGCGGCGCTGCTCGAAGTCCTGCGTCGAGTTCAGGAAGCCGGCCCGTACGCCGAGGGCGGTGAGCGCGTCGACCTGGTCCTGCATCAGCGCGATCAGCGGCGAGATCACCACGCCGACACCGGATCTGACCAGCGCGGGGATCTGGTAGCACAGCGACTTGCCGCCGCCGGTCGGCATCAGGACGAGCGCGTCACCACCACCGACGACGGTCTCGATGATGTCGCGCTGCTCCCCGCGGAACGCGTCGTACCCGAACACCCGGTGCAGCACCTGCAGGGCTTCGGAGTCTGGCAGTTCCGCTGTCGTTTCGGCCACGCAGCGATTCTACGGACGTCGCGAGGCGCGCGGGGGGACCCTGTGGATTACTTGGTCTCGCCGGCGTACGTACCGACGCTCCACACGTTGCCCTCGGGGTCGGTGACGGCGAATCCGCGCGATCCGTAGTCTTCCTCGCGCATCTCGCGCAGCACCTTCGCCCCGGCCGCGATCACCTGTGGATAAAGGGAATCCGGATTGTCGTGAACGAGATAACTTCCCTGTGCCTGGTCGACGAACCGGTCGAACTCGTTGGGTTCGGCGTTGCGGTCGACCGAGCTGACCATCACCCCACCACCGTGCGACCACAGCAGTTCGGCGTGCGCGATCGATCCCTCGGCGACCCCGGGGTAGGAGGCGACCAGCGTGAATCCCAACCCTTCGGTCAGGAACTTCAGTGCGGCCTGCCCGTCGCGGTAGATCAGCGTCGGCCACACACCGACCTGCCCAGTGCTCTGTGTCGTGTTCATACCCGCGACTCTGCCCTCACCACAGGAGGTTCGTCTTGAACATATGGGAGTTCCTCGGCGATCCATTGCCGCGGCGAGCAACCGGCCAGCGCGTTCCACTCGCGCGACAGGTGCGCCTGGTCGGCGTACCCGAGATCGGCGGCCAGGTCGGCGAGCTTGGTCCGTGGCGCGCGCTTCAGCCGCTGCACGGCCTGCTCGAAACGCATCACGCGAGCGGCGACCTTGGGCGCGAGGCCGTACTCCTGACGGAAGCGTTCGGTCAGGTGACGTCGACCCCAGCCGACTTCGGTCGCCAGGTCCTGTACGCCGACGCCGCCGCTCGTCTGCGCGAGCCGTTGCCAGGCCCAGCAGATCTCGGCGCGGGGTTGGGGGACTGGCTCGTTGCGCCACGCCTCGAGCAACAACTGCTCCACGATGGCGAAGCGTCGCGTCCAGCTGGAGGTTTCGCGCAGCTGCTCGGTGAGCTCACGGGCGGGCCGGCCGAGGATGTCGTCGAGCGGGACTGCGAGCGAAGCCAGCTCGCTTGGTGGGACGCCGAGCAGCGCGCGGCTGCCGGCCGGAGTGAGCGCGAGCTGGAGGCCGGCGTGGTTGGGGGACTGACCGATCTGTACGGCGGTCGAGTGCAGTCCACTCGCGAGCGTGTGGAACTTCTGCGTCGGCGCGCCCGGCCAGGCGATGCCCAGCGGCTCGTCAAGCGTGATCACGACGGTCAGCGACCGGGAGGGGAGCCCGCGATGCAGCTCGGGCGGCTCCCCGCGGTAGGCGTAGCCGATCAGATCATCAAGGTACGGCCGCAGCGCGGGATGCACCCGGTGCGCACGCAACTCGAAGTCCTCCATCGCCCCAGGCTAGATCGCAGACCCGACAAAAGCTCCTGTCAGGCTGGGCGGCGGGCGATGACCAGGCGGCCGAAGTCGGTCTGGGCCAGGCGTTCGATCTCGAAGCCCGCAGCCTTCGCCTCGTCGGCGAGCTGTTCTGCCGTCCGGCCGAACGGCACGCCCCAGCCCTGCGCAACGAGCTTCCGGAGGGTGTACGCCGGTCGATCCTCCTCGTCCGGTTCCGGCTCCATCTCCTGCATCAGCAGCACCCCACCGGGCTGCAGCACGCGCAGCAGCATGGCGAGCGTCTCCGCGCGCGTCTGTTCGGGGAAGAACGGTTGCGCCCAGAACGCGCCGCTGAACCTGTCCGGCTCGTCGAGTTCCCGCGCATCCATCACCCGGATGTCGATCCGATCCGTCACCCCGAGCGTTTCGGCCCGTCGTACGGTCTCGGCGGCGACCGCCGGGACCAGTTCGATCGCGACACCCTCCATTTCCGGGAACATCGAGGCGAGCGTCAGCGTCGCGCAGGCGACACCACAGCCGACGTCGAGCCACGTCCCGGCCTTGATCGCGGCCGACAGCTCAGGCAGTTGCGGGACGAAGATCTGCTCGTACAGCGCCTTCGTCACGGCGCCCGCCGCTCCGCCTGCGGCACGGGCCAGCACGAGCGCGTCCGGCTCGGTCAGGGGGAGCGGTCCAGGCTCCTCGGCCGCCGTACGGGTCAACCGCGTCATCAGGTCGGAGCGGTCGAGCAGATCGTCCAGCCCGATCCAGGCGTCCGCGGCGGCGAGTGCCTCGAAGGAGGGGCTCAGCTGCACGTGCCCGTCCGCCTGCTCCACGATCCCGTGCGACTCGAGAACCTCCAGGATGTCGGCCAGCCGAGCCGGCGGGAGACCGGAGAACTCCTCCAGCGCGGCGAGCTCGCGGCGTTCGAGGAGGACCTGCGTCCACCCGCGGTCCCGCAGCGTCGTCAGCAGCGCGAGAGCCTGGGCGCCGTTGGCCCAGGTCTCCACCTGCTCCCGCGCGGCGCGCGAGAGCGCGAGCCGCTCCAGCGGGGCTGATTCCGTGGTGGTCTCTGGTACGGCGTCGTCAACTGTGCTCACAGGGACAAGATGCCGGACGCCGCGAGAAGTTCGAAACACCCGCTCTGGGTTGAGGCGACTTCCCGCCGTACGCGGAGAACGGCTGTCGAACGCGGGACCTTCCTGGCGGGATACGCCGGGATGTGGGACCGGTGTTTCGGCATTCGGGACGGGAGTGGCAACATGCTAGGTGAGCAGTCCGAGAAGCGAGGAGATACCGTCGTGCCTGCATTGAGGTCCCGTACTGTCACCCACGGTCGCAACATGGCGGGCGCTCGCGCGCTCATGCAGGCCTCCGGGGTAGCGCGGGAGGACTTCGGCAAACCGATCATCGCCGTGGCGAACAGCTTCACCGAGTTCGTGCCGGGGCACACCCACCTCCAGCCGGTGGGCCGGATCGTGTCCGAGGCGATTCATGCGGCCGGTGGCATCGCGCGCGAGTTCAACACGATCGCCGTCGACGACGGGATCGCGATGGGCCACGGCGGCATGCTCTACAGCCTCCCGTCGCGCGACCTGATCGCCGACTCGGTCGAGTACATGGTCGAGGCGCACTGCGCCGACGCGCTGATCTGCATCTCCAACTGCGACAAGATCACCCCGGGCATGCTGATGGCCGCGCTGCGGCTGAACATCCCGACCGTGTTCGTCTCCGGCGGCCCGATGGAGGCCGGCCGGGCGACGCTGGTCGACGGTACCGTGCGCAAGCTCGACCTGATCGACGCGATGTCCGAGGCGGTCAACGAGAACGTCTCCGACGCCGACATCCAGCGGATCGAGGAGAACGCCTGCCCGACCTGCGGGTCCTGCTCGGGCATGTTCACCGCGAACTCGATGAACTGTCTGGCCGAGGCGATCGGCCTGGCGCTGCCGGGCAACGGCTCGGTCCTGGCCACCCACACGGCCCGCAAGGACCTGTACGAGAACGCCGGCCGCACGGTCGTCGAGATCACCAAGCGGTACTACGACACCGACGACGAGAACGTGCTGCCGCGCAACATCGCGTCCCGCGCCGCGTTCGAGAACGCGATGGCGCTCGACATCGCGATGGGCGGTTCGACCAACACGATCCTGCACCTGCTGGCCGCGGCGCAGGAGGCCGAGGTCGACTTCGGTCTGGACGACATCAACGCCGTCTCCCGGCGGGTGCCTTGCCTCGCGAAGGTCGCGCCGAACGTCGCGCCGGGTGGGACGTACTACATGGAGGACGTGCACCGGGCGGGCGGTATCCCGGCGATCCTCGGTGAGCTGTACCGGGGTGGGCTGCTGAACGAGGACATCCACACCGTGCACAGCGACTCGATCGACGAGTGGTTGAAGACGTGGGACCTGCGCGGCGGTTCGCCGTCCGCGGAGGCCGTCGAGATGTGGCACGCGGCCCCGGGGTGTGTGCGGTCGGCGACCGCGTTCTCGCAGTCGGAGCGGTGGGAGACGCTGGACACCGACGCGGCCGGCGGGTGTATCCGCGACAGCGCGCACGCGTACTCGACCGATGGCGGCCTGGCCGTGCTCAAGGGCAACCTGGCCGAGGACGGTTGCGTCGTGAAGACCGCGGGAGTCGACGAGTCGATCTGGACGTTCCAGGGCCCGGCCGTCGTCTGCGAGTCGCAGGAAGAAGCCGTCGAGAAGATCCTCGCCAAGCAGGTCCAGCCCGGCGACGTCGTCGTGATCCGGTACGAGGGGCCGAAGGGTGGGCCCGGGATGCAGGAGATGCTCTACCCGACGTCGTTCCTGAAGGGCCGCGGCCTGGGCAAGGTCTGCGCGCTGGTCACCGACGGGCGCTTCTCCGGCGGTACGTCGGGGCTGTCGATCGGCCATGCTTCCCCCGAGGCGGCCTCCGGCGGCACCATCGCGCTCGTCCAGGACGGCGACCAAATCCGCATCGACATCCCCAACCGCTCGATCGACCTCCTCGTCGGCGAGGCGGAACTGGAGACCCGTCGTACGGCCCTCAAGGGCGTGTACGCCCCCAAGGCCCGAGAGCGCAAGGTCTCCCAAGCCCTCCGCGCCTACGCCGCCATGGCGACCAGCGCCGACAAGGGAGCAGTCCGCGACGTCACCAAGCTCGGCTGATCCACCAGCGCGTGCCCGGCCCCAGGCCGGGCACGCGAGCACC